>NZ_QFFZ01000039.1 GCF_004369225.1 Pelotomaculum propionicicum
TGCTGGAGGAAACCGACCCCAGGGAGGTGGAGAAAGTGATCACCAACATCGAACGGACACTGGACGAGATGAAGAGGCAAGCTTTGCTCGAAGGTGAAACGAGAGGCAAGATTGAGGGCAAGATTGAGGGCAAGATTGAAGTTGCAAGGACAGCGTTAAAGAGGGGCTTTCCCGTGGATGAAGTGGCAGAAATAACCGGGCTGTCCAGGGAGACCGTTTTGGAACTGAAGAAACAGCTGGAAAACTGAACCGATAACCAGGGGGACGGTTTAACCAGGGGGACGGTTGGCTGGTTGATCCAGGCGGCTGTGCATAAAGGCGTGGTGAAAATAAACCAGAGACACAACCAAAAGGGCTAACTACCGATTTATCGGTGACTGGCCCTTTTGTATTGCCACTGATAGGGAGATGGTGTTAGAGTTCCGGAGATGGGTAAATAATGGAATGGTATAACAACGCATATGGAATGTGGAAATAAAGATGGAGATATAGGGTTGTTTGTTCGGGATTTAAGCAAATATTTAATAATCAAGATGATTATTAGAAAGCTACCATTTACCTAAATGTGGTAAATAGTGGTGCAATTAAAAATGTTTATTGATTTTATTATCATATAGTGCTAAATTATAACTCGAGTGAGGGATTTCTAATGAAAAGGTTCTCTTTATATGCGATATTACTGGTTATCGTAACCTGTCTTTGCCTCCGTCCCGGCTTGACCAGCGAGGTGTTGGGGAAAATTATTTTTTTCGCTGGTAAAAGCGAATATAACATAGATGGTCAGGTATATACCATGCGGATGATGCCGGTTATCCTCGAAGGGAACTTTTATGTGCCTGTCCGTGATCTGGCCGAAGCAGTCGGCGCCGATGTAATTTGGGATGGAAGCGGGAAAAGTGCGACAGTTACCAGGGAATATAATGCACGGCGATTTGTGGCGGTGATCAAGGTTGGCAGTGATGAAATCACCTTAACCAATACTCCGGGGAAAGGGATATCCGCCCAGTTCATAACTGTAAAGAAAATACAAATGATACCAACGCCGCTAATAATAAACGGCAGGCTTATGGCGCCTGTCCGTCCATTGGCTGAGGCTTTGGGCAACAAGGTTTCCTGGGATGCCGGGAGCGGTACTGTGACTATCTATCCGGGGGGTGAATACAGGGAGAGATAAATTAATTATAAAAACCAGATTTTTTACGGAGTCGTTCCTAGAGAATTAATTAGAAAGATGAATTTAATTATTATTGGGGGAGAGGTAGTATGCGCGGAAAAGGTAATTCCTTGCTGTTAATGGCTATTATAGGGCTTTTTTTTATGGGTTTATCCCTGTATTTCACTGTAAACTATGCGCAGGCGAGCGGTAGTAGCGCCCCGGACGCGACAAATTTATACGTCGGCGCTGCTGTAAATGATGCCATCACTAATCCCGGCGAAGCCCGCTGGTTTAAAATTACCCCGCCGGAAAGTATGATCCGTGATGCAACACATTTTAAATTTGAAACATCCGGTAATTTAGATACATACATTCGGGTGTATATTGACCTTCAGAATGCTATGCTGGACAAACCGTCTTATACAGATGATGATGACGGTACTGGAACGAACGCCTTAGTTGAAATACCAATCGCCTACAATGGACCGTTTTACATTAAAGTGACAGCTTTAGGCAATGCTACAGGATTATTTGGGATTGGCGCTTCAACCCTTAATAACCCGCCCGGCGATTATCCCAGCAGCGGGCCTTGTGTCGCTGAAAGCGCGGTGTCAGACAGGCCTTCCGGCCTTCAGATGCTGGCAAAC
The DNA here is from genome assembly GCF_004369225.1 of Pelotomaculum propionicicum. Lineage (GTDB taxonomy): Bacteria > Bacillota > Desulfotomaculia > Desulfotomaculales > Pelotomaculaceae > Pelotomaculum_B > Pelotomaculum_B propionicicum. The sequence continues at coordinate 1,804 of NZ_QFFZ01000039.1, forward strand.
ATGTATGCTGTAAGAGATGGATTGTTGACCAAAACAACCGCCGGGAAAAGGATAATCGATTTATATTACCGGTCTTCACCATACCTTATTAAAGGATTGGTTAAGGACGAAAATTTCCGGAACGCGTTATATGAGAGTCTTTTGCAGTTCCAACCATTCTTAGAGCAAGCAATCGCTGTGGGGAACGGTACACAAAGCAACTATGTAATAACAGAGCAAGACTATAAAAACATAGTCGGCATGCGCGCTTTAATCGAACCTTGGCTGCCTGACAATCTCAGGTCGGAGCTTAATTCGCTATGGGAAGGTATGGGTGTTTCTTCTTTCTCAGGTGAAGAGTTAAGAAATTGTTTTGTTAAAACAGGTTTATATACCGATAAAAAAACACCTTACCTGACTGACGAGCTAGTTATTAAATTAAAGTCAATTAATAATCAAAGCAGTGAAAATGCTGAATATAACCCTGGCTTGTATTTGACGGCTCTAAACCAGAAACTAAGCGCGTACGGGGTGAAAAGTATTAAGCCTTTAGGACTACCCGCATCCGCGAATACGGCTAATAATGGTTTAATAGAGAGAACGTTTTTAGTCAAGCTTTATAGCGGTTATCCTGACACGTTAGCCCTGGCGGGGGAATTGTCCAAGCTTCCCGAAGTAGAGTACGCCGAGCCGAACTATATAATGAATGCTCTAACTGAGGATGTCTATTTCAATTACCAGTGGCCGCTTTTGAATACTGGACAAAATGGTGGAATTGCCGGAGACGATATAAATTACAATGGGCTGCAGCAGGTACTGCAGGGACAAAATTTAGCAAGTACCATGATTGCGGTGATAGATACAGGAGTAAATTATAAGTTGGCTGATCTGTCGGGTATAGTCCGTACGGATATCGACCTGGATTTAGTAAACGGCGATGAAGACGCGATGGATGATTGCGACCACGGTACGCATGTGGCGGGCATCATCGCTTCCATTGGAAATAACGGTTTTTCTATGAGCGGCATTAACCACAACTGCACCATCTTACCTGTAAAGGTGCTGAGCAGCTCCGGTTCGGGAACTTCCGCTAATGTTGCCCTGGGTATAACATATGCGGCAGGAGCGGGCGCTAAGGTAATCAATCTTAGTTTAGGTGATACCAGTTCCTCAAATGTTATTGAGGATGCGCTTAGATATGCGACTGATAATAATGTATTATGCGTAGCCGCCGCCGGTAATGACGGACACAGTTATTTAAGCTATCCGGCATCTTCAAGCTATACCCTGTCGGTTGGCGCCACTGACAACCGGGACGTGTTGGCCTCTTTCTCAAATTATGGCAGTGGTCTTGACGTTGTGGCTCCCGGGGTGAAAATCCCAAGTTTAATAAAAGATGGGAACGTGGTATATGCTGACGGGACCTCAATGGCTACCCCTCATGTTTCTGCTATAGCCGGTCTCCTTTATTCCAAGATACCTGGCCTGACATGGACGGACGCGATGCAGAGAATTGAGAACGGTTGTAAGGATCTTGGCAATCAAGGGTATGACTTGACTTATGGTTGGGGCCGGGTAGATGCGGCAAGAATTCTTGGCGCAGCGTTACCACCATACGGGCATGTCAATGAAGTCAGCCTGTCTGCTGATAAGGCCAGTCCGCAGCCCGTAGGCACAGCGGTTACTTTTACCGCAAGCTCTTCCGGCAGCAATAACCCGCATTACCAATTCTGGATCCAGAAGCCCGATGGTTCCTGGTCAAGCAGTGGCGCCTATTCCGGCAGCAATAGCTACCAGCTTACCAATACCGTCGCCGGTACCTACAATGTAGTGGTCTACGCCAAGGATGCCAATGCTTCACAATATGAGGCTTTTAATAGTGTTAGTTTCACCTTTACCGGCAACAGCGGCCATGTTAATTCAGTAAGTTTGTCAGCTAATAAGACCAGTCCGCAGCGCGCGGGGACAGTGGTTACTTTCACCGCCAGCGCTTCCGGCAGCAGCAGTCCGCTCTACCAATTCTGGATCCAGAAGCCCGATGGTTCCTGGTTAAGCAGTGGAGCCTATTCAAGCAACAGTAGTTACCAGCTTAACAATACCGTCGCCGGTATTTACACTGTTGCAGTTTACGCTAAGGATATCAGCGCTGTCCAATGGGAGGCATTTGGCCAGTTAAATTTCACTTTTAATTAAAAATCAAGCTAAAACGCCGGGTGCCGCACCCGGCGTTTTCAACCGGTAACAACCAGGGGGACGGTTCTTTTGGCTGGTAAAAGCACTCTAAAAATGGTATAATTAAACAGGGGTGAATACCATGCCAAGAACAGCCAGAGAGAAAAGCAGGACGGGTATATATCATATGATTTTGCGGGGGATAAACCGGCAGACTATCTTTGAAGATGACGAAGACGGCAACAGATTTATGCAGACATTAGAAGAGTATCAGAAAAAAAGCGAATTCAAGCTATACGCTTACTGCTTGATGGGCAACCATGCTCATCTGCTGGTGAAGGAAGAAAAAGAAGACCTGGGCGTTGCCATGAGACGTATCGGCGCCAGCTATGTTTATTGGTATAACTGGAAATATGAAAGATGCGGCCATTTGTTTCAGGATCGTTATAAAAGCGAGACAGTGGAAGATGACCAATATTTTTTAACAGTCCTTAGATATATACATCAAAATCCGGTGAAAGCCGGGTTAATCAAAGAGGCGGCTGACTATACATGGAGCAGTTACCGCGAATTTCTAGGAACCCCCAAACTCGTAGAAACAGATTTTGTGCTGGGATTTTTTGATAGTGACAAGGGTAAGGCCATAGAGAAGTTTAAGGTGTTCCATACCGCCGAAGGAAGGGAGTCCTGCCTGGAGATTGATGAAAAGAAGAAATGGAAAGACAGTGAGGCCATTGAATTAATCAAGCATGTATGCCAGATAGCGCACTGCAAGGAGGCGCAGAATCTGAACAAGGAAAAACAATGTGAATATTTAAAACGGCTCAGCGCGGAAGGTTTATCCGCCAGGCAGATTGGTAGAATAACGGGTATTGGCAGGTGGGTCATACACAAAGCAATTGAAAGTTGAATCAGCCAGGGGGAATCAGCCAGGGGGACGGTTCTCTTGGCTGGTGAAAAACGCCAGCCAAGAGAACCGTCCCCCTGGCTGCATCCCCCTGGCTGATAAAAAATCCATGGAAAAGTGGAACAAAAGACCCAAGAAGCTGTCTAATATATTAGCACGTGTAAACTGACAATATAAAGACTGTTTGTGAGGTGGAGCTATGAAGTGGCAGTTAGGCGATGAGCGTGATAGCCGGATTATCAAATATGACGGCTGGTTAGACTTGCTTGACATAGAAGCACCTGATAAGCAAGGCGTATTTGTGTTTGTTGCGGAGAATATGGAAGTTAAATACGTTGGTTGTGCGCATAAAAGTTTGAGTGATGAAATACAAATGGCGGTTAGCCAGGGAAAGTCCTCGGGCGCATGGATGTTTGCCTGGTATATTACGGATTCACAAAGCGACGCTGAAATTTTGAAAGCATATTGGGTGAGTAAATATAAGCCGGAAAATAATTAAAAGTGAATAGTGGCGACTTTTTGCATGTGCAAGAAAAAACAGTCTGGAGGTTACTCAAAACGCGGCGCGGCACCGTTTGATACAGGCGTAAATGAGTCTTTTTAAAAAAGAGCTGGGGATGGCTTGAAAAATCATCCTCAGTTCTTTTTTTAAAGTGTCGCTTTTTGGTGTTAAGCGCGTATGTTTACGGGTAACTCAAAAGGATAATCATGTTCAAGGGAGGTATTGTGCGAAAAATGTAGTATATTTAAGCCATGGATAATTATGTTGAAAAAATGATTTGTTTCGTCAGCGGCGAAATCTGGCCGGGTAATGGCGGGGGCATCGGGCGGCTGTTAAGTGAAAACGCGCGTTTACTCACCGGATCTGTCACCCCTGTTTTTCTGCTGGACATAGACGACATGGCGCGGGATACCTTTCAGAGTTACGCAGAAGTATATATACCCGGAGCCAGAATTTATACCGTGGATGGTTTATTAGCCAGCCACGCTTCAGAATTGCGCAGGTATGGCGACCCCCGCATAGGCCTGCCTGATTTCAAGTATTTTCACTACTGGCGGTCATATCTTATTGACTTGTGCCTGCAACATATTCTGGCCGTGGAGAATGTCAGCGGCATTGAATTTGCCGATTACCTGGGACAGGGTTACATCTATTTTAAAATGCGTTTACTGCGGGAAAGCTGCCGGAACATTCCCGCCTGGGTTCGCCTGCACGGCAGCGCTGAGATCTGTGACGAAGCCGACGGCAAAGACAAATTCACGCCTGCGCGCCTGCGGTTATATGACATGGAGCGCTATTGCCTGGCCCGCTGCGACCGCTGGGTGGCTCCCTCCGCCGCGGTGCGCGACTGGTACGGGCAATATTATGAACTGAAAAAAAACTGCCTGACCTCGCCGCCCGGCTTTCAACACCTGGGCCCGGGCCAAACCCACCCGCGCCGGCCGGATCCGGCGCGCCCCAGGAGGGTGTTATTTTACAGCAAGCTGCAGCGGCTCAAGGGTGTGGACCTGCTGGTGCGGGCAGCCCTGGAATTCCTGCGGCGCGACGACTCCGGGGCTGAATTTTTGCTGGTGGGGCCGGATGTGCCTGACGCCTCCGGCGCGTCGACAAAAGAGCGGCTGGAGCGGATGATTCCTCAGCGGTACAGGGCAAACTTTATTTTCAAGGGAAAAATAGAGCCTTCAGAACTGCCGGAGATTGCCGCCGGGTGCGACCTGGCGGTGATCCCGTCAAGGTTCGAGTCTTTTTGCCTGGCCGCCCACGAGTTGAACTGGATTGGCATCCCCTTGCTGGTCAATGATATCCCGGGCTTTGCCGATTTTTTTGTGGACGGCCAGAACTGCCTCAAGTTCGAAGGTACGGCAATAAATCTTTACCGCCGTCTCCAACAGTTTTTCAACAGGCCGGATATTTTAAAGCGCCTGCGCCGGCGGGCGCCCGGGCCGGATCTATCCGTGCCGGATTTGTACGGGGCGCTGTCCAGCGCCGCCGGCTTGGACCCCGTCATAGTGAAAAGGCCGGTGGAAGAACCCCCTGTGGCAATATTTACCGGTGGGGAAGCTCCTTCGGCAGAGGTGGCGGCTTCTCTGGCGGCCCTGAATTACTCTAACTGGCGGGTCTGGTATTCAGGTGAAGACGGCCCCCCGGGAGACTTGAGCGACTCACGGCTCATGCCGGAAGAACAACTTTGCCAGAGGCTGCCGGACGGGGGCCGGCGCCTCCGGCGGGAAAACGCCAAATTTGATTTTTATCTTTTCCTGCCGGAGCAGGCACTGCCACGGCCGGACTTTTTAAACCAGGCGGTGGCGGCTTTGACGGCGGAGCCCGGCCTGGCGGGGGTAACCTGCTACGCGGCTCTTGACGGTCCCGGACCGGAGGGGGAAGAGTATATCATTCCCTTTGATTTAAACCGTTATCTTATTTTTACTGAAAATGTCACCGGCGGCCTGCCCGTGCTCTGGCGCCGGGAAACGGTAGCGGGGCGGCGCCTGGAGGAACTTGTGGAACCGGCGGCGATTTGGTCTTTCTTATGCTCGTTGGCGGCGGCGGGGAAACAAATAGCGGTTTTGCCCCGGTTGCTTATGGATATGCGCGGCCGGGAAGTACCGCGGTTTAGTGTTTCAATAATTGAAGAACACTCCGGGTATGTGCGGAAAAATGCCACCGGATTAATGCGCCTCTTCATTTTCCTGCTGGAAGAAACCAGGGGCGGCAATCACGTTTTGCGCCGCCGGGTAGCGGAATTGGAAAAAGTGAACGGTGATTTATGGGCTGAAGTAAAAAAACTCGGCGCTTCCTGGGAAGAATTAAGGTCTTATACCCTGGCCAAGGAAGAGGTATGTACGGAACTATGGAATGACCTGGTTGAGTCCCGTGCCAAGATCGAACAATTGCATTGCCAACTAAATGAAGCGAACGGCGCGGCTGTGGAAATGCGCCGCAAAATAGAGGAGCAGCAGGCGGAAATGGAATCCCTCATATCTTTTCTGGAGAAAAAGAAACTGGTCAGGTTATTGACCGCTACGGGTCTCTGGGACGAAAAGTATTTCAGGAGGGGCAAGTAATGAAGATATGGTTTTTGACTACCGAGTATCCCCCCTACTACGGCGGAGGCATCGGCACTTACATGCAGCATGCCGCGCAAATGTTTGCCGGTGCGGGGCACGAGGTGACAGTATTTGTTCCGGGCCTGGAAAGAACAGAAGAGCTGCAGTCGGCACGGCTCAGGCTGCTCCGGTTTCGTTCCGGGGTTAACGATCTGGAGTCGGCAGCGCCCGGCCCTGAGCCGGACGATCACCCCGCCTTTCCATTTAACGTCATGTCTCACTGGCCGGCTCTAAGCTACCAATTTGCTTTGCAGGTGCGGGAATTTATCGCGCGGGAAGGGCCGCCGGATGTTATAGAGGCGCAGGACTACGGCGGTATCAGTTACTACTTGCTGCAGGAGAAATTACTTGGCTACCCCGGCCTGGCCGGTGTTCCCGTGCTGGTGCATTTACACGCCCCGACTTTTGAGCTTTTGCCGGAAAACCAGTACCCTGATTACAGGCTGCCTGAGTACTGGGTGGAGCGGATGGAAAAGTTTTGTGTCTTAGCCGCCGACCGGCGTGTTTGCCCCAGCAATTTTTTAAGACGCCGGGTGCTCGGGAGCCTTAGCGCCGGCGGGGCTGAATTGGACATAGATGTGGTGCCGTTGCCTTTCCAGCCGCCGGAGCTGGAGGCTAACGGCGCGGGCATTGAGGAAGGAGTGCTGGTCTGCATCGGGCGCCTGCAGTTATGCAAGGGCACATTGCCCCTGCTGGCAAGCTGCGACCGTCTCTGGCGGGAAGGGGAACAATTCAGGCTGGTCCTCGTCGGCGGTGACACCGAGTTTTACGCCAGGGGGATTACAGTAGGCGAATATTTACGCCGGCGCTACGAGAGGTGGATCGAAGACGGGCGGCTGGAGCTTACCGGCAACCTTACCCCGGACCAGTGCGCGGTCCAGCGGGCCCGGGCACGGGCGATTCTGGTCCCCTCGCTTTACGAAAACTTCCCCATGACCTGCGTGGAGGCCATGCACGCGGGCAAGGTGGTCATTGCCTCTTCTTCCGGCGGACAAGGGGAGATGATTGGCAACGAAGACTGCGGCTATGTATTTGACTGGTCCGAAACCGGTTCTCTGGAACGCTGCATTAAAAAAGTTTTACGCTTAACCCCCGCTGAAATTAAGGCTACCGGCTCGCGGGCGCGGGCCCGGATCCGGCAATTGACCGCCTATGAAAATGTCCTGCCCCGGCGGATGGAGATATTTGAACAGATGAAAGGTCAAATAGCGGAGAAAAGAATATTTCCCTCGGTAAACCAGTTTGCCATGCTGCCGCTGCCCCGTCAGGCGGAGGAGGAGTATGCGCCGGATTTGCTGTCTGTGATTATTCCTTATTACAATATGGGTCAGTATGTTGATGACGCGCTGCAAAGCGCCTTAAGGAGCGCCTACCGGCCGCTGGAAATATTGATTGTCAACGACGGCAGCACTGAGTCCCGGAGCCTTGACAAACTGCGGGAAATTGAGGCTGCCGGGCGGGACGGGGTGCGGGTGCTGCATATCGAAAACAGGGGGCTGGCCTCGGTGCGGAATTTCGGAGCAGCCCGGGCCCGGGGGGAGTTTCTGGCCTTCCTCGACGCCGACGATATGGTAGAGCCGGATTTTTACAGCCGCTCGATAAATGTTCTTAAGAAGTACCATAATGTTTCCCTGGTATATTCCTGGGTGCGTTATTTTGAAGGGGCCAACGGCTGTTTCATAAGCAACAATCTGGAATTTCCCTTTCTGCTGGCTCATAACATGGCGGCGGTCATCTGCGTCCTCAAGCGGGCCGACTTCCTGGCCTTTGCCCGGAACAAACCGTTGATGTCCTACGGCCTGGAGGATTTCGAAAGCTGGATCTCCCTCTACGAGTCAGGCCGGCTGGGAGTATGTATTCCGGAAATGCTGGCGCGCTACCGGGTACGCCCGGACTCCATGCTGCGGAGTATGAATGAAGATCAGGTCCTCTACATGTACGATGAAATTGTCCGCCTGCATGCTCAGTCCTACAAACAATTTGGGGACGAACTCTTCCGGCTGCTGAGCGCCAACGGGGCATCGTTTGCCTGGAACTCGCCCGGAGACAACTGGCAGAGCGCTGAAAAGCGGCTCCGGTGGTCCGCGGAGCGCCTGCGGGCGGTGGAGGAAGAAGTGCGAACGCTGCGGGAGCGGGTGGCAAACCTGGAGTGGGCTGAAGAGCAGTTGCGGTATTTTTCCGATCCCGCAAACATGGGATTAAAGACAGCCCTGCGGGGGCTGGGGTGCGGCTTGAAAAGAAAAACCAGGCAAATGCTTAAGAGCCCTGTAAATCGCCTGAAGGGTAATAATTAAAGAAATAGACACCATACGGTATAGGGAGAGGCGCCAGATGCACTGTGTTAAGAAGATATTCAGGGGCGGTATGTTTTTTCTCTTGATCAGCTTTTTCTTGTTTGCCAATCAGTCTTTGGCCGGTCAACTGGAAATGATGCCGCCGCATCCCCAACTGATTGAACAGTTAAAAAACACCGGCGGCTTACAGGACTTGATAAATATACAACAACAGATGACCGTGAGAGGTTTTGAAACTCCGGCAAAACGCCCGGAAAAGTCCTTATTTAATATTCAGGGCGCCTCAAACAGCCCGGTTGACTCAACGGCCTCAGCCCTGGTGCTTTGTGTCCAGTTTACGGATACTGCTCCGCAACATTCAACCGCCGAATTCCAGAAGTTATTGTTTGGCTCCTCTTTTGGCACGATGAAGGACTACTTTGCGAAAAATTCACGTGGACTGTTTGATTTAAACGGCAAGGTTGCCGGCGGCGATATGGCCGGTTCCAACCAGGGGACGGCTTTTATCAAACTGCCCAATCCTAAAAGTTACTATGTGGGCTATCAATACGCCACGGGCTCCTACCCGCAAAACTCCCAGGGCATTGTTGTAGACGCGGTTAACGCCCTGAAAGCGGCTAACTTTGATTTTACTCCTTATGCCGCCAATGGCGCTATTCCCTACCTGTTTGTTATCGTCACCGGCAACGGGGCGGAATTTACCGGCAGAACCAGGGATATCTGGTCGCACAGCGCTTCCCTGGGCAGCCACCAGGTAGTTGTAAAGGTTGACGGCGGTACCGCCACGGTCGACTGTTATTCGATTGAACCCGAATTAAAAGGGGATGGAAATGAATTAAATACCATCGGTGTATTCTGCCATGAATTTGGACATATCCTGGGGCTGCCTGATTTGTATGACACACAAAACTACCGGGACTCGGAGGGTGACGGTGATTGGACCGTCATGGCCGCCGGCAGTTGGAACGGGCCGCACAGCGACGGTTCAGCGCCGGCGGAATTTGACGCTTTTTCCAAAACATATCTCGGCTGGATCAATCCCGATAGTTTTTCCGGATCGGGGGTCAGGTTATCCATGCCGCCTGTGGAAGGAGCGGGCGGACAGGTATATAGAATAACCCCCGCCGGCAGTCAGACGGAATATTTCCTGTTCGAAAACAAGCAGCAGACCGGCTATGACCTGTATTTAGACGGCCACGGGCTGCTTGTCTGGCATATTGACGGCAGTATGGCAAACCCTGACAGTATCTACTGGAGGGCCAATGAAGTTAACAACATCTCCAACGGACATTACGGGGTTGCCCTGGTTCAGGCCGACGGACGGAACGATCTGGAGCATGGCGCCAACCGGGGCGACGCTTCCGACCCTTTTCCCGGCGCCGGCAATGTTACGTCTTTTACGGATAACACTACCCCCGGCTCCAAACTCTACAACGGAACTCAATCAAATATCTCGCTCATGAATATCAGCGAAGCCGGCCAAAATGTCAATCTGGTTGTAACAACCACCGGTCATGTTGCTGCCGTGAGTCTGTCCGCCGACAAGACTGATCCACAGCCGGCCGGCACGGCGGTGACATTAACCGCCAACGCGGCCGTCAGCAACCCGGTCTACCAGTTCTGGGTGAAGGACCCGCGGGACGACAGCTGGACGTCCAGCGGTGAATTCGGCGGAGGCAGTTATACTTTAACCAGGCGCGTGCCCGGCGTCTACACGGTGGTAGTGTTCGCCAAATCATCAGATGCGCCCGGCAGCGTTCCAGTGCAGAGTGCTCCGTTTACCTTTACCTTTACCAAGAGCGGCTCGGTAAGCGGGTTGTTGGTAAGCGGCCCCAACGGCGGCCAAACTACGGGCGGTGACGCCACCTTCACAGCCGCGGCAACCGATGACGGCGGCACGCCTTGCTACGAATTCTGGCTGCATGACGCGGCTGGCTGGAGGGTTGTCAAGAACTGGTCGGCGGACAATAGCTTTACTCTGGGCAATATACAGGCCGGCAGCTACGTCATCGCGGCAACGGCCCTTGACAGGGCCGATTTGGAGGCCGGCAAATGGGACATGGTTTATACCAAGTCCTTTGTGTTAAACGCCGGCAGCAGTGTTGACTTAACCGCCCCGGCCGGCGTGGTGTCCGGCGGCGCGGTAAATCTGAGCGCCCAGGCCGCCGGCTTGACAGGCGCGGAATACCAGTTCTGGTATCAGGCTCCGGACGGCGGCTGGCGCAATAGCGGCGATTATACCGGTAACAATACTTACAGTTTTATTGCTGATACGCCGGGAGCGTACCGCGTGGTTGTCTACGCCAAGGACCATTACGCGCCGTCTACCGGACAGTTTGCCGTGCTGAGTGTCGCGACGGTGCTCAGCCGGTAAGCGGATTGAACGGCGGGAAGCAGGTATTACAACAAAGATGTAGTATATTTAACGGTGGCGAAGAGGTAAAGGACAGTTGAAACGGAGTGCTTGTCGATGTCGAAAAATAAGGCTTCCTGGGCGTTACAAAAGGTAGTTGAGGTAACAAAGCGTGACGGAGTTTTGGTAATGTCGAATAAAGTGCTGGCCAGATTGCGTTATACGGTCCAGGGGCCTTTTCGTGTTCTGAAGCGGTCCATACCGCCGCAAGTCAAGGAGCGGCTGCGTCAGTCACGGGAGCCCGCGCTCCCGGTGGTTGACCAGATCATTCTCCCGGAGGGAGTGCCGCTGGCTGCCGTGATTATCCCCTGTTACAACTACGGCAAATACCTGCCTGCGGCGGTGGAAAGTGTCCTGCGGCAGACCCTGGGCAATATTGAGGTTATCGTGGTGGATGACGGTTCCGATGATCCGCATACTATTTCTGTTCTCGGCGAGATAGGGGAAGGCGGGCGGGTCAGGGTTATCCGCCAGCCGAATAAAGGACTGCCGGCGGCGCGCAATACCGGTATCCGGGCCACTGCGGCCCGCTATATCACCTGTCTGGACGCTGACGACTTGATTGACCCCACCTACCTGGAAAAGGCGGTGATGCTGCTGGAAACCCGGCCGGACATCGGCCTGGCCTACCCGCTGGCACAGCTTTTCGGTGATGTGGAGGAGACCTGGTATACCGAGCCCCTTGATCCTGTGAAGCTTTTGCAGTACAACCACATTCCCGTGGTGGCTGTTTTCCGCCGTGAGGCCTGGGAAAAGGTGGGGGGCTACGACGAGAGCATGCGTATCGGCTACGAGGACTGGGAATTCTGGCTGAGGCTGGCTGGGGAAGGCTATGGCGGATACCTGATCCCGGAGCGGCTTTTCAAGCATCGCCGCCACGGGAAAACGATGACTCACCGGGCAAAGGAAAAACACCGGCAGTTGAGCGAAGAAATCAGAAGGAAACACGCCCGCGTAGCGAGGGCGAAGCGGTTCCGGGCATCAGAGGTGAAGCCGGAGCGGGCTTTTGTAAATATGTTGGGAGCGCCCCGCCTGCCGGGGCGGAAACGCCTTCTGGTACTGGTCCCCTGGCTGACTGTGGGCGGGGCCGAAACAGTTCTGCTGCAGGTGCTTAAAGCCTTTGCCGGCTCCGGCGGCTGGCAGGTTTACCTTGCCACTACCCTGGATTCTCCCAACGAGTGGGCCGGCCGTTTTGCTGAGGTTACCCCGCTGCTGTTTTTTTTGCCTCACTTGCTGCCGAGGAGATATTTCACCGACTGCATAATCTCGCTGATCAGCAGGCATGAAATAGACGGGGTGCTGATCTCTCACTCGGAGCTGGCCTACCTCAGCCTTGCACAGCTGAGAAAAGTTGCGCCCGGGCTGTTGGTTCTGGATTTGCTGCACAACGACAGCCCGGAGGGATACGCGCGCCTCAGCGCGCGGGTGGACCATTTTTTGAACGGGCATATCGTTGTGCACGAAGGAATTAAAAATACGCTGGTTGAAAGATTCGGCCTGCCTGAAGGGAAAATATTTGTCATTCCGAACGGAGTTGACGAGGAGCATTTCAAGCCGTGGAACGAGGATCGGGCGGGATTGAAAAAAAAGCTGGGCCTTGACCCCGCCAAGCGGCAAATCGCTTTTGTCGGGCGTCTGTCTATAGAGAAAAATCCTCTTTTATTTGTTAAAGCGGCCGCCAGGTTAAAACATCTGCCGGGAGTGGAGTGGTTGTGTTACGGTGACGGCGTCATGGAAGATGAAACACGCGCGGCGGCCATGAATTTAGACGCGCCGGTAAGATTCATGGGCGCCTGTACGGACACGGCCGCCATCCTCAATGCCGTCGATTTGCTGGCGCTTACTTCGAACAGTGAGGGTTTGCCCATGGTGGTGCTGGAAGCGTTGCTGTGCGGCGTGCCGGTGGTGGCGACGGACGTTGGCTGCCTGGCCGGTGTTGTGCGGGACGGAGTGAACGGATACCTGGTGGAAAAGGGGGATTTAAACGCACTTTGTTCTATTTTGCAGGAATTATTAGAACGGCCGGAGCGGCTTGATCAAATGAAGCAGTATTGCCGCTCCAGTGTGGTTGACAGGTATTCCGGCCATGATATGGCCAGCGCCTATGTAAGATTATTTGAAAATATTTAAAGGAGGGGTGTCATGCCCCTCCTTTAAATTTAACATTTCATACAATCAGCGCAAGACCCAGAGCGTTGTCAACTTCAATTCACCCGTTGAGGTTAAGCCGGCATCCCGCTATCTTCCATATCATTATCATGGTTATCGTTTAGGAACTCTTCTACCATTTGCACTATTATCTGGTTGACGCTTTTACCCGTTTTTTCTTTCATTGTTTCCAGTTTTTCCCTGAGCTCTAGCGGTAACCGTATCTGCAATGCCACAGCCGGATGAAATTTTGATTTCATTTTTCTCAGCCCTTTCTTTATTGCAATTAATACTAACATTGAAAGCAACTAACTATCAATGAATATTTGCTGGCAGGCTTGTAATTTAATGGAAGTCGATCAAATTCCCTTTATTTTACTTACAGGACAACCCGGCCCGGGCAGGTATTAGCGGCAAAAATATTGTATATTATTTTTATGTGCTGACGAAGGAATAGAGAAACCAATGTTACGGGGTGGACTTTTTGACCCGGATTAAAGTGTTGCTTATAGTTACCCTGTCTGAGCTGGGCGGGGCGCAAAAGGTGGTTTATCATATCGCCGCCGGTCTGCCTCCGGAACAGTTTGAAGTGACTGTTGCCTGCGCGCCCGGTGGCGAATTGGTGAACTGGTTGAGGAATTTGCCCCGGGGCGTCCAGGTGATGGAGATTTCCGGGCTTAAAAGGAATATATCCCTGTGGGACGATCTGAAAGCTTTCAAGAAGCTGTATGCTTTGATTAAAAAAGGCGCTTTTGATATTGTACACTGCCACAGTTCCAAGGCGGGTGTTTTAGGGAGGCTGGCCGCTTATTTCGCCGGCGTGCCGAAGATTTATTTCACGGCGCACGGGTGGGGAATAAACGAATATCAGAGCCGGCCGGTCCGCTTTTTTTACACGTGGGCGGAGCGTTTGGCCGGGGTGGTCAGCACCGGGGTTGTCTGTGTTTCAGAAAGCGACTTGTTGAAGGGCCGGAATTTACGGCTTGCGGCCAACGATAAATTAAAGGTGATTTATAACGGTATGCCGGAGCCCAGGCCGAAGGAAGGGGTTTTACGCGGGGAACTAAATATCAGGAAGGAAGATATTGTCATCGGGTCAGTGGCCCGTCTGGCGCCTCAAAAGGATCCTTTATTTTTACTGGAAGTAGCCGGGCGAATGATAACCTCCCCCGATAATAATCAGGACCGGGGACGTGTTTATTTTGTCATTATCGGAGATGGGCCGCTGAGATCCCGGTGTGAAGAATTCGTCAACCTTAAAAATCTGCAAGGCAGTGTTTTTTTAATGGGCGCGAGGGAAGATGCGGCCGAATTGCTAAGGGATTTTGATGTGTTTGTATTGTTTTCCAGATGGGAAGGACTGCCTCTGACCATTATTGAGGCGATGCTTGCAGGTCGCCCTGTTGTGGCCAGCGCGGTGGGCGGCGTCAGTGAAATGGTGGTGGATCAAAAAACTGGTTTATTGATCAATGCAAGTGACGGAAGAGCGGCGGTACAGGCGCTCCGGGAACTGGCGGCCGACCGGGAGCGGCGCCTTTCCATGGGAGAGGCCGGCCGGCGGAGAGCCGTTGAGTTGTTCAGTATAAATGAAATGGTAAATAAGTACAGGGAGCTTTATTTGTCATAATAAGTTTGCAATACTGTATTACTCATGCTAAAAAGGAAATTGTCCTGCTGTGGCGAAGTAAAAATAAAAAATGTATCCTTATTTGATCGGGGAATTTCTATGATCAAGCGGAAGAAGAGCATGCTGTTTCAAATAACACTCCTGGTTTTGGATCTTGTGTTGATTAATCTGGGCTATTTACTGGCCTTTTTAATTAAATTCGGATGGAATATTCCCGCAATCAACTTTGCGGCCTATCTTTCCACCTGGCCCTGGCTTACTTTGGCCGCCCTGTCGCTTTTTTATTTTTATGGATTATACGGCAGTTACCGGTGGCGGTGGGCGGAAGTTTTTGCGTCGCTGATTTGTGTTTTGTTTTTCCAGGCACTGGCGGCCATGGCCTTGTCCTTCCTTTTTCGCGGCTTCTCTTTTCCACGTTCCGTGCTGTTAACCGCGCCTTTTATGCAACTGGCTTTGTTGGCCCTCTGGAGAAGGGTGGCATGGTTGCTTGAGAAGGGTATGCAGGAGACGAGGAAAGTGATCGTGGTTGGACAACCACTGGAGGCGGTGGTTCTGGCTGAAAAGCTGGAATCAGCCACAGGCGGAAGCATAAAAGTAGCCGGGTTTGTGGTTGACGCCTCTTCCGACAGGGGCGTTCAGGAATTGGAGCGTCTGGAAAGGGAGGAGCTTCCTGGTAATCCCCTTTGCGGTATTTTGGGCCGCTGGCCGGTGCTGGGGGACATGACGAATTTTTGCGATTGCCTTGACGATGTGAGACCTGACCAGGTTTTCGCCTGTTCAACTCTTTCCCAGGAGGACAAGGCCGGGGTGGTTTACGCCTGTGTGTCCAGGGACAGAAAGGTGTCTCTGGTGCCTGATTTGTACGAGATTATGTTGGCCCAGGCTAGACTGGAGCAGGTGGATGACGTGCCGGTATTCACGGTGGGTTGTCTGGCCATACCCGAGGAAGCTCAGTTTATAAAAAGAGCCACCGACATACTGCTTTCCCTGGCAGCCCTGGCGGTTGCCGCTCCCTTGTATCTTCTGGCGGCCTTCGCCATAAAACTGGACTCGCCGGGACCGGTTTTATACCGCCAAAAACGCCTGACCCTGCAGGGGAAGCCTTTTTACCTGTACAAATTCCGGACCATGGTGGTGAATGCCGAACAGGAGACCGGGCCGGTGCTGGCCTCGGAAAACGACCCCCGGGTAACCAGGGTGGGACGCTTTTTGCGGGCGGCCCGGATCGACGAGATCCCCCAGTTGTTGAACGTTTTGAAGGGCGACATGAGCATCGTGGGGCCGCGTCCGGAAAGACCTTTTTTCGTTAACGAGTTGATCAAGGAGAAGCCGGAGTATATCTACCGGATGAATGTCAAGTCCGGCATCACCGGCCTGGCCCAGATTGCCGGCCGTTACAGCACCAGCCCGGAGAACAAGCTGAAATATGACTTGCTTTACACAAAGTCGTACTCCCCGGCCAAGGATCTGGCTATTTTACTGCAGACCGTAAAGGTTATTTTAATGAAAGACAGGGCCTCCTAACCGCTCCTGGAGCCAGGCCCTTAACTTGTCAACTTATGTTTTGAGCAGGTACCACCCTTGTTACATCTGTGGCAAGGGTTGATTTTTTTGAAGAAGACGTTTCATGAACAGTTCTTTTGCCAGAAAATTTACAAAAGGGTATGCCTTGTGTTTTGTCGAAAGAAAACAAATTTAGATATATTGTTTTATCCCGGGGGATAAGAAATGCGGCAGCAGGCTGTGGGTGGAATTACTTTTTTAGTATCCCTGGCGCTCTTTTTTTTCATATCGAACTTTTTAGCAGGGTGGTATGTTTATCACCAGATGGGATATGACAGGTTTTTCCGGTTTGAGGACGGAGCGCATGTAAAGGGAGAAGTCCTTGATTTATATATGGAATATATTGCCGGTCAAAGGGGCTATAAAATTGCGGTGATTGGCGATTCAGTGGTGCAGGGTGCCGGCGTCCCCGCACGGGAGCAGACTATCACCGCCCACCTGCAGGATGAACTGCGCGGCAGTTACCTGCCCGGAGCGAAGGTGTTTAATTTAGGGCTGCCCGGCGGCCGCCCCGCCGACCTGCTCATGACCTTAAAAAAACTGCGCCAGTCCGGGGCGGTGCAGCTGGTTGTGGTTAATATCTCCTATCCCTTCTTTTCAGACGAAATGTCCCAGACCCCGCTCCTTTATTTCAAAGTGTGGTCCCCCTATTTAACGGAATTAGAACTTAAAGAACTCAAGGTCCCTCCTGTAAAGCAGGCTGAGCCTAAGGCCACGGCAGGGCTGGAAGATGGCGGCGGCAGTATGGAGGCTGAAAACTTTTTGCAGTGGAAGATATCTTCCATCTGGTCCGTTTACCGGTTCAGGCAGGAGCTGAACAGGTTTATTTTCGGCGGCCCGCCTGCCCAAAAAATAAAGGAATTTTTCAACCCTGCCTCTAAAGATGAAACGCAGCTGAGCGAACAGCCCGAGGAGGCAGTCCTGGAAGAACCTCTCTCCGAGAAAGACAAACCGGAAAACAAGTACAACGTCTGGTACAGCTTCACCTGGAGCGACCGTGATCTGGAGCACCTGGCTAAAGTCTTCAATGTCAATGACAGCAACATGAATTTTAAATACTACCGTGCATTGTGCCGGTACCTGAAAGAAAATGAAATTCCGGCTGTAATCTTCATGAGCCCGGTCAACCTTGACCTGCTGAAGAAGTACCAACTGCTTGACGAGAATTCTTACCTGGAGAATACCAACCTGATCAGCCAGGTGGCGCGGCAAAACGGTATAGTATTTTTAGACTACCAGGAAGCGGTTGGAACGGACCTGTTTCATGATTCCATGCATATGCTTGACGGCGGCAACGAGGCCACCGCCAAACTGCTCGGCCGGGACCTGCAGCCTGTTATTCGGGGAGCTTTGAACCGATGATTTTTAACACCTGGGTGTATGGAGCGTTTCTTGCATCTTTTACGATACTATACTGGACCGTTGTTCCGGCCAAAGGACGCGGCATAGCCCTGCTTGTGGCCGGCCTGGTTTTTTACACCTATTATTACCCGGCGCACACCGCGCTTATCGGCGGGCTGATCCTGGCTACCTATGGTCTTGGGGCCGCGCTGAGCAGGTTGAAGGCCGGGGAACCGCTGCCCCTGTTGCAGAACCGGGTAAGCTTACGCGCTGTTTTAGTTGCAGCCTTGTTTATCTGCCTGGGAGTGCTGGCGTATTACAAGTATCTGAAACTCTTTGTGGCGACTTATAATGATCTTGCCGCGACGTTTAACAGCGGCCAGGCTTTGCTTACGCCGGAGATTGTGGTACCGCTGGGCCTCTCCTTTTTCATTTTTGAATTTGTGCACTACCTGGCGGAAACTTACAAGGGGACCCTGCCCAAAGCGAGCTTAGTTGAATACGCGGCCTTCGGGCTTTTTTTCCCCACCCTGGTCGCCGGGCCGATTAAAAGGTTTAAACCCTTTTGGGAACAGCTGCGTGACCCCGCGGCCTTCAGGATTGAATTCGTGAGTGAAGGTCTTTACCGCATCCTGACCGGGCTTGGGAAAAAGGTAATTATAGCCGATAATATGGCTCTTTTCACCGGCCCTCTGACAAGTCCCTCAAATGCCGGCGGCGCAGACCTGTGGGTGGCGGTTTATGCCTTTGCGATCAAGATCTTTTTTGATTTCGCCGGTTACTCGGATATAGCCATCGGCAGCGCCAGGCTTTTAGGCATTGCCGTGCCTGAAAACTTCAACCGGCCCTACCTGTCCCCGAATATTGCCGCCTTCTGGAACCGCTGGCATATGTCACTGAGCAGCTGGATCAAGGACTACCTTTACATCCCGCTGGGCGGCAACAGGGGGACGCTGCTTTTTACCCTGAAAAACCTAATGATCGCCATGGCCCTGTGCGGTCTCTGGCACGGCGCGGCCTGGAACTTTGTGGTCTGGGGTGTTTACCACGGGGCGGGATTGTGTTTTTACAGGGTATACAGGAAAAAGGCGGCCAAACTGATCAGTTATATAGAAAAAATACCGGCGCCATTGACAAAAACACTGTCTGTTTTGGCAACGTTCCATTATGTCTGTCTGGGCTGGGTCTTTTTCGCCACGGACGCGGGCAAGTCTTTTCAAGTTATAGGCAAGCTTTTTAGCTTTTAGCCACGTTATATCTTTCATTCCCGCGTCTCACGTCTCACGGCCCATATCCCATATCCCAAGTTTAGAAAGAGTGGTGTTGAAAGTGACCAGGACAGTTTTAATTAATATCTTTAAGGCACTTTTTTTAATCACTGTGCTTATTTTAACGGTGCTGTTCAGCACCGGCCAGGAGTCTAGGTTTATTTACACAGATTTTTAATGAGACGCCCCTAAGAAACAATAGGCATATTTATTGCCAATTGCCCTGTTAAACCCCTGCCAAGCCATATATTTTTATGTCAGACAAAGCTTGACAACAGATTTGGGAAAACATATACTTTATCCAGTTAAGCATTTACTGGTTTAAGAATACTTCTGGAGGCGTATTATGACTGACACAGACAGACAAAAATACTTTTTTCGCTTCGGGGAGATAATTATGGAAATAGCCCGGAAACTGCATGTTGAACTGGACGAACAAAATGTTCCGGGCATTACCGGCAGTCAGTTTTTTGTTTTGCGGCAGATCTGCAGCAGGGGCCGGCTGACAGTATCTGAGGTGGCGGAAAAATTGGGTGTTTCTCTCAGCGCGATAACCGCTCTGGTGGACAGGCTGGTAAAATCAGGCCTGGTGGTCAGGAGCCGTGACGAGAAGGACCGCCGGCTGGTCTGGCTGGAGGCGACCGATAAAGGCAGGGAAACCATGAAAAGCTGCATGGTAGGCAGGAAGAAGGTGGCTGAGAAATATTTCAGTCAATTGCCTGAAGAAGACATACAAAAATTAATTGACATATACGAAAAAATTCTATCAATGATTAAATCAGAAGAAAAAAGAGGATGAATGTTTTTCTGAATAACTGGATTTATACATACTCTTGTGCGAATAAATTCACACCATTACATAAGGGTTTATTTTTTTATATGGGTGATAGGCCCTTACGCTAAGAAACAAATGATTTTTTTGTAAGCAACCGGTTAACTGGCTGCGGGTGAAGAAGGGGGAAGCATATAGCTTGAGGAAATGTCTCATTCCGGTGGCGGCAATCATTCTTTTAATTTCAATCTTTTTGACGGCGGGATGCGGTTACAAGGCCCGCAAGGCAAAAGAAGGCGAAATAGTTATTAGCGCCGCTACAGCCCAGAGCGGTAAACTCTCCGGCGGCACGGTGGTCAGCGGCAAACTGGAAGCGCTCAGATCGGCCAATTTATTACCGAAAACAAGCGGCAAAGTCGGCAGCATTCCTGTGGACATCGGCTCCGAGGCGGCTGAAGGCGACCTGCTGCTCAGCCTTGACGCGCCTGACCTGGCGGCTTTGGTGGACTTGTACGCCGCACAGCTGGACAAAGCCAGAAATTCAGATTTGCCCGCCCAGAAAAACCAGGCGGAATATAACCTCGCTAATGCCGAGGCGACATTCAGAACAGCCGAGGCGGATTTCCAGCGCAACAAGCAGTTGATAGAATCAAATACTATTTCCAGGCAGCAGTTTGAGCAGTCTGAAAAAGCCTACCTGCAGGCCAAGGCGTCTTACGGATCCGCCCAAAACGCCCTGGACATACTGGTAGGCGCCACCATTCCGGAAACCATCCGGCAGTATGAGGCCCAGCTTAATAAAGCACAGGCTGATTACGCCAATACCATGGTCAGAGCTCCTTTCAGCGGTGTGGTCACCGCCAGGAATGTGAACCCGGGTGAGTATATAAATATAAATGTAATGACCAGTTCCAATCAGGCCGCCATCACGCTGGTGAACCTGGACACAGTGCTGGTACAGGCGAGTGTCGGTGAAGACCAGGTCAATAAAATAAGTGTCGGCCAGGAGATAAAAGTAAAAGTCGGCTCAGTCCAAAATGAGCCTTTCACGGGAACTGTCACCAACATAGCTCTGGCCGCAAACCCCGCCAGCAAGGCCTACCCGGTGAAAATACAGATACAGAACCCCCGGCATATACTAAAGCCGGGAATGTTCGCCGAGGTGTTTTTGCATACCAACGACGAAGAAGGTATTATCATCCCCAGAGAAGCCCTGCTCAAAGACGGAGATAAAGACTATGTTTATGTGATTGAAAACGGCAGGGCGGCCAGACGCGAGGTGATTGCCGGCCATTCGGACGGCAAAAGCGTGATTATCAGGTCAGGCCTCAAAGACGGGGAGGCAGTCGCGACATCCGGCACTGATACTTTAGTAGACGGTATGAACGTCAGCGTGCAGAATTAGGAGAGATGGAGCATGAAAAAGAAAGCGATTCTCTACGTGGTGCTGGCCGCCATGATTTTTTCCCTGTCGGGCGTAACCTTGTATTACTGGTACAAGAACAGCCATTATGTGGACACTGAGGATGCCAGGGTAGACGGCACCATTGTTAAAATCAGCCCCCAGATCCCGGGCAGGATCTCGGAAATATATGTGGCCGAAGGGGACTATGTCAAAGAAGGGGCGATTATTGCGCGCCAGGTGGACTACCAGCTGACCGGCGGGCTTAACCTGGATCTGGCGGTGGTCAAGTCACCGATATCCGGCACGGTGATTAAGAAAATCGGCAATGTCGGTGAAATAGGCACACCGGGGTCGCCGGTGGTCATGGTGGCTGACCTTAAAAGCCTCTATATAACGGCTAACATTGAAGAAACAGAGCTCTATAAGGTTAAACCCGGCCAGAACGTGGACTTCACCATTGACAGCATTCCCGGGGTGGACTTCAGCGGGCAGGTTATTTCTATCGGTGAAGCCACTGTCTCCACGTTTTCTCTCCTGCCCTCGCAGAATACCAGCGGGAACTTCACCAAGGTGGTCCAGCGGGTTCCGGTTAAAATCGGGATCAAGAGCTACCAGGGCCAACGCCTTCTGCCGGGCATGAATGCTGTTGTACGTATATATATTAAATAGGGGGAGCGGCTGTGCATAAGCCAACCACTAACACTCCGCCGGCAGATACCGCGCGGCAGAGTCCGGATGGCAGCCCTCAGGGCGGGCGGTCCGCTCCTGCCGGAGCAGGCCCCGGTCCCGGCCGCCCGGGCGGCGGACACCCGGGAGAAGGAGGCCATGCTTCCGGCAAGATTCCCATGGCTGCTTTGATGACCCTGATTATCGGGGCGTTCATGGCCATCCTGGACGGCAGTATTGTAAACGTCGCGCTGCCCAGGATGATGTCCATTTTCGGCTCTACCGCCGACCAGATCCAGTGGGTAATGACCGGTTACCTGCTTGCTTCAGGTGTGGTAGTGCCGGTTACCGGCTACCTCAGCGACCGTTACGGCGGTAAAACAGTATATATTGTCTGTCTGGGCGCCTTCACCGCGGGTTCTGCTTTATGCAGCCTGGCCTGGAGCAACAACTCACTGGTAGTGGCCAGGGTAATCCAAGCCATTGGCGGCGGTATGATGATGCCGGTGAGCATGGCCATGATTTACTATATCGTGCCCAGAGACAAAATTGGCATGGCCCTGGGGATCTGGGGGATCGCGGCCATGGTTGCCCCTTCAATAGGACCGACTTTGGGCGGTTACCTTGTTGACAATTTCAGCTGGCAGTGGATATTCACTATTAACATTCCCATCGGTGTGGCGGGTGTCTTCCTTGCCGTGGCCATCCTGGAAGAAACGCCGAAAAAATCCGGACTAAAGGCTGATTACCCGGGTATCATCTTAAGCGCGGCGGGCTGCTTCGCCCTGCTCCTGGCCCTCAGCGAAGGGCAGGATAAGGGCTGGACTTCGTTATATATTGTGAACCTTTTTGTTTTGTCAGGATTTACCCTGACCTTGTTTGTAATCTGGGAACTGATTGCCGAGCAACCTATGCTGGATATTCGCCTGCTGACCAACAAGACTTTCGCGGCCAGCCTGGTTTGTTTGAGCATAGCCACTGTGGGGCTGTTTTCCGCCATATTCCTTATGCCTCTTTTTGTTCAGAATGTCCAGGGCCTCACTCCGATGCAGACAGGTATGATGATGGCGCCGGCGGCTATGGCCTCGGGGGTGATGATGCCCATCAGCGGCAAGCTGTTTGATAAAATCGGCGCCCTGCCCCTGTGCCTGGTGGGGCTTACCGTCACGGTCATTACCACCTTTCACCTGCATACCATCACTTATTACATCAGCTACAGGGAACTGCAGTGGATCCTGGTGGAAAGGTCGCTGGGCCTTGGCTTGTGCATGATGCCCCTGACCACGGCAGGTATGAACACCGTCCCTCACTTTCTGATCGGGCGGGCCTCCGCGCTCGCTAACCTGGTCAGGCAGATTTCAGCCTCTCTCGGCATCGCCTATCTTACTTACGTGATGCTGCAGCGGCAGCAGTACCACACCGCCTGGCTTGCCGATACCATTAACTATAGTTCTCCGGCTGCTGCCAGCACACTGTCGCAGCTGCAGGGCCTGTTGTCACAGGCAGGCTACAGCCCGCAGGGGGCAACCGGCATCCTTTCCTCGCTGGTTGCGCGGGAGGCTTTTATTTCGGGCATTGCTGACGCTTTTGTGATTAGCGCTCTTATTGTAGCCGGATCCATGCCTTTTGTTTTCCTGCTGAGCAAGAAACGGGTGGAAAAACAGAGGGCTTTGGAATACAAGCGTTACGCCCATATGACGCCGCCCGGCGGTCCAATGCCGGGCGGACCGCCCGGCCGGGGCGGCGGGCCGCCCGCCGGGGCGCCGCAGCCGGCGGAAGTCTAAGCACCGGTTAATATGGATCAGCTTTGGGAGGTCCCGTTTTAAGCAAGGCGGGGCTTTTCCTATAGCTTTTGTGGAGAAATAGCGGGAAACGTGGTAGAATAGTCGAAGTACAGGGAACCTGGCAGCAGTGTTAAACAAGGGGAAATAGCATAGATGAGAATAAGTCTCCTTGGCGCAAGTATCGACGCTTTAGGTATGGAAGAAACTGTAGAGCGGGTAGCCGTTTTCATCAAAGACGGGAGGCCGCGCCGCGTCATTACGCTGAACCCGGAATTCCTTTACCGGGCGCAATCCGCGGGAGAACTGCTGGACCTTGTTAAACGCGCCGATTTGGTGACACCGGACGGGGAAGGCATCGTCTGGGCCTGCAGGATGGCAGGCCGGCCTGTACCGGAACGGGTGACAGGGATTGACTTGATGCTGCGGCTGGTGGAAAAGGCTGCCGCCGAGGGGTGGCGAGTTTACCTGCTGGGCGCGGCGCCCGGTGTGGCTGAGGAGGCGGCTGAGAGATTAGGCCGTCTTTACCCCGGCCTTCGCGTAGCGGGCTGCCGGCACGGGTATTTTCAGGAAGACGAGGGTCATAAGGTGGCGGAGGAGATCAGCAAAGCCAAGCCCGACCTGCTTTTTGCGGCGCTGGGAGCGCCCAAGCAGGAGAAGTGGATCGACAGTCACCTGGAAAAATCGGGCGCCACGGTCGCCATAGGTGTCGGCGGCAGCCTGGACGTTCTGGCCGGGCGGGTGAGGCGCGCCCCCGGCTGGGTCCGCCGCCTGCGCCTGGAATGGTTATACCGGCTTTTGAGCAACCCTTCCCGCTGGCGCCGGCAGCTGGTTTTGCCTTTATTTGCCTGGCTGGTGGTCAAAGAGTATAAACTAAAGAGAGTCAGATTTTAATACTTTTTTAAGACTTTTATGGGAGAATGAGTATGCCTAAGGTGGTAATCTCGGGTTACTACGGTTTTCACAACAGCGGCGATGAGGCGATCCTCCACGCCATGCTCCTGGCGCTGAGGAATGAGATCCCCGGGCTGGAGGTTATTGTCCTTTCCAAGGATCCGGACTATACAGCGAGGGAGTTTGGTGTCCGCGCGATACCCAGAGATAAGCCGGGGCCGGTGTATCAGGCCATCAAAGAATCGGACCTTTTAATCAGCGGCGGCGGCGGGCTTTTGCAGGACATCACCGGTCCTAAAAGCATCATTTATTACCTGGGCATTGTCTCTATGGCCAGGCTGCTGGGCAAACCTGTTTTCTTGTACGCCCAGGGTATCGGTCCAATCAATACGGCAATGGGCAGGACGCTGGTCAGGCTGGTAGTGAACCGGGTCAACTCGGTTACGGTGAGAGACACCGACTCAAAAGATGAGCTTGCTGGACTTGGTGTTACCAGACCCAGTCTGGAAGTTACCGCCGACCCGGTGTTGGGACTTGAACCGTCACTTATTGAAAGAAGAAAAGGGCGGGATATCCTGGACTCGCTGGGCATGGACGGGCGCCCTCTGGTTGGTATTTCTGTACGGCGCTGGAAAGGCGGCGAAACCTACAAAAAAGTGATAGCCAGGGCCGCCGACGACCTGGTGGCGGGCGGCTGGCAGGCGCTGCTGGTTCCCATGCACTGTCCCGGCGACCTGACAGCCTGCGGGGAGGTTATGGCCCAGATGAAAGAAAAAGCTTTTCTCCTGGACCATCATACCGATTATTTGAGTTTACTGTCGCTGACCGCCAATCTGGACCTGGCTATCGGGATGAGGCTGCACTTCATTATTTTCAGCGCGATTTTCAGCGTGCCCGTGGTTAGTATTCCTTACGACCCCAAGGTGAACCGTTTTTTGCAGTCGGTAGGCCTGC
This sequence comes from Pelotomaculum propionicicum, assembly GCF_004369225.1. Taxonomy (GTDB): domain Bacteria; phylum Bacillota; class Desulfotomaculia; order Desulfotomaculales; family Pelotomaculaceae; genus Pelotomaculum_B; species Pelotomaculum_B propionicicum. Next base: position 27,096 of record NZ_QFFZ01000039.1, read on the forward strand.
CCCCCGGTTTCAGTGCTGCAAAGCTGGATTATGACCAATTGTCCGCAGGGATTAAAAACGTTATTGAACACCGGGAACAAATCAGTTCTGCTCTGAAACAGCAGGTAGCCCCTCTGCGTGCCGAGGCTTTGAAGAACGCTTCCCTGGTGGCCGAACTTTTAAAGAGTTTTTGACGTCTAATATAAAAGTAGTTTATAATTGGTAGGTGCAAGGTCAATATGTCGAAAAATTAGCTGGGAGGAGTTTTGGTGAGTAAGAACAGAGTTAAAGCAGCTGTTGTAATTTTACTGCTTGTCACGGCGCTGTTTTTGGTGTACACTGCTTTTGCCGGAACAGACAGTGAACCGGGCGGGAGCGGTGACCCTTTAGTTACTCAGAGCTACGTTGATCAGTATGTCCAGTGGAAAGTCGTTGAATTAGAAAAAGGCCAGGTGCTAAAAGGCCGGGCCGGGCTGGAACTTGTCGTTAGAAGAGGCCAGGCGCTGGTGGTTGACCCTGTCGGGAACGGCATTCCCGACCTCACCAGCGGGACGGACATAAGCGCCGGGAGTTTAGTGACACTGAATCACCTGATGCTTATACCCCGCGAAGACGGGCGCGGCATAAAGGCAACATCACCGGTTGTGGCCATGTACCGGGGCGGGGCATTAATCCAGTGACAGCTTGTATTCATCAACTAAGATGAATTATTGGTAAACGGGGTGAGAGAAATGACCAGAACCAGGCGGAAACTAAAAAGAAAAACGCCCCTTATAATCTGTGGGGTGCTGCTGCTGGTTTTCGTGGCTGGCGGTATTATCATGACCTGTTTCCCTGAGGCGGTTCCAGATACTATAACAACTCCAGGCACGGAAGGCAAGCGTTTGAATGTGCTGCTGCTGGGGATTGACGCCCGGCAGGGTGAAACCATGGCCCGTACAGATACTATGATCCTGGCCAGCTATGACCCGAAAACCAAGCAGGTGTCGCTGCTCTCCATCCCGCGGGACACCAGAGTGGCCATCCCGGGCCACGGGATGGATAAAATCAACAGCGCCAGCATTTACGGCGGGCCGGACCTTTCTATGAAGGTTGTGTCCAGCTTGCTGGGAATACAGGTCAAGTATTACGTTTTAACTAATTTCAGCGGCTTCAAGGACATTGTTGACGCTCTCGGGGGAGTAACCCTGGATGTGGAGCAGAATATGTACCATGAGGATGAGACTGACGGCGGGGTCTACCAGATCAGTCTGAGTAAGGGCGTGCAGCGGCTTAACGGTGATAAGGCGCTCCAGTACGTGCGGTACCGGGACTATGCCCTGGGGGATATTGACCGGACTAAACACCAGCAAAAGTTTTTGATGGCCCTGGGCAAAGAAATGCTTCAGCCCTCAACCATAACCAAACTGCCCAAGTTGATCCCCGAAATCAACAAGTACGTCAAGACCAACCTGGGTGTGAGCGACATGGTAAAAATGGCTTCGGCCATGAAAAACAATGAAAATTACAATATGTTAGCTCAAACCCTGCCGGGACGGCCAGTAGATATTGACGGAGTAAGCTACTGGGGAGTCGATCCCGCGGAAGCCAAACAAACCTTGGCAAAACTGTTCAGCGGGGAAGCTGCTACGGAAGTTGTTCTAAACACACCCTTAACCGGCCAGTACGCGGCGCCTCAAACAACGTCAACACAGTCAACCAGCGAGGAAGATAAGGAAGGGACGCCTGCTGCCGGTAAACAGCAGGCCGGTTCAAAAACACAGCAAGGCCAAAGCGGTTCCTCCAAGACAACCACCACCAAGCCCGGCCAGACCACGGGCAACAGCTCGGGCGGCACAAGCGGCAGCGGGGGCGCCACGGTGATTATCACACCAATAGAACCTGGCGGATCCGGTACCGGCACTGCAACCGGTAAAACCCCCTCCGGCTCGAAAACCAGCCCGGACACGGGCACCGGAAAAACCGGGACTTCCGACACATCCGGCGCCACCATATAAAGTGTTAAAAGGCATCGACTGCCACGTGGCCGGACAGGAAGTAGTGGTGGTAATCGGGCCGAGCGGTTCGGGAAAAAGCACATTTCTGCGCTGCCTGAATTACCTGGAAGAGCCTACTTCCGGCGAAATAGTAATTGACGGCATTAACCTGACCGCCAAAGACAGTGTGAGCAACAAAGTGCGGATGGAAGTGGGCATGGTCTTTCAAAGATTTAACCTTCATTGTTATACCTTTACTGTCGGTAAAACTAAGCAGGCTGGCGGCTGTCGCTCCGGGTGGGGCTACCACCATGGATACCACCCTGCCGCTGATAGCCAGGTGTACCGACGCCGATATTGCCGTAATCGCGGTGATCAACGGTACTGCTCTGTCCGCGCTGGCGCCGCTTCTAATACCGCTGCTGATAACATTTTAACGCTAATTTTTGGCCGCTTTGCTCAGGCGGTTTTTATTATATGGTAAACAGACAGATAATTGAGCAAATTCAAATGAGTAATTTCGAAAAGTTGGTTTGCAAAGACCGTCCTGTCATCGCGAGGAGCGAAAGCGACGTGGCGATCTCACAGTATAAAGCGGGGGTAAGAGCCGGAGATTGCTTCGCTTAACGCTCGCAATGACAAACGGTAGGACTTTCCGAAAGTATTTTCAAATTTTAAGGGAGGTAAGATATGCTTGTTCATCAGTTGATTTTCCGGGGAGAAAATAACAGCCTGGCCCTGAGTCAGAAAAATGTCAGGATTAATTATGGCCAACTCCAAAAAACGACAGGTCGATACCGGGATTATTTTTATGCCGCGGGAATAAGGCCGCGGGATCATGTAGCCCTTTTTGCCGTTAATTCCATGGAGTTTGTCTTTAGCTATATGGCTATTGCCAGCCTCGGTTGTGTGGTCGTGCCTCTGAACACCATGCTCACACCCCGCGAGATATCCTTTATCTTGAAAGATGCCGGAGCGAAACATATTGTCACTGACAAACAGCTGGTGCTTCCTGCCGGTAATGATGTGTCCCCGGCGGTGGTTCAGATCTATATTCCTGAAATTAATAAAGCGTTGGAGCAGGCTGCCTATCCGGCTGCCCCTGAAATTCCCGTAGGGGAATCAGACACCTGCGCCATCCTGTACACTTCAGGCACCACGGGACGGCCAAAGGGCGCCATGCTTTCCCACCACAACCTGATCAGCAATGCCAAATCGGTGACTGAAGCCCTCAGTGCCGTTAGAGAGGACAACTTTTTGTGCGTGCTGCCGATGTTTCACAGTTTTGCCTGGACCTGCGCGGTGCTGGCTCCGTTTTATACCGGCGCGTCCGTTACCGTTGTTGAGCTTTTTTCACCCAAGGATGTCATAGCCACGATCCGGGATCAGGGAGTCACAGTTGTATTAGGCGTGCCGGCCATGTACACTTATTACGCCGCTCTGGCCAAGCCGGAGGAACTGGCCGGAGTGCGCCTCTTTGCCTCAGGCGCCGCTTCTTTGCCACTGGAGACCATTAACAGCTTTTTCGCTAAAACCAGGCAGAGGGTTATAGAAGGATACGGGTTGTCGGAGGCTTCACCGGCTTGCTGCTTCAACCCTGTCGATGCTACCAAGCCCGGCTCGATTGGCCTGCCCCTGCCGGGTGTAAAGGTCAGGGTAGTAGACCAGGAAGGGCGGGAAACCGGCCCCGCCCAGGTAGGCGAGCTGATTGTGCAGGGCCCCAACGTCATGTCGGGGTATTACGGCCTGAGCGCGGAAACAGCCGAAGCCCTGCGGGGAGGGTGGCTTTACACGGGGGACTTAGCTTATAAAGATGAAGAAGGGTATGTTTACATTGTCGACCGCAAAAAGGACATGGTTATAGTCAGCGGTCTGAATGTCTACCCGCGCGAGGTGGAAGAAGTATTGTTCCAGTACCCCGCCATAAAAGAAGCGGCAGTGGTCGGGGCGCCCGATAAAAAACGCGGTGAGAGCGTCCGGGCTTACGTGGTTTTAAAAGAAGGCATGAAGCTGGATAAAAATGATCTAAAAGCTTTTTTGAGGGCCAACCTGGCCGCCTATAAACTGCCGCGTGACATTGTGGAGCTGGCCTTCCTGCCGAAAAACTCCACAGGCAAAGTCTTAAAAAACGAGCTCAGGCAGCTCAGTAAAGGTAAGTGAGATAAATAGGCTATAAGTCGTAAGTCGTAGGCCGTAAGGCGCATAAAGCTGTCATAAGCTGTAGGTCGTAAGTCGTAGGTGTGTATGTAAATTTTATTGGGTCAAAGACCAAATAGGAATGCAGGATATGCCTGCGGCCTATAGCCTACGACTTAGTGACTTATGATTAAAGCGAGACAAGAGATCACTCTCTTGTCTCATCCTGTTTAATAGCCTGGGTGGTGTTATTCCTTTACCACCGGTGAGGCGGCTTCGTCAAACGGGTTGGTTCTCAGGGCAAAAGAGAACAGATAGGGATAATTTCTGTTCAGGTATTGCATGTAAGCCAGCCACTGGACGGCCATGTTCCTGTACGCCCTTTTAATATCACCCGCCAGGTGGCGCAGGTCGCTGTCGGGCAGATCCGCGAAACCCTTTCTGTGATCAAGTTCGTCAACCACGTGCAGAGTTGAGCGGAGTGACTCGGTAAAGGATTCATGTTCGAGCAGCGCCGGGTTCTCCAACAGCCTGAGCAGAAAGTCCCTTTTCCCGTTCAGAAGGTGTTTGAGCTCAGCCAGGCCGGTTTGATCAATCTCGATATTACAAGCGTATTTTTTAAGCCGGTCTCTTAGCCTGGTATAGTCCTGAGCAGACCAGCGGTCGCTGATCAGCAGTTCGTTTTTGAAGCTGTCCAGGTTGGGGTCTTTTTTAGCAATAAAGGAAAGCAGGTGGGTCCCCATTTCGCTGAAAAACATGCCGATGACCATGTTTGTCTTTTCCAGCCGGTCCCGCTTGGCCCGGACCGTGAGCAGTTTGTTGAGGACCACGGTGACCAGAAGGACGTTGACGGGCAGAAAGCCAAGCGCGTTGAGAACAAAGATATAAGTGTTTTGAAGGTCACTGATGATGAAGTATTTTATCAGGTAGATTATAAATGATAATAAGACCAGATAAACTCCCAGCCTTAATTCCCAGTTGAAAAATTTCACCGGCTTATAACCTCCTTCAGACTGCTGAAATCCGGTTTACAGTTAAGTCATTAGATGCTCTGCCGATAGTAATAGTAGTCTCACTATCTAAAGCGTGCAGTGGAATTATTAAGGTCATCCCATTTGATAAAGATACTTCTCCTCTTGGGCAGAGATTTGTATGCTTTCTCCTTTCTCCTTTTTTTGCAACATATGGTCCTGAATATAAACGGGTTCTATAAACAGGGGGCAGATCCTGCTGAAAGCTCGTCGAAATTTATCATTTATTATTCAAGGAATAATTATCCTTTGTGTCGAAGTAAGCTTAGATTAAGGTATGCTTGTAAGACAGTCTAATAATAATGGAGGTGATGTTTGGGCAGTTTAGATTAATTTTAATTAGAGAGGTGAATTAGTATTAGTTTTAGAAGATCGTTTTTAGCCACACTTGTTTTCCTTATTATTGGTTTAACTATTCCGGGTACGCTTTATGCCATGGAACGGCCAACCCCTGATGAGATTGCGCAGTACAAGCTCGACGGCACTTTTGACGACCGGGTGAGGGAGGCGAAGAACATCGGCAACCAGAAGACAGACCCCTCCCTGATCAGAAACCTGTACCATAATCTGCAACGCATCAACATGAAAGAGCGTGGTCTGTCTGATGAGGAAATTGAAAGACAGCTAAGCGATAACCAGCTTCCCGGCGAATGGAGTGGCGGGCTCCCGGCGACAGGGTCGCCCAAAGCCCTGGTAATTCTGGTGGATTTCCCGGACTACCCTCATGCTTCAAACCAGACAGTAAATGATGTTTACTCCGGTTTTTTCGGTAGTGGTAATTCGGCCAACGCTCCGTACGAAAGTTTAAATAAATTCTACCAGCGTTCGTCTTACCAACAGCTTAATATTACTGGCAATGTCCTGGGTTGGTACAGAGCCCGGTACAACCGTTCGTACTATGAAAATCTCGGCGATGGTTACGGTCAGGAAGCCCTAATTAAAGAAGCAGTTAACTATTATAATAGTGAAGGTCACGACTTTACCCAGTATGACAATGACGGTGACGGAAATATTGAGGCTCTCTTTATAAAGTGGACCGGCCCGGATAACGGCTGGAGCGGTTTCTGGTGGGCCTATCAAACCAGCTGGTATTATAATACGGGCTTTACCGTTGACGGCAAACGAATAAACAAGTATGTTTGGTCCTGGTATAACAGGGGATCAAACGGCACCTGGACAGGCCTGTATTCACCCCGCACCGATATCCATGAGACAGGGCACCTGCTCGGCCTGCCGGATTATTACGATTATGACGAAACCGTAGGGCCAAACGGAGGAGTGGGATGGCTGGACATGATGGACAGCAACTGGGGTGATCACAACTGTTTTTCAAAATTCTTGCTGGGATGGATCAACCCCACCGTCATAGCGTCGGGAACTCAGACAAAGGCGCTTTACCCTTCAGGGAGTACCGATGATGCCGTATTGATCATGCCTGGCGCCACCGCCAGTCCATACGGAGAGTTTTTTATGGCCCAGTACCGTAAGCGCAACGCGGGCAACGACCCGTACAACTACCCTGCCGACGGTATGCTTATATGGCATGTGGACGCGACTCTCAATAGCTCTGGCGACGATTTCCTCTATGATAACTCATATACGGGCCACAAGCTGTTGCGTCTGATGGAGGCCGACGGACTGGAGGAAATTGAATATGGGGATGGGTATGCCGACGCCGGGGACTTCTACACTCCGCCTAAAACATTTACTCCCCTGACCAGCCCAAACAGCAATAGATATTCCGGACAGGCTACCGGTGTGAGTGTTGACAACCTGACCGAACCTGCCGCCACTGCTTCCGCGCGCTTTGGTATTGCCGGATCTTCCGGCGGGGAAGTAACCAGTGTAACCCTGGCGGCCGATAAGACCAGCCCGCAGCCGGCCGGTACAGCGGTTACGTTTACAGCCACGGCTACCGGCAGCAGCAACCCCGTCTACCAGTTCTGGTTCCAGGCCCCGAACGGCAACTGGTACAGCAGCGGCCCATACGGCAGCGGCAATACCTTCCAGCTGCCCAACCCGGTGGCGGGCACCTATA
>NZ_QFFZ01000004.1 GCF_004369225.1 Pelotomaculum propionicicum
CAAGCCTCGGACATTTTAGCAATATCATTACAATCTGCTTAAAAAATCAATTTTTTAAACCAAGGGATAAGTATGTCCTTTTTTAGGCTTACTCCTTCAGTTGTGTAATTGAATTGTTTTCACGCTAACTCTATCATGAAGATATTGGACGAAGTCGCCGACCTGGCCTGGGAAAAAGGAAATAGCCCGGCGGCTTCACTTTTAAAAGAAAGCAAAGCGAGACTGGCGCAGGAAGATTTTACTTTAGTTATACTTGGTGAATTCAAACGTGGCAAATCGACTCTTATAAATGCCCTCTTGAGGGGCCAATTACTGCCCACCGCTATTGTGCCCTTGACCGCTATTCCGACTATAATTCAATATGGAAGACAGCTAAAAGTGAATGTAATTACTCTGGACGGAACGAGAAAAGAAATCCCAATCTATGAAATTGGAGGTTACGTTACTGAAAGGGAAAATCCCAAAAATGTAAAAAGGATTAGGGAGGTTTTGATCAGCTACCCCTCGGAATTGTTGAAACAAGGCGTCATACTGGTTGACACTCCCGGCGTCGGGTCAGTTTACCAGCACAACACCAACGCCGCCTATGCCTACCTTCCTTATTGCGACGCCGCTATCTTTATGATCTCCATCGATGCCCCGCTGGGCAAAAACGAAATAGACTATTTGAAGGACATTTTACAATATACAAACAAACTATTTTTTGTTTTAAATAAAATCGATATCGCTACGGCGGAAGATGTTAACGAAGCCCTGGAATATACTAGAAAAACCTTACGAGAAGAACTTGGTGATGGCGCATATAACATGATCCCCTTATCGGCGCGGCAGGCTCTGCTTGCCAGAACCGGCAAGGGTGAGTCCATTATGGCGGACACCAGCGGGATAAAAAAATTGGAAGAAGTATTGGGAAGCTTTATCCGGAACGAAAAGGGCCGCCTGATCCTGGAGGCCGCCGCCGCCAGAGCACTACGGGCAATTAACGAACTGGAAATGGAACTCCTGCTATGGCGAAAGGCTATGGAAAGCTCGTTCCGGGATTTGGATGAGAAAATTGTTCTTTTAACTGCCGAGCTGGATAAGCTGGAGCGTGAACGGGAAGATTCGATCTATCTCCTTTACCGCGAGGTAGACCGTATAAGTGATATGACAGGGGAAGATCTCAATGAATTCCGGCAGGCTAAAACATGTGAAATACTAGGCTGGTTAGAGGATTTTTACAAAAAAGAATCGCCTGGAAAGTCCGCAAAAGAGCTAAACTCTGCCTATAACGGCTTTATCAAGGACCTGATTGAAATGGTTTTAGATGAAAAGCGCATTGAACAGAGCACAAAGGTACGGGAAGAGTTTAAAACCGTCGCTTACAGATTCCTTAACCGCATTGAAGAAATCGTGGACAGGATGCTTTCCGTTTCCGCCGAGATTTTTGAAATTCCTCTTGAAAAATCAGCATCCAAAGAATACATCCTGGGAGCAAAAAAATTCTCTTTCCACTTTGCTGAGCACCCGTCATTCATACCCTCCCTGGAAACGCTGACAACTTTCGGCCTGCTTCCCAAAGCGCTGATCGGCGCCCAACTCTTCAAGAACGCCAAAGGTAAACTAATTGAGCTTTTTGACCGGAACTGCGGCCGGTTGCGCTCTGATCTGGTGGACAGCTTAAAGGAAGGTGCGCGGGATCTGGCCGGCGAAATCAGGTTACGGGCCGACGCAGTATCCCAGGGCCTGCGCTCTGCTTTGCAGAAAGCCTTAAATGAGGCAAGCATGAACGAGGAGGAGCGCGTTGATAAGGAAGTAAAGTGGCAAAAAGAATATAATGAACTGCTTCAAATGAAGGAAACCTTAAAGCAGTTCATTGCTTCCCTGTAATATTTTACGCGGTTGATGGAGGTTTAAAGGTTGGTCTCCTCAGTAATCGCGTTTTAAATTTTACTCGGCAAACAAAAGAAATTGTTCCGCCGGCAGTGATATTACTACCTTTTGGCCGACGGAAAGTTCGGACACCTGTCCTAAGCTGTCGGTTGCAATTTCAGCTTCCAAAAGACATTTGCCATCCCCGTTGTCTGGTTGAAGTAACAAAATCAAACCTTTCCTTTTCTGGTATAGCTGCTTTACCGTACAAGCAGCTTGATTGAGAGCGGGCAGCTCCCTAGCGTTATCCATAGTTACATCTGTCTCAACGATAATGTTTTCAGCCCGTATCCCGACGGTAACAGAGGTTTTTGGGAGGAGCCGCGTCCAATCGCTGTTGTTGGCCTGCAGAACTATACCCAGGCCGGGACAAAACAGTGCCAAACTATCACTCTTATGAGCAACTACTTCTGCGGGAAACAAGTTTTGCACACCAAAAAATTTGGCTGTTTCCACGTTGGCCGGACAGCTATATACTTGCTGTTTTTCGCTGGATTGGACCACTACGCCACGGGCAATAAAAGTGACCGAATCAGCAAGTAAGAAAGCCTCCTCCATATCGTGGGTTACAATGAGAATAGTTATACCGTACTGCTGCTGTAATGTTTTCAGCAATAACCACAGTTCTTTGCGCATGGCCTCGTGCAGCGCTGAAAACGGTTCATCCAACAACAGCAGTTTATTACCTGGAACCAGCGCCCTGGCTAAAGCGGTGCGCTGGCGCTCACCGCCGCTTAAATTCTGAATGGAACGGTCTAAAAGGTGCCCAATTCCCAAATAGTGAGTTAGTTTTTCCACATCGCTGCGCTTATCCGGCGCATGGTGTTTCCGCATCCTCAGTCCATACTCAATATTCTCCCGTACATTCATATGGGGAAAGAGGGCCAGGTCCTGAGGCACATAGGCCAGTTCCCTTTGTTCCGGCGGCAGTACGGTAATGTCCCGGTTAAGCCAGTTAATGCTGCCGGCTTGAGCTTTGCGCAGTCCGGCAACTGTCTCCAAGACAAGGGTCTTCCCGCTTCCGGTCGCCCCCACCAGGGCGTGGCAACTCCCCGTCGGTACAGAAAAACTTATCTGATTGACTTGAAAGCTACCGGCTTTTAGACACAACCCCTTAATTTCCAGCATAAATTCCCCTCTTTGCAATGAGCCTGGCCGCATACAATACGCTGATCCCGATAAAGAGCAATATGCCGATGCAAACAACAGCGCCTTTGATATCCGATATGGCCAGCCGCATATAGATGGCGACCGGCATGGTTTCCGTGCGCATGGCCATTGTGCCGGCAATTGTTATAGTAGCGCCGAATTCTCCGATTGCTTTCGCCCAGGTAAGGATGGCAGCGGCGAAAATGCCGCGGCGGCAAAGCGGCAGCGTTGTAGTACGAAAAGCTGCAAAAGTCGAGGCGCCCAGCGTCCTGGCTACTGCCTCGTAACGTGGCGGTATTTCATCCAAAGCGGATTTGACCAGGCGCGCTGCCACACCGGCTACGGTTACAAACTGGGCCAGCACGATGCCATAGACGGTAAACACAAATTGTTGGAAGTTAGTTTGTATCCACTCCCCCAGGGGAGTGTTGAAAAATATCAGCAGCATGGCGCCAATGGCTGCAGGTGAAACAATCATCGGCAATTCCAGCAAGGTGTCAAGCAAAGTTTTGCCGAAAAAATCGTAGCGCGAAAGGGCGTAAGCCGTCGGCACGGCCAACAGCATGGCCAGTCCCATGGCTATTGTCGCAGCCATTATACTTAACCGGATCGAGAACAGCATCCGTTCCGATAACAGCACTTCCCAGAAACGCTCCCCGGAAAAGAAATATGCCAGTGACGCCATTAATAAAAAATACATGAGAAAGGTAGTGAAAGCTGCTGCCAGGCAAAATTGTTTTAGTTTCACTACTTTAACCACTCTTTAGGCAGGGTGTATTCTCCACCGACCGGCCTGTCTTCACCAATGTAGTCAACCGCTTCGGCGGGCTCCATAAAGTATTGGTATTTCTTAAAGGCAGTCTTGCCGTCTTCCGACTGCAGGAAATCAATAAACTGCTGGGCCAGTTCCCGGTTTTCAGTAAATTTAGATACGGCGATCGGAATGTAGCCGATACGGATAATCTCAGACGGTTTCAGCTTTACGGTTTCAATTTTCTCCGGGTCCCAATACTGGAATACGCTCCACCCGATAACCGCGTCCACAGTCTTTAATGATATGGCGGTAGCTGTTTTTTCACAGCTTTCGGTATAATTAACTATATTATTCCGAAAGGCTTGCTTCTCTTCAGGCGTAAAGGCATTTTCAATAATCTCCACGGCGTACAGTCCCACACACACACCTTCGGGATTGGCGATGGCCACTTTAATGCCCGGCTGGGTCAAGTCTTTCAGCGATTTAATGTTTTTAGGATTTCCTTTCTGTACATTGATGGAATTAACAAGGTAAACAATTTTTTGTTCGGTTTCCGGGTACACGACGCCATCCTTTTTAGCTGTCTCCATAAAGTCAGAAGAACCGGGGAAATACAAATCGCCTTTTTTGCCCAGTTTCATTTGCGTCAGCACATAGCCTGAGCCGCCGAATACCATATCGACTTTCACGCCGGTTTTTTGCTCAAAAGCTTTGGCCGCCAGTTCCAGCGGAGGTTGGCTCGCCGCGCCGGCATAGATCATTAGATGTTTTTCGGCAGGTGGCGCGTTGCCGGGTGTTTCATTGGATGCTTGTTTGCCGCCGGAGCAGCCGCTCACTAGGAGAGCTGCCGTGAAAAAAAGCAAAACTATGGCTGTCAGCCGCCGGGAATTTAGTTTTTTCATGTTACTATTCTCCTTTTCTACATAATAAACCTTGCTAACATTTTAAATTAATCACACCTACCGCAGCTTGCTTCAGGACAGAACCGGTTTATTCCCAGCAACGCGGCAGCGCCGGCGCCGGTCGTGCCGAACAGGACAAGCGGTATGGGGGCGTTGTACAAGGTGTCTATTGTAGCGTTGCAAATGGTGCTGCCGGTGGCGAAGATAACATCACTCGTCTCGATATACTTGTCCAGGTCGACGGCGCCGTCCCTGATCAGGACCCCGTTTTTAGTCTGGCCTATATTGGCCGGATCCAGGTCAAGAACAATTAAAGAGGAGAAGGCGCCAGCTATACGGGCAAGGTGGATCATAGTGTTCACTGCCGTAATGAAGGACCGGAGTTATGCGCCCGTCAGGCAGTTGAGTATTTTCAAAAAAACGCTATCTCCTCCTGTCAAACCAGTCTATAACTAACTAAATAAATATCATATTGGATCAAGAATATCCCAATTCACTTATTAAAGCTCCCCTTGGAAATCAACTTAACTCAACTTAACACAACTTATCAATATTTACTATCATTATAAATTGGGTTATAATGATAAGCAAGTATAATATAATAGTAATTACGACAAATTTTTATCCGGCTGTTAACTGATTGAACCCGCAGGATGTCGGTAGAGAGGGGAAGAGGCTTTTGCGTTTATTGTCATCATTTTCAATCGGCGCTCTTATTGGCGTCTTAGGAGGGCTTATAGGGTTGGGGGGGGCAGAATTCCGCCTGCCCGTGCTGGTCGGTGTGTTTAAGTTCAAAACCATCCATGCGATCATGATCAATCTGGTCGTCAGCCTGGTCACGGTCTGTTTTTCCTTTTTGTTTCGTTCATCCATCGTTCCTTACAGTCAGGTTTGGGGACAAACACCGGTCATTCTCAATTTATTGGCCGGTTCGTTGCTCGGTTCATATGCGGGCGTGCACTTTGCCACCCGCTTAAACGAAAAAAGCCTGAACCGTCTGGTCATGGTTTTTTTGGTTTCCCTGGGCTTGATGCTGGTATTTCACGGGGTCCTGTTTGACAACATCACATCATTTTCCTTGCACCCCTTAACGCGTGCCATCCTGGGCGCTTTAGCCGGTGTGGTCATCGGCATGTTTAGCAGCATGCTGGGTGTGGCCGGCGGGGAATTAATCATCCCCACGCTGTTGTTTCTATTTGCCGTTGATATAAAATTAGCCGGAAGCTTAAGTCTGGCTATCAGTATCCCAACTATTATCATTGGCCTCACCAGGTATAAGACTCATGAACCATTTAAAGTGGTGCGGCAGGAAGCCAAATTCATCGCCGTCATGGCGGCGGGCTCGATTGTGGGTTCCTTTGCCGGCAGCCACCTCTTACGGGGCATATCGGGCGAAGTTGTAAAGACCTTCCTGGGATTTATTTTACTCACATCGGCGGTCAAACTGTTTTACAGCAAATAAACCAATTTAAACAAAGTATTGCGGAAACTAACTGTGTGAGATATGCTTTAGCCAGTTACCATACTTAATTGAGGTGAACGCTTTATGCCCGACAATATATCCTATACACCGGAGGAAGTTGCTAAAATCCTTAGAATCTCCCGCTTTACAGTCTATGAACTGATTAAGCGAGGCGACCTTGTCGCCTACCGCGTAGGTGAGCGTAAAATGCGGATCGAGGCTGCCGATCTTGAACATTATAAAAATAAGACTAAAACGGCGGCGCCAGCTGCGCCGCGGCTGCCTTCGGCTGAGATGGTGGAGAGGCCTCTGTTCAGCAATCAAGAAGGACTCATCATCTGCGGCCAGGACGTTGTCCTGGATATCCTGACCCGTCACCTGGAAAAACAAATGCCGTACGTCCGTTTTCTACGGTATTATGCCGGCAGTGTAGACGGTCTCACGGCGTTATACAGGGGTAGCGCCAACGTGGTCACAACTCACCTTTGGGACGGGGACAACGACGAATACAATGTCCCCTATGTGCGCCGCCTGTTGCCGGGACAGCGGGCGGTCATCATCAACCTGGTGTACCGCATGGAAGGGTTTTACGTAGCGCCGGGCAATCCCAAATTTATCTACGACTGGCCTGATTTAATCCGGCCTGACATTCGGTTTGTAAACCGGGAACGGGGTTCCGGCGCGCGCGTGCTGCTGGATGAAAAACTCCGGCAGGTAGATATGGATCCCTGTCTAATCGCTGGCTACGAACATGAGGAAATGAGCCACCTGGCTGTCGCCAGCTGTGTGGCCAGGGGCGAGGCCGATGTGGGCCTGGGGGTGGAAAAGGCGGCCATGCAGGTATCCAACCTGGATTTTGTCCCCTTGCAGAAAGAACGCTATGATTTGGTATTTCTCCGCCGTGACCTGGACAAACCTCATTTTCAGGCGTTGCTTCACACCTTAAGATCTCCTGAATTCCGGGACGAAGTATCAGGCATGAGTGGTTATGATATCAGCAAAATGGGTGAGCTTATCGCAGAAGTTTAGTTTTTGTCACACTTTCAGATGCAAAACTTTTTTCCTTACCCCGCCAGATAAATGATGGAACAGGATACCCATGACTGTTAGGGCTGAGGAAACAACGAGGATTAAAGCCCATTGCAGCCCGTTTAAAGCAACGGCATGGAAAACCGGCTGATAATATCCCTAGTTCTTTTGCTACGGCACAGGCGGTAAGCTGGTGGTCACCGGTTATCATCACTACTTTTATTCCCGCCCTGCGGCAGGTTCGCACCGCTCCTAACGCTGAAAGCCTGGGAGGATCGATCATGCCGGCTAAACCAAGAAAAACCAGCCCCCGTTCAACAGACTCTTCCGTAAAATTATCGCTTGCGGCAGGCAGCTCCCGGCAGGCAAAAGCCAGCACCCTGAGCGCCTCTCCGGCAAGAGAGGAGTTCTGGGCCAGTATTGCTTCCCTGTCCCTGTCCGACAGGGGTACCGCCAATTCTCCCTTGTATATATGAGTACACAGGTCCAGGACAACATCCGGCGCTCCTTTCACATAAGCTGTTAAGGCTCCCGAAGACTGCCGGCATATCACTGTCATGCGTTTGCGGTCGGAATCAAAGGGTAGTTCGGCTATCCTGGGCTCTTTTACCTCCAGTTGTTCCCGCCAAACCCCGGCTTTTGCGGCCATAACCAAAATTGCCCCTTCTGTGGGATCTCCCATGACTGACCATTCTCTGGATGAGCGACTGCGGACCATGCCTCTAAAAAGCCCCTTGACACTAACTTTACTTCGCTCCAGAACGGCGTTGTTGCAAAATGCGGCCGCTTTCATAAATAATGTGAAATGATTGCCATGCCTGTCCGCTGGGCCGGCAAACTCACCTTTGGGGTTGTAACCTTCTCCTGTAACGTCAAGGGCAGATCCAGCCAGAACAATCTTCCGCACGGTCATTTCATTCTGGGTCAGGGTCCCGGTTTTGTCTGAACAGATCACTGTGGCGCAGCCAAGTGTTTTAACCGCCGGAAGTTTACGAATAATGGCATGCCGCCGGATCATCCGCTGCACTCCAATAGCTAACGATACTGTCACAATGGCCGGCAGGCCTTCAGGTATCGCCGCCACCGCAAGGCTGATTCCGGCCATAAACATCTGGTAAACTTCTTCACCTCTGATTATTCCCATAAACACAACTGCAGCGCAGATAAAAAGGCAAAAAGCCACCAACCACTTACCCAACTGGGCTAAGCGCCGCTGGAGAGGCGTCTCCTCCTGCCCGGCTTCCTGGATCATACCGCAAATCTGGCCCATCTCGGTAGCCATCCCCGTATGTACCACTATACCGCGTCCGCGCCCCCTGGTGACTGCTGTGCCCAGATAAGCCATGTTTCTGGTATCCCCCAGGGAGAGAATTTCTGTTTTAAGAGCCTGTTCCTGCTTTCCTACCGGCGTCGCTTCCCCGGTGAGCGCCGACTCCTCGATACCCAGGTTGACAGTTTGCAGCAGGCGCAAGTTCTGTATGGGCTCAAAAAATGCTTTAAACCAGGCTTTTAGTGCAACAATCCCTACTGTGGCGCACGTAAGATGAGTAACTTTATTCTTGCAGGCAGCATAAAAAAGTGTTACATTAAAAACGGGATGAAGCCCCCTTTGGAAAGATCCGAAACGCTGTTAACGGCTGATGGCTTCTACGAAACAAACGTAGAGACTATCAGCTTTTTTATTGGCGCAGGTTCCAAGGGGGATTTTTCATATTTTGAGTCTTGTCTTAGTTAGCACTAATATTCGAAGGCAAATGCTGTTATGCGTCACCGTTATAGCCCAGGAGGTGTTTTCCATGACCTTCCGCAGTATATTATTTAAAAGAACTGAAGACTGTATAAAAAATGAAACTCTTGAAGCACCAGAGTTTTTTATTGACTTAAACCTTGATCAGATTGTGGACGCCATTACTGCCGGCTGGCAGGAGTATAATCTTAAACCTTTCTTTTATACTTCTTTGAATGACAGCGACGCGATCTATTATCGGCATGAAGTAATGCGGGATCTGGAAAATAAAATACTGTTTGAGCATATAAAATCATTTGCGCAAAGAATGCGCGCAATGCGCGGACATCTTGCCCAAGCAGACAAGCTCCACTATAAATACCAAAAGAAAAGATGGTTTTTGGACGCGGTTGAAACATATTGCGAGGCCGTTAATGGTTTGGTTATCGATCTAACCCTTGTGGATTTAAAATCATCCGGTTTTCTGGCCTTCCGCGAATACATATCAAACTACGTTAAATCCGGAGGTTTTACATTGCTGCTGGCGGAAACAAAAAAGCTTAAAGCAGATTTGTCCGGCATAAAATACTGCCTGCTTATTAAGGACAACAGCATAAAAGTCCGCAAGTATGAATCTGAGATTGACTACAGCGCCGATGTGGAGGAAACATTCGAGAAGTTCAAACAGGGAGCGGCGAGAGATTATAGGGTTAAGTTTTCCAACTATCCGGACATGAACCATGTTGAGGCGGAAGTTCTGTCTATGGTAGCTCAATTGTATCCTGAAATATTCAAGAACCTTGATGACTACTGTGAGAAATGCGTTAATTATCTGGATGAAACCATAGGAGTTTTTGACCGGGAAATACAATTTTATCTCGTCTATTTGGAGTATATAGGAGTACTCAAGCAAGCGGGATTGAAATTTTGTTATCCGCAGATATCAGATAAATGCAAGGAAGTTTATAACTGTGAAGGGTTTGATTTAGCCCTGGCCAAAAAACTGATTAAAGAGAACTTGCCTGTTGTGTGCAATGATTTTTACCTTAAAGACAAGGAGCGCGTATTTGTAGTATCCGGTCCGAACCAGGGCGGCAAAACAACCTTCGCCCGCACTTTCGGGCAGTTGCACTACCTGGCCGGCATAGGCTGTCCCGTTCCTGGCCGGGAAGCGAGGCTTTTTCTGTATGACAAGCTCTTTACACACTTTGAAAAGGAGGAAAATATCAAAAATCTACGCGGCAAACTGCAGGATGACCTGGTCAGAATATACGAAATCCTCAACCAGGCAACTACGAACAGTATCATCATCATGAATGAAATTTTCACTTCCACTACATTAAAAGACGCGGTTTTTTTAAGCAAAAAGGTAATGGAAAAAATAATACAATTGGATTTACTGTGCGTTTGCGTAACGTTCATAGGTGAATTAGCTTCTTTAAGCGGGAAAACCGTAAGCCTGGTCAGCTCGGTAGTACCTGAAAATCCGGCATTGCGAACATACAAAATTTTGAGAGGGCCTGCTGACGGACTTTTGTACGCGATAACCATAGCCGAAAAGCACCGGCTTACATACGACTGCATAAAGGAGCGCATAAATTCATGAAGGCTCATCTTATGTATAAAGACCGTGATTTCGACCTTAAAGGGGAATTACCATCTAATAGACAAGCGCTGACACAGGATCTGGAATTAAGCACGCTGTTCAAAAGTATGGCGCTGGGTGATGATTTTTTATTTGAAGTGGCAAAGAAAGCCGTTTTGTCAGGCTTAAATAATCTGGACACGATATTATACCGTCAAAACATTCTGAAAGATTGTCTAAATAACCCTTCCATTATCAGGGATATCTATGATATTACGATAGAATCAATTGAAAGAAAGAAAAAAACTTATTTTGGCTTTTTCAACAGATATCCCTCCTCAATACTGCATAGCTCAATTGATGTGTTGCAGATCTTCGTGGACATACTCAAAAAACTAAGGATTATCG
This sequence comes from Pelotomaculum propionicicum, assembly GCF_004369225.1. Taxonomy (GTDB): domain Bacteria; phylum Bacillota; class Desulfotomaculia; order Desulfotomaculales; family Pelotomaculaceae; genus Pelotomaculum_B; species Pelotomaculum_B propionicicum. Next base: position 10,927 of record NZ_QFFZ01000004.1, read on the forward strand.
CTGATGCGCATGCTGACAAATTCGCATCAGAGGGTTTTAGATTGTTTTTCACGATGCTCAAGAAAGAACTTGGTGATGAATACTTTGCCTGTGTCCAAAACCATTTAGAAGAATTGAAATTCCGTAACGGAGTTTTGATCAGCGCTGAATTGGGGGAAGGAAATAAAGGTTCCAATTATATACTTCGCAAACCACAAGGTAAAACACAAGATAAAAAGGAGAGTTGGGTGCAGCGGATCTTTGCCAAAAAACAGCCCGTTTTCACCATTTTTATCAGTGAGCGCGACGAGAGTGGCGCCAGGGCGCTATCGGAGTTGAAGGACAAGGGGATTAACCTGGTGGCTAATGCTCTCTCCCAGTCCGCCGACCATATTCTCAGTTTTTTTAATATGTTGAGGACTGAATTGGCTTTTTATGTTGGCTGTTTGAATTTATATGAGCGGCTTGCCCAAATAGGGGAGCCGGTATCCTTCCCCCTGCCCGTGGACGCCGGCGAACGCAGACATTCTTTTAAGGGGCTATATGATGTCTGTCTCGCTTTAAGTTTAGAGCAAAAAATTGTCGGCAACGATGTGAATGCCGATGGTAAAGACCTCGTGATGATTACGGGCGCCAACCAGGGCGGCAAATCCACTTTTTTGCGCAGCATAGGCTTAGCTCAATTGATGATGCAGTGCGGTATGTTTGTGCCGGCCGAATCTTTCTCATCCAACATCTGTCAGAACCTCTTCACGCACTACAAACGGGAAGAAGACACAACCATGAACAGCGGTAAACTTGATGAGGAACTCGGCAGAATGAGCGATATTGTAGATAAAATTACACCCAATTCGATGTTGCTATTTAATGAATCATTTGCCGCGACAAACGAAAGGGAAGGCTCGGAGATTGCGCGGCAAATAATTAGCGCATTATTAGAAAGACGCGTCAAGGTGTTCTTTGTTACGCATCTTTATGAATTTGCACATGGGTTTTATGATAAAAAGTTGAAGAACACCTTATTTCTGCGGGCTGAAAGACAAAACGACGGAAGAAGGACTTTTAAATTAGTCGATGGCGAACCATTACAAACCAGCTTTGGAGAAGATTTGTATAATGGGATATTCGGTACGGGCAGTTAAATTAGTTCGTATTGCAAGTAAAAGAGAAGATATATTAAGTTAATTGTTGACTTTAAAAGGCCACCCACATAAAATAATGATATTAAAACTGAAGGTGATGGAGCTCGCCTTGCGCCAAAAATGGCTAATGGCTCCTGTAGAGATGATCTGCGGGAGCTTTTTATTTTTTAAACGGGTTTTTCTTATAAAAGTTCTAACAAGGAGGTTTTTTAAATGAAAGGAAATTCGGTACTGCCAAGTGAACAGGTGACCCAGGGTGTAGCCCGAGCGCCGCACAGATCTCTCTTCTATGCTATGGGCTATACAAAGGAAGATCTACAAAAGCCCCTTATCGGCATTGTCAATGCGTTTAACGAAATAATACCGGGACATATCCACCTGAGGGATTTAGCCCAGGCGGCAAAGCTGGGGGTCTCGGCAGCCGGAGGCACACCAATTGAATTTCCGGTCATCGGCATCTGCGATGGTATCGCCATGAACCACAATGGCATGAAGTATCCCCTGGCCAGCCGGGAACTGATTGCAGATTCAATAGAAACTATGGTCATGGCTCACAAGTTTGACGGTCTCGTTCTTATAGCGGACTGTGACAAGATCGTGCCGGGCATGTTAATGGCGGCGTTAAGGTTGAACATACCATCGGTTTACGTCAGCGGCGGCCCTATGCTCACCGGAAGTTACGCTGGCCAGAAAGCGGACCTTGTAAGACCTCTCTTCGAAGCTGTTGGAGCTTATGCTGCAGGTTCAATCAGCGGACAGGAGTTGGAAGAAATGGAATTGAGCGCCTGCCCTACCTGTGGCAGCTGCGCAGGTCTTTTTACCGCGAATTCCATGAACTGCCTGGCAGAGGCGCTCGGTATAGGCCTGCCTGGTAACGGCACCATTCCGGCGCCATACGGGCAGCGTAAAGCGCTGGCCAAGATTGCAGGCCGGCAGGTCATGCAGTTGGTCAAGGAAAACATCCGACCGAGGGACATCATGACACTGAACGCGTTTCATAACGCAATAGCATTGGACATGGCTATCGGAGGCTCCAGCAACACAGTCCTGCACCTTCTGGCAATTGCCGACGAGGCTGGAGTGCCGCTCAAGCTTGAAGATTTTGATAAAATAAGCGCACGTGTGCCCAATATCTGTAAATTGAGCCCCGGAGGGATACACCGTCTGTTCGATTTATATGTGGCGGGCGGGATTTCTGCCGTCTTAAAGCAACTGGGCGGGCAGGGCCTGCTGCATCTGGAAGAGAAAACGGTGACAGGAAAAACACTTGGTGAGAACATCAGCAAAGCAGAGGTTAGAAACGTGGAAGTAATCCGCCCCATCAGCGATCCCTATACCAAACAGGGCGGCATCGCCATTTTGAGAGGCAACCTGGCACCCGATGGCGCGGTGGTGAAACAATCCGCCGTGGCCAAGGAAATGCTCAAACACACCGGTCCGGCCAGAGTCTTCGATAGTGAAGAAGAAGCTTTTGACGCTATTATGGGCGGTCGTATCAATAAAGGTGACGTAGTGGTAATCCGCTATGAAGGACCAAAGGGAGGCCCGGGCATGCGCGAAATGCTCAGTCCCACATCCGCAATAACCGGGATGGGACTCGACAAGGATGTGGCGCTGCTCACGGACGGACGTTTTTCCGGTGGTACTCGCGGGGCCAGCATAGGCCACATTTCACCGGAGGCGTCGGAAGGCGGCCCCATAGCTTTAGTCCAGGAAGGCGACTTGATTGAAATAAACATTCCGAAACGTACTATAAATGTAAAGATAACTAGAAAAGAATTAGCCGACCGGCGGAAAAACTGGCAACCGCCCGCGCCAAAAGTAACAGGCAAAAGCTATCTGGCCCGCTATGCGGCGCAGGTTACTTCAGCCAGCACCGGGGCTGTTCTCAGAACTCGTGGTTAAAATGGCTTGTCCTCAAAACTAATCCGCCAGTTTAAGCAGGGATTGAGCCATTTAAAAATGAATGGCTCAATCCCACGAAAAAACTAACATCAAAGATCAGGTTCCCGTAAACCAATGTTCCGGAGGCAATTTTTCTATTTTACCAAGAAACACACGCTTACAGTGCAACCGTTTGATAGCTATAATGGAAACAACCAACCAGCTAAAACCGGCCAGGTATGAGCCAAGAACGTCACTGGGGTAATGCACTCCCAGGTAGACTCGGCTTACGCCAATGGTCAGAATTACGAATACAGCCAATATCGCCATTAGGCTCCGCCACTTCCGGGACGGGATGTGTTGGAAAGCAAAAAACAGAAGCATCCCGTAAAAAGCCAAGGTAACCATCGCGTGGCCGCTTGGAAAGCTATATCCCGATTCTTTAATAAGATAAAGGTTAGGGCGGATGCGGTGAAAGCTGATCTTTAACAAGTTATTTAAAAGCACCGCACCTAGAAAGGAAAGGGAAAATCCCTTCAGTTCCCACCAACGCCGCCGCCAAACCAGCACTAACAAGATGGCTGGAAAAGCTAAAAAATAGAATTTAACTGAGCCGAGGGAAGTAAAAAATAACATTATTCTGTCCAGTGAAGGGTTTGCGAGGCCGTGAAAATAACTCAGTAAGTACCAGTCAATGGAACTGAAATTATTTTTGACAACCTCTTTCGCTAATACTACAAATAAAAAAAGCGGCGCAAGTACTAACAACATTTCAGGTAGCCAACCAGCTAACTGCTTTCTCTGTAAAGTTATTTTCATGATGTTGCTCCTTTATGGGTAAGTTATAATGCGGATTTTATTTGTTAAACATCATTCTACCTTTAGAAATAAAAAAAGCAAGTTGACTTCAGCTATTTCATTTAATAAAAAGCTAAAATATAACCATGAAAATTTTTGCTTTATTGACTGCCGGAATTTGAGTAATGTAAAATAACAAAAATGAACAGCGATGGGGCTCGCTTATTAAAATGCCATATCCGGCTGATAGCTCCTACCTTAAACGGTAGGGGCTATCTTTTTTTAAAAATCAAAACATTTTTCAAGGAGGTTGACTAAATGAAAATCACCGACGTAAATGCGAGGGAAATTTTAGATTCACGAGGCAATCCCACTATTGAGGTAGATGTCACGCTCGAAGGCGGTTCCAGTGGCCGGGCGGCAGTGCCCTCTGGCGCCTCCACCGGGACAAGAGAGTCGCTGGAACTTCGCGATCAGGACAAAACACGGTTTATGGGTAAAGGAGTCCTGCAGGCGGTAGACAATGTGAACACTGTGATTGCCCCGGAAATAGTAGGGATGGGCGCCACCGACCAATATGCCATTGACAGCACGCTGATAAACCTTGACGGAACCCCTGATAAAAGCAAGCTGGGGGCAAACGCCATCCTTGGCGTTTCAATCGCCGCCGCCAAGGCCGCCGCCGCATATCTGGGCGTGCCCATCTACCGTTATCTTGGAGGTCTAACGGCAAATGAGATACCTGTACCCATGATGAATGTGCTTAACGGGGGCAAACATGCCGACAACAATATTGATACACAGGAATTTTTGATAGTCCCGGCCGGAGCTCCCAGCTTTAAAGAGTCCTACCGGATGGGGGCGGAGGTATTTCACTCACTGAAAGCCATCCTGAAAAGCAAGGGGAAAAACACAGCCGTGGGTGATGAAGGCGGTTTCGCCCCTAACCTGGACTCAAGTGACGAGGCGCTGCAGACCATTGTCGACGGTATAGAGAAAGCGGGATATATTCCGGGCAAAGATGTTTTCCTGGCCCTCGATCCGGCTGCCAGTGAATTCTTTAAAGACGGACTGTACCACTTCGAGGGTAGCAAGAGAACTTCCGGTGACATGGTTGACTATTATTCCAAGCTTGTCGATAAGTATCCAATCGTTTCAATCGAAGATGGCCTGGCGGAGGACGACTGGGACGGGTGGAAAGAGTTGACCGGCAAGCTTGGCGGGAAAATTCAACTGGTCGGAGACGACATATTTGTTACTAACCCGGAGATTTTCAGAAAAGGGATACAACTGGGAATAGCCAACTCGATTTTAATAAAGCTCAATCAAATAGGCACGATTACCGAAACCCTGCAAACTATGTCAATGGCCAGAAAAGCAGGCTACTCTACTGTCATTTCCCACAGGTCAGGTGAAACCGAAGACACCTTCATAGCTGATTTTTCCGTGGGAACCAGCGCCGGACAAATTAAAACCGGTTCGCTTTCCAGATCCGAAAGAGTGGCAAAATACAACCAGCTGTTGAGGATAGAAGAGTCTTTGAGCGGCTCTGTTTTTCCGGGGATAAGCCTCTATAATAAATAGTGAGGTTTTTTGGAGGTGACAGGATGCTGACAGTTACTATTCCGGGAAAAAGGACACTGGAACTAAAGCATATTGTACTGGACTTTAACGGTACAATGGCCTGCGACGGATACCTAATCCCCGGCGTTAAAGAAAGGCTGAATTTGCTTGCGGAGAAACTGGAGGTGCATATTTTAACGGCGGATACTTTCGGTCTCTGTAAAACCTCGTGCCGGGGTATAAATGGCTGCATTAGTATACTCAGCTCTGAGATAGGAGCGCCGGAAAAAGAAAAATATGTCGAATCACTGGGCACAGAAAGTGTTATAGCGGTAGGCAATGGCGCTAATGACGCCTTAATGCTGTCACGCGCAGCTTTAGGCATAATGATCATGGGGCTGGAGGGTGCAGCCGTTAAAGCCCTGCAAACAGCGGATGTTATTGCCAGGGATATAAACTCCGCCCTGGACATGCTCTTGAATCCCAAAAGGCTTATTGCCACCTTGAGGTTATAGCCTTAAAGGATTAAGGCTAGAGCCTCTGTAACTCTTTGATATTTTCCAATTAATTCATTATCTAAAAAGAATGGTTCAAAATGAAAGCTTATTTAGGAATTGACATTGGTTCTCTCACAACTAAAATTGTTATTCTTAGTGAAACTGGCGAGGTTCTTACCGGCCTTTACCTTCAGACTAAGGGCAGGCCGATAGAATTAATCCAAGAGGGGCTTAGAAAAGTAGCCGACTCCATACCGCCCGGCATGGAAATCGCAGGCGCCGGAACAACCGGTAGTGGCCGCCACCTGGCAGGGGTTATTATAGGCGCTGATGTTATTAAAAATGAGATAACAGCCCACGCAGTGGCGGCGACCATGCTGGTCCCCGGTGTCCAGACAATTTTTGAAATTGGTGGTCAGGACTCAAAGATCATCATCCTGAGAAACGGTATAGTGACTGACTTCGCTATGAATACTGTTTGCGCCGCGGGCACCGGTTCTTTTCTCGACCAGCAGGCGGCGCGTCTAAACATCCCGATCCATGATTTCGGCGAGCTGGCCCTGCAATCTAAAATACCTGTGCGAATAGCAGGGCGCTGTACAGTTTTTGCTGAATCGGACATGATCCACAAGCAGCAAATGGGACACAGCATTCCCGATTTGATTAGAGGTTTATGTGATGCCTTGGTGCGTAATTATCTTAACAACGTTGGAAAAGGCAAAGAGATACTGCCCCCTATAGTTTTCCAAGGGGGCGTCGCCGCCAACGTGGGTATTATAGCTTCATTTGAAAGGGCTCTCGGTATGAGCCTTAACATACCTGAATATTCCGGCGTCATGGGGGCAATCGGCGCTGCGCAGCTGGCCAGGGAGGAAATGGCGGGGCGTGCCGGTACTCGTTTTAAAGGATTTAAAATTAGCGGTCTCTCTTATCACACCGGATGCTTTGAATGTGACGGTTGTTCCAATGTATGCGAAGTGGTGGAGATTTACGAAGAAGAGAAGATTATCGGCCGCTGGGGATCACGCTGTTCAAAGTGGGATATAATTTAAATCATATAGATGCTAAGACAACCAAAAACGGATAGCAATAATATGTTTATTGACTTTACAAGCTCCTCAACTTAAAATGGATAATAAAAATGAAGGCGATGGAGCTCGCCTCGCGCCAAACCTGGCTAATGGCTCCTGTAGGAAGTTTACCTGCAGGGGCTTTTGTTGTTATTCTAACTGTAAATCAAGGTGAATAATGTGTCTGATTTTACTAATTCTTTTTTTAATATCGGCTCTATAGAAAAACTGCTGAATGAAAATCGACGCCCCGCTTGTGTTTATGCTGATGAAAACAAGAAAATGTATCTGAAGTGGTTTAATATTGAGAATTACAACAGCCTCGAAACATTGTTCGCGATATCCCAAAACGGTCTTTGCCGTACACATGGTTGGGAATTATCCCAGTTTGGCAACAAATTAAGTACTCTCAATCAGTTCGTGATTAATAAGAAAACAAATGAACTGGAATCACATTGAACAGCTGGAAAAGATGGCCAGGGATTTAGAGGAATATTTTAGAAAAACCGATTACCGCTTTAAGCAAGAACCTAAAGGTGAAGAACAGCTAGCCTGGTTAAAAAGCTTGAGATTTTATGTCGGAGAGGAATTTTGAGTATTTCCCATAAAAAGTTTTGACCTTAAATAATGCATTTCAAAATGACCTTGCTCACCACATCTTCTACCTCTCAAATGTACCAACAATGATTTTTGATTGCAGATTACCAGCAAAAACAGAAAATCGCTAACTTAACAAAATTCAATCGCATGTAATTAAGTTGGCATGGCTAGTTGGCCTACAAAGCTGCCCGCTCCGTTGATAGTCAGGTCATCCTGGCTGAAGATGGCCGCGTCCGGATCGTCTTCCCCTCCGGCCAGAGTGTAGGCAGCGCCGTCCCGCACCGTGTTGCTGGAGCCCTGCGCCAGGACCACGATTGTCTTTTGGGCCTGTTTGGCGTAAATGGCCGGGCCGTCCGGGCAGTTAATTGAGGCGCCGTTCAGCACCAGCCGCACCACATCATCTTTTCCGGCATCCACCACGATTTGTCCGTCAGCCAGGGTGCCGCTCAGCACATAGGTGCCGCTGTCCGAAATAGTCAGTATACTGCCTTTAGCGGCAGCGCCGGCGCCGGCTGTTGCAATGGAGTTTCCCTGCAAGGTGACTGCAGTGGCAGATGAGGAATCCCAGGTGCTGTCGAGGTCCTCACTGCTGTATTGAACTTCTATAGCGGCTAGTTCTGCTGCCGCCGCGGTGGTGACGACGGCAGTGCTTGCCGTACCGCTGCTTGAGCTGCAGCCGGTCAACCCGCTTATCGCTATCAGGGCTGCCGTCAACAGGGCAGCTAATTTCATAAAGCCCGCAGCTGAATCCATTCTGAATATAATCTGAAATTACTCTGAGAGTCGCCAAAAGAAGTAAATGTTGACAGTGTATTATTTGTAAGATAATATAAGACATATAAAAAATATAAGAAGGTGTAAGTCGTGTATACTGTCAAAATGTCTTCCAGGGGGCAAGTAGTAATACCGGCAGAAGCAAGAAATAACCTTAATATTAAAGAAGGTGATATTCTCTCCTGTTATGTAGAAGAAGGAAAAATCATTATAAAAACCAAATCGGCTAAAATCAAAAAAGGGATTGTTGACGAGACATTCGGCCTATTATCAGATTTGGATTACGATATAAAAGATTATGTTAAACAGCTCCACAAAGATTCCGGAAGAAGGTTGGATGTTCAATGAAAGTAGTTTTCGACACTAGTATTATCATTGATCATTTAAAAGGATTGCCTGAGGCACGGGAGCAATTACGGAATATCGAAAACGGTGTTTTTGAGGGCTTTGTTTCTACAATTACGGTAATGGAGCTGCTCTCTGCTCCCAAAATATCTGAACAGCGTTATGAAGCGATTAGAAATTTACTTGAAGTCTTTGAGCATGTACCTGTAGATAAGAAAGTTGCAATTATTGCGGGTAAGCTATTATCAACATACCGTGCTTCACACGGTATGGACCCTTTGGATGCCCTTATCGCTGCAACGGCTTTGGTTAACGAGGCAGTCTTGTTTACGGTAAACAAAAAACATTTCAGGTTTATTGAGGGTTTAGTTAGTATGAATCCGTATTTAACTGAGGAGGGTTAACAGTTCCTGAACATAGATTTTGTTCTGCTAACCTACTGATGAACACAAAAACCACTCGTCAAAGGATACGGGTGGTTTTTCTTGCATAACTCTACATGAAGTAAATGGTAATATTGTATAGTAAGCTCTTATTTAAAGACAATTATAAAGTTTAATGACAATATATTATTGGTTAGATTTGTAAAAGTTAGGTTAGCAAGATAAAAACGATAAATTTTATCATAACAAGCAGTTCTGAACGGGACGCATAAACAATTAATCCACCTGAAACTTAAAACCGAGAACAGAAAGCCTGTTTTTAGTTTGTCGCTTCAAATCATTATATGTCAAATAATGTTGGAATATTTTGAGAAATATAGCAGGAAAATCTATATTTATGTATAATATTAAGATTTAAAGTGTAATTGGGAGTGGTAAAAGTAGAAAAGTTTCTATTATTTCTTTTACAAGGTATTCCTGAGTCGTCCGGGGTTATTGCTTTAAGTCTTGCCCTGGCTAAAGTGCCGCTGCGCTGGGGGCGGATTATAGCTGCGGGAACGGTAATAGCGGTGATTGCTTTCTGCATAAGGACATCGTCTTTTGCCGCAGGCCTGCATACTGTAGCCATCCTGTTGCTTAATGTTATTATAATGACGATCGCCACTCGCATTCCACCTACGAAAGCTTTTGTTGTTGCCTTGATAAGTTCTATTATTCTTGCATTCCTGGAATTGATTATTAATGAGATTCTCTTATCTCTGTTGAAATTCGAACTGCAACAAGTAATTGAAAATGATATGCTGTGGACTTTATTAGGACTGCCCCAGGCTGTAATGATAATTTTTATCGCCTTACTAACTGCACGGTTAATGACACCCAGAGAGGATATGTGGAAAATATGAGTTGCCTCAATATCTATGTCATTTGTGGATAAGATAAAAATCCAAAAAAGGGGGGTGATTGAGGTGAAAAAAATATATGCCAGGTTGTTTGTTTTTACAACCGCGTTATTGCTGCTCCTGGCAAACGTCGCATCGGCTTCAGCATGCGTGTGGTCCCATTACCAGCCGGAAGTACCGGTGTCACTGAGGAAATAGTTGGCTTTTAGGGGTGGATAAACCACCCCTTGCCATGTGAGGTGATAGTTTGAACTATAACATAAGCAGAAAGACGGAATTGTACGAATATGTTACCACTACCCATATACTATGTATTATCGTTGCCGTATGCGCTTTGATTCTTAGCAATAAAGTTATTCCTTATAGAAACTACTATCCTTTAATAAATTTTAGGTTTTTCGCTTTAGTTTGTTTATTGGGGTTTGTGGCTGTTTTGTTGTATAACTCAAAAAAAATCCTGTTGTCTAAGAACCCCGCATCTTTTACCTTGTTAGATTTGGTTTACATAATGATTTCATTCCTGATGGTAATAGCTACTGTATATATAATTGGAGATAAGGTCCCTTATATCTACGCGGTTCTAATACTACCTATTATAATTACCGCCTCAAGCATCGGTAAAACGGCAAGTCTGCTCGCTGCCACAGTTAGCACTGTATTCCTGGTTGTTTACAATATAATATCAGGAAGGAGTTTTTCAATAGCGGGTGCGTTGGAGTCCAATCTCATTCTGATCATGATTATGTATGTGGTTGGTTGGTTCATCGGCGGGTTGAGGGATATTGAAGCCCAGCACCGGAAACAGCTGGAAACGAACTTTAAAAAGCTTAAAGAGGAAATTAGAAGGCGGGAGCAGGCTGAAGAACAGCTTCGCAAATTATCCAGCGCGCTGGAACAAAGTCCCAGCATCGCCGTTATTACAGATACCGGGGGGAATATCGAGTATGTCAACCGGAAGTTTACCGTGGTAACAGGCTACCTTCCCGGAGAAGTGATTGGTAAGAACATGTTTGAAGAGCAATATGGCCAATTCCCTGAAAAATACAAGGAAATAGTGGACACCGTCAATTCAGGCAAAGAATGGAGGGAGGAGCTTCTCAACAAGAAAAAAAATGGCGAATATTACTGGGAACAAGTCTCAATATCGCCTTTCAGGAATATGGACGGGGAGATTACCAATTTTATTAAAATGGCGGAAGATATAACCCAGCGTAAAAGTACAGATATGGAAATGGCCCGGCTTGACCAGCTGAATCTGGTGGGTGAAATGGCCGCGGGAATCGGCCATGAAATCAGAAACCCCATGACTACCATAAAGGGTTTTCTGCAACTTCTCAGGGAAAGAGACAAATATGTTCAGGAGAGGGAATACTTTGACCTAATGATATCTGAATTAAACCGGGCCAATTCAATCATAACCGAATATTTATCATTAGCAAAAAACAAGGCGGTAGAATTAAAAGAGCAGAATTTAAACGCGATCATTAATAACCTTTTCCCCTTGATTACCGCAGACGCGTTAATTACTGATAAAAATGCCGGGAAGGAGCTTGGAGAGATCCCTGATTTATTCCTTGATGAAAAAGAGATGCGTCAAATGATCTTAAACCTTGTTCGCAACGGGTTGGAAGCTATGCCCCCCGGAGGGAATCTGGTAGTCAAAACCTTTACAGATGGAGACGAGGTGATCATGGCCGTGCAGGATCAGGGTAAAGGAATAAATCCCGAGGTGCTTGAAAAAATCGGCACTCCTTTCTTCACTACCAAAGATGATGGAACGGGTTTAGGTTTGGCGGTATGCTACAGCATCGCGGCCAGGCATAAAGCGAGAATTGAAATTGAGACCGGCCCCCAAGGCACTACATTTTTTATTCGTTTTAATAGAACTGTTAGTAACTAACCTAACTTTCACAGGATGCTGCTGCGATCATCTTATCGTATGCGTATTTAAGAAGCTCAACAAAGATTTCCTCTTTAGACTTGTAATTAGGACTGGCAGCAACAATGAAGGAATTACCGAATTAAAATTAAGTTTTTTTTTATCCATTTTTAGCATAAATAATAATCGTAATTTGTCGAAATAAGTAGTGCTGAACAGTTTTCAGATAATGAGCAGTGGTAGAACTATAACTTTTTAAAGGGCATAAATGGGAGGCAAGTTATGAATAACCGGAAAATGATAGTTATTACCGGGAGCGTTGCATTTGTAATAGTTCTCGTCCTGGCTGGCTCGATCAAATATTTCTTAACGCCCCGGCCCCCGGTCAAGGTTGGCGTCGTGCTTCCATTGACTGGTGATTTTGCAGCCTACGGGAAAATGGGACTAAACGGTGCGCGTATGGCAGTTAATGAAATCAATGAGAATGGGGGCTTACTGGGTGGCAGGAAAATAGAACTCTTTATCGAGGACAACCAAACAGATCCGGGAGTATCAATCACAAAAGCGAGAAAACTGATTCAGGAAGATGATGTGGTTGCGCGGTCAAGTCCCATTTTTCCTGTAAAAACGATCCCACTTTGTAGATAGAGGGTGGTCGATGTTCATGAGACCCGGCTGATTCTTTCAGCAGGTGAACCCACAGGTGCCGGAACCAGCTTCTCGGCCTCCCGGCCGTAGAGCACAATCCGAAGTTCCCGGAGTTCCTTCAGCATAGCCGGTGTCATCCGTACACCCCGCCAGGACTTGCTGGCCGCCAAGAGCGTGGCGAACAACAGGCGCAAGCAGGATCCCTCGTTAGGGAACCGCCCCACCACCTTGGTGCGCCGCCTCCCCTCTTCAAAGAGTCGTTCAATCAAGTTGGTGGTTCCCGTAGCCTTGTGGTGGGCCGGGGGAAGGGCAAGGTGTGCCAGACACTCTTCCAGGTCCTCTTTTAGGCAGGCGATGGCGCTCGGATACTGGTCCTGGTAGCGATCAACCAAGGTTTGGACCAGGCGCAAGGCTTCCTTCTTGTCCTGGGCAGCGAATATTTTGCTGATCTCGCCCTTGAGGATCTTCTGAGCTGACTTGGGCGCCTTAGCCAGCACGTTGCGTATTTTATGCACCTTGCACCGCTGGCGAAAGGCCCGCGGGTAGACCTCCCGGATAGCTTTCCTTAGACCCGGTGATCCATCCGAGGCTACCAGTACGGGGCTGGTAACTCCCCTATCCACCAGGTTGTAGAGAAAACCCTGCCACGCCGCGTAAGATTCTTTCTCGCCCATATCCAGGTGCAGGAGCACTTTGCTCCCTGATTCGGTGATCCCATAGGCGCAGAGTACGGCGTCTTTGCAGCTTTCCCCCTGGCGCGCGGGCAAGTAGATAGCATCCAGGAAGAGGTAGAGTACAGGGTCCTTGGACAGATCCCTTTTGCGCCAGGCGTCAAACTCTTCCTGGATGGCCCTGACCACCCGGCTCACGGTGCTCTTGGACATCACCCGTTCGTCAAAGGCCTCCGCAAAGGCGTCGGCCACGTCTTGCTGGCTCAATCCCCGTATGTACATGCGCCGGATCAGACCCTCCAGGGTTTCGGAACGGTTGGTGATGGCGGCAAGAAGTTCAGAATGAAAGGGCTCATTGGTATTGCGGACCTGTGGAATCCCCACCTCGATTACCCCCTGGCCAGTCACGAGGCGTTTGGGTTCATAGCCGTTCCGGTAGCCCTGCCGGATGCGCTCGCCACGCTGGTAATGCTCCCGGCCAAGAAACTCTGTTACCTCTTCTTCGATGGCGACCTGGAGCATATACCTGGCCCCAGTCCGAACCAGGGCATCAAGGAGCCCTTCTCCTTCACCCTTGATGCCGCAGGTCAAAATCTCCTGCCACTCTTGCCTGAACTGCTCGCTCCGTGGTATCCTTGCCATAGATACAGTCCTCCTTTGGATTGGTTTGGTTTTATTCACACCCTTACCATTCTCCAAAGTGGGCTGTATCCCTTTTTACAGGAAGTATAGCACATGGCCGGTTGCGCTCCTGGGGCCTGTTTCAAGTGATGAAAGGGAAGCGGTGCTTAAGGTCTGTACGGCATTTAAAACTCCTCTGTTGTATGGAATCAGCTATGAAGGTGGTTCCTATAATCACTATCTGTTCTGCTACAGTCCGGTTCCGGACCATATGATTAAACCGCTGGTGCCCTATATGAACCAAAACTTTGGAAATTCATTCTATATTCTGGGATACGACTACCTGTGGCCTCATAAAATGTCGGAAGCGATTAAACAAACAGTTGGCAATACCGGGGGGACAGTTGTTGGAACAGAGTTTACGCCGTTTGGAGTAAAGGATTATTCTGAAATAATAAAAAGAATCGAACAGTCGGGAGCAAAGAATCTGATGCTGATTATGCCCGGGCCGGACGGATACAACTTTATTAAACAATTTAACCGGGAAGGTTTGAAAAATAAGGTTCAAATTGCGGCTATCGCTGCGGATGAGGCATATTTGGAGGCGTTGCCTCCTCAGGAACTGGAGGGGATTATAACACCGGTTCATTTCATCAGCAGCGTGGACAAACCGGAAACCCTGGCATTTGTAAAAAAACATCAGCAAATGTACGGAGAGGACAGTATTATTACCTATTCCACGGAATCTCATTACGGTCTGATGATGATGCTGGCGGAGGCCATTAAAAAGACCGGCAGCCTGGATAAAGAGAAAATAATTTCATCGCTGGAGGGACTGGAACTTACCATAGGCAATGGCAAAGTTCAAATGCGGGACGATCATCATATGAACCTGAATATGCTTATTGCCGGGTTTCATAATGGACAACTGGTGATGGCGGAGGATATAGGCAATATTGTACCGGAAGACCAGAGAAAAAGGGCTGAGTATTAATGAAATTAAGAACCAAGATACTGGTAACGCTGTTACCCGCGCTGATACCATTATTGCTGGTCATTTATTTGAACTATTCGTCCCAGCGCCAGTCGGCTAAAGACACTATTTTGAATTTGAGCTCACTGGCGATAGAAAACGGCGCCGGTGAATTAAGCCGTTATTTCGAATTGAGAAGTTCAACCTTTGAATTATTGGCTGGCTCTATTATCAAGGAAACATCACCTTACCCGCGGGTGACACCGGAAGCTGACAAAAGAATCAGTCAGTTAATGAATATGTATCCCGGATTTTCCTTACTGGCTTTAACTGATACAAACGGGCAAATTCTTTACAGCAAAATAGGGTCTAGTAACATGGATCAATATATTCATCCAAGATATATCGTTGGGCAATATGCATTTGAGAAAAAACAACAGGATTTTCTCCTCAATTACTATCAAAATTGGCGGCAAAGTATTCCCCAATATCAGTATGAACTCCATAAGACCGATCAATATTTACAGAATATGAACGATATTGGACAGACCAACTCGCTTGAATATAGACAGGCTCAATTCAAATCTATTAAATTAAATTACTATATTGATAATCCCCCCCATACTGTATTTATGGGAGGGAAAAGGCTTTCAGAACAGGCCGGCCTGCCGTTCCGCTCGGATTCGTATATATTTGTAGTGCCGGTAATAAAGCAAGATCACGAACTGCAGGGCTATCTCATGGGAATTCTGGATTGGACTGTTGTACAAGACATTACCTACAGGATTAAGAGCGATTTAAGAGAACGAGGGTTATCCGGGGTTGATGTTCTACTATTTGATGAAGGTGAAAGCAAATTCTTGACTGATTCCAGTCAACTCCAGCCGGAAGATCTGGCTGGCCTGATCAAGCAAAACGGCAACAACAAAGGCAGGGTGTTCTCAGATCAAAACAAGGCTTTTATTTCTTATATGTCGGTTATTGACGCCAGTCAGTTGAGCAGGAGCGTATTGGAAGATTACCCGGGCATACCGGGCGGCAAAGGTGGGTCCAGCTTTTTTATGCTCTCATATGTTCCGGAAAAGGATGTGTCGGAATCATTGCAACCTCTGCTCTACCGGGCTCTAGGCTTTGAATTGTTAAGCATATTGCTGTTCTTTGGACTGGTTTACTATTTAAGCCGTCAGATGGTAAAGGGCCTTTCAAAGATATCATCACTGATGAAAAAAATCAGCAAGGGGGATTTGACATCCCGCATAATGGTTAAGCAGGCGGATGAAATCGGACAACTGGTAGAGAATTTTAATAGCATGACCGATCAACTGCAGGCGCATCAGGAAGAGATTCAAGAGTATACGAAATCACTAAAAAAATCCATGGAAGAACTTCAAGCTGCCCAAAAACAGGCGGAAGAGGCAACACAGACCAAGAGCATGTTTCTGGCCCGTATGAGCCATGAAATTCGAACCCCTATGAACGCTATCATTGGTTTAACCTATCTGGCGTTGAGCATTAATCCACCTGTACGGATTGCCGCGTACCTGCAAAAAATAAAAGACGCGTCTGATAATCTACTGGTAATAATCAACGATATCCTCGATTTCTCTAAAATTGAGGCGAAAAAAATTTCACTGGAAAAACGGTATTTTAACCTGGAAGAAGTTTTTGACAGATTGTCCGATTTGATCGTGCTTAAAGCTCAGGAAAAAGGTCTGGAATTAATTATTTCCATTGAAAAGGATGTCCCCTTTAACCTGGTGGGAGATCCGTTCAGACTTGGCCAGATACTTATCAATCTGGCCGGCAATGCGGTGAAATTTACCGAAAAAGGTGAGATCCTTATCCGGGTCTATCTGGTGGACCAAACAGGCATTCAGGTTACCCTAGGCTTTACAGTCAAGGATACTGGAATAGGTTTGTCTCCCAATCAGATTGATAAACTGTTTATGTCCTTCACCCAGGCGGATGAGAGTACAACCCGCAGGTTTGGCGGCACCGGGCTCGGACTGGCCATATGCAAACATCTGGTTGAGCTGATGGGCGGGAAAATATGGGCGGATAGCGAGCCGGGCAAAGGCAGTTGCTTTTCATTTACAGTCAGGCTTGAAACCGGGGAGGCCAAACAAAGTGAAGCGGAGGCTCACTGGAAAGATTTACGCGGTATGAGAGCCCTGGTTGTTGATGATAATGCTTCTTCCAGAGAAGTCCTCAAAAGCATGCTAAGTTCATTTCATTTTGATGTGTCTACCGCCTCATCAGGTGAAGAGGCTCTGCGCAGTGTTGAGGCTACCGACCTGGAAAACAATCCTTATGACTTGGTGCTGATGGACTGGAAAATGCCGGGAATCGATGGAATTGAAGCATCCCTTGCTATAAAAGGCATACAAAACATGTCAAAGATACCAGCTATACTTATGGTTACCGCCTATGATATTGAAGATGCCAGGAAAGATAAAAGAATATACAATATTGATGGCTTTTTGACCAAACCCGTAAAACAGTCCGAACTTTTTAATACCATTGTAAATGTTTTGAGATTGGACAAGAAGGCAAACGACTCCGGGAAGGCAAGTGAAAACAGCGGCCGGTTTTTAGAATCAATTCATGCCGTTGCAGGTGCGGCGGTACTGCTGGTAGAGGACAATGAAATCAACCAGCAGGTAGCAACCGAGTTGTTAAAACAGCTCGGACTTGAGGTGACTGTTGCCGGCAACGGTTTCGAAGCAATTGACGCGTTGGCCCAAAGGCCCTTTGACCTGGTTTTAATGGATATTCATATGCCGGGCATGGATGGGCTGGAAGCAACCAGAAAAATCAGAAGCACGGGCCAATATCAGGACCTGCCTATTGTTGCCATGACGGCCAATGCAATGGTTGGCGACCGGGAAAAAAGTCTGGAAGCGGGAATGAACGAGCATATTACCAAACCGATTGACCCGGAGGAACTAAAGAGTGTGTTGATTAAATGGATTAAGCCCGGAAATATAGTGTCCGTGCGGGAGTCTGACAGCAATGCTCTTTCTGCTAATGAAGAAGCGCTGCCGCAATTTAAAACAATAAGCACGGAAAAAGGCATAAGGAATACTGCCGGCAATACCAAACTCTACAGAAATCTGCTCAGGGATTTTGCCAATGATAACCGGTGTTCCGCCGGGGAGATCTATGAGTATATTGAGTCGGGAGATTATCAAAAAGCCCTTCTTACAGTTCATACGATTAAGGGATTAGCGGGTACTCTGGCTGCCGGCAGACTTTTTGAGACAGCCGCCGGGCTGGAAGAGGCTTTAATAAAAGAGCGGCATGACCGGCTGGAACTACTGTTTTTACCCTTTGCGGAAGCGCTGAAGGCGGTGCTGGAGGAAATACAAGCATCTGCGGTGCTTAAACCGGATCTTTCCCCGGTTAGGACAGGTTCCATAGATCTAATTAAGGCCGGGCAGCTTATTGAAAAATTACGTCCTCTGCTGGAAGAAGGCAATGCGGAGACAACGGATTTACTAAATGAAATTGCTGAGACGCTATCGTCGGGACAAACAGCCGCCCTGGCGGATAGAATGATGGAACAGATTAACAGTCTGGATTTTGATGAAGCAATGGCAACACTTAATGAAATAAGCGCTGTAATTAACGGGTCATCTGAATAAGATCGGGTCATACAGTTTAAAAAGGAATGATGATTATGATAGAACAGGACAAAGAAAGGATCCTTATTGTTGATGATGAACACAGCAACCTGAAAATTCTGGCGGATATTCTGAAAACAAAATATACTGTTGTTCTGGCTAAAAACGGTATCCAGGCACTGGAGCGGGCCGACAAACACGCGCCTGATTTAATTCTTCTGGATATAATCATGCCTGATATGGACGGGTATAAGGTGCTCTATGAGTTGAAAAACAATGATACCCTGAAAGACATTCCGGTCATCTTTATTTCAGCCTTGAACAATGACGCGGACGAAGAAAAAGGACTGACCCTGGGGGCCGTTGATTACATTAGCAAGCCATTCAATCCGGCAATAGTTCTGGCCAGGGTAAATAATCACATCAAAATTGTCAGGCAAAGAAAATTAATTGAGAGTATCGCACTATTGGATGCTTTGACGGAAATACCCAATAGACGCAATTACAACTACCGGCTGTCCATTGAATGGTCCCACGCGCTGCGTGAAAAGACACCAATTTCTCTGATGATGCTGGACATTGATTATTTTAAACAATTTAACGACAATTATGGCCATTCCAAAGGTGATGAGGCTCTCAAAGAAGTTGCGGCGATATTTGCCAACAGCCTGAAACGGGCTACGGATTTCGTCGCCCGTATCGGTGGAGAGGAATTTGCGGTACTGTTGCCTAATACCACTGCGGATGGCGCCAGGGACAGGGCGGAGTTTATTCGCTCTTCTGTTGAATCCCACGGCATACCCCACAAATATTCCAAAGTGTCTGAACTACTGACGGTTAGTATTGGAGGGGTCACCTGTATACCCGAACAAGAAGGCGGGTCGGCGGAATTCATTGAAGCGGCTGATCAGAATTTATACAAAGCCAAAAGTCAGGGAGGCAACTGTGTCGTGTGGCTGGATCAGGTATTGGTTTCTTGACCAAACAGCTTCGCCGGTGATGTGTTTAACAATAGCGCTGTCCTGCGCCCTGTTGCCGGCTCCGGTGACAGTCATCTCATGATGTCATTATTCTGCATAGTAGCGAATTGTCATGCGGGTGACATGTAGCTTCGGGTTGGATGGTTACATGATCAATGTCTAAGTGGAAAAGTTTGTGCTCAAGATCCCGCAAAATATTTTGCGTTTCTTTGACCGTAATACAGCTGTCTACGACAACGTGGCAGGACAACGCATTTCGTCCGGTTGTTATGGTCCACACATGCAAGTCATGAACATTTAGGACGCCGTTTACTGAAAGGATGGCATCGACGACTTTGGGAATCTCTACTCCAGCAGGTGTGCCTTCCATTAAGATGGTGACAGTCTGCTTCACAATACGCCATGCGCCAAAAGCAATTAGTAAAGCAATGAGTACACTTAATATAGGATCAATGACATACCACTGTGTATAAGCAATGATGATACCACCAACAATGACTCCGGCGGATGCGGCAGCGTCCCCGAGCATGTGGAGAACCGCACTTCTAACATTGATGTTCTCTTCA
Source organism: Pelotomaculum propionicicum (assembly GCF_004369225.1). Taxonomy (GTDB): domain Bacteria; phylum Bacillota; class Desulfotomaculia; order Desulfotomaculales; family Pelotomaculaceae; genus Pelotomaculum_B; species Pelotomaculum_B propionicicum. The sequence goes on from NZ_QFFZ01000004.1 coordinate 30,822, forward strand.
TCCCGCATACCTAAACCAAGATACAGATTCAACGCGAACCCGACACCGGCACTAATAAACATCCAGGTCGTTGTAACATGTTCAGGGTGCTGTAAACGGTTGTACGCTTCCCATAAAATCCAAAGGGTGATCAGTATTAGCGTAATGCCATTTATAAAAGCAGCCAAAATGCCTGAACGAAAGTAACCGAATGTCATAACTTCGTTCGCGGGTTTCTCCGATTGCCTCAAAGCATACCAGGATAGCCCAATTGCAGCAATGTCGGTAAACACATGTCCCGCGTCGGACAATAATGCTAAGCTATGTGAAATCAGACCGCCGGCAACTTCAACAATCAAAATGCCAAGTGTCAAAAAAAATGCCAATTTCATTTTTCCTTTGGGTGCGTGGGAGTGGATTGCGCCACTATGCTCATGTTCATTATCGTGTTCACAACTGTGGTTATTCATTAACTGAATTCTCCTTTTTAAAATTCAACCCACCACTTTATACCGGCCTCATCGACGGCTTTAACCATAGCGGCCCGTTCAGCCGAACCGGCAACTACCGCTTCTTTTTTAGCCAGGTCCACTTGAGCGCTTATTACACCTGGTACATTTTTAAGTGCCCTTTCTACAGCCATTTTACAATGCATACATGTCATCCCTTCTATCTTTAGAACAGTTTCACTCATCATTTTCACCTCCATCCCTCAAATTTCAAATACACTTCTAAAACTGCCAATGCAGCAACCAGTGAAAAACGGATTTAATCGATTAATTTCTTGCCGTATCCAATAAGGAGCAGGGAATTTGTCACCACGGATACAGAGGAAAAGGCCATTGCCAGGCCGGCCCATTCCGGCGGCAAGAGTTTTCCGGTTAAAGGATAAAGGACACCGGCTGCCATGGGAATTCCGACCACGTTATAAATCAAAGCCCAGAAGAGGTTTTGCTTAATTTTATTTAATGTTTTCCTGCCTAACCGGATAGCCCTTTCCACATCAAGCAGGTCATTACGCACTAATATGACATCGCCTGTTTCTTTTGCCACATCGGTTCCAGACCCGATAGCAATCCCGATATCCGCTTGAGCCAGGGCGGGGGCGTCGTTAATTCCATCGCCGACCATGGCGACCTTTAGACCTTGTTCCTGATACTTCTTGACGATATGGATCTTATCCTGGGGCAGTACCTCGGCTGCTATCTCATCAATGCCAATTTCCTGACCGACAACATGGGCAACCTTCTTGTTATCCCCGGTGATCATGAAAGTTTTCAGACCCAGTCTGTGCAAGCGTTTGATTGCTTCCTTAGTGCTTTCTTTGATAACGTCAGCCAGGGCAATTAAGCCAATACCGCGGCCATCAAGAGAGACGAACATCGTCGTCTTTCCCTCTGCCGCCAGGCGCTGGTAACTCTGTTCGATATTGCTGACATCAATCCCATGTTTTCGCATGTGCTTCAAATTACCAATAAGCAAGGGCTGCCCCCGGTAAGAGCAAGCTATGCCAAAGCCGCTCTCCTCTTGGTAATCCTTGACTTCAGCGATTTCTACCGCTTCCTTCCCGGCACGGGCCACGACTGCTTGAGCCAGGGGGTGGATGGAGGGGTTTTCCCCGGCTGCCGCTATTTTTAACAGGTCCTTTTCTTTAAACGGATGGGCCGCTATTATATCCGTAACCTCCGGAGCGCCTTTTGTTAGTGTGCCGGTCTTGTCAAAACCGATAGCCTTTATACTTGAGATAGCTTCCAGCACCGCTGCGGACTTAAAGAGCAGGCCACGGTTAAGGCCGACGCCGCTGCCGACCATGATAGCCGTCGGGGTCGCCAAGCCTAATGCGCAGGGACAGGCGATGACCAAGACGGCAATTGCTGCTGTAAAGGCAAAAACAAAGGTACTATGAAGAACGAAATACCAAATTAAGAATGTGATTAAGGCCAGGGTTACAACCGCAGGAACAAAATAATTCGAGATCGTGTCGGCTAAGCGCTGGATCGGCGGTTTAACCCCCTGGGCGTCTTCCACCATTTTGATAATCCCGGAAAGCACCGTATCTTTACCTGTTTTAGTCGTTTTTACTTTAATACTTCCGGAACGATTTATGGTAGCCCCGATCACAGGGGCGCCGACTCCCTTTTCAACAGGTATCGACTCCCCGGTCAGCATGGCCTCGTCGATGCTGGTTTGTCCTTCCAAAATCTCACCGTCTACCGGTATTTTTTCTCCGGGTTTAACAATGACAACGTCGCCGATTTTTAGATCAGCCGCTGCCACTTCCTTTTCTTCGCCATTGACAAGCAAGCGCGCTTTATCGGCCTGTAACTCTAACAGCCGTTTTAACGCCTGCCCGGCCCGCCCTTTCGCTTTGGCCTCCAGATATTTCCCGAAAAGCACAAAGGTAATCAACAAGGCTGACGTATCAAAGAAAGTTGGACCTTCGAAGAAAAGAGTCGGGAAGAACATATTGATTGTCGTCATCACACTATACCCATAAGAAGCAGTGATTCCCATTGCAACCAGGACATCCATATTGGTCGAGCGGTTTTTCAAGGCGTGGTAAGCGCCGCGATAAAATGTCCAACCCGCCGTAAACTGCACGATGGTAGCCAAAACAAGAATTGTATACATCAATGGTCTCGTCATGGGGAGATACATGAGCGGCATAATAGGCAAAGAAAGAATCGCACTAAAAATGAGCCAATTGCGCTGTTTTATCAAACTACGGTCGTCTTGTTTTTCGTCCTCTCTCTCCAGGGGAATATAGCCGGCATCCTTTACTTGCTCAAAGATGTCGCTTAAGCTTACCGTCCGGGGATCGAATTCGACAGTCACCGTCTCATTGGCAAAGTTCACTGAGGCTGTGTGTACACCGGAGGTCTTTTTGAGCTTCCTCTCAATGGTCAAAGCACAGTTGGCGCAGGTCATGCCGCTTACCTTAAACTGCTTCTTAAGATCCTCGCCAACTAAGTTATCAGGCACTCCATCTGCTTCTAAGTGAGCTTGTTCCGCCTCTTTGCACACACCGCTTTTTTCTTGGGACTCCTCTGCTCCTGCATATGGAGCAGGAACGGTCGAATATCCCGCTTCTTCAATCACTTCCTGTACTGCGGAAATGTCAAGCTGCTCCGGATCAAAGTGAAGACTCGCCTTAGAGTCTGACAAAGACACCTGGACGTCTGCCACACCCGGAAGTTTCTCCAAAGCTTTAGCCACCCGCCGGACACAATGCTCACAAGTCATGCCATAAACGGGAATCTCTATCTGAGCCTGACTCTTACATTCTACAGTATCAACCATAGTATCACCTGCATAAGTACGATTAAAGAAAAAACTACCTTTACCCATATCGCTTTACTTATTTAAGTAGTTTGAAGATGGTTTTTAGGACTTCATCTATCACTTGTTCATCACCGGCCAGCAGCTGCTCTGTAACGCAGGATTTCATATGCTTTTCTAATAAAAGTTTGGCTACTCCATGTAAAGCCGCCTGGGCGGAAGAAATCTGGTTCAAAATATCATCACAATACACATGTCGCTCAATCATACCCTTAATGCCGCGAACTTGCCCCTCAATTCGGTTCATTCTGCTGACAAGTTCGCGGATTGTTTTTTCACTATGATGGCTAAGCCGTTTACCATTGTCAGGACCCTCATGACAACTAGGGCAGGAGTCCTTTATCTCATCCATATAGTCACCATCTTTTAGATTTAATATTAAGTCCCCTTGCCAATATAGTATACCCCCCTATGCTATTATGTCAACTACTTACTTATATAATTTTGCTAATCAAATGTCAAGACTTGTGTTTTGAATAAAGATGAACAACCACCCAGGAGGGTGGTTGTTGTGGTGGTTTGGCGGTTATCCGTCTGTTGTTTCCAGTTAACTAAATGGTTTCAGATGCTCCATTTTAAAGTGCGCGTTGGCCAGGATGGCGGGCCAGTTTTCCACCATGCTGCTGACGCGCTTTTTCCACTCATCATTTAAAGTGTCCCAGGAAACCAGGCGCGGGTCGGTTTTAAGCTGTTGATCATAAACTTCACCGAATTTCCAGCCCGCCTCTTTTCTCTGGGCAAACCAGTTTTCATGTGTATATTCGGCAAGGCTTTGGACTTCTTTTTCACTAAATTTGATCGCTGCAATTTTTTCAAGGACTGAAACGATATCATATTGAAGCAGTACCAGGGCGTCCGGGATTTGCCTTATATGCTCCCGGTAGAAATTTCTTTCTTCCTCGGACAGAGTTTCCCAATGACTTTTGTTTTGGATCATTTCATAAATGGCAATTGCCAGGCTTTCAACTTTTTCACTGTAAAAAACATCATGCATCAAGTAGCGGGTAAACTGTTCTTCATCAACGTGCAGCTTCAACTGAGCTTTGGAAGGAAGGTAGGACTGCTCCCATTTTTTTGCGTTGGTCAGTATGCTCATGTCCATGATTGCTTCCATAGACCTTGATTCATGCTTGTATCTGGGAATCTTCAGCAGCGCCCGCAATACACCATTATCGATCTGGGCCTCGCCTCTGTCGTTAACCAGGTGGGGGAGTTTTCTCTCAAATAAGGAACGGAGCAGCATGGCCCTGCGGATTACAAACAACTGGTCCACCTGATGATTAGACGGGTTTGGCCCAAGTATGTTGACGTTGCCCCTCAAACGGCTGATGAAGTCCGGACCCTTGGCGCTTTTAAACCCCGTTAAAAACCTTTTCTTTTCCTCGTCATCCGTGATTGTCTCGCCGCAGAATTCTTCAAATGTGCTGCTGGTCCCGCCTGCGAATACGAAAATCGCCTTCCCGATGGGATGTACCGTATCCTCTTCTCTGAACAGTCCGTCCTGCATGGGAGCTAAAAAGTACTTCAGCCAGCCCAGCTTTCCTTCATAAGAAGTGTCAAATTCATCAAAAACAATCAGTGGTATTTTCCCTTCTAACGAAAAGTCCCTTGCTTTGTGAAAGACTTTTGCAAGATCGTCAGGCGACCGGAACTGTGACAAATTAAAATTCAATTTCTTGATCAGGTCAGGTGCGATATTTGCGGCTACTTCAGTCACACCATATGATTTTCCGGAGCCCGGGGTCCCGAATACAGCAATGGAAAGAGGCCTGACTGCGTTTTTCGTTGCAATATACTCGCCCATCAGGTTGCTGATGCTCCGGTAACTTTCAATCTCTGTGCGGTCAACAGTTTTCAACTGCCCAAACCGGGCCACCGGGATAAACTTCAGGACCTTCTCATAACCGCTTTTTACGATTTCCGCGGCGATTTCCACCAGGTTGGACGGGCTTTTGTCATTTAAAATATACCAGGTGTCCTGACTGTCGTTATTAATGGGGATGTGGATTTTCACATCCTGTACATTTTCTTTGGAAATTGCTAAACTGTCATCTTCCAAAAAGACTTTCGGGTTCGGGAAGGTAATTGCAGACGCTTTCCCGCCGAAACCTTCGACATAATATTTTTGCGCGGCTACAATGCCTGCGCGAATGCCGTCATTGATTGAGAAAAAAAGTTCTTCCTCCTTCATTCCATGCGTAACAATACTCTTTACCAACCCGGCCACAAAACAGGAGGTGTATCCATACATCCCCCCCTGGATCTGCTTCAGGAAATCTCCCTCGAATTCATAAGGCATAAAATAAAGGCGGGACTCGGAAATCCCGTTGTATTTATAATAGATTGCGCCCTCCAGTCCGAAAGTGAAGATCAGGTGCCTGCAGCCCGCTAGAAAAGAAAGATTCGGGTTATTGTTCAACTGCCACACAAAGTCCTGCGCCGTCCTTTCCCAGGAGATGCTTTTGCTGATGTTCACGCCTTTGGCGCGAAGGTCTTCGCTGTTGATGATGATAATCGTTTTTTCAATATGGGTTGCCACCAGGTGCTTCCATAATGTGCTGGACATGTTGGGATTGTTCAATTTGTACAGGACAAGCGGGTTTTTCCCTTCTGTTTTCAGGGCCAGCGGCCAAAATTCCACGTGCTCATTGAATCCATTGTTCTCGTCATCGATGACGACCATGGCCGCGTCCGCGTCATCATCAACAACAGGAAGCAGTTTGGGTAATCCGGACGACGTTCCTGTAAAACCAAAAAAGCGGCTGATCCGGTATACTTTACTCGTGTCCTTTCCGCCTGGGATTCTGGGGAATGGCGCTATCTCAGCTGTGGAATGAAGGAATTCGTTTGCGTTTATGGTTTCCATATCCCCCATATCCGGCGCAAGGACAGGCTGACCGATTGCCAGAGAGATGAGCCTGGCCAATAGCACGGATTCACCCGGCAATGATATTTTGTGCATGTTTTCATGCGTTTGCCAGTTCCAGCCGTTCTGTTTCTGCGGCAGGGTAGTCCAAAGAAGTTTATTGATGCAGATATCGCCGCTTACTACGATTGTGTTGTTCCGGTTCTCCATTTTATAACCTCTTTTGTTTGTTGTTTTACAGGGTATATAGATTATATCAGCTTAAAATGAATTTACTATTAAGCTTCTGTTAAGATTTTATAAAATGAAATTGACTAGCAGAAAGTGTTTTAATCAGATATATTGTTTTCATGAGCAGGTTTCTCTGGGTTGGAAACACTGTTAAAGAGTATAATAATTAAAGCATGCTAAAGGTATGGGAGGGCAGGTAAAATGAATTTATCGGGCAACACCGTGCTGATTACAGGGGGAGCAAGCGGTATCGGGCTGGCCCTGGTGGAACGTTTTCTGGCCAGGGGCAACAAAGTGATTATTTGCGGCCGCCGGCAGGAAAAGCTGCGGGAAGCTCAGCGGAGATTCCCGCAGCTCGAAATTCGCAGGTGTGATGTTTCTGTCGAAGTGGAACGACAGTTATTGTTTGATTGGGTCAAAAAGAGCTTTCCTGATTTAAATATTTTAGTAAACAACGCGGGTGTTCAGCACCGGATGGACCTCTTGCTGGCGCAGGAAAAATGGGGCTATTATCAGGAGGAAATATTAACAAATTTTGCGGCGCCCGTCCATCTTTCCATGCTTTTTATCCCTCACCTGGCCGCAAAGCCAAACGCTGCAATCATCAACATAACCTCGGGACTGGCCTTTACACCCATGGCCATAGCTCCAATTTACAGCGCCACAAAGGCGGCGCTTCATTCCTTTACCATGAGCCTCAGACATGTGCTGGCAGATAAGAACGTCAGTGTTATTGAGGTGGCGCCGCCCGCGGTAAACACTGATTTGGGCGGGGCCGGCCTGCACACTTTTGGAGTGCCCCTGGAAGAATTTGCGGACGCTGTGTTTAAAGGCTTCGAAAGGGGAGACCTGGAAATTGGTTATGGACCATCTGAAAAATTAATGCGCATGTCGAGGGATGAGATTGACGAGGCCTGTCAGCGGATGAACAGCAGGATGAGTCTTCAACAGGAAAAAACTTCTAGAAAGGTTGGTAAAATGTGAATGATACTCTAAAGGTTATTAAAAACAGGAGGGCGATCAGAAAGTACAAAGCTGAACAAATTTCCGCCGCTGAATTGCAGGAAATACTGGACTGCGCTGTTTACGCGCCGAACGCCAGGAACCAGCAGAAATGGCATTTCACCGTGATCCAGAGCAAGGCCATGCTTGACAAAATGGTGGGCATAATCAGGGAAAACATCAACAATTCGGGAAATGAATTTTTGAAGCAAAGAGCAGCTTCCCCTGATTACCACACTTTTTATCATGCTCCCACAGTTATTCTGATCTCGGCGGATGAAAAAGCTCCGTGGATACATGTCGACTGCGGCCTGGCCGCTGAGAACATCACACTGGCGGCGGAAGCGCAAAACATCGGCTCCTGCGTGATCGCCTCCTCCGGTTTGCTTTTTGCATCAGAAAAAGGGAACGCCATGAGAAAGGAACTGGGGATGCCTGAGGGATACAATCATGTCTGCACCATAGCGCTCGGGTATAAAGACGAAAACCCGGCGCCGCCTCCGAGAAGCAAAGAGGTAATAAATTACGTAAGATAAACAGTAAAAAAGGCTGGACAAAAAAGGGCCCGCAGCCCTGGTTTATCAGGGTTGCGGGATTTCCCATTTCCATTTTCCGTCTTCTAGCACCATCATTGCTGTTGGTCCGGGTAATTTATTTGCGTGACATACCATTTTCCTTCGTCTCCGGGGTAAACAGGCAGCGGGTACTGTTCATCCCGGACTACGGCAACGCAGCGCTTTATTGGTTCGAAAACAGTCATAGCAAAATCAGGTAAGCTGCCCTCTTGAAAATAAATAAAAAGCATACTTTGGTACAATGTGTTTGATTTCACCAGATTGCTGTGATATAAACATTATAGTCTTAAGTACCAGGGTCTATCCTATTATTAACAAGGGGGAGAAACAATGCGTACTCAGCAATTACTTTATTTGCTGGAAATCTCCAAGACCCGTTCTATCAATAAGGCTAGCGAAAACCTCAATATTTCCCACCAAGCCCTGAATGTAAGCATTAAAAATCTGGAAGATGAATTAAACACCTGTCTGCTAAACCGCAGTGCCCAGGGGGTTTCCCTGACGGAAACCGGCCAGCTAACGGCCAATTTTGCGACAGCCTGTTTAAACAAGCTGGCTGAGTTGCAGGAAGCTATTGCCAAAATCGAAGAGGGCCGAAACGTCGCTACGCCTAAAGGCCATCTCAACCTTTCAACTATGGCGATCCCCAACTACAGCTTGGTCCAGCCAACCATCAAACAGTTTCTGTTAAAGTATCCACAAATAACTATTGATGTCACCAGAACAACCATGGCGGAAATCCTGAACAATATCAGGCAACAAAAAATCATGTTGGGCTTCATCACCATACATAAAACACCATTAGAATGGCTCGCACCAGATTGCCCCTTTCTAATCGATTATCTGTTGACTGACAAATCTTATATTGTCATGAGCAGCGAACACCCGCTGGCCAAGAAAAAAACGGCTGTTACTCCTAAATCGCTGCTTCAATATCCTTTTGTAGTTTATCGTGAAGGAAATGAAATTAACGTTCCTGCCGTCCTGGCATTGAAAGAAAGTTATAACCCGCAAATTCAAATTACCACAAACAGTCTGGAGACATTTGAAGAAACGATTTTATCCGGGCAGGGGATTGGTTTTACAAGTAAATTATCAATTAAAAGCGCTAATTACTTTAAACATAAAGAGAAATTGTCCTTTATTCCGTTGAAAAATACGCCAACCCCCATCATCACCTTGTTGATCAACAAAGAGGCTTATATCCAAAACCAGAAAGTCATTGATCTGTTTTTGGGTATTCTGAAAAGCTTCATCTGACCCAGCATCAGACTCCCAATCTCTTACGTCCACAATTTTCCCTTGATACCCTTGTGTTTTTTCAATGAAACCCTATGCCGCTGCTAAAAGAAAGAAATGTTTCAAGATAACAAATTAAGCGTTGTTGTCTTGAAACATTTCTGTTTTTCTGTTGTTTTTTGTTGCAATTATTATTTGCAGCCATTCGATTGTGGTCCAGTACTTCTGCTATGCAATATATTCTCTTTACTTATAATGATGATTAGTAAGTAAATAATTCACGTATAGCGCGCAATATCGGAGATTAAGACTTACACAAAGAATCATTAATTTTAGGGAGTGAGGTTATGAGTTTAAGCAGAAAGGCACTGGCGGATAAGATTTTAGTTTTAGGCATCGACGGTATGGACCCCAAATTAACGAAGAAGTATGTTGCTGAAGGCAAAATGCCTAATACTAAAAAATTTATAGAACGGGGCGCACAGAGAGAAGATCTGGTCATGCTGGGAGCGCAGCCGACAGTTACACCTCCTATGTGGACTACTTTGGCCACCGGCGCTTATCCGGTAACCCATGGGATAACTTGTTTTTACCGGCAGTCAAAAGACTCTCTGGACGTCATCGAGTATAATTTGGACTCGTCCAAGTGTCAGGCTGAGCAGTTATGGAATGTTTTTGCTGAAGCCGGTAAGAAGACCCTCGTCTGGCATTGGCCGGGCAGTTCATGGCCTCCAACCTCAACTAGCCCTAACCTCAGTGTTGTAGATGGCACACAGCCTGGCAATGTAAATATGGGTGTAGCCATTGTTGATCCTGAGAAAATTCTGGTTGCCAGCGTCAAGACTGAAGAAGTGACCTATAAGAAACAAGCAGCCACTGAAGGTGAAGTACCGTGCGTCATCAGCGATCTGAAGGTTCAGAAAAGCACCTATAATTTGGCTGAAAGTGTAAAAGCCAAGAAAAAGACCAGGATTTTGCTGACCAAGGAGGATGGCGAGGGTGCTTTGCCGGAAACTCCCTTTGATGTGGTCTACTCACCGATCAAGGACGCGGCTGGCTGGGCGGATGCGCCGGCAGATGCCAGGGAATTCACCATGTTACACGCTGGTGGGTTGATTCGCAGACCGTGTCTAATTTTGAAAAATGCCGATGGTGTTTATGACAGAGTAGCCATTTATAAGTCTAAGAAAGAAACGGAACCGATGGCCGTCCTGGAACAGGGTGTGTATGTGAGGGATCTGCTGGATGAAGCCATTAAAGACGATGATAAGAAAGTCATCGCTAACCGCAATATGCGGATATTGTATCTGGAGCCCAATGGCGAGCAAGTCAGAATGTGGATTTCAGCCGGTATGGATACTACTAACGACGATTTGTGGCACCCTGCCAGTTTGTTTAAAACTGTAACCGAGAATATAGCCTTCCCTCAACCGACTTGTCTGATTGGTAATGCCAGTGTTCAGATCGCCAGGGAATGTATGATCGCTACTTGGCAGGCTAGCGCTGACTGGCAGGCCGATGTGCTTAATTATCTGATCGAAAAAGAAAACTTCGAAATCATTTTCTCTCATTTCCATAATGTTGACCTGGCAGGCCATATGATTATCCATAAATTAAAAAAGGGAGGCAAGGGGACCCCGGAAGATTACAAACAAATGCTCGAGGATGTCTACCGGCAGACAGATGGCTATATCGGCCGCTTCCTGCATTTACTGGATGAAGGATGGACGGTGTTGATTGTCTCCGACCATGCGGCCGTTTGTCCGGAGCATAATCCGCCGTTGATTGGGGATATGACGGGTCTAAACGTTACCCTGATGAGAGAGCTGGGCTTCACCAACATTAAGCAAGATGCCGAGGGCAATGATCTTAAAGAAATCGACTGGGCCAAAACCAAAGCCGTTGCCAACCGGGGCAACCATATTTATCTCAATATTAAAGGCCGGGATAAATACGGAATTGTTGAGCCTGAAGATCAATACGAAGTAGAGGAAGAAATCATGACTGCTCTTTATGGCTATAAAGACAGTGTGACCGGCAAGAGAGTTATTGCCATGGCTTTAAGAAACAAAGACGCTGTTTTACTCGGCCTGGGCGGCCCTGAATCCGGCGATATCATTTATTGGACGGCGGAAGGCTATAACTACGACCATTGCGATTCCCTGTCCACGACCTGCGGGTACGGCGGCACCTCAGTTTCGCCAATCTTTATGGCGGCAGGACCGGGCTTTAAGACCGGCTTTAAGACCGACCGTATTATCCGTGAAGTCGATGTAGCCCCGACAGTTGCTGTTATCGGCGGTGTCAGAATGCCTGCCCAATGTGAAGGGGCGCCTGTGTACCAGATCTTATCTGAAGAGTTCTAGGACGGAGGCAATAACAATGGAACTCAAAAACCTGAACGCGGTCACCTTCGAAGAAATAGTTTACGACAACTGCGAGAACTGCCTGGTGGTATTCAGCCGGAAAACCTGTCACGTATGCGCCGAAGTGGTGCCCATGGTAGAAGAGATAGCAGAAAAGTACAAAGATAAATTCGGCTTTTACCGCGTTGACTCAGAAGAACAAAGAGACCTGTATAACAGGTTTTCCCTCAGAGGAGTACCACAGCTGCTGTTCTTTAAAGACGGCGATTATCAAGGCAAGCTCGCCGGCAAAGTCGAGGAAGAACAGTTAGAAGAAAAGATCGAAGAATTGCTGTAAGCAATAGATGATGAGCGTTTGAGGTGACTAGTCAATGTCAGTATACGATCTGCTGATACTGGGCGGAGGCCCCGCCGGCCTCGCCGCCGGTATCTACGGAGCAAGAGCCAAACTCAAAACAGCGATCCTGGAGAAAGGCGCCGTAGGCGGCATGGCCTTTACCACCAGGGAGATAGTAAACTACCCCGGCTTTAAATCCACCACAGGTCCCGATTTAATGAAAACCATGGCCAGCCACGCCAAAGAATTCGGCGCTGAGATCATCAAAGGCCAAATAACAGAAGTAGATCTCGATGGAGAAATTAAAACAGTCAAAACCAAAAAAGGCGTCCAGTATCAGGCCAGAGCAGTAATCTTAGCCCCCGGCTCCCAGCCCCGCCTGCTCAACATACCAGGTGAGAAAAAGCTGAGAGGCAGCGGCGTGTCCTACTGCGCCACCTGCGACGCCGAATTCTACGAAGATTTGACCGTGGTGGTCGTCGGCAACGGAGACGCCGCCATAGAAGAAGCCATCTACATCACCAAGTACGCCAGCAAGGTTATCGTGATAGTCATTCACGACGAAGGAATCGTGGACTGCAACAAAGCCAGCGCCGAAAAAGCCTTCAAGAATCCCAAGATAGAATTCGTCTGGAACTCCGTCCTGGCCGAAATCAAAGGCAAAGAAAACGTCGAGGCGGTAGTGGTCAAAAACCTGAAAACCGGAGAGCTCACAGAAGTAAAGGCCGAAGGAGTCTTCATCTATGTGGGCATGGTGCCCGAGACAGAATTTTTAAAAGGCAAAGTAGAGTTAGACCAAAGAGGCTACATTCCAACCAACGAGATGATGGAGACCAACATAGACGGCGTGTGCGCCGCGGGAGACGCCAGGGTAAAATACCTGCGCCAGGTGGTGACCGCGGCCAATGACGGCGCTGTGGCAGCAGTGACATTAGAGAGATACCTGGCCGAAGAAGACGATTTCAAAGAGAACGTGCTGAACGCGGACAAGCCCGTGCTGCTGGCCTTCTGGAGCCCGGCGGATGAAGAAAGTATAGAAGCGGTAGCCAGGCTGGAGCAGACAGTGGCAGAGAGCGGGGATAAAGTAAAGCTGGTTAAGGTGGACATGTCGAGGAAGAAAAGGATAGCCCGGAGGTATAACGTGACGGAGGTACCGGCTGCCCTGCTGCTCAAGGAAGGGAAGGTTGTCCGTAATATTCTAAAACATAACTGCGTTTGACCAGTGATGTCATAGGCGCCATGACATTGCTGATGCTGAAATAAGGAGATGGTGGACAAAGAGAAAAGGGTTACGAATCAGAATTGTGATATAGTGCTGAGCGGTGGTTTCGACTCAGGTGACGACAAGATAGGTGTACAGAACCAGGAAGTCAGCACTTTTATGTGAATATGATCACAAATTTTTGGGAAGAGGTACTCTAGACAAGTAAGAAACCAGAAGTAATAAACAGGATAACCCCAAAACAATATCCATTGGGGAAAGACATATATGGATTACCACGATGCAGTAGTCGCCATAAGTTTTTATCGAGATTCATAAGTCAGCCAAATAACTAGTGCTCAAGAATAAGGAAGGACTGATTATTATGACGACACCCACCAGTAATGTGAAATCAAATGAAGAAATGTTAGCCAAATCCACAATAGAAAATGATGATACCCCAGAACTGAAATTGCCATTCTGGCAGGCAAACATGTGGTTGTTTGTTCTATGGGCAATGCACTTAATTGATGTTATGGATAGATATGCACTGTCTGCTACTTTACCAATGATTAAGCAGGCTTATCAACTTACAGACGCGCAAGCGGGCATGTTGGGTTCGATTTTTGGCGTCAGCATCGTAATTTTTGTTATACCTACAGGCATGATTGCATATAAATGGAGCCGGCGCAAGGTCTGTGCAATTATGGTGGCTTTATGGAGTATAGCTACCTGGGGCACTGGCCTTGCCAAGGGATATTTCCCTCTCTTAGCAGCCCGTTTTGGCGTTGGGGTTGGTGAAGCAGGCTATATACCTGTTGCTTATTCCCTTATCAGTGCTTGGTACCCTAAAAGTAAGCGTGGAACAATGATGGGGTGGTTTTATTCAGGATCACAAGTTGGAGCTACCGTAGGACTTATGGTCGCAGGTTGGCTTGCGTATACTTATGGCTGGAAAGCATGTTTCGGTATAATGGCTGTCCCCGGGTTGATTCTGGCAGCTATTGGTTGGTTTATGCCTGACTTTAAAAACAAGATAGATACCACAGTGAAAGAAGTGGAACAAGCGGGTTCTACAAAGAAGAGTTTGAATTTGGGTTTAAAAGATGCTTTTATTTATACAGTAAAATCTCCCGCAGTTCTCTGTTCGTTCCTCATTACCGGATGTTTAATGCTTGGAACTACTTCCATGTCTATTTGGGGAATAACATTGTTTACCAGGACTTTTGGGATGAACGTTAAACAAGCATCGACTTTTGTGGGTTTTATTGGAATAATTGCTGTGACTGTCCCAATTCTTATGGGGTGGGTGTCGGACCGACTGCAAATAAAAAATAAAGAAGGAAGGTTAACAGCTTCATTTTTATTTGTAACTGGGTTTTTACTATCCATAATAATATTTACGCAAAACTCCTTATACGCCAAAAGCCTTGTAGTAGCCTTTATCTTTTTCGGGCTGGCTAAGGCATTTGTTATAAGCGGAATGTCAAACATTAATTCTGTAACACAAGACCTGCTGCCACCTTTTTACCGTAGCGTATCCAGCACATTTATACCTGTGGCAAACCAGGGTATTGGAGGTGTAGCGGGACCGGTGTTGTGTGGGGTGTTATCCGATGCATGTGGTATTAATATGGCACTGGCATATGTATCTACTATTGCCTTTATTCTTGTGATGGTATTAACTATGCTGTGTAAGAAGTTTTACAAAAAAGATCGCGAAAAATTAGAAAGCCTGGGCAGTTTCAATCTAGAAAGAGGTTAGGGTCAATTATAGCAATATAATGACCACCAGTTTCATAGGACTGATTTGGGTCCTCTGTCTACTAATCTGAATAAATTTCAGTAGCGACTTAAAATCCAGCACTCCACCAACCAGGATGGTAGATGACCGCTATAACATTACGCAGGAAGAAAGCGAGAAGATTTTAAAGAAATACTTCCCCGCCGGCACGGACAGCGCGCTTAAGACCCTGGATATGAAAGAAAAAAGCAAACTGGTTTGAGGATGCGCCGGCTTATGGATTAGCCGGCGTTTTGTATGTGCCATTTAGCCATTTGTACATATCGTCGTAAATGGATCGTATTTTGTAGTTATCGCTGCGCCAGGCTCTTACCAGGGTTTTTGAACCGGCGTAGTAAGCCATGGACGCTTCCTTATCGATATTGAGCTGCTGCGCTTTATTAAGCTGCTTATAAAACAGGTTATAATATTCAGGGCTGGAGAGTATGCCTTCATCGAATTCTATCTCAAGGCCAAGGTTGTAGCGCTTTGCCAGTCCCGCGGCCTTATCCATGCGTTCATCCGGGGGAACGTTGCTGGCGTAATAGTTGGGCTGCAAAAAAGCATGGTTGAAACCGTATGATCTCCAAACATCATAGCCGTGCGCTCCAAAGAACGGGATCCAGAAAAATTTCAGGCCGTCGTTACGCACCAGCCGGGCCACGTCTTGCACCAGTTCGACGTCACCGGGCGTGGTCGGGTCCATACTTTCTTTGTACCAGTAAATACCAGCCAGGTTAAGGTATTTAAATCCCGCCTGGTCCCACCTGTCCTTTAGATTGTCGTAAAACCAGCGTACGGCCAGGAAGCGGTCTTCAAACGCCTGACTCTGGCCGGCTTTCTTTTCGGAGAAACAAAGCGGACTGCCGCCGCTTTCAAGAATGCCGAAGTTTTCTTGCTGCCCGTCGGGATAGGGAACGGTAAGAATGACATTAACTTTTCCCTGGTAATCAGGTATTTTATTCAAACGGGCCATGGTTTCCTCCAGGGCGGAAAGCTGCGCTCCGGGGGCAAAGAGGTCCTCGGCGTAGGCGGTCCAGCCGTCCCTGGTACAGGCCAGGTCGGGGTAGGGGAGAAAGAGCAGGGTATCAAACATCTTCCCCTCTATGCTGTTCCTTTTGTCCAGGTAAACCAGCATGGGCAGAAAGTCCTGGGAGGTCCACCTGCCCAGGTCGCCGTGGCTGCCTGAAAAGACCAGTAGAATGTTTCTGATGTCCGGGATTTGCAGGTAGGTGTCGGCAGTCTGTCCATTCTGTTCTTCATGCGCCAGGATCACCGGACTTTGCGGTTGACCGCCTCCTTTGATGGACAGGTGTCTGGCGAACACAAAGACGTCCACCGGAAAGCTGATCTTAACGTAACGGGCTGCGACAGGCGGGAAGGTCAGAGCGAATTCCTTGCTCAAAACCGCCGGATCGGCGGGGTCAATGCTATGGCTGACCAGCCCCAGGTGATACCAGGTTCTCCCGTCCGCCGACATAGAACAGTTCATGTATTGGGGCAGGTAAATGCCTGACCCGGCTTCCTGTTCGAATTCCAGGGAGATTTTGGTGACAGGGGCAACCTTTTTTAAATCCACTGTAATATCCCGTCCCTGCTGGCGAAAAAAGCCCGTCCAGGTTTCGTCCAGGCAGGTGAGGCCTTCTTGGGGGCCGGGATAACTTTTCTCTTCTGTCTCCCGGAAACCCTGGTCGGGCGAGTGCACCTCTACTCTGTAGGTTGCCCCGTTAGTGAGCTCCTCTCCGGGTACACAGGCGGTGGTAGTTGCGGGGCTTTTCTCCGTTGTTTTTGCTGCCGTGCCGGCGGAAGTAATATTAGTATGGACCAGATAAGAGTTGTATCCCGCGTTAACCGTAATGGTGGCTTGGCCCGGTTTCGGCCCGGCTGAAAAGGAGCCGTCTGGAGAGATGCAGCCGACGACCGGGTCGTCCAGCCCGTACACTGTTGTAAAGGGCAAGGGCTGCCGAGAATTGTCCGGTTCAATTTTACTGGTTTCTCCCGTTTTTATTTGCAGTTGCCGGGAGTCGACAACTGGGAAAGCGGTCAGAGCTTGTCCTTTTCTGATCTTAAATAACCGGTCGGCGAGCACGGCTGCTTCCGCCCTGGTTAATGTTTCTTGAGGACGAAAGAGATTGTCGCCGCCGTTCATCAGGCCCTTCCAGACAACATAAGCTACGCTTTTCGCAGCATATGAGGAAATCTGGTTTTCATCAAGGTACCTGCCGCCAAGTATAGGCTCCTCCAAGCTTTCCTCCCGTATGGCGCCGGCCAGTAGCACAGCGGCATCCTGCCGTTTGATCGAATCATCCGCTCCCATTACCTTGTTTCCAGTACCCGCTACCAGGCCAAGTTTGACCAGTGCTTCCACATATCCTGATTCCGCTGCGGAGAGGGGCAGATCTGAAAAGGTAGGCGCAGCGGGAGAATAAGGCTGTACCCCCAGCACCCTGGCCAAAAGGACAACGAAATGGGCGCGGCTGATACTCTGCGCCGGGCCGAATTCATTGGCCCCGAGGCCGCTAATGATGCCACGGTCGCTCAGTTGAATAATGGCGTCCCTGGCAAAAGAACCTTCAATATCCTGAAAGGCGGGTGAAGCCGGCGCGGCCTGGGCGATTGCGGTAAAGGCGAAGATAATTAGACCTGCCAGCCAATACTTTATTTTCATATTAATTCCCTATTCTTTTTAATTTGACATTCTAAGTAAATTATATATTAATTAGATAGAGAATGAATACACATTTTATAGAACTTCGCCCCTGAAAACCCACTGGCTCGTCCCGTGGGATGAAAGGGGCGGTCGCCCGTTTAGGCGACAAAATCATTTATTCTGGAAGGCTTTCTGAAATAATCCATTTTAAAATTTTTAAGGGCTTCAGTACATAGAAGCCCTTTTTTCATTGGATAACTTATGATAACTTAGGTACCAGGTGCCTAAGTTATTGAGGTGCTGGGATTTTTTATAAAGCATCAAGGATTCAGGAATACTCTATAGTAACTGGGGGTAGTGCTGTGCAAGAATATGTTACTTTAGTAGATGAAAATGATAAAGTGGTTGGAGTTGCTGAAAAAATTGACGCCCATAAAAACCCTAAGCTGCATCGGGCGTTTTCAATCTTTATTACCAACTCTAAGGGTGAGTTCTTAATACAACAGCGTGCTGAGAATAAATATCATTGTCCGGGGATGTGGGCGAATACCTGCTGTGGCCACCCGAGGCCTGGTGAATCCCTGGAAGAAGCGGCGCACAGAAGGCTGCAGGAAGAAATGGGGTTTGACACCAGGATGGTCAAAGTCTTTTCATTTATCTATAAAACTGAGTTTGAAAACGGGTTAACAGAAAAGGAATATGATCATGTCTTTGTTGGGAAATGGGATGGGATACCTAAAAAAAATATAAATGAAGTAGCTGATTACAAGTGGATCTCCAGGGATATTTTGGAGGAAGACATTAAAAAGAATCCGGAAATCTATACATCATGGTTTAAAATTGCCTGGGAAATTTTATTGGCCAGAAATTGGGGAAAGGCTATAAAAGATGGAGGAAGTTATGATTTTTTAACCAAGGATAAATGAAAACATTGTGCGAATGAATTTGCGTCTGATGTTTACGGCAAAGAACTTTTTTAGGATAGCTTTTAAATATAACGGAATAATTTTTAAGGCTTGCCACCTGTAAAGCCTTATTTATTTTGTTAATACGGCTTGGGGTGACTCCTTATTTCTTCTTGACACTGCTTAATGGCAGGGATACAATAGCATTAAAAAATGAACCATTATTCATTTCTTTGGGGTGGTTTTTCTTTGGCATACCGCAAGACCGACAAAGTGGGAAAAAAACTTGAGGCTAAACTGCAGGCCATCATGCAGGCAGCCCAGACAGTTTTTGCGGAGCACGGCTACCATGGCACGTCAATCAAGGAAATAGCCAGGAAGGCCGGCTTGGCCACCGGCACCATCTACCTTTACCTGCGTAATAAGGAAGCCCTCTTTGCCGCTTTGGTAGACGAGATCTACGAAATGGTGCTTTCAAAAATAGCGGAGAGACGCAAGGAAGCTCAGGATGTACAGGGCAAACTGCGGGCATCAATGGAAGCGGCGATTGATACCCTGGGTCAAAACCGGGCCCTGGCCAAAGTGATCCTGCTGCAGACGGCAAATTCCAACCAGGCGGTAAGTGAGCAGCTGGCCGACCTGCTGGGCCGCCTGGCGGAACTGGTGGAAGAAGACATTAAGGAATCAATTGAAACAAGCCAGATTGCGCCTTTAGACAGCCGGATCGCCGCAACCGCCTTTGTGGGCACATTTTATAATGTGGTCCTGACCTGGCTGAGAGAGGATAGTCCCTCCAGCCTGGCAGAAGTGATAGGTCCCCTGGTTGAATATAACCTCCGGGGTTTAGGATTTACCAGCCCCCCAAGTTAAACCTATCAGAAACATATATCGCTAATGCGGCTCCAGCTGTAGGTTCGATTTCAATCGAACAGGGCGCGATAGCGCCGAACTTGCTTGAGAGCCTGGGGACATACCTCGTCAACAAAGGAATACCTGAAACAGAGATGTGTCCCCATTCCTCTGACGAATAAATTCGCACCTACATTTATATAGGTAGCCCAGAACGTTATTTTCAGAGCAGAAAGGACGATGCTATGGGAGCCCGGACGATACCCCGCGCGGATATTGGCTTTATCGGCGGTTCAGGGACCTTCTCCCTGGAGTTTCCCGAAAAGCTGGACTGGGGCGGGGTGAAAATTGAAGCCACCGGCCTGGTTTGCCCAACTCCCTTTGGGGAGGGGCCTCCCTTGAAGTTATTTACCATAGCTGCCGGGAGCCCCCGGACAGTACTGGCCGCCAGGATGCACGGCCGCCAGCCGGGTGTGTCCTGGGGAGAGGCCTCCCGGCGCCTGTTCTGGATTTTCCGGGAAGCGGGCGTGCGCAAGGTGGTTGCCGAGGGTGGGGTAGGCAGTGTCAATTACCTGCTGGACCCCAGGGATATAGTAGTGCCCAATGATTATATCGACTTTTCCATGCGGCGGGACACAAGTATCGGAGAGGAATACCTGTCAGTGATGCGCCAGCCCATCTGCCCCTCTCTGCACCGTGCTTTAGTCGGCGCGGCGGCGGAGAATCCCCTGGGCCGGGTCTTCAGCCGCGGCATTTACCTGGTGACGGACGGCAGGCATTTTGAAAGCCCCGCCGAGATGGCCCTCTTTCGCCAGTGGGGAGCGGACATCGTGGGGCAGACGCTCAGCCCGGAAGTCTACCTGGCGCGGGAAATAGGAGCCTGTTACGCCGGTATGTACCTGGTGGTCAATTATGGTGAGGGCATAGTGAAACCATGGGACTACCGCCTGCTCAAAGAGATTTTTTTTGAGGACGCATCAGCCTGGGGGCGGATTGCCATACGTGCCCTTGAGACACTGGACCTGGAAGCTGCCTGTGAGTGCGGCAGCCTGCGGAAGCCCACCCTGCTGCGGCCGGAAAACGTGAAGCGCTGGGAGGAACTTGCATGATACATTATCTGGAACAAAGCGAACTAGCTGATGTTGCCCGTAAGGTCCTGGACGGCGAGCGCCTGAGCCGGGCGGACGGGATTAAACTGTGGCAGTCCCATGACCTGCTGTCGGTCGGCCTGTTAAGCGATTACGCCAGGCGCCGGCAGGTGGGCGATGACGTTTTCTTCATCAACAACACCCATATCAACCACACCAATATCTGCCGCAACCTGTGCGAGTTGTGCGCCTTCGGCAAAAAGCCTTCCGGCAGCGGAGCGTATACTCTTTCCCTGGCGGAGATTGCGGCCAGGGCGGAAAAAGCGCGAGGGCTGGGTGTGTCCGAGGTGCATATAGTCGGCGGGTTAAATGAGGATCTGCCTTTCAGCTATTACCTTGAGATGTTAAAGCTGGTAAGAGATATTTTGCCTGAGGCTCACATCCAGGCCTTTGACGCGGTGGAAATAGATTTTTTGAGTGAAATAAGCGGTCTCGGCCTGGAAGAGACGTTATCGCGGCTCGGGGAAGCGGGGCTGGGCTCGCTGCCCGGAGGCGGAGCGGAGATCTTCAGCGCCGGGGTGAGGGAAAAAATCTGCAGTAAAAAAATCAGCGGCGCCAGGTGGCTGGAGGTCCAGGAAACCGCGCACAAGATGGGTTTCAGGAGCAACGCCACAATGCTGTACGGGCATCTTGAGACCATAGAGGACAGGGTGGACCACCTGCTTGCCCTCAGGGAACTGCAGGACCGGACCGGAGGTTTTCTGTCCTTTATTCCCCTGGCCTTCCACCCGGACAACACTTCCCTGGCGCAATTGCCCAAAACCACAGGCGTGACAGACCTAAAAGCGCTGGCTGTGGCCCGCCTGATGCTGGATAATTTTCAGCATATCAAGGCCTTCTGGATTATGATCACGCCAAGGATGGCCCAGGTGGCGCTTAGTTTCGGGGTGGACGACCTGGACGGGACGGTCAGGGAGGAGCGGATCTTCCACGAGGCGGGAGCGGAAACCGCCCAGTACCAGCCGGCGGAAACCTTCCTGCGCATGATCCGTGAAGCCGGCCGGACACCGGTGGAGAGGGACACACTATACAATGTTATCCGACGTTATGACCAAACAAGTATTGATTAGGCTCTCATGTATCAGGAGCAAGGTAGGTTCGATTTTAATCGAATAAGTCGCGTTTGCGCCGAAGATGTAGATGCACCTGGGGACATTCCTCATCTTAAAAGGAATACCTAGTAAAGAGGTGTGTCCCCGTTCCTTAGACGGTGTGTCCCCATTCCTCTGACGAATAAATTCGCACCTACATATAGGCGGCCCATATTGTTATTTCCAAGAATTAGTGCATAGGAGGTCTGTTTTATGGAATTGCCCCGTCTGGGATATGTTTCATACATCAACTGCCTGCCGGTTTTTTGCGCTATGCAGGAGGGGCTGGTGAAAGTCCCCGCCAGGCTTTGCTCCCACCACCCCAGCCGGCTTAATAGTA
Source organism: Pelotomaculum propionicicum (assembly GCF_004369225.1). Lineage (GTDB taxonomy): Bacteria > Bacillota > Desulfotomaculia > Desulfotomaculales > Pelotomaculaceae > Pelotomaculum_B > Pelotomaculum_B propionicicum. The sequence continues at coordinate 52,723 of NZ_QFFZ01000004.1, forward strand.
TGTTCAGGGAAGGTTTGCTGGATGTTACCGCTATTTCTTCCATTGAATATACCAGGCAGCCGGAAAATTGCCTGGTGCTGCCCGACCTGTCCATAGCCTCTGACGGCCCGGTACGGAGTGTGGCTATGGTCAGCAGGGTGCCTGTGGAACTGCTGGCGGGAAGGACCGTTTCCCTGACCCCCCACTCGGCGACCAGCGTCATGCTGCTCAAATTGCTCCTGCATAAATTCTACAATATTAAGGTTGACTTTTTCACCAGGCCTCCGGCTGCTTCTGTATGGTGGGACCAGCCCGACGCTGCTCTGGTTATCGGTGACGAGGCCCTGCAGGAGATTAACCAGGCCGGTGGCGGGCTGCACGTGTATGATCTGGGCGCCGAATGGAAGCGCTGGACCGGCCGTCCCATGGTATTCGCTTTATGGGTAACAACCCGGGATTTTGCACAAAAGTATCCGGAACAGTTAACAGCGATCTGGCGGGGGATGCTTACAGCTAAAAAGTGGGGGCTGAAAAACCCGGAGAAACTGGTAGCCAGGGCCAAGTCAGCAACTGAATTGTCAGAGGAGGTGCTGACAGACTATTTTAAATGCCTGCAGCACGACCTGAGCTGGCATCATATCGACAGCCTTATGTATTTTTATCACTGCGCCGCGGAATGCGGGCTGGTTAAACCGGCGGTGGCCTTACATATCTGGGGGAAGGAAAATGACCGCTTCTATCGCGTCCAAAGCGCTTGAGGTAAAACGGCTCAGTGAAAAAGAGGGACTGGACCTGTTGAGGGGGCAGGACCTGCTTACACTGGGTATGCTCGCCAGCCAGGTGCGGGAAAGGCTGCACCCTGAGCGGCGGGTTACCTTTGTCATTGACCGCAACATCAATTATACCAATATATGTGTTGCCGGATGCCGCTTCTGCGCCTTCCATCGCCTGGCCGGTCACCCCGAGGCCTACGTCCTCAGCCGGGAAGAGATTTTTCATAAGATCGAGGAGACTGTCGCGGTAGGAGGGACTCAGATTCTGATGCAGGGAGGTCTCAACCCTGACCTGGACCTCAAGTATTTTGAAGATTTGTTTGCAGCGATTAAAAAACGCTATCCGGTCAAACTTCACTCTCTTTCACCTGTGGAAATTGACTACCTGGCGCGCACCTCAGTTCTGCCGGTAGAAGTGGTGATCCGCCGCCTGGCCGCGGCAGGCCTTGATTCAATCGCCGGGGGCGGCGCGGAGATCCTGGTGGACCGGGTGCGCCGGCAGATCAGCCCCCGCAAGACCAGCACCGGAAGGTGGCTGGAAATTATGAGGGCAGCCCACCGGGCGGGCTTGAAGAGCACTGCCACCATGATGTTCGGTAGTGTGGAGACACTGGATGAAAGGATTGCCCACCTGGAGGCGATCCGCCGCCTGCAGGATCAAACAGGCGGTTTCACCGCGTTTATCCCCTGGAGCTTTCAGCCGGGGCATACTGACCTGGGCGGCTCGCCGGCCAGTTCCGTGGATTACCTGCGGACCCTGGCCGTATCCAGGATTTACCTGGACAACGTGCCCAACCTGCAGGTTTCCTGGGTGACCCAGGGCGTAAAAATCGCGCAGGTGGCCCTGGCCTTCGGCGCCAACGATTTTGGCTCCACCATGCTGGAGGAAAACGTGGTGCGGGCGGCAGGGGCGAGTTTCAGCGCCTCGCTGCAGGAGTTGGTGCGCAGCATCAAAGACGCGGGCTACCAGCCCGCTCAGCGGGATAATTTGTACAATATAATAAGGACTTATTAGCAAGAACTATTGATACTACTCTCTGTTATTTCATTTTCTATTTGAAAAACTTGTTGTAAAGATAGTACAATATAGTTAGGGCCGTCATGCGTGCCCTGATTTTTGTTGACTGGACGGATTTACTGGCGACGTTGGGAGTGGTTAAGAAATGGTTGAAGAAATATTGTCTGACATCTATAAAATTGAAGTGCCCCTGCCGGGGAACCCCCTTAAGGCTTTAAATTCCTACCTAATCAAAGGTGCCGGGCGTAACCTGCTGATAGATACCGGCTTTAACCAGGCAGAATGCCGGGAAGCGCTGTTCAAAGGCCTGAAGATGCTGGGAGCTGATTTAGAACAGACGGATATTTTTATCACCCACCTGCATGCTGACCATTGCGGGCTGGTTACGTCTCTGGCCAACGAAAAGTCCGTTGTGTATTGCGGAGAGATTGACGCGGAGCGCATCAACTGGTCACTATCTCCCACCTACTGGGCAGAGAACTTGGCCTTTACCAGTTCATACGGATTCCCGCTGCAGGAGTTTAGCAAGTCCATGCTAAAACATCCCGGCCAAAAATACAGCCCGGACAGAGAACAGGCTTTTCACACTGTCAGGGAAAACGATGTCATAGAGGTGGGTGATTACCGTTTCGTCTGCTTGGAAACACCCGGTCATACACCGGGACACATATGTCTTTATGAGCCGGACAGAAAGATACTGATTTCCGGTGACCACATTTTAGAGGATATCACGCCTAATATCACCATGTTTTTAAGAGGTCTGTCTGATCCTCTGGGGCAGTATCTGAAAAGCTTGGATAAAGTGGACAGGATGGACATAAGCCTTGTTTTGCCGGGACACAGGCGGCTCATAAGTGACGTGCATAAGAGGGTCGCTGAATTAAAGCAACACTATGATCAAAGGCTGAACGAAGTGCTTAATATTTTAAACAAGGGCAGGATGAGCGCCTACCAGGTAGCCAGCCAGATCACCTGGGATTTAACCTATGCCGCCTGGGAACAGTTTCCCCTGGAGCAAAGGTGGTTCGCCACCGGGGAAGCTATCTCCCACCTGGAGCACCTGCGGCTGAAGAATAGGGTCCGGAGATTTCAAAACCAGGAAAAACTGCTATTTGAGCTCATCGCTTAAAACCAGCGACTAGCAAACGGGGAAGGTTCTTGATTTGCTTGGTAGGCAAAGCAAATCAAGGACCGTCCCCGTTTTTGCTATTTTGCTGCAACGCCTTTAAAACGCCACCTTAACAGGATTGGCATAATGAATAAAATAAACAAAAGCCGGAACATTTGATAGGCGGTCACCAGGGAGACATCTGCGCCAACCAGGACCGCTGTTAATCCCATTTCCGTCGTGCCGCCGGGAGCCGTACCCAGGAAAGCGCTGATTAAGTCCAAAGAGTGCAGGCGTGTCAGCAGTAAGCCTATACCCAGTGAGAAGAACACCACTGCAATACTCCCTCCCAGGATGTACGGCAGCAGCTTTTTCCAATTCTCAAGACTGGTTGGGTTGATGCTTAACCCCAGGTATGCCCCTATCGACAGCTGTGAGATAAAGACAAAGAATGGAGGGGTATACGGCGCTTTGAACCCGATCAGGACGAGAATCGCAGATCCAAGCAAGGGTCCCAGCAGGAAAGGGGTGGGCATTCTTGTTTTTACCGCGACCCACGCGGCAGTTATAGCCACAAAGGCAAATAATAACTGGTTCCAATGAGGCTGGATTACTGTGTTATTCACAGACGGCATAGTGGCGGCAATCGCCTGCTGGGCATTGCCGGACAACCCGTGGATAACCAGGAACGGTACAATAAAAACCGACGACAGTAACCGGAGGGTCTGCATAAAAGTGACAACTGTCAGATCCGTACCTGGTATTTCTTCACTGAGGACAACCATCTGGGTGAGGCCGCCGGGGACGCTTCCAATAATGCCGGTTGCGAGGCTTATTCCCGTCCGGCGGCTGGTGATGTATCCTATGACCAGGCTAAACAGGATAATTGATGATGTTGCCAGCAGCATGGCCGGGAGCTGTTTGATAATCTGCAGGCTGGTCCCGATGGTAAAAGAACTTCCCATCAAGTAACCAAGGATCACCAACCCGCAGTTGCGGATTTTCACCGGCCACAGCAAATTCCTTCCGGCAGCCAGGCGCCATAGCATGACAGCCGTTAAAGAACCCAGCATCCAAGGCAAGGGCAAATGCAACAGGCGGAATAATAGTCCGCCTGTTAAAGACACTAATATTGTTTCAACAATTTGCAGTAACATAGCAGCCTCTTTATTTTTTTAACTCACCGCCCGCGATAATAACCTGCATCACATGCGATGTGCCGCAGGCGGGAATCATCGTCACCGCGTCTCTCAGGTAGCGGCTGACCGGGTAGTCTGTGATCACCCCGTAACCGCCCATAAGGTCTATAGTCCGCTTGGCTGCTCTGACGGCTGCTTCCGTGGCAAAGAACTTGGCCATAGCATATTCAGAAAAGCACGGCTTGCCGGCGTCCTTCAGGCCGGTCGCGTTATAGGTCAGGAGGCGGGCAGCCTCGTAGTCGGTGCGGTTTTCAGCGATGATAAATTGTATGTTGGGCAGGTTTGACAGGGGCTTGGCATAAATCACACGTTCTTTGGCGAATTTTACTGATTCTTCGAGACATCCCCGCAGGATCCCCAGAGCCACTGAAGCAGTGCCGCCGCGGCCCATTTCGCCTAAAGTGCCCAGGCCGATTTTAGCTCCGTCGCCTGGTTTGCCAAGTAAACTGTCCTGCGGCACCCGGACGTTGTCCAGGTTAATATCTCCGGTGAAGGATCCCCTGAGGCCCGCCTTTTTTTCCTTGCGGCCGGGAGTTTGACCAGGGGTGTCGCCTTCAACAATAAAAACCGAAAGCTGAGGCCGCCCTTTACTGTCTTCTCCCGTGCGCACAGAGACCACATTGACTTCCATACAGTGTGAGTTGGTGATAAAACACTTGCGGCCGTTTAAAACCCAGTCGTTTTCAACCAGCCGGCCGGTTGATTTTTGTCCCATAAAGTCTGAGCCTCCACCCGGCTCAGTGACCGAAAGCGCCCCGAAGGACCCGGAGCAGAGACGGGGCAGGTATTTCTGCTTTTGTTCCTCACTGCCCCAGGTCATGATTGCGTAAACAGCCATGGTATGGGCCACCAGGCCCATGCTGAAACCTGCGGCATACCGGGCGATCTCTTCAGCGATAATAGCCAGCTCGGTGTAGCCCAGGCCAGTCCCGCCGTATATCTCCGGTACGAAGACACCGTTGAACCCCAGATCTCCCATTTTTTTGAAAAGCTCAACAGGGCAGGTGTCCTCCTCATCAATTTTCTGCGCGATAGGGGCTATTTCACTTTCAACAAAATCCCTTACCACTTTTCTCAGCAGTTCCTGTTGTTCAGTAAACTTTAACATTATGTAACATTCCTTTCCAGCTTATCATTTGGTTGATTCTACTTTTTGTCTTTTAGATTTTATCTGGGGCAAATAAAGTGTGTCAATCTTAACTTCATTATTTTTTAGTATAACTTTCCCTGTTATGTTTTTTCCAGGGGCAACATACGGGGTTCTTGATTTGCTTGGTAGGCAAAGCAAACGGAGAACCGTCCCTCAGTTTGCTAGGTGATGAGGTCTTTGATGACCTCGCTTGCGATGAGCAGGCCTGCCACTGAGGGTACAAATGAAATGCTGCCGGGGATCTGGCGGCGGACGGTACAGGACCTGGTGGTGCCTTTGGGGCAGATACAGTTGACCTGACAGCTGGATTCTTCTGTATCCAATGGCTTCAGCGGCTCTTCCTGGGAATAAACAACTTTCAGGGCGGTAACACCCCTTTTTCTTAATTCCCTGCGCATTACCCTGGCCAGCGGGCAAATCGTAGTGTCATAGATGTCAGCGATTTTAAGTTTGGCAGGGTCAAGTTTGTTGCCGGCGCCCATTGAGCTGATGACCGGTATGTCCTGCTTCTTCGCGTTTACGATTAGATCGATCTTGGCGGTTACTGTGTCTATCGCGTCGACGATATAGTCGTAATCAGGCCTGATCAGTTCCTGGGCTTGTTCGGGCATGTAAAATGTCTGAAAGGCGGCAACCTCAACCGCGGGGTTGATCTCAAGGATTCTATCTTTCATAGCTTCTACCTTTGGCCGGCCTATTGTTTTCCTGGTGGCGTGAATTTGCCTGTTGATATTGGTCAGGCAGACGCAGTCGTCATCCACCAGCACAAACCCGCCGACACCTGCCCGCACGAGCCCTTCCACCGCGAAGGTACCCACCCCGCCGATGCCAAAAACGGCTACTTTGCTCCGCGCCAGCTTTAGCAGCGCCTTTTTTCCTATTAAAAGTTCGGTTCTTGAAAACTCGTTAAGCATTTTACCTCACATACTGCTGCGTTTTTAACACATCCCATTATACCACAATGATTATTAAAGACGGCAAACCACTCTTTTTTTGGGGGGGGTTTTTGTCACCAATCAGTTGTCAACAACCCCGTCCTCCTGACAACCCCTTGACAACAGCGGCCAGTTAAAGTGTTGAAAGATTTAACTGCTCAATAGTAAATAATTATTTACTATTGAGTTCCTATAGTTTATACTTTTTATATTATAGCCAAATAGCCAGCATGGGAGGTGTTAAAATTAACAGTTTAGAAAATTTGGCCGACAATTTCCTGGCGGCCTTAGCTTTTATGCGGGATAAATTCTTCAGGTCGCTTGAACAAATGACGCGAAACTGTATGAGCCACGCTCAATTTCGTGCGGTGTCAATGCTCTGCCGGAAAGGCTCCATGTCTATGTCGGAAATGGCGAAGGAAATGAAAATATCAAAGCAGCAACTTACGCCCATCGTTTATAAACTGATTAGCCACGGACTGCTGGTCAGAAAAACCGATGAAAACGACCGGCGTGTCGTCCGCATAGAAGTCACCGAAAAGGGCAGAAGCATGTACGAGAAACTTCTGCCGGCTATTAAAATGTCTCTGGTGGAAAAGTTTAAAAAACTTCCAGCTGAGGAACTGGCTGAACTCGATCAGATGCTGAAAAGAACACAAGAAATCCTTAATAAAGTAGAGCAAGAGTAAAAACAGAACGGGATCTAAAGAAATTCAACATCCGAAGGTGGTCAACGCATGAAAAACCTGAAAAAAATATTGCTGATAGTGGCAGTGGTCGTCCTTATCGGGGGCGCTGCGGGAGGTTCGTACTTTATTTACGAGAGCATCAACTACTTCTCCACGGAAAACGCCCAAATAACGTCCGATATAATTACGCTGACACCGGAGGTAACCGGCAAGCTGAAGAACTGGGACGTCAAAGAAGGGGACTTGGTTAAGGCCGGGCAGGTGCTCGGGAAACAGGACCTCAGCATGATGGTCACCAGCACCGCGATGAATCCCCAGACGCTGGCCAATTCAGCTGATACCATTATCTCAAAAGCCGATATCAAATCGCCGATTGACGGCAAGGTAGTACTTTCAAATGTGGTCAAAGGCCAGGTGATTTCGCCGGGTATGGAGATTGCGACCATTGCGGATACCTCGCACATATACATCAAGGCGAATATTGAAGAAACCGATATCACCAGGATCAAGCCGGGGCAAAAGGTGGACATTAAAATAGACGCTTACTCCAATAAATCTTTTACAGGATATGTCGAGAGTATCGGGCAGGCCACCCAGTCGGCCTTCAGCCAGTACCCGTCGCTTAACACCAGCGGCACTTTTTCAAAGGTCACCCAGCTCATCCCGGTGAAGATTACCATTACCAATGCTGACAACCTCACCCTCATGCTCGGTATGAATGCCACAGTGAAAATCCATGTCAAATAATGAAAGGGGGTTTCTAGTGTGTGGAAACCGGTTAAAAAATCCCTGGCAGTCTTCCTGACAGTACTTTTAATGTTTACAGCAGCCGGCTGCGGCGGCCGGAATGAGAACAAGCCGGAGGCGGTCACAGTGGCAGTGGCTGAGAACCAGGAACTTGAAACAACGCTGGAACTGAGCGGTGTTTTAGTGCCCGTCCGGACAGTCGACATATCAAGCAAAGCTTCAGGCAAAGTGGTCAGCCTGGGTTTCAATGTCGGCAGCGAGGTAAAGGCCGGGGATGTTCTGATACAGCTGGATACGGACGCGTTAAACGCTCAGCTGGCACAGGCGGAAGCAGGCCTGCAGTCGGCCGAGGCCGCGGCGGAGTCGGTACGGAGCCAGGCTTCTCTAGCCAGAATAAACCTGGACGCTGCCCAAAAACTGTTTGACCGGACCAAAGTCCTTTACCAGTCGGGCGCAGTGTCGCAAAGCCAGATGGACGATGTTACAGATAAGCTGAATATAGCGCAAAACCAGTTTGAGAATGCCTCCGGACCGGCGCAGGACCAGGCTCAGGCCGCGATCAGCACAGCCCGCGCCAATATACGGAATCTTCAGGTGCAGATTGATAATACCACGATCAGGAGCCCGTTAAACGGGATCGTGACAGTACAGAGTGTAAACGTTGGCCAGTCGATCTCCCCAAATGTTTCGGTTATTTCCATTGTCGACACCTCGACCCTAAAATTAAAAACTACTATATCACAGGATTTACTGCCGCTGTTGTCGGTCGGCCGGGAAATGGAGATAACCATCGACAGCTACCCGGACAGTAAGTTCAAAGGCAATATATCAAGCATCGGCCCAATTGCGGTCAGCACGGGTGAAGTATTCCCCCTGGAAATATCGATTAATAACAGTGGCAGCCTCACGGCCGGCCTGTCGGCCCGTGCGTCGCTGAACACGACAGTCAGGGGAATTATGGTCCCGGCAGCGGCGGTCGCGCAGGGCGGCGGGGAAAGTTATGTGTTTGTAATTAACGAAAATACCGCTGTGAAGCGGGTTGTCAAAGTCGGGCTGAAAAACGATAAGACAGCCCAAATCTTAAAGGGTGTCAGCGCCGGTGAAAGGGTTGCCGTCACCAATGTAGGCTCGCTGTCGGATAATAAGACGGTTACCGTCAACTAATTGAACAACTAGCGGAGATAGATAGATCAAATGGTAAAAATATTCCGTTTTTTAAAGCCATATATCTGGAACTTGTTCTGGGTCATAGTGTTTCTTTTTGCCCAGGCTATAGCGGAGCTCTACCTTCCCACGCTCATGTCGGAAGTAGTCAACAACGGCATGATGAAGGGTGATACCGGATACATCTGGAAATACGGAAGCTACATGCTGCTGGTGGCGCTGGGCAGCAGTTTTTGCTCCATAGTGGGCAGCTACCTGTCTTCCATAACCGGTATGGGCTGCGGCAGGGACATCCGCGACAGCGTTTTTTCGCGTGTGGAAAGCTATTCCCTGAATGAATTCGATAAAATTGGCACTGCATCGCTTATTACCAGGACCACCAACGATATTATCCAGGTACAGACCCTGCTGGTAATGGGTTTGCGCTTTATGGTCTTTGCCCCGATCATGTGTGTCGGCGGCATCATTATGGCCTATTCAAAGGATAAGCAGCTGACTTTGATCCTGGCTGTAGTCCTGCCTGTAATGCTGATCCTGATCGGCACCCTGGCCACGGTAATCGTTCCCCTCTTTAAAGCAATGCAGATCAAGCTTGATAAAGTAAACCTGGTCCTGCGCGAGAACCTGACCGGGATCAGAGTGATCAGGGCTTTTAATAGGCTGGCAAGCGAAAACCAGCGGTTTGAGGCGGCTAACCGCGACCTGACCGACAACGCGATCAGGGTTAACAAAATAATGGCCTTAATCCAGCCAGCCATGATCATCATCATGAACCTGACCTCTATAGCCATCATCTGGTTCGGAGGCCACCGCATCAGTCAAAACATCATGCAGGTGGGCGACATGATGGCGTTCATCCAGTATGCTATGCAGGTTATGTTTTCCATCATCATGGTGACGATTATGTTTGTCATGGTGCCGAGAGCACAGGCTTCGGCGGCCCGGATTAATGAAGTGCTGGAAGTGGAACCCGGTATCAAAGACCCGCCGGAAAGCATTATGTCAGACAGCCAGAGAGGTCATGTGGAGTTTAGGGATGTTACTTTCAGTTATCCCGGCGCCGAGCTGCCTGCCATCAGCAATATATCTTTTAATGCCAGTCCCGGTGAGGTTACCGCCATTATTGGCGGCACAGGATCGGGCAAATCTACCCTGATCAACCTGATTCCACGTTTTTACGATGTTGACAGCGGCTCAGTATTAGTAGACGGCGTGGATGTCCGGCAGATGAACCAGAAAGACCTCAGGGCCAAGATCGGGTTTGTGCCGCAAACACCGGTCCTTTTCAGCGGCACCGTTGCCGAAAACATCCGTTACGGTAAGGCTGATGCGACTGACGAAGAAATCACCCATGCGGCTGAGGTGGCCCAGGCCAGCGAATTTATTACCGCGCTAAAGGATGGGTATGAGTCTATGATCGCCCAGGGTGGGACCAACCTCTCCGGCGGCCAGAAACAGAGGCTTTCCATTGCCCGCGCGCTGGTCCGCAAACCCGGCATATATATTTTAGACGACAGCTTCTCAGCCCTAGATTTTAAGACTGACGCGCGGCTACGGGCAGGGCTGAAAAAAGAGACCACCACTTCCACAGTGATCATTGTAGCCCAGAGGGTGGGAACAGTGATGGACGCCGACAGGATAATTGTACTGGACGAAGGGCGGATTGTGGGGATGGGCAGGCATAAGGAACTAATAGTTTCGTGCAATGTTTACCGTGAAATAGTTTCTTCCCAATTGTCGGAAGAGGAGATTGCGTAACGAAGATGAGTTTAAAAAATTCACAACAGCCGGCCCGCCAGCGCCCCGGCGGCCCAATGGGCCGCGGCGGCCACATGATGGGGATGCCGGTAGAAAAAGCTAAGGATTTCCGGGGTACTTTAACCAGACTGACAAAATACCTTAAACCGGAGAAATACCGTTTTATAGCAGTTTTTTTTCTGGCTATCGCGAGTACCCTTTTCTCCATTGTCGGCCCCAAAATCATGGGGAAGGCCACGACCAAGCTGGCTGACGGGGTCCTTGCCAAATACGCTTATTTTACCAAGCTTTATATGGCAATACAGGAAAACATGCCGGCCGCGGTGGTCAACAACCTGAAAAAGCAGCCTATCCCGGGTTTTGATTTTGGATATATAGGGAAGATACTGCTGCTGCTGGTGGTGCTTTATATATTCAGCGCCCTGTGCAGCTACGTGATGGCCTACATTATGTCGGGCGTGTCCCAGAATACTGTCTACAGGATGCGTAACGACGTCAAGGATAAGCTTGACCGCCTGCCGCTGAAATATTTCGACCAGCGGACCTATGGCGAGATCCTGAGCAGGGTCACCAACGACATGGACAACATAGCGACGACACTGCAGCAGAGCCTAACCCAGCTGATAACTTCTTTGATCACTGTTATCGGCATCTTGATCATGATGCTCAGCATCAGCCCCTTGATGACCCTGATCGCGGTTGTGACGCTCCCGGTCAGCATGCTTATAACCATGCAGATAGCGAAAAATTCTCAAAAGTTTTTCGCGGCCCAGCAGAAATGCGTCGGGGAACTGAACGGCCATGTCGAGGAGATGTACGCGGGGCATAAAATAGTTAAAGTCTTCGGGCATGAGGAAGATTCCATTGAAAAGTTCAAGGAGATTAACGCGCGGCTATACGGGGTGGGGTGGAAAGCCCAGTTTATTTCCGGTATTATCTTCCCTGCCTTAAATTTTGTCAACAATATTGGTTACGTCCTCATCTGCGTTGTCGGCGGCCTGCTGGTGGCGCATAAAAAAATCGAGGTGGGTGATATCCAGGCCTTTATCCAGTACATCAGGCAGTTCACCCAGCCGATCATCCAGGTGGCCAATATAGCCAACGTGCTGCAGTCCACGGTAGCCTCAGCGGAGCGGGTATTCGAGGTCCTGGACGAGGAGGAGCAGGTCCCCGACAGTGAGGACGCCAAAGTGATCGAGTTCCCGCAAGGCAGGGTCAAATTTGAACATGTAAAATTCGGCTATAAAGAGGACACCCCGCTTATGGACGACCTCAGCATTGATGTTAAGGAAGGGAGCACCATCGCCATCGTCGGTCCGACCGGGGCAGGCAAGACGACCCTGGTAAACCTGATCATGCGCTTCTATGAGGTGCAGGGAGGCCGCATCACAGTCGACGGTGTGGATATCAGGGACATGAAGCGCGGTGATCTACGCGCCATGTTCGGCATGGTGCTGCAGGATACCTGGCTGTTTAACGGAAGCATCAGGGACAATATTGCTTACGGCCGGGACGGAGCAACTGAGGAAGAGATTATCAGCGCGGCTAAAGCCGCCAATGCCGATCACTTCATCAAGACTCTGCCGGACGGCTATGACACCATCTTGAACGAGGAGGCCTCCAACATCTCGCAGGGGCAGAAGCAGCTTTTGACCATTGCCCGCGCCATCCTGGCCGACCCCGCCATCCTCATCCTCGATGAGGCCACCAGCAACATCGACACCAGGACCGAGGTACTGATCCAGAGGGCGATGGCAAACCTGATGAAAGGCAAGACTAGTTTTGTAATTGCTCACAGGCTTTCAACGATCCGCGACGCCGACCTGATCCTGGTGATGAACCAGGGGGCCATCATCGAGCAGGGCAGCCACACCGAGCTCCTGGCCAAAGGAGGCTTCTACGCCGAGCTGTATAACAGCCAGTTTACGGGAGCAAGTGCCTAAAATTACTGATGCAGATACAATAACTTAATAACTTAGGTACCCGGTACCGTATAGGAGTTGTAAAAACCAGGGTATCGGCAACATTCCAGGCATCGGGCCATATTATGGTAAACAGGTAGAAGAGAAAATTTGGTTGATTCAAAAAAGGCTCAAGAAGGTGTATATAATGTTTTGGCCGTACTGTTTTGAGAACAACTGGTACTATGTAACGGGGCCGGGAAATTTAACGGACCTGCAGGTACACGCTGGAGATATTTCTTTTTTGGTCCCCTTCTGGTTTGGTGTGACCGAACAGGGAACGCTGGTCGATCGGTCCGATGCGGACACTTTACTTTTTGCCCGGCAGGTTGGCCTGCCGCTGCTGGCGATAGTGCATAATTTCGCCAGCCGTGAGTACGGGCCGCTGATACACCGGCTGCTGACGACAGAAAGCCTGCGCCGGGCACTGGTGTCAAATATTTTGATGATGCTGGTAAGCAAGGGTTTTGCCGGGGTGAATATAGATTTTGAATTCATTCCTCCTGAAGACAGGCCATACTTAACAATGTTTATGGCTGAGCTTTACCATACGCTTAAGCAATATGGGCTGATTGTAACTATTTCGCTTCCCCCGGAATTGAGAGATGAACCAGACCACCCTTTTTCCGGCGCCTTTAGTTACCCGGACTTGGCTTGCTATAGTGATCAGGCTTATATACTGGCTTATGATGAGCACGTGGCGAAACCAGGCCCCATTGCTTCCATAGGTTTTGTCCGCCAGGTACTTTCATACGCCCTTTCTGTTATCCCCCGCCAAAAAATTCGTTTAGGTGTGTCAGTCTATGGCCGTGACTGGACAATAGGCGCAAAACAGCTTCCCAGGGAATTATCCTTCCAGGAAGCGATAAATACAGCTTATTGTAATAAGGCAGTAATCCGGTATGATCTTGAGGCGCAGGCGCCGACTTATACTTATGAAGTGAATGGCGCCAGGCATGTGGTGTGGTTTGAGGACGTGCGCAGTTTTGAGGCCAAACTGAGCGTCGCTGTTCAAGAAGGAATAACGGGCATAGCGGTATGGCGGCTTGGTCTGGAGGACCCGCGCATCTGGGAACTGCTCCGGAGGATGCTGCTGTGTTGAAAAAGAATCGCAAAAAAGAAGCCGCGCAGGCTTCTTTTTTAATATCAGATTTTTAAATCATGAACATACCGAACCCGATTACAAGCAGAATCAGGATCAGAAAGAGGAGAAACGCCCAACTTCCCATACCAGCGCCTCCACCGGTGCCCATACCACCACAACCGCCGCCGTCAAAACCGCCGCATCCTCCGCCAGTGCCAAATGCCATATTTAGCCCTCCTTTCAAGTTCTCTTTTATAATATGAAAATGGCAAATTATGGTTACAACATTAGTCTGCGACATATTACAACTATTCAAAAAGGTTTCACTTGTTGTTCACTCCTTGTTCACAATGGCGCTTTATAATCGAACCTGTGGGACAAAATCACCATTATGAAAGGAGATAGAAAAGTGAAAGGAAAAGCAGCTAAGTTGATAGGCAGTGCCATTTTGTTCGGAGGGGTTATGTTGTCTGCTGTTTGCCCCGCTTTAGCGGCCGGCCCCCAACCCGGGCAGTTCCGGACTCCTCCAGGTATGCAGAGCCAGGCGGCCTGCCAGGGGACAACCCAGAGTCAGTTTTCTGAAACTAACGCGCCCCCCCAGGGACCGGGACCGGGACAAGGACAACAAGGACAAGGGTTTGAAGAACTATTTAGCCAGTTAGTAACTGACGGTACCCTGACCCAGGAAGAGGCTGACGCGGTAATTGAGGCGCTGGGCCAGGGACAGGGCGCCAGGCCCGATGAGATTATCAGCCAGCTGGTAACCGACGGCGTTATTACCCAGGAGCAGGCTGATGCGATAACGCAAGCATTTCCTCAACCCCCGGCTCCCCCGGCGGATGACAACCAGGAGTAATAGCAGGGAGGCGCCTCACGGCGCCTCCTGTTTTGCTTTTACTTGCCGTCAGTCTATAAAAGGGAAAAGTAGCGCAGCCGGAGAAATGTATCTTCAAATTAATTTTGGAGAGGACCGATCCATGGGTATCACCAAGAGTATTCTCATCGCTGACGATGAACCGCGTATGATCAAGCTTGTCTCTGATTTTCTGAAGAAAGACGGATACAACGTTTTCATAGCGGAGAACGGCCGGCAGGCACTGGATATTTTCAATGAACGTCACATCGACCTGGTTATTCTGGATGTGATGATGCCGGAATATGACGGCTGGGCGGTGTGCAGGGAAATACGCAAATTATCGCGGGTACCCGTCATCATGCTGACGGCCCGTACCGGCGAATCGGACGAATTGTTCGGCTTTGAACTGGGGGCGGATGAATATGTGACCAAGCCCTTTAGCCCTAAGGTGCTGATGGCCAGGGTACAGGCGCTGCTGAGAAGGGCTGCCGAAAACAAGAGCCCCAATGTTAACCTGGAAAGGTTGGAGATAGATATTAACGGCCGCTCTGTGATGGTTGACGGGCATTCACTGGACTTGAGCATGAAGGAGTTCGAGCTGCTGCTTTACCTGGTGAACAACGAGGGCAAAGCCCTTAACCGGGACCAGATCTTAAACGCTGTTTGGGATTACAATTATTTCGGCGATGCCAGGACCGTGGACACCCATATAAAAAAGCTCAGGCATAAACTTGGCGATAAGGGAATCTTTATTAAAACAATGCGCGGGTTGGGTTATAAATTCGAGGTGAAACCATGAGGCTGACCATCGGTAAAAAACTCTTTTGGGGTATGAGCGCGCTGATCATGCTGTTCGTAGCCCTGTCACAGCTGCTGAACAGCCAGTTTCTCGAGGACTACTATGTTTTGGAGAAAAAGAAGCAGCTAATGGATATTTACAGTTCCATTAACAAGATCTATCAAGGGGATGCCGACTCAATTTCTTTGGAACTGGAGAGATTGGAGCGGACTACGGGGATTCACATCGTAGTCTGCAATTCAAAACAGGAGCCAACATACCCTGTAAAAAAGACGATTCAAGAACCTAACGCGGGTAATCCTCCCATACCTCAGCCGCAAAACCTCAATCAACAAAACTCTAATCTTCCCCACCCAGGCCCTGAAAAAGAACTGAGCTTTGAAAGAAGCCTGATCCAATTGAACCTGGATAAAATCAGTGAAGGCAGGGAGGCCATCGTTTTCTCAAAGGATCCCAGAATTCAGACTAACTTCATCAACCTGGTAACCACACTGAACAACGGGGATTACCTGATTCTCAACACCCCTTTTGCTTCCATCAGTGAGAGCGTTAAGATAGCCAACCGCTTCTTTTTGTTCACCGGCCTGTTAACCCTGATCGCGGGCAGTGTTATCACCTATTTTATGTCCAGGAAACTTACCATGCCCATCCTGAAACTAAATGATATTGCCCAGAGAATGGCCAGGCTGGATTTCAGCCGGAAATACCAGGTAGAATCCACGGATGAAGTTGGCCAGCTGGGCGAGAGCATTAACTCGCTTTCTACTCAGCTGCATGGCGCCATATCCGAGTTGACTGAGGCAAATAAGAAGTTGTTGGAAGACATTGAGCGGGAACGAAGAATTGACCAGATGAGGAAGGAATTCATTTCCAATGTCTCACATGAGCTGAAAACGCCGATATCATTAATCCAGGGCTACGCGGAAGGGTTGAAGGAGAATGTTAATGAGGATGAAGAAAACAAGAACTTCTACTGCGCGGTAATTGCGGACGAGGCCAAAAAAATGGATAAATTGGCCGGAGAACTCCTGGACCTGTCCCAGATCGAAGCGGGAACTTTCAAGCTGGAGAAAAGCAATTTTGAAATATCCAGGCTTGCCGCCAAAGTCATGGATAAATACCAGCCAATATTTTCAGAGAAAAAGATCAATTGCAACCTGATGGCGGAACAGGGTTTAATTGTTTACGCCGACCGGTTCCGCACGGAACAGATACTTGTCAATTACCTCAACAACGCTATTAATCATGTTGACAGCCAGCGGTTGATTACCATATCAGTTCAATCCACACAGGACAAAGCCCGCGTGGCTGTGTATAATTCCGGGCAGCCCATTCCGGAGGAATCCCTGGGCAAGGTCTGGGACAGTTTTTACAAAGTAGACAAAGCCCGCACCAGGTCCTACGGAGGGACCGGGTTGGGGCTTTCCATCGTCCGGGCTATTCAAGAGATTGACAACAACAGATATGGCGTTTTAAACAAGTGGGGCGGGGTTGAGTTCTGGTTTGAACTTGATGTCGCTGAGTAATAATTGATTCACTTTGCAGCATATGGGGCTGTATTGAATTAAGTCGATAAGTGTGATATAAAAAAAGTGTCGAATTACCCGGAATTATAGTTTTATATCTTGAAATTACCGGGTGGAACAGCTTGGCATAGTGATCCAACTCGTTGATATGGTCCGATTAAACCGCTGAACTGATGGTTTTAATGTCTATATAAAGAGGGGGCTAAACAACGATGTTAAGTGGACGCGAGGAGGAACTGAAAACAATATGGGAAAACTTTCAATTAACGGGTTATGCTAGGCCTAACAGTATTTTAAGGGAAGAAGTTCTTGATTCGTGGAAAAGGTGCCGGTTAGCCAACATGGATCCTTGCTCTAAACCTAATAGGCGTATGCTTTCCGGGAAGGAACTTAAAGAAAGGATAACTAAAAACAGTTTACTTATAGATGCTGCTTCTTCTATTTTGCATATTTTTACACAAAGCATTGACAGCTCAGGTTTTAGATTTGATTTGCTCGATACTGATTTATTTCTCTTAACGCAATATGGGGACAAAAAGTCTATTGAAATAGCACAAAAACATGGTATATTTCCAGGTTTATGCCGGCAAGAGGCGGTTTCCGGAACCACTGCGATATGCTTGGCGGATGAATATAAAAAACCGGTTCAGCTGGTGGGCCCTGAGCATTATAATGTCAACCTTCATTCATTAACATGTTCTTCCACACCCGTGTTTTCATCAGATGGCAAGTATTTAGGGATCTTAAGCATGTCAGGGGATTTTTCTTTGTTTCATAAACATACGCTTGGCTTAGTGGTAGCAATGAGCAAGATAATTACACTTAATCTCATTGAAAAAGAAATATTGAAAGAGCAGCAAATGTCAAAAGAATACTTGAATAATATAGTAAATGCTATTTCAGATGGGATCATTGTTATAGATGATAATAATGAAATTAAAACGGTAAATACAGTTGCCGAAAAACTGTTTAATAAGAAACAAACAGAAATTATTAATACACCTGTTAAAAACATTTTTGGCGAAAATAACGTTTTCTCCAGGGTTTTGAAAACCAAGGAGTCTATAAACGATACCGAGGTTATGCTTCAAACGGGCGATAGAACTTACAGGTTTATCAGCAACATCAAAAATATGGAGAAACAGGCAGGCGTAATTGGTATTTTAAAGCCCATGTCCAGCGCCAAATCCATAATAAAGAATGTTTGCGGGTTAAAGGCGCATTACAGATTTAAAGATATAATCGGTGAAAGCAAGAAAATCAGAGATGCTAAAATTCTCGGCAAAAACGCCGCTTTAGTTCCGACGACAACCGTGTTGTTGCAGGGAGAAAGCGGTACGGGTAAAGAGATTTTTGCTCAGGCCATCCACAATGAAAGTTGTTTCAGAAATGGGCCCTTTGTGGCTTTAAACTGTGCCGCAGTACCCGGTGAGTTAGTTGAGAGTGAATTATTTGGTTATGAAGATGGCGCATTCACAGGGGCAAAGAAGTCGGGTAGACATGGCAAATTTGAATTGGCGGAGAACGGCACCATTTTTTTAGATGAGATAAACTCAATGTCCATGGCCATGCAGGCTAAGCTGTTACGAGTACTTCAAAACAAAAAAATAGTTCGCCTGGGTGGTAATAATGAGATTGAAATAAATGCACGTATAATCTGCGCTTCTAATAAAGATTTGTGGGAACAAGTCAAAAAAGGCCTTTTCAGGGAAGATCTATTCTACAGGATAAATGTTCTTACAATTGATATTCCACCACTACGTGAGATTAAAGAGGACATAGTTTTACTTGCGGACTATTTCAATCGCTTGAAAAGTAGGCAGTTTAATGTAGAGCTGGAGATTAGCCAAGAAGTATTTGAATTGTTTTGTCAATATGACTGGCCGGGCAATATCCGGGAGCTGGAGAATGTGATAGAGCGTTCAATGGTCATAGCCCTGGGCCGTCAGAGCCATACCATAGAACTGCAAGATGTTTTGAACTACCGGGGTATAAGTGATTTTTTGAACAACCTTTCTACGAACGCTGACAACAACAGCACAAATACACAAGTTTTTAATCTTTCCAAAATGGAAATGGACGCAATAAATGGAGCATTAAGTCATAGCAATAATAATCTAAGCCAGGCTGCCAAGATGCTCGGTATCTCACGAACCACCCTATACCGGAAACTTAAGAATCACAATTTGGATTGTAACATAATGTGACACATGTAACAATTTGCAACATTAATAACTAAAACCTGATGGTGCGCCTGCTTGCACCATTTTTCATTTATATGACTGTAACATATTGCACATAATAGTCGGCGCAAACCCTTATTATCCATGTGGCATAAATCTTGCTGATATTATTAATAACAACTGGTGAATCTATTTTTAAAAAGGAGTGATTGTGTGAAAAGCGACGTAGTGTTAAAGGCATTGCAGGACATCGTTGGTGAAGAGTGGGCTACTAGCGATGAGGCCACGCTGGTACCGTACTCGTATGATATCGGCGGGTTGTCGACCCCTTCCAGGCCTGCCGGCAGGGGTGAGTTTGTGGTAATGCCGCAAACTGTGGAGCAAATTCAAGAAATTATTAAACTTGCCAACATTGAAAAAGTTCCTGTCACACCCATTGTTTTTGGATCCAATATGGGGGGAGTCGCAATTCCGCTTGAGGGGGGAATTGTGCTCGACCTGCACCGGATGAACAAGATTATCGAAGTTAATGAAGTTGACAACTACGCCATTGTAGAGCCCGGCGTGTCCATGGGCATGTTTGAGCGTGAACTGCGTGGCAGGGGTTACTGGTTCCCGCTGCCGATGTCACCGCCAAACGCCTCGTCGGTAGTAGCCAACCTGTTGCTTACCGGTATCGGCCACTTTGCTTCCAAAATCGGCTGTCAGTCAGATTTGATTAACGGCGTGGAAGTAGTTTTACCAACGGGTGAACTTGCCCGCGGAGGTTCCTGCGCTTTCTCCGAGCACTGGCACTCACGCTACCCAATTCCGGATGTAATTGGCCTTTTCGTCGGCTGGCAGGGTATGACCGGTGTGGTGACCAAAATGTCCGTTCCGATTTTCAAGCGGCCGCCATACCAGATGTCCACCGGTTTCGGGTTTGACGATTACACCGAAGCGATTATGAATTGCATGATCCCGTTCCAGGCGAGAGACATTGCGCATGATGTCAGCGCCGCGACATGGAGCTTCCACAATATCCAAAAGTTTAAACACCCAATGCCGGAGAGGCCAAAAGAAGATCCCAAAATGTATGTCTATATGAGCCTGTGCGGATTTACTGAAGAAGAACTGAATTTCAAGAAAAAAATCCTTGATGATTTCTTGAATACCCAGAAAAAAGCGGGTCTTTTTACCTCATATAAAGAAGTTCCCCCATCTCCTGATTTAACAGAGATAATTCGCAACATTCCCAACCCCCGTTCGTTCAAGTTCTCAGATTTTAAACGTGGCGGCGGCGCTTGGGTAGGATCAATAACCGCGGCGTCTCAATGGCCGATTGCATTGCCCAAGCTCGATGAAATCATGATTAAATACGATGTTCCGCCTTCCACAAGATGTACTCTCCTGAAGGGCAGTAACTGTGGTATGTTCCGTTGCCGTTGGGGCTATGACAGCGGTAACTGGGATGAAATTCAGCGAATCCTTGAAATGAGTAAGGAGTTGCTGAGGGTCATCCTGGAACACGGCGGACTGATGTACAAGGCGCCTGTTTGGGGTTCGGATATAATGCTGGAAAAAGCGCATCCGGGATATAAGCTGCTGATGCAAAAAATTAAGAAAATGCTGGATCCCAACAATATTATGAACCCTGGAAGGTGGGGATTATAATATGGCAAATTCAGTTTTGGACAAGACTATTCAAGACTTCAAAGAAGATGTGTACCGCTGTTCGTTTGAGTGTTTCAACTGCACGACTTTTTCGCCGGAGTTTTTACCTTCTTGCCCGGCCTATGAGAAATATGGGTATTTTACTTATGCCAGCAGGGGTAGATCCGGACTTATGGAAGCTTACCTTGCCGGGAGGCTTCCCATATCAGAGAAAATGTCCGAGATAATGTTCTCGTGCTCGCTGTGTGGAGCGTGCCGGGTTTGTTGTCAGCAGGACTGGAAAGACTACAACATCGAAGCCTTTATGGCAATGCGCGGGGAAATTATAGAAAAAGGTTTTGCCCCGGCAAAGCTCAGGGACGCGCTGAAAAGCATTCAAAAATACGGTAACCCCTACGGAGTGCCGGGAGAAAAGAGGGGCGAGTGGGCAACCGGTGTTGATGTCAAAGAATATAGCGGCCAGGAGTACCTGTTGTATGTCGGCGATGAAGGATCGTTTGACGTTAAGGGGCAAAATATAGCAAAGAGCTTAATAAATGTCCTTAATAAAGCAGGTGTTTCCTTTGGTATTCTGGGTAAGGACGAAATTACCGACGGGCATGAAGTTAAGGCCGCGGGCGAATTCGGTTTGTATGAATACCTGATTGAGCAAAATGTTGAACTGTTTAAAAAACGCGGTGTAAAGAAAGTAGTTACGCTATCACCTCACGCCTATAACGCCATGAAAAATGACTATCCTCAGTATGGCGCTGATTTTGAGGTAATACACTATACCACCTTGCTGAATGATCTCATTAAAAGCGGTAAAATAAAACTTACCTCAAAGGTTGAGTCCAAAGTAGCTTACCATGATCCATGTTACCTGGGACGCTTTAATGAAGACTATGACACACCAAGGGAAGTTCTCAGAGCAATTCCAGGGTTAGAGCTGGTAAATTTACTGAGGGAACGGGATAAATCGTTCTGTTGTGGGGGAGGCGGCGCTAACAGTTACACTGATTTACTTAGCGGCGGCGATAATGCGCCCAGCAGGATCAGAATCAGGGAAATCCGTGACTCCGGCGCTGATATCGTAGCTGTCACATGTCCGATCTGCATGATTATGTTGGAAGATGCCATTAAAGCAGAGTCATTGGAAGATAAATTAGCGGTCAAAGATGTCTCGGAGTTGTTATTGCAAAGTGCTGCTTGTTGTTGCGGTTAAAATTCAAGGCTAACTGGTGGGAAAAGAATTGATTGCTTTTCCCACCAAATGCATACGGATCTTTTAAAAGTAAGGAGGTGAAAAAAATTAATAGCAAGCAACTTTTATTAGACACGTTGGTTAAGCCGGTAAAGGCGGACCGGCGCCCGGTTAGCCTGATTGGCGGTGGGGCGTGGACATTAAAACAGGGTGGCAGTAGTTTCAGGGAAATGGCCGGCAAACTGATCGAAGATCCTGCCGCGTTAAGCACCATTATGGTCAGTTTGGCAAATAAGTTAGGTGAGGGAATCGTTTATGTGGGGGCTGGTTATAACAATGTAATTGCCGCTTTAATCAGAGGAGTAGATTTAGTATATACCGCTGATTATTCACCCTACTTGCCGGGTTTTTCCGCTGAAGAAACAGAGAAGTTCATTAAGGAATGCCATAACTTTGATTTCAAGAAAATTTGGGAAGATTCTTTACTGGCTTCTTTCCTTGCCGTAGCTGAACAGGTTAAGGCTCATTTAAAGGAAAGCTGTGTAATCGCGCCTCTTACATGGGGTCCTTTTACACTGGCGGGACAGTTGATAGGCGTTGAAAGTTTGATGCGGATAATGGTTAAAGATCCTGAAGCGGCAAAGGCGGTAATTGACTTATCTGTTAATGCAGTTTGTGAATATTACAGGCCGTTTGTGGATAAAGGGCTGGTGGATATGATTTATCTGCCTGAACCTACGGCGTCCGGAGATATGATATCCGCCAGGATATTTGAAAAATTTACGGCGCCCGCGCTAAATAAGTGTTTGGAACCATATCACCGTAAAGGGTTGCCAACAATGGTTCACATATGTGGCAAACTGCTCGCGAACCAATTGACCATGCTCGATAATATAGAGAACATGGATGCTGTCAGTATAGACTGCAAGGTGCCATTAAAGGATGCCAGAGACCATCTGAAAAACAAATGTATAATGGGAAATCTTGATACGCTTCGGCTTGAGCGTGCAAGTGAAACGGAAATTATCGGCGACCTTAAGAAGATAATGGCTGAAATGGAGGGGCACGACAGGTTTATATTGGCTCCGGCATGTGATCTGGCTCCCGCCACACCCTTTTCTCATGTGAAAACACTATTTGACTTTGTTCATCTACATTAAAGGAGCAAGCACAATGGGCAGTTAGTTTTGGCGACCTTCTCCCCATATAGTGCCTGCTCCCGGAGTAACCAGCCAGCCTCTAGTATAGTACGAGCATTTCTTAAGGTGGTTGCTGACAAAGCCAACCGGCACTTGTCGGCAGCCACCGACCCAGAAGCTCTACTAGAGAACATAGCCAACATTATAATAGCATATTCCGGGCTCATTGTCATAGTAGGCTGGCCTTTAGAAAACATGATTTAAATAACTAGAATAAAGGTGGGCTGTTACAATGCCAAGCAATGTTTCTTCGCCGCAGGTTAATACGCCTGCGCCAAGCGGGCCTAAGTTTGAATCAGAGACGGAACGCATAACGCCTTACCAGTGGAAGGTACTGTCAGCGGTAATATTTGCCTACATTTTTGACGGTCTGGATTCAATGCTGTTTTCACTTACGCTGGCAATGATGATGAAAGAGTTTGCTATCGGTAAAGATATTGCTGGATTGATCGTAACCATATTCCTTGGCGGACAAATTGTCGGAGGAATGCTGGTCGGTTTTATCGGGGACTGGTTGGGTCGAAAAGGATCACTCATCTTTGCCATTTTCATGTACAGCATAGGTACGCTATGTTGCTCTTTTGCTCCCAGCTGGGGCTGGATGGCATTTTTTAGAGCGATTACCGGTTTTGGCGCTGTAGGAGCGCAGGCGCCCATGTCAAGTCTGATTGCAGAGACATGGCCTGCCAAACACAGATCAAAATGCGCCAGTTTAATGATGGGCATGTGGGGAATATCGGCGTGTATTGGAGCGCTGTTTGTATGGTTCCTGGTTCCTCACTGGGGATGGCGTTCGGTGTACTTAATCGGCGGTATCGGGGGGTTGTTCCTGGCTATACCGTATGTGTGGCTGACAGTTAAAGAAACCGACCGGTTTAAGGAAGTTGCTGAACAACGTCGCAAGGAGAAGGCGGAAGGCAGAGGCTTACTGTCAGATATAGGAGACCTTTTCAAGGTTCCCCAGTGGCGTAAGAACTGGTTGATTGGGTTAGCCGCTCCCTTCGCGCAGCTGACAACATTGTGGGCATTCCTTACACTGGTGCCGGCCTATGTAATGTTGGAAAAAGGATACTCTGTTGGGCAGGGAATGACCTGGTTCCTAATTACAAACGCGGTAGGATCATTCGGATTCCTGCTGTGGGGTCCCTACGCCGACTGGAGGGGCAGAAAACCGGCCTTTCTCTTATGGGCATTAATAGCGGGCATTAGCATGCCGCTTGCATTGCTGTGGGCGCCAACTCAGACTTGGTTCATGATCCTCTCGTCCACAACTATATTTGGCATCTACGGAACATACAGCGGAATCATGACCTATCTGCCGGAGTTGTTCCCGACAAAAATGCGCAGCACCGCTACCGGATTGACTAACCAAACGGGACGTCTTTTAAGCGCGCTGGCTCCCTGGCTCATAGGTGTGTTGTCTCAGAATATAGGCACCGGCCGGGCGGTGTCATGGACCGCGCTATGCTGGGTAGCTGTTTTGCTGGCGGTAGTGTTTGGACCTGAGACCAAGGGTAAGTCATTGGAAGAGATAACCGGTAAATAATAAATCATTATTAATGATTGTTTTGGCCAAGTTAAATTAGTAATGTGAGTATACCTTAAGAAAAGGAGTATTAACATGGTTAAGGTTATAACAACTGGAAAACCGTATAGTTGTCTGGTTACTGACGGGGTTCATCAATTGCAAGCTGATACTATATTGGAATATGGTGGTGGAAATGCTGGTTTTCGACCTCACGACCTTTTAGCTGCAGCCTTGGGAACCTGCCAAGCCATATCAGTACGAATGTATGCCTCTAACCATGGTATTCCGGTACGATCTGTTACAGTAGAAGTTGAAATAGATCGTACTACACAGGATAAAACTGTATTTCGAAAAATAATATCTATAGAAGGGGATATATCCGAAGACGAAAGAAAAAATTTATATAATGTAGCCACTACCTGTCCGGTTCAACAAACCTTGTCTCAACAGCTTGAATTTGTTATAGCTTAACTTACCATGACAGCAAACGGTTAAACATTTCTTTCTTGAAATATCATCGGTAGAAACGGTAAGTGCTGCTTTACGCTAATACTATTAGCATTACTGAGCTAAGGTGGAATATGATGCCCCATTATCACGTTACCCCAAAGTACAGTGAATAAAGTTAATTAGCGATATGTACATAAAGTTTAAGTGTAATGGATAATGGGGCAAATCCTTTAACAAACAAGGAGGGAGAAAAGATGGATCTCTCAAGGGAAAGTGAATTTTTAACTAGACTTGCGCAAGGAGTAGTTAATTTTGATGATGAAGGCGTTAAAGCTGTGGCAGAACAGTATTTAGCAGAGGGTTTGGACCCTCATAAAGCCGTATTTGAAGGTCTGGTTAAGGGGATGCAGGAGGTCGGAGTTCTATATGAAAGGCAGGAATATTTTGTACCTGAACTTCTAATGTGTTCCGACGCTTTAAATGCTGGATTGAACATATTCAAACCGTTTATGGCTAATGACAAATCAAATAGTCGTGGTCAGATAGTATTGGGTGTAGTACAGGGTGACGTACACGACATCGGCAAAGATATCGTCAAGATATTGTTGGAGTCTTCCGGTTTTGTCGTTCATGACCTTGGAAGTGATGTACCTTTAGAAAAATTTGTGGAAGAACAGGAACGTACTAATTCGGAAATTGTGGCAATCTCGGCTATGATGACTACAACCATGGTTCAGATGAAAGATATTATAAAAGCAATAAAAGCTAAAAATCCAAATGTGAAATTCATGATTGGCGGCGCGCCGGTTACAGCTGACATAGTTAAGTTGTTTGGGGCCGACGGGTATGGCAAAGACGCGAGCGAAGCCTTGAAAGAAGCTATTAGAATCGTTGAGTCGTTAAATAACTAATATTAATGCAATAAACACAGGTTTTAACTGCGAAAAACTAAGGATTATTGCGCTAGTATACAAAGTTTAATTAATCTAACTATTAGTATAGGAGGAATTTTTAATTATGAAACGGATTAAAATGACACCAAGTGAAGCTATCGTTGAGACTCTTGTAGCGGAAGGGGTCGATCATTTAACGGGTATAGTCGGTTCTGCGTTTATGGATATGCTTGACCTTTTTCCCGCCGCGGGAATTAAATTCATACCTGTACGTCACGAACAAACCGCGGCGCACATGGAAGACGCATATTCACGTGTGACTGGAAAATGTGGTGTATGTACCGGGCAAAACGGACCTGGTATCACCAACATGGTGACTTCAGTGGCGGCAGCTAATATGGCGCATAGCCCCCTGGTTGTTATTTCGCCTTCCGCCGGCACACCTACAATTGGTTGGGACGGGTTCCAGGAATGTGATCAGGTTTCTGTATTTAAAGCCATTACCAAGGCCACCGTAAGGGTTCCTCATCCAAAGAGGGCTGCGGATTGTCTAAGGACAGCTTTTCGTATCGCTTATGCTGAACGCGGCGCGGTATTGTATGATATTCCGAGAGACTATTTCTATGGCGAATGTGAGGAATCGATATTGGAACCTCACCAGTATCGAGTTGATAAAAGAGGATGTGGTTCTCTTGAATCCCTCGACAAAGCCGCCGAACTTTTAGCTGGCGCGAAACGTCCGGTTATTGTTTCCGGCAGAGGCGTCGTTGATTCCGGCGCGATTCCTATTGTGGCGAAAATAGCCGAAAAATTAACCGCTCCTGTGGCAGTTTCATACTTGCATAATGATGCCTTTCCGGCTGACCACAAGCTGTGGGTAGGCCCAATAGGCTATATGGGATCAAAAGCGGCCATGCATAGCTTGTCAGAAGCAGACGTGATTCTGGCCATTGGTACCAGGCTGTCTGTATTCGGTACGCTGCCTCAATATGACATTAATTACTTCCCGGAAGCAGCCAAAATTATCCAAATTGATATCAACCCCAAACATATTGCCCGTACGCACCCAATAGAAGTGGGTATTATCGGCGACGCCAAAGAAGCCAGCGCTGAAATTTTGAAGCGGCTGGAGACTAAGTTTCCCGATTTAAAAATTAATGAAGAACGCTTAAAAAAGATTAAATCCCGCCAGATTGATTGGGAAGATGAGATAGTACGTGAAGCGATGGTTGAAGGCCAGCCAATGAATCCGCGCAGGGCATTGCTGGAAATCTCCAAGGCCTTACCCAAAAATGTTATCGTTACCACTGATATAGGAAACGTTTCCTCCACTGCCAACAGTTATTTAAAATTCACCGCGGAAGGTAAGCATATTGCCGCATTGACCTTTGGGAACACCGGGTTTGCATATCCCGCCGCACTTGGGGCGCAGCTCGGCAAACCTGATGCCCCGGTGGTTGCTATTATAGGTGATGGCGCGTGGGGCATGAGCCTGCACGAAGTAAGCACCGCCGTTGAGCACAATCTGCCTGTGGTTGCTTGTGTTTTCAGAAATATGGCCTGGTGCGCCGAGAAGAAGAACCAGATTGATTTTTACAATAACCGTTTCCTTGGTTGCGACATACCCAATCCCGAAAGCTTCATCCCTGTCGCCAAGGCAATGGGCGCCGCTGGTTTGAGAGTTGACAGTCCCGACGTTGTAAGGGCGGCTATAGAAGATGCTTTGATATCCCGTAAACCAACTGTTCTTGAATTTGTGGTAGACGGTAGTATACTTGCTCCACCATTCCGAAAAGATGCTTTGGCTCTACCCACCCGTTACCTGCCCAAATACCAACATCTGGATTACAGAAACTGGTGATTTAAAGATCTGTATAATTAATGAGATAAATATGTGGGAGGTACAATATGAAAATTATTGTATTAGCTAAACAAACCTTTGATACCGAGGCCAAACTTAGTCTGGACAACAATGGGAAGATAGATGGCCAGGGGGTTAAACTGATTATGAACCCCTATGATGAATTTGCGGTAGAAGAGGGACTGCGGATAAAAGAAAAGACAAATGGTGAAGTGACAGTGATCAGCGTAGATAAGGAGCAAGACCAGGATGCCTTGAGGCAGGCCATAGCAATGGGCGCTGATGAGGCTGTGATGGTGGTACCCGGTGATGTAGAGTTGGATGAGTATGCTACCGCGACTATATTAGCCAAGGTTATTAGTAAAATGGAGTACGATATCATACTTGGAGGTTTTAGGGCTATAGACGACGGGTCTTGTCAGGTAGCGGGCAGAGTGGCTGAGAGCTTAAATATTCCGGTTGTTAATATGATTACTGAAATCAAAATTGAGAATGGCAAGGCTCAAGCTACCCGTGACATCGAAGGCGGCAGTGAAGTTATAGAGGTTAAATTACCGGCGGTATTCACAGCCCAGAAAGGACTTAACGAACCTAGATATCCCTCAATGAAGGGGATTATGAAGGCCAGGAAAAAACCTGTAAAAATTATCAGACTTGGTGAATTGGGCTTGGTTGAAGATCAGATTGCCGCCAAGGTGAAACCGGTGTCCTATACGCTGGCGGAACCTCGCAAGGCAGGTCAAGTTATACAGGACGAACCTGCCAAGGCTGTTTCCCAAGCTGTAAAACTTATACTCGAAAAAGTAAAAGTGGTTGTATAAGTTTTGATTACAATTTGAGGAGTGAATTTCGCATGACAAAAGGGATTTGGGTTTTTGTTGAACACCGTGAAAACCTGATCAAGAAGGTTGTTTTCGAAACTCTTAGTGAAGCAAGAAAGATAGCAGACCAAATTGAGGATGAATTATGTGCGGTTTTAATCGGTAAAAGTAATGACAGCTTGGTAGAATCCCTTAGTGAGTACGGAGTTGACAAAATATATCTTGCGGAAAACGATGTGCTGAAAACCTATACTACTGATGGCTTTACCAATGTAATGTCAGATTTAATTAGAAAATATGAGCCAAGAGCTCTACTGATTGGATGCACTATCAACGGACGTGACCTGGCCGCACAGGTAGCCCAGCGTCTTGCGACAGGTTTATTGACTGATTGCACCGGCATCGAGGTTATTGACAGCCAACTGGTATTCACCCGTCCTATATACGCGGGTAAGGCAACTGTAAAAGCTTCCTGTAAAACAAACCCCGTTATAGCGACCATTCGCCCCAATACCTTTGCCGCTGTACAGAATAAGAAAGATCCCAAAATAGTCAAAACTGTTACTGACTGCGGAAATATCCGGCAAGTAGTTATAGATGCAGTCAGACAGGTTTCCCAAAGACCGGAACTTACCGAGGCAAATGTAGTTGTGACAGGTGGTAGGGGAATTAAGGGTCCGGAAAACTTTAAGCTGTTGGAAGAGCTTGCCGACGTCCTCGGAGGAGCTGTGGGCGCTTCAAGAGCAAGCGTAGATGCCGGGTGGGCGCCGCATAGTATGCAGGTAGGACAGACCGGTAAAACTGTATCACCTACATTATATATTGCCTGCGGGGTATCAGGAGCTATTCAACACTTCGCTGGAATGAGTTCTTCCAAGTGTATTTTTGCAATCAATAACGATCCGGAAGCTAATATCTTCAAGATAGCTGACTACGGCATTGTAGGCGACCTTTTTGAGGTAGTGCCGTTGCTTACAGAAGAATTTAAGAAACTAAAAGCTTCTTCCTAAGAGTAAATACCAGTATCACATTGCGTAACTTACCCGTAATAAATCGCAGTAAAAACAGGAAGTGAACCGTTGTGAAGGTTTTAGTCTTAAATTGTGGTAGTTCCTCCGTTAAATATAAACTATATGACACTGATGCGAATATTGTTTTAGCTGAAGGTTTGGCTGAGCGAATTGGCATGCAGGGATCAAGAATTAAGCATCTAGGGCTTGGTGAAAATATAAAAATCAGTATAGAATATGCGCTGTCCGGGCATGAAGAGGCGATAAAGACGGTCCTGCATCTTTTTACCCATGATAATTATGGTGTGATAAAAAATATTGATGAAATACAGGCTGTAGGCCATCGTATTCTGCATGGCGGCGAGAGATTCAGCAGTCCTGTAGCAATAGATAACGAGGTGCTGGATTTACTGATACAATGCGTCGAACTGGCGCCACTCCATATGCAGCATAACATTGCTGGAATAAAGATATGCCAAAAGCTTATAAATCATGCCACTCAGGTCGCTGTTTTTGATACTGAATTCCATCAAACCATGCCGGATTACGCGTATATATATCCCATACCATATGATTATTATAAAAAATACAAGGTACGGAAATATGGCTTTCATGGTATCTCTCACAAATACGTGGCTCAAAGGGTGGCTGAAATTTTATGCGACAAGTCCAAGGTTGAAGATCTGAAGATTATTTCCTGCCATTTAGGCAACGGAGCCAGCCTGTGCGCGATAAAAAGCGGTAAATCTATTGATACTACTATGGGCTTGACTCCTTTGGCCGGTTTAATGATGGGCACGCGCAGCGGCGATATAGATCCCGCGGTTATTCCCTTTCTGGCAGAAAAAGAAAGGATATCTCTGGAGGAGGTGGTCAAAGTCCTTAATGAAAAAAGTGGGGTGTTGGGGATATTTGGCGCTTCCAGCGATTTCAGAGATGTTATAAAGGATGCCGGGGCGGGAAATGACAGGGCCCGCCTTGCCTTGGATATGTTTATTTACAGAGTCGCCAAATCTATCGGTTCTTTAATCCCAGTCATGGGAGGTCTTGATATCCT
Source organism: Pelotomaculum propionicicum (assembly GCF_004369225.1). GTDB lineage: Bacteria > Bacillota > Desulfotomaculia > Desulfotomaculales > Pelotomaculaceae > Pelotomaculum_B > Pelotomaculum_B propionicicum. The sequence goes on from NZ_QFFZ01000004.1 coordinate 83,307, forward strand.
TGTTTTCACAGCTGGTATTGGAGAGAATTCTTCAGAAATACGCAGAAGGATATGTGAGAAATTTGTGAACATTGGAATTGAAATTGATGAGCAATTGAATTTAGAAAATGGGGCGGAAATTGAAATATCGACGGTAAATTCAACGGTAAAAGTGCTTGTGATTCCAACCGATGAGGAAAAAATGATTGCTCAAGAAACCATCTCAGTTGCCAAATGCTGCTCTAGCCATAAGATGATCAGTTAGTCAGTAGGGAAAAGTCATCATCTTTTCAAGTATAGAGTAATTTCGGAAAGTCGGTTTGCAAAGACCGTTCTGTCATCGCGAGGAGTGAAAGCGACGTGGCGATCTAACAGTATAAAGCGGGGGTAAGAGCCGGAGATTGCTTCGCTTAACGCTCGCAATGACAAACGGTAGGACTTTACGAAAGTATTCAAGTATATCGTAAGGAGGTTAAAAAAGTGGCCAAACAGATGCTGATTGACGCCCTCCGGGGCAAGAAGACCGACACGGCGCCATGGCTTCCCTATTCGGGTGTGCATTGCGCGTATGTGATTAATGAGCCGGCCGACAAATACCTGAAAGATCCGCAACTGCTGGCAAAAGGCCTGGTGGAAACAGCCAGAAAGTACAAAGCGGACGGCATCCCCCTGGTTTTTGACCTGTCTGTTGAAGCAGAAGCCATGGGCTTGGAAATCAAATATTGGAATGACAATGTTCCTTCGGTACAGTCCCACCCCCTGTCTAATAAAACAGTCGACGAGGCCGGTTTGAAGGTGCCGGGGCCCGATGACGGACGCTGGCCGGTACTCTTTGAAGCTGCCAAGATCGCCAAGCCCCAGTTGGATGAATTAGACTGCGCGTTGCTGGGCCTTGCTTGCGGGCCGCTTACGTTGGCCAGTCACCTGGCGGGAGTGAGGTTTTTTACCGACGTTGTCAAGCAGAAGGAAAGAGCACACAGTGTAATGAAATTCTGCGCGCAAGTCGTGGAGAAATCAGTGGAAATGTATGCTGAGATGGGCTGTGAAATTATTGCCATCGTAGATCCGGTGGCTTCCCAGATTAAAAATGAAACATTTAAAGAATTTGTCCACGCTTACTGTCAAAGCGCAATCGCCGCCATTCACCGGTTGGGTAAAACGTCTGTTTTCTTTATTTGCGGTGACGCCACGAAAGTGCTTGAATCTGTCTGCCAACTCGGCACCCACGGGTTCGGGATTGACGAGCAAATGAACATGAATTTCGTCCGCGACCTGGCCCTCAAATACAAGGTTGGATTTGCCGGCAACCTCAAGTTGACCCTGGCTCTTTCCCTTGGTATCTTGTCACCCCGCGAGGACGCCATCGTAAGCCTGGCGGCGGGTGGTACGGAGGGTTTCACTCTTGCCCCCGGCTGAGACATGCCCTTTAATGTTCCTGCGGAACATATGCAGCAGGTTTTAGACGCAAAAGACTGGTTCTACAATTACTATCCCAAGTACCCGGCATCCTGGTAAGACGGGAGGACATAACATGCCTGAGAAAAAAATTAAAATCGATGTTTTAACCTTGGACAGCGTGCAATGCGCCGCTTGCGGGTACATGATGGAATCAATCGCGGCCATGCCTCCCGATGTCCAGGAGGTGATTGAATATAAGGAATGGTCAATCAAGGGCAATGACGGTATCGGTAAATTCATGGAGCTAAAAGGTAAGGTGCTCCCAACGATTTGTATAGAAGGAGATCTCGTTTTTGAAAGCATCATACCCCAGTATGAAGAGCTTATTGATGAACTGGCGAAGCGGGCCTCCTCTCCTGAAATGAAAGAACGGTTATTGTCATTGCGTGAAGTGGGATTTAATTTTGACAATATTAAAGAAAATCTGCAAAAAGCAGGCGCTGGCCAGTTTTGAGCTTGAGGTTATTATTTAACCTCTTTCAGTTAGTGCGATAGTTTGCATCCATATATATCTCTCTCCTTTCCTTTACATTCCTTTGACATGGATAACCTTTAAAACAGGTCAAACCTTTTCCTGGTACAGGCCTGAAAGGAGATTATCCATGTCAGGGGGTCTCTCTTTAGTTGCTGCAACATCTCATGAAGGGGTGTACTATAAGCCATTTTACTTTTAGCCGTATAAACCACCCGCAGTTTTAACTGTTGAAAGGAGGTTCAAGAGTTTTCAGTTTATGGAAGTTTTAGATAAAATAATCAACGTTGCTCATTTTTTTAAAAGTCTTTTAGGACCAGGCTATACATTAGGCATTACCGATCTTAAGAGATTTGTCTGGTACTCGGAAGGTAATTTAAAGCTGGGAATAAAGGTCAATGACCCGGTTAAGCCGGGTTCTATAGCGCATGAAGCCTTACGCTCCGCCCAAAGACAGGTGCGCTTTATATCAAAGGAGTTACACGGGGTTCCTTTTATGGGTGTCGGTGTTCCTGTTACTGATCAAATGGGAAGAATAGTGGGGAGTATTGTGTACTCTACTGAAACAACCATAGTTGATAAAATTCAGGAGATTTCAAGCGATCTGGAAGAGAGGATTATTAGCGGTACTTCTGAAGCTTCCGAACTTTCCGCGGCAGCCCAGCAACAAGCCGCCTCAACCAGTGAAATGGTTAAAAACGCGGATGAAATAAAAAAAGAGTTAGATATAATGAGGGAAATGCTTGAATTAATCAATGAAGTATCTGTAGCGACTCACCTGCTTGGTTTAAACGCGGCTATTGAGGCCGCCCGGGCGGGCCAACATGGCCGCAGCTTTTCCGTAGTGGCCGGAGAAATTCGCAAGCTGGCGGAAAGCACCAGGAACAATGTTGATAAAACCTCAAAGAATTTAGACGCTGTCAACAAAAATATAGCCGGTTTCTTGGATAATATAAAGCAGATTTCTGATGTTACTGACTCTCAGGCCTCTGCAATACAAAATGTAGCCGGTATACTTCAAGATCTGGAAGAAAGCGCGCGTCAATTAAGAGGCCTTTCCTCGAGAATTATTAATTAGTTGCAACCTGTAACTTAAGTAAATATTGGGGAACGAGAGGTAAAAAAGTGAGCAGGTATGCTGGGAAAATCAAATTAGTCATATTGGATATGGCTGGTGTTGTTTGTGATGGGCCGCAAGACCTAAGGCATATTTATCCCGGTGATGACTTAAAAGGATGCAAAGCCCCGATTATTCCTTTTACAGAGGTCTTGCTCAAGCATAATATTGTTGTTGACTGGGCTACCATCAGAAAACATATGGGGCTGTATAAAAAAACTCACTTGCAATTGCTTCTTGAAGATGAAAATGTTAAAAACCAATTTATAAAAGAGTATGGACATGATTGTTCTGAAAAAGATTTTAATCAGATCTTTCAAGAGTATGAACTATTACTTAATGAGGTTATTGTTAGGGAAGAATTGGCCAAGCCAATTGAAGGCGCATTGGAATGTATAGCAGCATTAAGAGAAGCCGGGATAGTTGTTGGCAGTGATACAGGTTATACCAGGGAAGCGTCAACTGCCTTGAGAAGATTACTGGAAAAAAAATACAATCTTGTATTCGACGTAACTACTGATGCTGAAACAGTAAAAGGAAGGCCAAGTCCCTTTATGGTTTTTGATTGTATGGATAAAGCGAATGTTTACCCGGTTGAAACGGTGGTTAAGGTTGATGATACTGTGGCGGGGATTTATGAAGGCCGTAATGCCGGAGCATGGACCATTGGTATTTATAGTAGCGGCAGCAATGATTACGATCAACTGGCTAAAGTAAAGCCTGACTTTTTAGTGCCTTCAATAAAGTATGTTGCAGAAGTGATCTTCCGTCAGATTGAGTCAAGGCTGAAAAGAGGTAAATTGCCGGGGCAAGGTGTCTTATAAATAAAAAGCCGGCCAAGAGAAATTACTGGTGAAAAGGTAGTAAAAATATGACACCGTTACATTTAGAAGTCATTTATGCGGGGGATCAAAATCTTTGTTGCTTTTACATGGTGGAGGCAGTGAAGTCCGCGGCCTCCGTTTTCGAAAATGAGCTTACATGGTCCATTGTAGAGATTTTTAAAAAAGAAGGCTCCAGACGTTTCTATGATTTATCCGTGGCGCTTTACGGGGAAGAGAACGTCAGAAAATACCACCGCCACGCGCCGATCCCGTCTATTTTTATTGACGGCAAACTTGCATTCAGTCAAATTCCGCCGGTGGAGGAGTTGGAAGAGTACTTGAGGTTGCTGATCGAAAAAAAGAGACAAGATCAGGAAATCTAGTGATTTAGGGGAAGGCATCCTCGATTGATTACTGTTTGCTAAGGAGAGGCTCCGGGACAAGCGGGAGTAAATAAAGGGAAGTGGGGGTATATATGAGTAAGGTCGTTGTTGAAATTTTAACCACCGATCAATGAGCGTCCGGAACCTACATGGTTGAATCGGTAAAGGCTTTACCGAAGGAAATTCAGGCTATGATCGAATTACAGGTATGGAACATAGAAAGAATTGACGTGATTAATCGAAAAATGTCTTTACGCGCAAAATCCATACCCAGTATTGCTATAAATCAGGAGATGATCTTTGAATCCACTATTCCGCCCCAGGAAGACTTGATTTCCGCAATTCAAAAAAAGTATTCTCCTTAAACTGTCTCTAACAACATTGCTTTTTTTTAAAAAGTTCCGCATTTGAACTGCTAAGCTTTTTAAGGTTAGGGGGTAGACCATGTGTCAAGCACAACTGACGTATATCTGATAACCGGTTTTTTGGGCAGCGGCAAAACCACGTTTTTAAACAGGCTGGTGAACCAGTTCCCCAGGGACCGTAAGCTTATGATTCTAATGAATGAGTTTGGGGAAATCGGGGTGGACGGAGCGCTCGTGGAGGGGCAAGACCTGGAGATTTTCGAAATCAGTAAAGGTTCTATTTTCTGTGCCTGCGTCAAAACTGATTTTATCAAAGGTCTGTTTGAGATTGCCCAGAAGATCAAACCTGATCTGCTGGTTATAGAATCAACCGGCGTAGCTAACCCTACTGACCTGAAAAAGGATTTAAATCTGCCTATTTTTAATGGCTGCTTTAAGTTCAAGGAACAGTTTTGCATTATTGACGCGGCCAATATTTTAGATGAATTTAATACTTTTGCTTCGGTGGAAAGACAGATTTCATCATCTACAAGGTTTATTATCAATAAGATCGATCTGGCTACACAGGAGGAAATACTTGAAACAAAAAACCTGGTCAGCAAGTACCATCCCTCCCCAATATTTTATGAAACCACCTTCGCCAATATAGATACAGCCGGAATATTAGGTCTTGTTAAGACGCCGGAAAAAAAAGAAACCAGCGCCGCCTGCCGGCAAATGACCGAAGCGGAACTGGACCAGTATGTTGAGGATCTGCTGAATGACCCGCGGGCGTCTATAACTCCACCGGATATTTTGATGTCCGCCGCTTTCTCCTGGGAAGGGGGAGATCTTTCATCCATATGGTCGTTGTCCAGTCAGTTGCCTAAAGAAGTGGTCCGCGCCAAGGGTTTTCTAACGGCTGATGCCAAGGTGTTTCTTTATAATTACGTAATGGGTCATTATACCATCATAGAACAGTCTGCCGCGGCAAAAGAAATCTTGAATAACATACTTGTTTTTATCTTTGCGCCCGAAGCCCAAGATGCGCTGGAACAATTGTTGGGCAGCTATAATTTTGTAAAAAAAGAATTTTAAATATACTTTTAAATAAGACGGGCCGGTTGCTGAGGTGAAAACAAGTGGGAAAGTATGCTGGAACTATAGTTACTGGAATTATTGGAAGCGGTATCTGCGGTTACAAAATTAATGTTGAAGCTGTTTCCCAAGACGGCAGGCATGTCAAAATAAAGATCGACAGCGAATGTCCTAATTACCTTAAAGTCATGGATGAATTGCATGAGGTGGACGCCTACCGTGAAATGTTCCAGAAACTACACCTCGGGGCGGTTTACCAGGTTCTTTCCAAATATATTCCGCATCCAAGCTGTCCAGGCCTGCCGGGTATTCTGAAAACGGTGGAAGTTGCCGCAGGCATAGCTTTGCCTCAGACCGCGACCATGGTAATCAGCAAAAAACAAACTTAATCGATATCTCGGGAAGTATGGGTGAGTTTAATGGCCGTTAAGATTATATTTCAACCGTCCGGCCTGCGCGGCCGGGTGGAGGAAGGGATTTCTTTATTAGAGGCTGCTCGCCAATTAGGTGTAGACATCGAAAGCGTTTGCGGTAGTACCGAAATTTGTGGAAAATGCAAAGTAAAAATCGAGGCGGGCTATTTTGCCAAGTTTAACCTGGACTCTCAAATGAGTCACCTTTCCGGGTTGTCGGGAGAAGAACGGGGAGTCTTAACAGAAAAAGAAATAGCAGAAAATTACCGTTTGGCCTGTTCTACCCGGATTTACGGAGATGTGCTGGTATTTGTGCCTGAAGAAAGCCGGGGAAAAAAACAAGTAGTGTTGGAGCAGGGAAAGGAGCGTCTTTTCAAGCTTAATCCGGCTGTGCGCAAAATCCCCCTCGAAGTTGAAGCGGCTACGCTTGGTGACCTGCGGGGTGACTTTGAGCGGATCCGTGACGCTTTAGCGGCAAGTTGCGGGCTTACAAAAGATTTAACTATAGACTTCCCTGTTTTGTGCAATCTTCCGAATATTTTACGATACGAGAGAAGCAAAAACAGGCGTATCACTGATAAAGGCATGCCCTTAACTAAAGATACCTGGAATGTAACTGTTACCATATGGAACAACAGAGAGATCATATTGGTTGAACCCGGCCTTATTGAACATTGCGTGGGGCTGGCCGTAGATGTTGGAACAACGACCGTTGTGGCGTACCTGTGTGACTTGAAAAACGGGAAAGTTCTGGATATGGATTCCATGATGAATCCCCAGGTACGCTACGGGGAGGATGTTCTGTCGCGGATATCCTACGTGATGATGAATGAGAGCGGCATGCGGCACATGCGTGACGCCATAATTGAAGGTATTAATACACTAACCTGCCGCTTGGCTGAAAAAAACGGATTTCTGCCGGAAGATATCGTGGATGTGGTTATGGTTTTTAACACTGTCATGCAACATGCTGCCCTTGGCATAGAACCAAAATTTCTCGGCCGTTCGCCTTTTATTGCCGGGGTGAAAAGCTCTATGAATATTAAAGCGCGCGATCTGGGAATTAAAGTATGTCAGACGTCTTATGTCCATACCCTGCCTATAGCAGCCGGCTTTGTCGGGGCGGACAACGTGGGTGTGCTGATTGCCGAGGAGCCTTATAGAGAGCAAGAAAAAATACGGATGTGTATAGATATTGGAACTAACGGTGAAATAGACATTGGTAACGCTGACAAGATGTTATGCACCTCATGCGCTACCGGGCCTGCCCTGGAAGGCGCTCAAATTAAGTTTGGCATGCGTGCCGCGCCGGGAGCGATTGAAAAGGCGCGAATCGATCCGGAAACAATAGAAATTTCATATAAAGTAATCGGTCAGGAGCAATTTTATCCTGAGCTAAAAACAACAGGGGCCAAGGGAATTTGCGGTTCGGGGATTATTGACATCGTCGCGGAGCTTTTTAAAGCGGGAATAATTCAATCGAACGGCCGGTTTAATATGGGCTTAAATTCCAACCGTATCAGAAAGGGTGAAGACGGTAAGCCGGAATACGTTGTGGCTTGGGCAGAGGAAACATCTATTGGCAAGGACATCACCTTTAATCAAGCTGATGTGCGTGCTGTTCAACTGGCAAAGGCGGCGTTGTATGTGGGAGCCAACTACTTAATGGAAAAATTGGGTGTTGACTGTATTGATAGCATAGTCCTGGCCGGCGCTTTCGGAAATTTCATAGACAGGGAAAGCGCCATGGTAATAGGTATGATTCCGGATTGCGACCTGGCAAACGTCGTGGCTGCCGGCAACGCCGCTGGTGACGGCGCCAAGCTGGCATTGTTTGATGTGGATAAGCGCGAAGAGGCGGCCTGGATCGCCAGGGAGATAGAATTCATTGAAACGGCTATTGAGCCTGATTTCCAGAAGCGGTTTGTTGCAGCCATGGCTTTCCCGCATGCTGGAGATAAATTTCCTCATATCCAACATCTTTTAGATAAGATTCCAAAGCCTTAAAAACTAATTTTGAAAGAGTTGAGGAAATTATGGCGACCTTTTTTACAATTTCCTGGTTTATAGCCGCCCTGATGGTGATCCTGGCCATGGCGCTGCAGGCTCTGACAGGTTTTGGGTCGGCGCTTATTCTGGTGCCGCTGTTAGTTCTTATATACGATACGCATACGGCGATCGAATTGACCATGATAATTGCTTTTTATTCACTAGCGCTTCTCTCTTTACGTGTGCGGAAAGAAATTTTAATACCGATGGTCAGTCGCCTCTTTCTCGGAAGTATAGCAGGAATCTTTTGTGGGGCTTACGCGTTTATATTTTTTGAGGCCACGTGGCTTAAAATAATTATCGCCTTTACCACTCTGGTTTTTTCATTGCTGCTTTACCTGAATTTGGTGCCTAACCGGTCCACCGGTTTTCTGGCGGAGACCATGGTAGGGATGGCAAGTGGCTTTTTAGGAACAAGTGTCGGCATGCCAGGCCCACCCGTGGTGCTTTTTTTAAACTACAAGGGCTTGCCGAAAGAACATTTTAGGGCCACCGTATCTGCTTACTTCAGTCTGGTTTATCTGGTGAGTATTATCGTTCTTGTAAGTAAGCAGGTATTAAATCTGCAAATAATTATTATTGCTGTTTCCCTTTTACCTTTTGCTTTATTGGGGAATCTAATGGGTTTTCTTATCTTCCCGCGGATATCACAGGATTTTTTTCAACGGGGAATACCCATACTGGTCGCATTTTTAGCTGTCTATTCTCTGGTTACCACTTTTTTTTAAGAAAATTGCTTTCTGAGTGTTATGAGAAGTTGGCGCAAACCCAACCACCCACCCATCCATATAGTTCCTTAATTGGAATTTGGGTTGTCCGGTGGTTCTAAAACCATTATACGAGGAGGTTCTTGATGTGCGTACAGGATGGATAATTGTTTTTGCACTGGTAGTTCTAGTTTCTTTGGCGGCTTTCGGTTACGCTGTTTACCGGCGGATAAGCGTGTTAACCCTTGGCCAAAAGGAAATGCGCTGGGATAACATCGGCCAGCGGATTTATAATTTTTTTCTCTATGTAATAGCCCAGCGAAAATGCGCCTTTGGCGAACCTTACGGTATAGTTCACTTCTTTATTTTTACGGGTTTCATTTTTATTGCCCTGGGCGAATTGCCGTTGTTTTTTGAAGGACTGTTTCCTTCTTTTAAATTCCCCTTTTTAGGAACTAATTTTTATTTCTTGTACCTTAAAGACATAATGTCTGCTCTGGTCATTCTTGCTTTGATCATAGCGGCGTTCCGGAGGTGGGTGCTTAAGCCGTCGCGATTATACCGCACTTTGGACGCGGCTGTTATTCTGTTGCTTATTTTTGGTGTTATAGTTACAGATTGGTTAACCAGCGGAGCCAGGATAGCCCTGACCAATTCCACCGTTCCATACCCTGTCTACAATGCTTTTGCCTCCCTGCTGCGGGGCTTGAGCGCAGGCTCTTTGACTGCCGTTCAAGAAATATTCTGGTGGGCGCATGTACTTATTGTATTTGGATTTTTGGTGTACATCCCGTCTTCCAAGCACATGCACCTGTTGGCCGCGCCTTTTAACGCCTTTTTTAAATCCTTGCAGCCTTATGGAGGTCAAATGAGGCCTATGGATTTGGAAGACGAAGACATTGAGGAGTTTGGCGTGGGCAGGATCGAAGATTTTACCTGGAAGCAACGGCTGGACAGCCTTGCCTGCGCCGAATGCGGCCGCTGCATGGACAATTGCCCGGCTAATTTGTCCGGCAAGCCTTTAAACCCCAAGCAGTTAATCAGCCGCCAACTTAAAGAGCACATGCTGGAAAAGGGCGCGATGATGCTTAAAAAAGGGTTAAAATCCACCGGTGAAGACGCTGCAGGGGAGTTGGAGAAAATTGCCGGTGAAGATCCGCAGGCGGCGGAGATCTTGCAAAAGTCTTTAATTGGAGATGTTGTCACAGCAGACGAAATCTGGGCCTGTACGACGTGTATGAATTGCCAGGAACAGTGTCCCGTACTCAATGAGCATGTAAATAAAATAATTGATATGCGCCGTTACCTGGTTATGACGGAAAGTGATTTTGCCCCGGAATTACAGACAGCGTTCCGCAATGTTGAAAAGAATTTTAACCCCTGGGGCGTGGGCTGGGCCGACCGCGCCAGTTGGGCGAAGGATCTGGATGTAAAATTGATGAGCCAGGAAAGCAATGTCGAATATCTTTTCTGGGTGGGCTGCGCCGGCTCCTTTGATGACCGGGCTAAAAAGGTGTCCGTAGCGCTAACCAAAATATTAAAAGCCGCCAAGGTTAACTTTGCTATTCTGGGCGATGAAGAGAAGTGTACCGGAGACTTTGCCCGCCGGGCCGGCAACGAATATCTTTTCCAGTCCATGGCCTGCGAGAATGTGGAAGTGCTCAACGGCTACGGAGTAAAAAAGATTGTCACCACTTGCCCGCACTGTCTGAACACCCTGAAAAACGAATATCCTGCCTTTGGCGGAAATTATGAGGTAGTGCATCATACTCAACTGATTTGCGAGCTGATTAAGAGCGGCCGCTTGCAGTTAAAAAGGGACGTTTCCCTGGAAGAACAGGTGGTTGTCTACCACGATTCTTGCTACCTGGGCCGTTACCAGAATGAATATACCGCGCCGAGGGAGCTTTTTAAAGTAGTTCCCGGCGTAAAACTGGTAGAGATGCAGCGCAGCCGCAACCGCAGTTTTTGCTGCGGGGCGGGCGGGGGCCGCATGTGGATGGAAGAACATACCGGCCAGCGCATAAATAATATGCGCACTGAACAGGCCCTGGCTAAAAACCCGCATGTTATCGGGGCCAATTGTCCTTTCTGTATAACTATGCTGGAGGACGGGGTCAAGGAAAAAGCAGAAGTGGAAGGCAAGGTAAAAGTGCTTGATCCCAGTGAATTATTAGTCAAGCTTCTCCGGGATTAAATTTCTGTATAGGAGATGAATAGCATTATGAGAAAAGGAGTAACATTATTTTTAATTCTAATATTGTTGATTTATTCCGGCTATCAATACTTTAACAAGGAAAATCAGACAACTGTTAAGGTGGGTACATGGAAAACAGCACAAACTATACAACCATTTTTTTATAATCAGTATATTGATGGAACCTATAAAATTGAGGTTTTACCGTTTACGAATCCCGGAGACCAAAAAACTGCTCTTTTAGCTGGCGATTTAGATCTATGTGGAACAACACTGGTGCAAGCCATAATTTCTGCTTCTAAAGGAGAACCCGTTGTTATTGTGAGTGGACTTTGTAATAAGTGCTCAGCATTTGTCGTTGGGAATGACTCCGGGATACAATCTGTCAAGGACTTGAAAGGCAAAACCATCGCCTATGTTCCAGGCACAATGCATCATATACTGTTATTGGAGTCTTTAAAACGCGCCGGCCTTGACCCCGATAAGGATGTATTATTAAAAAGAATTGATTTTTTTGATATGGGACAAGCACTTGCACAGGGTGAGGTGGATGCATTTTGTAGCGGAGAACCGTATCCTTCATTAGCAGTTTCCAATAGCTATGGCCGTATACTTGAGTACCCATATTATGAGGAAGATATCGGTTATATTAACGCAGGTATGCTAACCACACATGAAAAAATTAAAAATGAACGGGAAAAGATACAAAAGCTTGTTACAGCTCATGTAAAGGCGACAGAGTATTTAACTAACAACAAGGATGCTTGGCTCAATAAGGCAGCTGAATTTGGGACGGTCAAAGAAGTTCTGCTTATTGCTGAGGATAATATGGAGCTTGCCTGGGATATCGATCAAAAATATATTAATCAGGCAAGAAAATTAGCTGAAAGAATGAAAGAAATTGGTGTGATATCAGAAGTGCCGGACATTGATAGCTTATTTGATTTAAGCTTTGTGAATCAAGCTAGAAAAGAGTTAAATAAGTGAGAAATAAAGCACCAAAAATATCGTTTGTTTCAATTATATTTCCGGCTGTTTTGGTTTTGATATGGCATTTAGTCTCTGTTACTGGTAAAGCGCCTGAATATATGATGCCATCACCCATAAAACTAATATTTGTAATGTTTGATTTTGTTACCGGAAGTCTTAAGCTTACTTCATATTCGGGGACTTTTTTTGCTCATTCGATTGTTAGTCTAGGACGTGTTTTATCAGGCTTTATAATTGCACTCACTGTCGGACTTCCACTTGGGCTTATTACAGGTAGGCTTTCTTGCATATATAAGATAATTGATCCAACAATTAATGCTGTAAGAAGCATACCGGGCATTGGGTGGCTTCCAATTGCGATGGTATGGTTTGGAGTAGGGACCAAGACTGCTATTTTTTTAATCTCTCTTGCAGGGTTTTTCCCAATATATCTTAATTCAGTTGCGGGTGCCAAATCGGTGCCCGTTAATCTGATAAAAGCGGGTAAAATGCTGGGTGCCCGGCATATACTTCTTTTCTGTAAGATAATTTTACCTTGGTCTATGCCTTCAATCTTCACTGGAATGAGGTTAGCGCTGGGAATATCGTGGGCATATTTAGTTCTTGGTGAATTGACAGGTGTCAATAGTGGTTTAGGTGCTGTAATGATGGATGCAAGGATGCTTGGACACGTTGATATAATAATTATAAGTATGATATGTATTGCATTTTGGGGGAAGCTTACGGACGAGGTATTGAAGCTTTTAATGAGGGTGCTTTTTCCGGCGTTAGGGGATGATAGATTTAATGAAGGTTAATGATACGATATTAAAGATTAATAATATCGAAAAAAATTATGCGGCAGGCGAAGATTCGGAAAAAGTACATGTGTTGAATTCGCTCTCTTTTAGTGTAAAGAAAGGCGAAATTGTCAGTATTGTAGGACCGAGTGGCTGCGGGAAGTCCACTTTGCTTAACATTGTAGCGGGATTTGAAAAAACGGATGGAGGTGGAGTGTTCTATAATAATACCAGAGTTTTCGGACCTAATTCTGAAATAGCGGTAGTCTTTCAAGCTCCTGAATTGTTTCTATGGCTTACGGTATCGGAAAATATTGCTTTTGGCCTTAATATAAAAAAAGAGGATAAACAAGTTATAAAAGATAAGGTTAGTGATTTTATTAAACTTGTTAATCTTGAAGGCTTTGAAAAGTTTTATCCAAATCAGTTATCTATCGGTATGCAACAGAGAGTTGCACTTGCCAGAGCATTAATATTAAGCCCCAATATGCTTATCATGGATGAACCATTTTCTGCATTGGATTACCAAACAAGAATTATGATGCAGAAGCTGCTACTAAAGCTTTGGGATAAATTTAAAATGACTATTTTGTTTGTCACTCATGATGTGGAAGAGGCTATTTTTTTAGCGGATAAGACTATAGTTTTAAGTAAAAGACCAGCGAAAATTATTGATGAGATAATTGTACCTTTTGAGAGACCACGCCAGATATCCATTATTGCAGATAATGAATTTTCAAAGCTAAAAAGTAGAGTTTTAGGGTACTTGATGTAGAGCAAGTTGTATTGTCATGGTAGCTGACAGGGATATGGTTATATTAAAGGGTTTTTAAAATTAAAGTGTCAAACTTGAATATTAATATTAGCAAATATAATGAAGTTGTTATTGATTTTATTAATTAAACCTATTATGATGGAGATGAAAATTTAAGCTTATGAACTATGATATTCTTATTAAAAAGGCGAAAGAGAATTCTCTTGAGGGTAAGCTTTTAGACAGAGAAACATTGATTGCGCTTTTAGAGATTGATCCTGATTCTAAAGCCGTAGAGAAATTGGGTGAATCTGCCAGAGAAGTGGCATCAAAATTTGCAAACAACAAGGGAAGTGTCTGGGCTTCTATTGGAATTGATTATCAGCCATGTAAAATGAATTGTAGCTTTTGTTCATTTGGTGTAAAATGGGGAGCTATTACTAATCGGTATCAATGGGGTGTTGATGATATTATTCAATATACAGGAAAATTTGTATCGGAAGGGGCAAAGTGGGTAACACTTCGTACAACAGAGTGTTTTAGAACAGACAATCTTTGTTCGTTGGCAAAAAAAGTTCGCTCCAATGTTCTTGGCAATTATGAACTCGTAGCAAATACAGGTGAACTAAATGATGAAAAAGCAAAACTTTTATATGAATCGGGATTTAAAGTGGTATATCATTCAATCCGTCTTAGGGAAGGCATAGATACGCCATTTAATGTTAATGAAAGATGTAAAACCTTGGAAGCTGTCCGAAGTTCAAATTTAACTTTAGCATATCTGGTTGAGCCAATTGGAGTTGAGCATTCAAATGAGGAAATTGCAGATGTGTTTTTAACTGCTATGCGGTATGGTGCGAAGCTAACGGGGGCTATGGCAAGAGTTCCTGTTTCCGGTACGCCTCTTTTCAAGTATGGGGCGCTTCCTGAAAGACGATTGGCACAGATTACCGCTGTGACCCGTTTAGGTGCAGGCAAATACGCACCTGATATTTGTGTTCATCCACCTTCAAAGCTTGCAATGGAGTGGGGCGCTAATGTAGTTGTGATAGAAACAGGCGCCATTCCGAGAGATATTAAGAATATAAAAAATGAATGGGGTGGTTTTGATATGTCTACAGCTAAAAAATGGTATGAAGAAACAGGGTATGAAGCATGATAAGATTTATTATTGGGGAGGCATAATTGCGTTAACAATGAGAGTAGAAAAAATTAATAACATCTGTAACTTGGGGACGGGCACAATGGGTTTTGGTATTACCCTCGTGTTTGCAATTGCAGGTTATGAAGTTAGAATGTTTGGCAGATCGGATGCTAGTATTAAGCGCGGATTCAGTAACATAAAGATTGCGCTAGATACTTATCAAAAGAACGGCTTAATTCAAAAGGTAGATGTACCTCAAATATTGGGGCGTGTTAAAGGTGTCACGACCCTGGAAGAAGCTGCTGAAGGCGCAGATTTTGTTATTGAATCGGTTGCAGAAGAACTTGCTGTCAAGAAAGAGGTCTTTGCCAAAATTGAGAAGCTTTGCTCACCGGATACGATATTTGCTACTAATACTTCCGGTCTCAGCCCCACAGCAATAGCAAACGTATTAGAACATAAAGAGCGTTTTATTGTTGCCCATTTCTGGAATCCGCCGCATCTACTGCCGCTTGTTGAGGTAGTCCCGGGCAAGTCAACTTCCCAACAAGTAGTGGAAATTACCAAAAAACTGATGGTGAAAATAGGTAAAAAGCCGGTAATTTTAAATCGGGAGGCTTTGGGCTTCATTGGTAATCGTATGCAGTTAGCACTGCTTCGTGAGGCATTGTATATTGTGGAATCAGGTATTGCAACCAAAGAAGCGGTTGATGCAGCTGTAAAATACAGCTTGGGGCGCCGCCTGTCAACGACCGGTCCACTTGAAAGTGCTGATCTGGGAGGTTTGGATATCTTTTATAATATTTCCGCTTATCTTTTAAAAGATCTAAGCAATAGTACAGATGTTTCACCGATATTAAAGGAAGCTGTTGAAAAAGGGAATCTAGGTTCAAAAACAGGTGCGGGTTTGTACGAATGGACGCCGGAAACATTGAAAAATATTAAAGTGTCCCGTGAAAATAATTTAATTGAGTGGCTGCGAAAAGATAAAACAATATAAATATCATATTATTGGGGAGTGTAAATAATTCCGTGTAAATGGAATTTTCATCTATTATTTACAGTTTATTCAACTACTAAAGTTGAGTTAATAACAAAAATGTATTCTTAAAACCATTGCCTCCTTAAGCACAAAGCCGTGATCAGAAAAAAAGAGGCCGGCTTCACCCAGTACAGCCGGCCTCTAAATAATTCAACAACTGGCAGTTTTAATTCAGCTCTTCATAATCCGCGTCATAGGTGAAGCTCTTCAGTGCGTGACTATCCTCATCATAGAATTTAACTATAACGGTATCAAGGCTGATGTCCGCGTCATCATCAAAAGCGGATACAATCTGTTCGCAAATATCTGTCACGTCACTTTCAATTCTGCTATCGCTTAAGTCATCCCAATCTGAGGCGGCGTCATCGTCAACAGCGGTGAATTTGGCGGTAACAGTATCATCTCCATCATAAGTGAGAGTTACTTCAAATTCTATGCCGCCAACGTCATAAGCGTCGTCTTCAAGGCTGTCTATAACATCATCCGCATCTTCGTCATCATCAGAGTTACGATAGTCGTCATCCTTAAAAGTTACGTCAAGATCATCGTCTCCGTCTTTACTAAATTTCACCAGCACATCGTCGCTGTCGATATCGTTAATTTCCCCGGTAACCTCAGTGTCATCAGAAAATTCATCCTGAATATCCCCCACCAAATCTTCAAGCCAGTCTTCAATATCACTGTCGCTCAGATCTTCCCACTCACTGTCATATTCTCCTAGATCAACATCTATCTGCACATCAACTTCGTCTTCGTCGCCGCTGAGGCTGATATCGTCAATTTCCACATCTTCCAAATAATCGTAATCGGACTTCAACTGATCTTCCAGCTCGCTTAAATCACTGTCTTCATCATCTTCATTTTCTTTACAATCTGCCAGTTGACTTTTCAGACTGGCGATTTCACTTTTTAAAGCCTGGATCTCTTTATCCTTTTCAGCTAATGAAGCAGAGTTGCCGCCGGTTATTTTCACGGCTTTAATCCAATCGAGCCATTCAACACTCTGGCCTAACGCTTCTGATACAAACCTGATCGGGACAAAAGTCCTGCCGTTATAAATGAACGGTTCCTCATCGGGCTGCAGGGTGATCGCATTGCCATTTACAAAAAGCTTGATATCCACATAGTCAACATTGATCGGTTTAGAAGCTACTGTAGCTTCGGCAGAAGCGGCCATCACCAGTACTAAAGTGAGCAGCAGCAACACGAAGATAATTTTTTTCTTCACTTTGATTCCTCCAATAAATATTTTTAATAATTAACCTGTCTGCTAACTGACCTGGAACCGTGTCTGCTAATTTACCCGGATATAAACACCTCCAGTTCGGGTAATCTTTATTGTGAAAATTTTGGTTGCATTTGTCTGAATCAATCAAAGCAGGGAGTTAAATCTATATGTATATAAATTTAACTAAACAAAGGCAAATCCTGCCTGAATTAAAGCTTAATTTTTGCTGAAATTATGCTCAATTAAAGAAGAAATCTTCACCAAGCTTTTGCTGCAGCTTGTGGACCCAGGCCGGTATTTTCCTGTCATTATTTGTTGGAATATATTGTTGATATGAGGCGGGAAAAATAAGCAATTAATGAAAATTTTACAGGATATCTTGTACTGATCTCCAGCCGGGGTAATTGTAATTTGTTATTTTAAGTTATATAATACTTCAACAAACACGGCTCACCAGCTTTGGTTGTGCCGGCGTAGTTCTCTTTTTTAATTTTTTGTGGGAATGCTGATAGGATTCCTCACAACTTTCCAAGAATACCATTAATATCTTTGTAAAACCTGATACCATTTTTATAAAGAGAGGATTGAGGCGGTACATGGCGCGAGTCAACGAGAACTACCTTAAGCTGCCCGGGAGCTACCTTTTTTCGGAAATAGCCCGGAGGGTAAACCAGTATAAAAAGGAAAACCCTGACGCGGATATAATCAGGCTGGGTATAGGTGATGTCACTCAACCACTGGCCCCTGCCGTGGTGGAAGCAATGAAAAAGGCCGTGGCGGAGATGGGCAGCCCGGATACCTTCAGGGGATACGGTCCGGAACAGGGGTATGAGTTCCTGATCGAGCAAATAATCGAAAACGATTTCAGGTCCAGAGGAGTCGAGTTAGCCGTTGACGAGGTGTTTATAAGCGACGGCGCGAAAACCGATACAGCCAACTTCCAAGAGATTTTCGGAATTAACAACATACTGGCGGTAAGTGACCCGGTTTATCCCGTCTATGTGGACAGCAATGTCATGGCCGGGCGTACCGGCATGGTGAACGATAAAGGACAGTTTGAGAAAATAGTGTACCTGCCCTGCACTGAGGAGAACGGCATGAAGCCGCCTCTCCCCCGTACCAGGGTGGACATGATTTACCTCTGCTTTCCCAACAACCCGACCGGGATGACCATTTCCAAAGAGGAACTGAAGGTGTGGGTGGATTACGCCAGGGAAAACAGGTCGGTGATATTGTTTGACGCCGCCTATGAGGCTTATATCCGGGAGGAAGGGGTGCCTCACAGTATTTTCGAGATTGAGGGCGCCCGCGAGGTGGCGGTGGAGTTCAGGAGTTTTTCCAAGACCGCCGGCTTTACCGGCACCAGGTGCGCTTACACCATAGTGCCCAAGGAGGTCAAGGCGTATGACAGCAATGACCAGGCTCACAGCCTCAACCCCATGTGGCTGAGAAGACAGACCACCAAGTTCAACGGGGTTTCCTACCCGGTGCAGGCGGCCGCCGCCGCGACCTTTACGGAAGAGGGCAAAAAGCAGGTCAGGGAAATAATCGATTACTACATGGAAAACGCCAGGATTATCAGGAAGGGCTTGGAAGAGGCCGGCTACAAAGTTTTCGGAGGAGTGAACGCCCCCTACATCTGGCTCAAGACTCCCGGCAATATGCGCTCCTGGGATTTCTTCGACAAACTGATGCGGCAGGTGCATGTTGTGGGCACCCCCGGCGCCGGCTTCGGAGCGCACGGCGAGGGGTATTTCAGGTTAACCGCCTTCGCCACCAGAGCTAACACAGAAAGGGCCATTGAAAGGATCAGGACCAGGATGTAGTTCCTAATAAGGCAGCTCCAGCGGCTGCCGTTTTTATTACAAAAAAAACATTTTTGACAGCCAGGCCGGCAAAGAATTTACGGACCTTAAGGTCAGGATGGAAAAGTCAATGAACCACTTTTTCAAAACCGGCCGAATGCTGAATACGTAAACTGCTTGTTTAAGCCCTTTCCTCCTGTTAGACTGATGGCGGGAGGAATTTTTTCAGGAAGTTTTGAGACCTGGCTCTGTAAGCTGAGGTGAGTGCTATTAAGATCTTGAACTGGTATTTTTGACGGGCGCCGAGAATTTTGAATCTGAAAAGGGAGGAATAAGGATGAGATTTAAATTTGACTGAATAAGGTAATACCGGGAGGGGTAATCGTGAGTAAAATGCGCGGTTTTAACCTTGACCTGAGCTGGCTGACTGTGGCCAATGTGCTCTACCTGGGTATTGTCGCCATGGCGCTGCCGATCTTCCTCTGGAACTACGCGCTGCTGCACTACGACGCTTCGGAGGCGGGCCTCTTCATTAATCTGGTGCCGGTGTTCTCAGTTATCAGCGCGATGCTTTTTCTTGGCGAGCGTGTTAACGCCGGCCAATTGATTGCTGGCGGGGTGGTAATCCTCGGGGTGCTGTTGTCCAGCGGTTTTAGCGTTAAAAATAGGACAATTCGCAGCAATTGGTATGATGCGGGGCATTAAAGAATTTAAAGGAAGTGGTTTTTTGCGGGAGTACAATGTTGTGGCGCAGATCATGGAGTATTTGCTTGTTGTCAAGTATGTTGCAGAGGATAATTTATATGCATTGCTTTTTGCCCCTAATGTGGCCGGCACTGCACAAACCTTTGAATATGAAGCAAAAAATGATGATGACGCTATTTTCAAAGGTGCTATGATGGCTAAAGAAAAGGGATTTTTCTAAAACACCAACCCGTTAAATTAAACGGGGTTTTTTCTGCTATGTAACAGAAATTTCTTTTATTTTTCATCTTTTAACAGGGAAATTATTTAATAAAAGCAGGAATAAAAACGTGAAAGCTATAAAACTGTTACAACTATCCTAAAAGGTTATGGAGGGATAATGTTATGAAAAAAGTAACAGTCACAATATTCGGCGCCTACGCGCCTCCCTGCGGCGACTGTGAAACCGAACCTAACGCCGCCGCCTGCAGCTGCAGCACTATCGATATTATGAGGAAAGAAGCGGAACATTTGGAGAAGCTGCTGAAGCAAAAACATGGCGATATTATTGAATTTGCCTACGTTGATGTGGCAGGTGAGGAGTTTAAGAATTATCCCGGGATTGAAAAAGTCAAAGAGAATTACCAACTGCCCCTGACTGTTCTGGACGGCAAGCCGCTGCTGCAGGGCGGGGTGTCCTTCAAAAAGGTCTCAGAGGCCATAAATCAAAAATTGAACCCTCAATAGCCGCCAGGGAGGAGCCCTCTATTGCCAGACCTGATTTTACCTGTGGAAAAAACCTGTAAAACCGCTCTTACCAAAACAGGCATTCCAGGTTTTAGTTACTGCCTGAACCCCTACACCGGGTGCGCCCATGCCTGTGTCTACTGTTACGCTTCCTTCATGTGCCGCTTTGGCGGCCACAAGGAGCCCTGGGGCGAGTTTGTAGACGTCAAGGTTAACTTTCCGCATATATTGGAGAAACAGCTGAGAGGCCGCCGCGTGCCGGAGGGCAGAGTCATCCTGGGCAGTGTAACCGATGCCTACCAGCCGGCTGAAGCCTGGTACAAGCTGACCCGCTCCTGCCTGGAAGCCCTGGCCGGTTGCCCGGCGCTGGAAGTGGAGATCCTCACCAAGTCCGCCCTGGTAGTAAGGGATCTGCAGGTTTTGCAGAAGCTGCCCCGCTGCTCAGTGGGATTTACCGTGACTACCATCAATGAAAGGGCGGCGCGTGTTTTAGAGCCCGGCGCTTCGCCGCCGGGGCTGCGTTTGGCCGCCGCCAGGCAGTTGGCTGAGGCGGGTATACCTGTTTGGGTTTTTATCGCGCCGGTCCTGCCGGGGCTGGGGGATGGTGAAAAAGATTTAGTTAGCCTGTTTAAGGAGTTGAAGAAGGCTGGTGTAACAGAAGTGCTGGCAGATACCCTGAACCCGTATCCTGCGGTGGTCCACCGTTTGAAGAAAGTGTACCGCGGGCAATTCCCCGAAGCTCTGGCGGACCTGGAAATGTGCTGTGCCGAACCGGAATTCTACCGATGCGGCATTGAAAAGAGGCTTGCCGATATTTCCGGCCGGTTCGGCTGTCAGTTGAAACTTATTTAGGGTTAGCTTTTCCTGCTCAGGAGGTGTTTTTTAATATGATCATGCACGAGGTTTTAATTGTAGGCGGCGGGCTGGCGGGCTTGATGGCGGCGCTGTCCGCTGCGGAAAAGGCCGATGTGGCTGTGCTGAGCAAGCTTTACCCCACCCGCTCCCACAGCGGGGCGGCGCAGGGAGGGTTTAACGCTGTCATGGGAGAGGAAGACAGTGTGGAGGCCCATATTTTTGACACAGTGAAGGGCAGTGATTATCTGGGGGACCAGGATGCCATTGAGGTGCTCTGTTCGGACGGGCCGGAGGTAATCCTGGAACTGGAGCGGCTGGGCGTGCCCTGGACCCGCAGTCCTGGCGGCGGTATCGCGCAGCGTCCGCTGGGCGGGGCGGGCTTTCCCCGCGCCTGTTTTGCAGCTGACTTTTCAGGCCACGTCGTGCTGCATATCCTCTACGAACAGGCGTTGAGGAGGCGGATTAAGATTTACCCCGAGTGGCGCCTGATCGAGCTGCTGGTGGAAGACGGCCGGGTGGCGGGGGTGCTGGCTTACGATTTGGCCAGGGCTAAAACAGAGGTAATTCGCAGCAAGGTGGTGGTCCTGGCCACGGGCGGGTACGGCCGGGCCTTTGCCAAGACCACCAACGCCATCGCCAACACGGGAGACGGTATGGCTATAGCTTACCGGGCGGGGGCCGTCCTGGCCGATATGGAGTTCGTCCAGTTCCACCCGACCACCCTTTACGGCACCAATATCCTTATTTCCGAAGCGGCAAGGGGTGAGGGAGGATACCTGCGCAATGCAGGCGGTACACGGTTTATGGCTGATTACGCGCCGCAAAAAATGGAGCTGGCGCCCCGTGACCTGGTTTCACGGGCGATTTTCAGGGAGATCAAAGAAGGGCGCGGCTATGAGGGCAAGTATGTGCACCTGGACCTGACCCACCTGGGCGAGGCCCTGGTGGCGGAGCGCCTGCCCCAGGTGCGCGACCTGTCCATGCGCTACGCCGGGGTTGATCCGGCGGTCGCGCCCATGCCTATAGAGCCGGCCCAGCACTACAGTATGGGCGGCGTGCGCACCGGCGTCTGGGGCGAGAGCAGCCTGCCCGGCCTGCTGGCGGCCGGCGAGGTGGCCAATGTCAGCGTGCACGGCGCCAACCGCCTGGGCGGCAATTCTTTGCTGGAAACTGTTGTTTTTGGCCGGCGGGCGGGGCGCCGGGCGGCCGAACTGGCGGGGAAAGAGCCCTGGCCGGTGCTTTCGAAGACTACAGCGGCGCGCAGCCTGGAGTCCTGGAGTTCAATGTTTTCAGATGGAAAGCAAATCGTCCAGGAGGACAGCACCTTCCTGATTCGGGAGGCGGCCACCTCGATCATGACCAGCCAGGTCGGTGTGTTCCGGGTTGGGGATGAACTGGCGGACGCGGTGGAAAAACTGAAAGAACTGAAAAAACGCTATAAGGAACTGGATCCTCCCAGAGAGGCCCAGCCATTTAATTACGCGCTGATGGAATATCTGGAGACAGGTTACATCCTGGATTTATGTGAAATTATTGCCGGGGGTGCGCTGCGGCGCACTGAAAGCAGGGGCGCCCACTACCGGCTTGACTATCCCAGGCGGGACGATCTGAACTGGCTGGGCCATACGCTGGCGCGCAGAGGGGAGAACGGTCCGGAATTCAGTTCCGGACCTGTGAAAATCACCCGTTATCAGCCGCAGGAAAGGGGGTACTAGCAGTGAAAGTTGTCTTAAACATCAGCCGGTTTAACCCTGAGGTGGACCAGCAGCGTTACTTTCAGGAATTCAGTGTGTCGGTGGAAGGTCACCATACAGTGCTTGACGCCATGCTGCAGGCCTGGCGGCAGGAACCCGGCCTTTCCTTCAGGCGTTCCTGCCGCAGCACTATTTGCGGTTCCTGTGCCGTTTCGATCAACGGCACTCCGGGTTTAGCCTGTCAGACCCTGATACGTGACGCCGCCGGCGCTGACGGGCGGGTTATCCTGGAACCCCTGCCTCACTTCAGGCAGTTGAAAGACCTGGTTGTGGACCTGGAGCCTTTCTTTGAGTCATTAAAGGCGGTGCTGCCCTGGGTGGTGACACGGGAAGATTACAGCGGACGCATGGCTCCCGAGGTGTCCAGGCAGCTGGAGGTTCCGGCCACCTGCATTTTATGCGGTGTCTGTGACGCGGCCATGGACGCGCCTGGCGAAGCGGCCCCGGCAGCCCTGGTCAAAGGACTGCGCCTCACCCTGGACCCCAGGGACGCCCTGGGCGAGCACCGGCTTGCATTAATGAAGGTACCGCCGGACATCCTGAAACTGTTTATTAAAAATTTACCGGACAGGTGTCCCAAGGGGATCGCTGTCCAGGGGATTAAATTGTAAAAAGGCTAAACTTCTAAATTTATTTCTGATATAATCGGGTATGCTTCGTGTCACACTAAGAAGCAGCATTACTATCAGCAGGTATGAATACATTAATCCTGCAGGCCACAAAAGAAGAGTTCGTCGGGCGGGTGAACGGGGTGCTGAACCCGCTGTTCATGGGGGCTATGGTAATTACAATGAGCCTGGCGGGCTGGCTCAAGGTCCAGTTTTCACTGGTGTCCATGTACGGGCTGTCGGCGCTGCTGTTTTTTATAGGCATGCTGATGATCATACCAATTTTTAGCTTTAAATCTGCCCTGAAACAACAAAGCCAGCCGTCAGGTTAATAGCGGCAGGTTTGTAAAGAGAGTCGTCCATGGTGTTGAAACACGCTTGGCTCCGCAATGGAACAGCTTGTTTCAACACCATGGACTTAGTGTTACCTATATTTGTCACTGACTTAAGATTTTAAAGCTTAACCTGAAAAACAGGGCCTTGCCTTTAGGCCAGCGTTTTTTTCATCCAGTCCACCAGGCTTTTTTAGTCACATTTTCGAATCGTACTATATGCCCGGTCATATTAAACACCTCTTCCGCCTTTATTGTTGAATAAATCCTTGCGTACACCTTCCAGGATCTCCTCCGGGCTGAAACCCGTTTCTTCCATGTCCGCGATAAAGCTGCTGATCTGCTCGCTTTTCAAATCCTCCCGCAGCTGCTTTAGCCTGGCTTCGTTTTCTGTTATAAAAGAGCCCAGGCCGCGTCTGGTTTCGGCGATCTCCAGGCGCTCCAGTTCTGTGTACACCCTTTGCACTGTATTCGGGTTGACCCCTGCCTGTAGGGCCATATCCCGTACTGACGGCAGTTTGTCGCCTGCCTTCAGTTCGCCCCGAACCACCTGGCGGCAGATGCGCTGCAAAATCTGCAGATAGATCGGCTGGGTTGGGTTAAATGATTGAACCATACCGCTACACCTCTACTTTATGGTCTATCAGCCAGGCCGACAGGGCAAACAAAGCAGCCGTCAGGAGGAAGTAGAAGAAAACTTCACCTGTGTAGAATTGGACCAGGTTCACATGTCCCGCCATATTTATGTGCATGCCTAGATCACCGGCTATCTCAGGAAGAGTCCGCGGCTGGATACTTAAGGGTCCCCAGTGAGTAATCAGATCATAAAATCCCGTTTCATGGAGCTTACCCAGGCCAACAGTCGCCACAAAGAAAGTAGCGATGCCGGCCAGCCAGCGGAACCTGCCTAAGATATTTCCGGCCAGTGCGGTTGTCACCGAGATCAAGGTGGCCCAGGACCCGATGTAAATACTGGCGGCGAAAACGAAAACAGCGGCGTAAAAACCAATCTCCACCACTATGGGAATCAGCGACGAGAGAACTATGCCTTCCATCTCAACCGGGGTAGGGTTGATGGAAAGCGTCAGCAGCAGCAGCGCCGCGGTAATAATCGTAATGACCAGCATCTGCAGCAGGGCGATGGCCAGCTTGGCCGCCAGCAGCAGCCAGCCGGGCTGAGGGCAGTGCAGCCACAGGTGAGGGGTTACTTTCCACTCCCAGGCCAGGCTTTTCAGAATGTACATGGCGGGGTAGAACAGCAGGATCACCAGGATAAAGGCTGCCGGCGCGAAAATAATCCCCGCGTGGTAGCGGTAAGAAAGGTAGACCAGCCAGAGGCCTCCGATAATCAGAATGGCCAGAGATAGTAAAGCGGCGTTCCGGGTCATGCGGTATTCCTTTTGCAAGAGAGTCCACCAGGTGCTCATAGAATTTTCCTCCTTAACATACTTTACACGTGTATTAGTAACATAGTACACTATATCACTATCACTGTCAATATGTTTTCTGGGAAATTTCTGGAGCTTGATTCACTAACAGGCAGCGTGCTATTCTAATCCAAACTCGCCTCTCACCCGTCTAAAAATATAGTAACATTAATTGTTTTATTAAGGAGATTTGTATAATGGCTAAAAAAATGAATCTGGCACTCCTCGTAGTATTGTCGCTGTTGCTGTTTTGTTTTGCCGTGCCGCTGGAAGCTGCGCAGGTAAAGCCCGGCAGTGAGGTCCTGATGGAATCGCGGCATGAATTGATAAAGGGGAAAAGAGTCGGCCTGGTCACCAACCAAAGCGGTGTAAACAGCCGTGGGGAAAGCACGATTGACATCCTGGCCGGAGACGGCGACGTGCAGCTGGCCGCCCTTTACGCGCCTGAGCACGGCCTTGACGGAAAGGCTCCGGCCGGGGAGTACGTTGCTTCGTACACGCACCCAACGCTTAGTATTCCGGTTTACAGCCTTTACGGTGAGACCAGGATGCCCACACAGGAGATGCTGGCGGGTATCGACCTGCTGCTGTTCGATGTGCAGGACATAGGCGCCAGGTCCTACACCTATATGTCCACCCTGAACTACTGCCTGGTTGCCGCTCAGAAGAACAATATTCCAGTCATTGTCCTGGACCGCCCCAACCCCGTCGGCGGCCTGATTGTGGAAGGGCCGGTACTGGCAGAGCCCTACCGGAGTTTTGTCGGTGTGGACAATTTGCCGGTGGCGCACGGGATGACCGCCGGCGAACTGGCCCGCTTCTTTAACCGGAAGATAGGCGCCGATCTCACCGTGGTCCCCATGGAAGGTTACAACCGCTCCATGATTTTCCAGGACACGGGGCTGAAGTGGGTGGCAACCTCGCCCAAGATCTCCGACCTGGATGCTGTCTTCGGCTACATGGCCACCGGTTTGGGAGAGGGCACCGGGGTTTACCAGGCGGACAATTTCAAGTGGATTGGCGGGAAAGGTATCGACGCCGCTAAATTTGCCGCCCTGCTGAACCAGTCCGGGCTGCCAGGCGTGGTTTTTAAGCCTGAAGTCAAAGGAGCGGCCGGCGGCGTGCGGCTGCAAATAACTGATTACCACAGGTTTAACCCCGCCCTGACCGGTCTTTACGCGCTTACCTGCGCCCATTCCCTCAACAATTTCGCAGTCCCTAAAAGCGGGCCAACATTAGTTATGTTCGACAAAATCATGGGGACGGACAAAATCGGCGGTTATCTCGAGGCGGGCTTGACGGCCGGGCAAATCCAAGCTTTATACCAGCCGGAGCTGGACCGCTTCAAAGAGGAGCGCCAACAGTACCTGATCTATGGTGACGGGCAGGACGCCCCGCCGGCAGCGGACCGGGGCGTTATAAACGTGCTGGTTGACGGCCGGGCAGTTTCCTTTGACGTGCCGCCTTATATCGACCAGAACGGACGGGTGATGGTCCCCCTGCGGGCAATCGCCGAAGCGCTCGGCGCTAAAGCGGAGTGGAACGGGCAGACCAGGGAGGTTACCATCAGCGGGGCAGGCCAGATGAGTACATTCACCATCGACAGTAGCACTGCTTTCTACAACGGGACAAAAGTGCAGATGGACACCAGCCCGGTAATCCGCTCCGGCCGGGCCATGCTGCCGGCCAGGTACGCGGCTGAGTCGCTGGGGTCCAGTGTGAGTTGGAACGCGGATACACGTACGGTCAGTATAGAGTCGCCTAAAAAATAACTTTTGCTTTATATAGAGTATCAATTTCATTCTGGCTGAAACCAAAAGAGAGCAGGATTTCTCTGGTGTGTTCCCCGAACGAGGGGGGAGGGGACTTGACCCCGGCCGGCGTGTCGCTGAATTTTAGACCGCAGCCGGGCATTTTTATCTCTCCGTATAAGGGGTGGTTTACCGATATGAAAGCCTGGTCATGGAGCGCCTGGGGAGAAGCCGTAACGTTGTCGTATGTTTCCACCGGGCCGCAGATAATATCGTTTTGCTCCAGGATCTCCAGCCACTCGGCGGTGGTCTTTTCCCGGAAAGCTTCCCCGAGAATTTCCATCAGCTCGCGCCTGTTCTCAAGCCGCGCTTCATTGGTGGAGAATTTTTCGTCCTTAATCATATCTTCCCGTTTGAGAATGCCGCATAGTTTCTGCCACCTCTGCGGGTGGTAGGCCGCCAGCATGATATGCCCGTCCCTGGTCGGCACGGCTTCGTTGGGCGTGGCATAAGGAGCGGCGCTCCCCATTTTTTGAGGCAGTTCGCCCGAGTTCAAGTAGAAGGAAAAGGACATTTGCTGGAGCATAATCGCCGCGCTGTACATGCTTACATCGACCGCCTGGCCTTTGCCGGTATGCTCGCGGGACAGCAGGGCGCCCATAATACTCAGGGCGGCCAGCATGCCCGTGACCATGTCCACAGCGGGTGTTTGGATTTTACACGGCTCGGCGCCCGGCAGGCCGACGACGCTCATCAGTCCGGACGTTCCCTGCACTATGCCGTCAAGTCCTGGCTTGCTTTTCCATGGCCCGGTTTGCCCGTAGGCTGAAACGGAGCAATAGATCAAGCGGTCATTTATTACTGACAGTTCATCATAGCCCAGTCCCAAACGTGCCATCACACCCGGGCGGAAGTTTTCCACCAGCACATCGCAAGAACTCGCCATTTTTTTGACTATGTTTACCCCCATAGGGTTTTTTAAGTCAATGGCCATGCCCTTTTTATTGCGGTTGAGACAGAGGTAGGAAACCGATTCGCCTTTGACAAAAGGCGGACCGAGTGAACGTCCCAGGTCGCCCCGCGGGGTTTCAATTTTCAGCACCTCAGCCCCCAGGTCCCCCAGGATCATCGTGCACATCGGCCCGGAGGCTACGTGAGTAAGATCCAGAACCCGTACCCCCTGCAGTATCTCCTTCAAAAGATCATCTCCCTGTTTGATCTAAAAATTGTAAACATGCATGCTTTGGCGGAAAAGTGTAGCATAGTTTATTGGATAGATTCGCTTTTCACCAGTCCGCTCCCTGCTTAAAATTTCACAGACCGGGAACTGGATTAGAAAGGGAACTTACTTTTAGTTGTCGAAAAAGTATCAGGGAGGTGATAAATTGGAAAAACAAAAAATAGGTTTAAAGATACCCTGCCCTAACTGTGGCGGAAAAAATTTCGGTACCATGGATAATCAGTATTGTCTTTTGCCTTCCCTGGTCAAAGCCGAGCAAGGTTATGAACTGGCTCCGGACAAGGGTTTGGCGGTGATGCCGGTTATCTGCAATACCTGCGGTTACGTTTTCCTGTTCCACCCCGAATAATAAAACACTCCGACGAGAGAGTGATTAAAATATTGTACAACGATTTGGACCATCAAACCAGAAAAAGACAGATCCTGGCGGACCTGGCTTTGCTGGGGGTTGCTTTTATCTGGGGTATAACTTTTACAGTTGTCAAGGTTGCACTAAACGGTATTGGCCCCTACTATTTTTTGGGGCTTCGTTTTTTTGCTGCTTTTATCTTCCTGGCCCTGGTCTATGCCAGGCACTGGCGCCTGGTTAATAAGCAGAGCATACTGGCTGGGGTGACGATCGGCATATTCTTGTTTGGGGGATATGCTTTCCAGACAGTAGGGCTTAAATACACCAGCGCGGCCAGTGCCGGTTTCATCACCGGCATGTCTGTGGTGCTGGTTCCATTGATAGTCATATTGACATCGCGCCGCCTGCCGGGTCCGACCAACTTGATCGGCGCGGGCAGCGCCGCGGTTGGGTTGGCCGCGCTGACGCTGCAGGACAACCTGACCTTCAGCAACGGAGACACACTGGTTTTTTTCTGCGCTGTCTCGTTTGCTCTGCATATTATTCTGGTAGGAAGGTATGTATTGCGTTTTGACCCTATTGCCCTGACCATCATTCAGATCGGAACGGTTGCGGTTGCCAGCCTGATCGGAGCACTGACGCTGGAGGAGATACCTCAGGTTCTAAACAGGGAAGTGTGGGTGGCATTAATAATCACCGCCATACCTGCGACGGCGCTGGCTTTCATGATTCAAAACCGGGTGCAGTGCCATACGTCACCCAATCATACCGCTATTATCTTCACAACCGAGCCAGTTTTTGCGGCGCTCTACGCCTGCATTCCGGGCGGGGAAGTACTGTCCGCCCGTCAGTGGGCGGGTTGTCTTTTGATTATTGTGGGAATGCTGGTGGCAGAGTTAAAAAGTGATGCCTGAAAAGACTTGTTTTTGGGGTCAGCTTCTTATACTTTGAATCTCACATAGAAAGTAGTGCCCTGTGGCCCTGTTTCTATTTCGATCCTGGCGTTGTTGCGGGCTGCGATACTGTAACATACCGCCAAGCCAAGCCCTGTGCCGGTGTCTTTGGTTGTAAAGAATGGCGTGCCTATCTTTTCAAGTACTTCAGGCTCAATCCCTTTGCCGCTGTCAGTTACCGCCAAAACCACATCACTACCTTCCCGGAAGGTTTTTATAGTCAGCTTGCCGCCTTTTGGCATGGCTTCAAACCCGTTGCGGACCAGGTTGAGGATTAACTGTCGTATTTCTTTTTCATCAAGATTTAAATTCGGTATATCCCACAGTTCTAAGTCAATCAATTGGTCGGTGACCATGCCGTCAGCTGAGATAAGAGGAAATAATGCCTCCACGATATTGTTGAGGTTTTGCGGCTTTAACTCTATTACTTTATCTTTGGCCAGCGACAGGAACTCGGTAATTATAGAATTGGCCCTGTCCAGTTCCGATACCATGATCTCAAAGTAATCCCTGTCCTTATCGTATTCTGCTCTGGTCATCAGAATCTGCAAAAAACCCTTGACAGTGGTCATTGGGTTTCTGATTTCGTGTCCTATACCGATGGCCATTTCTCCTACCAGGTTTAACCGTTCCAGGCGGGCCATTTCTTTTTCCAGCTGTTTGCGTTCTGTAATATCAGTGACATTGACAATCAGACATGTTTCACCGCCGAATTCTATGGTTTCGGCGGATACCAGGCCGACCAGGTGTTCACCCGATTTGATGCGGAAAGTTATCTCAAGGTTGCGGAACCCCTGTTGTTCCATAATAATTCCTCTAGCTATTTTCAGGTCAACCGGGTTGGCCCAGATTCCCAATTCGGATGTTGTCCGCCCGATAACCTCATCCCGGCGATAACCGCTCGCATACTCAAAACTGTTGTTCACATCAATGAAACGGACATCGCCGCCGGCATCAATGAGAGACATGATGGCCATAATACCGGGGCTGGCGTTGAATGCTTTGGAAAACCGTTTTTCCGACAGCTGTAAATCTTCCATGGCCTTTTTAAAGTCGGTTATATCGATACCGATCTCCAGTACTAACCGTGACCCGTCAAAATCAAAAAAAGGATAATCATAATAATGATAGGTTCTGCCCCGGAAATTCATTTCCCATTCCAGCGGCTTATTCGTCTCAAAAACCTTATAAGTTTGGCAGTTGTCACAGGGCTTGTCAAATCCCCATATGGATTCGTAACAGTACTTGCCTTCAGGCAGGCAGACCTGCTCTTTAAAACAATGGTTGGCGAAACGAATTTCATAATTGGGCGCAAATAGGGCGACATGTGCCGGAAGCTTATCCAGCAAGTTAAATAATCTTTTGCGCTCGTTTTCCAGGGCCTCTTCGGCAAGTCTGCGCTCCGTGACATCTCGCCCCACTCCCTGAAATTCCACGGTATTGCCCCGCTCGTCGCAGATTGCCCGGTATGACCACTGCAGCCAGCATAACCCGCCATCCGGCGTTAAAACACGGTGTTCGTCAGTGACAACCGGATTCTGCGAAGTAAGCGAGGAAATAACTTGCACCGTTTTTTCCCTGTCGTCCTTAAAAAGCAGCGGAATAAAGCATTTGCCAAGCAAATCCTCACTCTTTATGTTAAAAAAGCGGCTGAATCTATCGTTTACATAGCTAAGCTTGCCACTGGCCGAGCAGCGGCAGATTAATTCCATCTGGTCTTCTACTATAGCCCGGTAGCGCGCTTCACTTAAAGCCATCTCCTCAAGCACACGTTTACGCTCTGTTATGTCTACTAAAAGTTCCAGTACAAATAAAGAGCCGTCGACATCATAAAAGGGGAAATCATAAATCTGGTATATTTCCCCGCTGGGGCTGGTCCACTCAAACTCAACGGGATTGCCTGTCTCAAATACTGGTTTGGTTGGGCACACCTCGCAAGGCGCGTCCATGTCGTTGAAAACCTGGTAACACAGTTTGCCCCCTGTGTCACCAAACCGTTGGCGGAAGTTGCTGTTGGTAAAAGGGATGGTATAATCCGGTTTGATCAGGCAGATGAAGCCGGGCAGTTTGTCCAGCATTGAGTATAACCGCTGCCGTTCGGCCTCGTGCCTGTCTTCCAGTGCTTTCCTGGCGGTAATGTCACGGACCGTTTCCATCGCCCCAACCAGGGCGCCGTTATCTTTTCTATCTTTATTGATGACAACCGCAGCGTCAGGAAGGTTTTCAATTATGTCGGAAAAACATTGACTGGTGGGTAAGGCTTGTTTTTCAGATGGCCCTTCTGACAGTTCCTTTTGCAGGGTTGCCATCTGCTTTTTCAGGTTCTCATTTTCCCTGGACTTGTTGGTTAATTCAGCTATTAGTTGTTCTTTGGTCATTTCTTCGTAATTCATGAAATGCCCCCGTTGTGTATTTTTAGGAATGAATGCATGTTTTGACAGCATCCGGTATTTTACCTTCAGGAAAATTGTCAAGAATTGTCGAAGGAGAAAAAATATTAAGTCAACCGGGACCTTTCCGGTGAGCCGTCCGCCCTCGTTATGCTGCTTGAACAACCGGTGGAAATCGCCGGCCACGTCAACGAAAGCCTGGAAATGCAGATTTACGGGTTCGATAAAAGCATGGCGCCGGAAGGCAAGGGTGTAATCAAGGTCGAGCTGGTATCAAGCTACTCTTACTGGAAGAAGCTGTACAGAGACAGAGCCCTTTACGAGGAAGAAAAAGCCAGGGTCGGTGAAACAGTGAAGATGTTCAACATCATAGGCTGCCTGGGGGTCGACGAGTTTGGTGCTTCCTCCCAAGGGTATGAATTCAAATTCTTCCGGGTCACCGGTCGATAGAGCCCCAATCAGGGAGCTATATGCCGCGAGGATAACCTCGCCGAGTTGGTTGTGCGGCAGAGCCTTGGAAAAGTTGCCTATTTTATTGGGATAAAGATTCTCGTCACCATTGCACGGGTGCCCCGGGAGGGGAAGCGCTCTTTGAAATTGAGCCGCTTCCAGGCGAATTCTGTATGCCTCCTGCAAGCGTTTCCGGTTGCTTATCGGACCAATCTCACACGACACTCCCAGGTTCAGATTTGGCGTGCTATCCGGACAACCTCCCTTTTTTTTAGTAAGCAATGAATCATCTTCCATATTTATACAACTCCTTCTGGGAAAATATAACTTTTATCAGTATTTATATTATGTAGCTTAGACAAATCTGTTCATGTACTTGTCAAACGGGATCAATTATGGTAAATTGTACTCGGTACATAATTAAATCAAATACATATTTATACTTAGTACAAGGGATGATCGAATGGAACAAATTAGAAGAAACCGGACTGAGAAAAAAAAAGAGGAGACCAGAAAAAGAATTGTCTCTATCGCAATTGAGCTTTTTAACAGGCAGGGTTTCGACAGGACCACTGTGGAGCAAATAGCCGAAGAGGCCGATGTTGCGAGGGGGACCATATTCAACCACTTTCCTGTGAAAGAGGCCATTGTTCACGCATATGTGCAGACAGCCCTGCGGGATACAGGCTCTGAAGCGATTAACAAACTGGCGCGGCTGCCCGACATCCGGTCGCGGTTGACTGTGCTGCTGCGTCATTCTCTGCAGTGGTTTGAGCAAAACCTGCGCGCGGATGTTCTTGAAAAATATATGGTTTACATGATGCAGAGAGCGTTTGAAACGCTAAAGGATCAGGCTTTGAGGAGCGGTTTTAACAACATTCTGATACCGGTGCTTGGAGAGGGGCAGTCGGCCGGAGAAATCAGGCGGGATATTCCCGCTGAAGAGTTGGCCAATCACCTGGAATGGCTCAGCGCCTCAATGATTATCCTCTGGCTGGCCTGCCCTGAAAAATCCGCGGCGGAGATCATTGACAGGGAAATCGATCTTTTTCTCAGCGGAGCAGCCGGCGGGAGCGCTCAAAATAAATAGGGGCGCTATGACAATTAAAAATAAGGAGAGGTAATCATGCGGGAGTTTAAAGATAAGGTGGCGGTTATAACAGGCGCGGCCAGCGGCATAGGGCTGGGTATAGCCGGGCGCTGCGTCCGGGAAGGCATGCGGGTGGTCCTGGCTGACGTTGAGGAAGGCGCTTTAAACAAGGCCCAAAAAGAGCTGGCCGCACTGGGCGGCAACGTGCTGCCGGTTTTGACCGATGTTTCTAAAGCTGGTGATGTGACCAGGCTGGCTGAGAAGACGCTTGAATGTTTTGGCGCGGTACACCTGCTTTGTAATAATGCCGGAGTAAGCGGGGCGGAGGGTTCCATCTGGGAGGTCAGCCTGGCCGACTGGGAATGGGCCGTGGGCGTTAACCTCTGGGGCGTTATCCACGGCCTGCGGACGTTTGTTCCTATCATGCTGGACCAGAAAACAGAGGGACACATTGTCAATACCGCTTCCACCGCCGGGATTCTGCCCTATCATCCGGGTGTGACTTACCATGTGACCAAGCACGCGGTGGTGGCCCTGTCAGAAAACCTTTACAGGACGCTGGCCCAGCAGGAGGCCAAAATTAAAACCTCTGTCCTCTGTCCTGGTTTTGTAAAGACCAGGATTCTCAGCTCGGCGAGAAACCTGCCGGAGGAAAGCCGGGCCGGTTCCACCGCCGGGCAGCTGAATGTAGAAGCCGAAGAGGCCGCCTGGGCTTTTCTGGAGAAAGAATTTAAAGTTTTGACCCCGGACCAGGTCGCTGACTCCGTGTTTTCCGCTGTCAGGGAGGAAAAGTTTTATATCCTGACTCACCCCGAGTTCAACGATGCGGTGAAAAAATGGATGGAAGGCATTATCCAGGAAAAGAACCCGGAGACTGCCCGGCTATCCTTCCGCAAGTAATTACACAGAAAAAAGCCACTCTTTTCAGAGTGGCTTTCCCTATCTCTATAAGGCTTTCTCCAGGATCCGGTAAATGCGGTCGACCATGGCCCGCGGGTTGACTACCAGGCCGGCGGCGATGAGCGCGTTGTCAAAAATCTGTTCCGCTACCACCCGGGCAAATTCGGGGTCTTCCTCGCGCAGGGTGGAAAGTCGCTTAACCAGCTTGTGCCGGGGATTAATCTCCAGGGCTTTTCTGCCCAGGGCGCCGAAGTCCTTATGCGCCGCCTGCATCACCCGCTGCATACTGCTGGTCAGCACGCCGTCCAGGTTTAACATGATGGCCGGGCTTTCCACCAGGCGCGCCGAGCTCCTGACCTCGCTCACCTTGTCACCCAGGATTTCCTTGAGCCAGGCCGTCAGGGCTTCCGTCTTCGCGCTGTCAAGCGCCTCCTCGCCGGGCTGGTCAGCCAGGCCGGGCAGTTCCAGGTTGGCGCTGTCCGCTGAGACCAGCTTCTTTCCTTCATATTCACGCAAATTGCTGAGGACGAAATCGTCTATCGGCTCATAGGTGTAAATCACCTCATAGCCGCAGCTGCGGAAGACCTCAAGGTAGGGGCCAGCTTCAATGACTTCCCTTGAAGGCCCGTTGATGAAATAAATGTCCTTCTGCCCTTCCTTCATTCTCCCTGCGTAATCAGCCAGTGCGACCAGTTGGCCCGGCTCCGCTCCGGAAGATTCAAAGCGCAGCAGTTTGGCCAGTTCGTCCCGGTAGGCAAAATCCGTGGTCGCCCCTTCTTTCAGAAACATGCCGAAAGTATTCCAGAACTCGGCGTACTTGGCGGGGTCCTCCTGGGACTGTTTATTGAGGAACTTCAAAAAGCGGCCGGTGATAACCTTTTGAAGTTTATTCATCAGCGCGCTGTCCTGGGTGGTCTCGCGGGAGATATTGAGCGGGATATCCTCGCTGTCCACCACGCCCTTAACAAAGCGCAGCCATTCGGGCAAGATATTGTCAGATTGCTGCTGAATCAGAACCTTGCGGCTGTATAGGTTAACACCCGGCTCCATTCTGCCGAAGCCGTACCGCTCGTAATTATGTTTTGGCACAAACAGCAGGGAGTTGATGGCCAGCGGCGCGTCAGCGCTAAAATGCAGCTGGTATAACGGCTCATCAAAGGCATTGGCGATGAATTTATAGAACTCGTTGTACTCTTCAGCTGTTACTTCACTCTTGTTGCGCGCCCAGATGGCCTGGACCGTGTTGACCTGTTCGCCGTTGACCTTTATGGGGAAGGGCACAAAGCCGGAGTACTGCCTGATCAGTTCTTTTATTCTGTCAGGTTTGGTAAAATCTGCGGCGTCTTCTTTCAGCTCCAGGATGATCCTGGTGCCCCGCCGCAGGTCTGCGGCCGGACCCAGGTCATAGCTGCCGATACCGCTGGAAACCCACTCGTAGCCGGGCTCACCGGGGCGGTAGGAGCGGGTAAGGACCCGTATTTTTTTAGCCACCATGAAAGCGGAGTAAAAACCCACGCCGAATTGGCCGATGAGGTTGAGGTCTTTTTGTTCCGACTCTTTTAACTGCCGGATGAATTCTTTTGACCCGGAGTGAGCGATCGTGCCCAGGTTTTCCACCAGCTCGTCCCTGGTCATACCGATGCCGGTGTCGGCTACCGTCACGGTTTTGTTATTTTCGTCTACCTCAATGGAAATTTCCAGCGGCAGGGCGTCCTTATCCGCCAAATCACTGCTTATCACAGACTGGTAGCGGAATTTTTCAAGGGCGTCCACGCTGTTTGAGATCAGTTCCCGCAGGAAGATTTCCCTTTCGGTGTACAGAGAGTTGACCACTATATCAAGAAGTTGTTTGACTTCAGCCTGGAACTCCCTGGTTTCAAAGTTCTCCTTTAGGTTAGCATCTGTCACTGTCTACACCTCCATAGTTATCTTGCGCGTTTGGTAGCACTGACCATTATTGACTATAAGTATAAAATTGGTTTATTTATGTGTCAAGGTTTATAGCAAAAAAATATAAGACACCACAATCTTCAGCATATTTATCTTTACAAATATTACTCGGTGATATAATCATTATAATAGGTTAGAATTCTGGTGGACTCAGCGCAAAAATAAGGGCGCCGGGAGGTAACTTGAATGGTTTTATACAGAGAAGCGGCGGCAAAAACCCAAAAAGATTTAGCCGAGGGTGATGTCCGGAAGATCATCGAAGAGCTGACCAGGCAGAATAACCGCATGGCGATCATTCAGCAAATAGCCAAAAGTATTAACGTGGAGATGACCTATGAGGAGATCATCGACGAGGTGGCCACTCCTCTGCGTAGCGTGTTGTCTTACGACCTGCTCAGTTTTTGTCTGTTGGAAAAAGGGCAGTTGATTATTAAGGCGAGCATTCCCAAGGAACAGGAAATCCTTGGTGAGGGTTGGGTGCTGCACAGCAACAATTCGGCGCCCTGGAAGGCTATCCATGATAAACGGTGCTTTTTGCGGCAGGACATCTGGCATGATTCCCACAAATACCAGGAAGATGAACATTTGCGCATGGTTAATATAAAATCGGCGATCATGGCGCCGCTGCTGGTAAATAACGAGGCCATCGGAGCGTTGAATTTCGGCAGCAGCAAAACTTACGCTTATTCGGAAAATGACTTTATTTTCGTGCAGCAGCTGGCCGACCAGCTTGCTGTTTGTATCAATAACGCGCGGCTGTTCGGGGAAGTTTCCAGGAGCAAAAGAGAGTGGGAGGAAACGTTCAAAGCAGTCCCCGACAAGCTGTTCCTGATTGACTGTTCGTTTAACGTACTGAGATACAATAAACAGGAGAATCTCCTTCTAGATAACGACGGCAGGGAAAACAAATGCTACCATCTTATTGCCTGCTGCGGTGGCGACCGGCAGCTTTGCCCCGCTGTCGAGGCCTTTAAAACCGGCGTGTCTGCCGTCCGGGAGGTAACCCACCCTTCGACAAGGGTGATTTTCAATATATCGGCTTATCCCGCGTACAATGAAAACAGTGAACTTTGCGCCATGGTGGTTTATGTTAATGACGTCACGACTAAAAGAAGGATGGAGTCCCAGCTGTTCCAGTCGGCCAAACTGGCGGCCATAGGCGAGATGGCGGCGGGGGTGGCGCATGAATTGAACAGCCCGCTGACCGCCATCATCGGCAACGCCGGTTTGATTTTAAGGAAAACCGACTGTAAAGATAAACATTACAGGCTGTTGGAGGATATCAAAAACTGCGGCCAGAGAAGCAAGCGGATTATTCAAAACCTTTTGACTTTCGCCCGGCAGGACAGTTATTCTTTTGGGCCGGTTTCATTAAATGATGTTGTTGAAACCAGCCTTTACCTGATTTCCTACCAGATCGAAAAAAACAAGATAGCCATTGTCAAAAAGACAAGCAGCAGTATTCCGGTGGTCATGGGCAACAAGCTGCAGCTGGAGCAGATAATCATCAATTTTTTGCTTAACGCGCGCGACGCCCTGGAGGGTGTGAGTGAGGGCAGGATTGAAATCTGTACAGGTGTCATTGAGGACCCGGAAACTGAAAGCCCGGCTGTGATGATCAGGGTTACCGACAACGGGCGGGGGATGGATCCGGGTATCCTGAGTCAGATCTTTAACCCCTTTTTCACTACAAAAGAAAAAACAAAGGGGACCGGCCTGGGGCTTTCGGTCAGCCTTGGCATAGCTCAAACTCATGGCGGCAGGATAGATGTAGCCAGCGAACCTGGCGCCGGAAGCACATTTTCCTTAATCCTCCCGGTATAGGAGAGATAACTATGAGAAAACCAGCAATTCTGGTTATTGACGACGAAGTTGAGGTTGGGACTTTTTTTGAGTACTATTTGACTGAAGAAAGAGGCTACCCGGTTGATGTCGCCAATTCCGGCCGGGAGGCCAGGGCGCTGCTGCAGGAGAAGAAATTCGACCTGGCCCTGGTTGACTTGAAGCTGCCCGATACCGATGGGATTACTCTCCTGAGGGAGATAAAAGAAGTCAACCCCGCATGCGAGGTTATTATCATGACCGGTTACAGCACAGTCAAGACAGCAGTGGAGGCAATGAAACTGGGCGCCCTCGACTACATCGACAAACCGTTTGAAGAGCTGGATGAGCTCGATCGAATAATCGACCACGCGGTATACCTGGTATCCAACAAAAAACAGTTTGCCGACGAGGAAGTTGAAAAACTTGCTTCAGAATATGGTATTGTCACTTCAAAAGACAGCCCGTTTAACAACCTGCTGCTGTTGTGTAAAAAAGTAGCCACCAGGAAAATATCAATCCTGATTGAGGGTGAAACCGGTACGGGGAAAGAAGTGCTGGCCAGGTTTATTCACGCCAACAGTACCCGCGCCGACTTCCCGTTTATCAGCATTAACTGCGGCGCCTTAACCGAGACCCTGCTGGAAAGCGAGCTTTTCGGTCATGAAAGGGGAGCTTTTACAGGAGCCCAGGGTTTAAGACACGGCATCTTCGAGCTGGCCCACAAGGGGACGCTTTTTTTGGACGAAGTGGGGGAAGCCACGCCGGCTATACAGGTCAAGCTGCTGAGGGTCCTGGAAAGCGGCGAATTTTTCAGGGTCGGGGCTGAAAAGCCGATCAAGTCCGATGTGCGCATAATAGCCGCCACCAACAAAAACCTGCGCGAGGCCGCAAGGAGTAAATTGTTCCGGGAAGACCTGCTTTACCGTCTTGACGTTGTGTGTGTCAACGTGCCCCCCCTGCGCGAGCGCAGGATGGACATACTGCCTTTAACCAATTATTTCATTGGGAAAAATCTGCCGGCGGAAGATGCGCGGGGAAAAGCTGAATTCAATCCGGAGGCCAGGCAGCTGCTGCGTGAATACGACTGGCCGGGCAATGTCAGAGAGCTTTCCAATGTAGTGGCCAGGGCGATGGCGATCAGAGAGGGCCGCACCATGGGTCCTGAGTGCCTGCCCAATAGTATTGCCTTTAGCTGTGGCGGCAAATTTTCAGAGCCGGCCGGAAATCCTGCCGGGCAAGACCTGAAAGCAGCGGTGCGCGAGCTGTCACAGAGGTTCCGCAAGGTAATTCTTGACAGTGAAAACATTGATATTAAAGAAGTCTCCAGCTTGTTAAAAAGTGAAGCGGACAGCATTATCAAGGATATAATTGAAAGTGCGCTTGAAAAAACCGGCCACAACAGGATGGCTGCGGCCAGGCTCCTGAACGTAAGCCCCAGGATCTTGAGGTACCTGCTTAACGAGAAAAAATAGTATAAACTTCAACAACAATTAATACCACAGGATTTTCTTTCAGGCTGCCGATTTTTCGGCAGCCTGAACGTTTTTTCGGCAGCCTGAAGCCCGGATAAGTCATGTGCCAAATTCCGGCAAATACCGACAGGCCAGATAAACAGGCAACTGTCAAAAAGCACCGGCGCCTTAAAAGTAAATTTCTTCCTGGTACACTATTTGCTGAAGTGTTCATTTAAAAAGATTTCCTACAAGGGGAGGGTAGAGTACTTATATGTACAGGATTGTCAAAAAAGAATTGTTGGCGCCGACACTGAACCTTTTTGAAATCGAGGCTCCGCTGGTGGCGCGAAAGGCTTTGGCAGGACAGTTTGTCATCCTGCGCATTAACGGGGAGGGGGAAAGGATTCCGCTGACCATCGCTGATTTTGACCGTGCGGGGGGAACCATCACCTGTGTCTTTCAGGAGGTCGGCAAGACGACAAAAGAGCTGGGAGCTTTAGGTGAAGGGGATTTTTTGCAGGATTTTGTAGGTCCGCTTGGGCTGCCGTCGCATGTTGAAAACTATGGCAGCGTGATCTGTGTGGGCGGCGGTGTTGGTGTGGCCCCCGTTTTCCCGATCGCGCGGGCCTTGAAAGAGGCGGGCAACGAGGTGGTCGGGATTATAGGGGCGCGCACGAAGGAACTGCTTTTCTGGGAAGAAAAAATGAGGTCCGCCTGCAGTGAGCTGCGGGTGACAACCGACGATGGCTCATACGTCCGGAAGGGTTTTGTGACTGACCTGCTGCGCGAAGCAATCGAGGAGAAAAAGAACACCAGCCTGTGTGTCGCCATAGGCCCTCTGCCCATGATGCGGGCGGTATGCAGCCTGACCAGGGAATACGGCTTGAAAACCATTGTCAGCCTTAACTCAATCATGGTCGACGGCACCGGCATGTGCGGCTGCTGCAGGGTAACCGTCGGCGGCGAGACCAAATTTGCCTGTGTGGACGGCCCGGAGTTTGACGGGCACCTGGTCGATTTTGAGGAAATGGCCAGGCGGGCGGTTATTTATAAGCCGCAGGAGCAGTTGGCCGTGGCCCGCTACGTGGAAAACCACGGGCATAACTGCAGCTGTAGTTGTGGAGGTGGCAGGTAGTGACCGGAGGAAGCAAACCTAAAAAAACTATTGTTCCGAAGAAAAACCCGATGCCATCTCAGGACCCGTTCCTGCGCGCTAAAAATTTTAATGAGGTGGCCCTGGGCTATACGGAACAGGCGGTTGTGGCCGAGGCCAACCGCTGCCTGCAGTGCAAGAACGCGCCCTGCCGCCAGGGGTGCCCGGTGGAGGTGGACATCCCGGCGTTTATCGGGCTGGCCGCGGAGCGGGATTTCGCCGGGGCCATTAAAAAACTGAAGGAAAAGAACGCCCTGCCCGCGGTATGCGGCCGGGTCTGCCCGCAGGAGAGCCAGTGTGAGAAGTACTGTACTCTGGGCAAGAAAAACGAGCCGGTGGCCATCGGCCGCATAGAGCGCTATTGCGCGGACTGGGAGCTCGCCAACGGGGTGCTGCCCCAGCAGGTGAACCCGCCGACAGGCAAAAGTGTGGCTGTGGTAGGGTCCGGGCCGGCAGGACTGACCTGCGCCGCCGATTTGGCCAAACTCGGCCATGAGGTTACGGTTTTCGAAGCACTGCACGTTCCCGGCGGGGTTTTGATGTACGGCATTCCGGAATTCAGGCTGCCCAAAAAGGTGGTGCAGGCCGAGATCAACAATTTGAAAAACCTGGGCGTGAACATCGAGGTAAACGCTGTGGTCGGCAAATTTGCCGTGGTTGACGAACTGCTCAACGGCGGCGGCTTTGACGCGGTCTTTATCGGCACCGGGGCAGGATTGCCTTACTTTATGAACATACCGGGTGAAAACGCCTGCGGCGTATATTCGGCCAACGAGTTTCTCAC
This sequence comes from Pelotomaculum propionicicum, assembly GCF_004369225.1. GTDB lineage: Bacteria > Bacillota > Desulfotomaculia > Desulfotomaculales > Pelotomaculaceae > Pelotomaculum_B > Pelotomaculum_B propionicicum. The sequence goes on from NZ_QFFZ01000004.1 coordinate 124,785, forward strand.
CCGGACCAACTTAATGAAAGCCTACCGCTTTCCCGACGCCGACACTCCCATCAGGGTCGGCGATAAGGTAGCGGTCCTAGGCGGCGGCAACGTGGCCATGGATGCCGCCCGCACCGCCTTGCGCCTGGGCGCCAAAGAGTCCTGGATTGTGTACCGGCGTTCGAAAAACGAGCTTCCCGCCCGCCACGAAGAAGTCGAGCACGCTGAGGAGGAGGGGGTCAAGTTCGCCTTTTTAACCAGCCCCACCAGGATTATTTACAACAGTGACTACTGGGTAATAGCCATGGAGTGCCTGCAATACAAACTGGGTGAGCCGGACGCTTCCGGCCGGCGCAGTCCCGTCCCCATACCCGGTTCTGAATTCGTGATGGATGTGGATACTGTGGTGGTGGCTATCGGCCAGGGGCCGAACCCGCTGGTCCCCAGGACCACCAAAGGCCTGGAGTGCAATAAAAAAGGCAACATCGTAGCCGATCTTGCGACCGGCGCCACTTCCAAGCCCGGCGTTTTTGCCGGCGGTGACGTGGTAACCGGCGCCGCTACCGTGATCCTGGCGATGGGCGCCGGGCGCACGGCGGCCAAAGCGATACACGCTTACCTTAACGGCGACAGTTAGAAATTTTTTAAGAGGAGGTTAATTTATGCTGCAGGATTACCTATTTCCGGAGACTATCAGTGAGGCTGTTTCCTTCTTAAAAAGCAATGAAGGGCAGGCCAGAATAATTGCCGGCGGCACCGACCTGCTGCTGGATATTCCAGAAGGCAAGATTAAAACAAGTTGCCTGGTCGATATCACCCGTATTCCTGAACTCAGTAAAATTACCCTGGAGGACGGTGTGATCAGTATCGGGGCGGCGGTAACTCACAACCAGGCGGCGAATTCGGAACTCATCCAGGAAAAAGCTGCCGCCCTGGCCCAAGCCGCAAGCTGTGTCGGCTCTTATCAAATTAGAAATTCAGCGACTGTAATCGGCAATGTCTGCAACGCTCAGCCTGCCGCCGACACAGCTGTGGCGCTGGTGGCACTGGGGGCTGTGGCTGAAATAGCCAATCCCGGCGGCACAGAGTACGTGCCGGTGGAAAAAATGTACGCCGGGGTCGGCAAGTCCACCATTGACAGCGCCAGCCAGCTGGTGACCAGGGTGAGTTTTCCGGCGGCCCAGAAAAAACAGGGGACTGCCTTTGTGCGCCTGCACCAGCGCAAAGCGCTGGCCCTGCCCATGCTGAATGTGGCGGCCATGGTAGCTCTGGAGGGCGGCAAGTTCCTGTGGGCACGCATCGCTATGGCGCCGGTCGGTCCGGGACCGGTGCGCGCCTTGAGTGCGGAAGAGATATTAAAAGGCGCCGAAGTCACCCCGGAAGTGATTGAAAAAGCCGCGCAGTCGGCGCTGGAGCAGGCCAACCCCAGAAGCAGCGCGCTCAGGGGTTCCAAAGAATACCGCACCTCTGTGCTGCCCGTGCTGGTCAGGAGAGCCCTGGAACAGGCTGTCGCCAATGCCGGGAGCTCATGTAAATAAATTTTTTGAGAGGAGGTCTATTATGAGCTCGAAAATTCTTAAATTCACACTGAACGGGGAACCAGTGGAAATAGCCGTTTCTCCTGAAGATATGCTTGTAGATGTATTAAGGGACAAGCTTGAGCTGACCGGGACAAAAAAAGGATGCGGCAAGGGAGAGTGCGGCGCCTGCACTATTATCATGGATGGTGAGGCTGTGAATTCCTGCCTTGTGCCGGCCATGAAAGCCATGAGCGCCAGTGTTGAAACCATCGAAGGCATCGGCGGCCCCGGAAAGTTTCACCCGGTGCAGGAGACTTTTATGGACCTGGGAGCTATCCAGTGCGGCTTTTGCACACCTGGCATGATTATGTCCTCAAAGGCGCTGCTGGACAAAACAACCAGCCCTACCAGCCAGGAGATTAAGAAGGCTCTTGCCGGCAATATCTGCCGCTGCACGGGCTACGTTAAAATTGAGGAAGCGGTAATGGCAGCCGCTGAAAAGATGAGAGAGAAACAGTAAAGGAGGGGGCAGCATGAAAGAATACAATGTAGTGGGCCATAGTGTAAGGAGGCTGGACGCGGTAGAAAAGGCTACCGGTACAGCCGGATTTACCAGCGATATGAAACTGCCGGGCATGTTATACGCGAAAGTGCTGCGCAGCCCGTACGCGCATGCCAGGATCCTGAGCATTGACACTTCTGAGGCGGAAAAACTGCCCGGGGTAAAGGCTGTGGCGACCCACAAAAACACACCAAGAGAGTTGTTTAACACATCGGCTACCATGACCTTTACAGTGCCTCCGATGGTACCGGTGCTGGACCAGTATATTTTCGACAATGTAGTGCGCTACGTGGGAGATGAAGTGGCGGCTGTAGCTGCTGTCACTGAAAAAATAGCCGAGGCGGCATTAAAACTGATCAAGGTCGAATACGAACTTCTTCCCGCGGTTTTTGACCCGCTTGAGGCTATGACTCCTGAAGCGCCTGTAATCCACGAGTCTCACAAAAAGAACATTCCCGGCGGTGAAGTTATCCAAATCCCTTACGGAGATGCGGAGAAGGGGTTTGCCGAATCAGACCTGATCATCGAAAAAACGTTCAAAGTTCCGGTGCAGAAACAAGCGCAGATGGAAACACAAGCCGCTGTGGCCCAGGTTGGGCTGGACGGAAAAATAACTGTCTGGAGCACCACCCAGACGCCGCACCCGACAAAAATGATTTTAGCCAAGATCTTCAGTGTTCCCGAGAGCAAGATCAGGGTGCTCAACCCGCCTTACATCGGCGGCGGTTTCGGCGTGCGGATCGGCCTCAGCGCCAAAGCGGAGCCTATCGCGGTGGCGCTGTCCATGCTGGCCAAAAAGCCGGTCAAAATAGTTTACACCAGGAAAGAAGATTTTATTGCATCCGATACCCGTCATGCCGGTTATGTGACCGTAAAGCTGGGAGCGAAAAAAGACGGCGCCTTCCATGCCATGTATCTGAAAGCAATCCTTAACGGGGGCGCGTACTGCAGCTTCAGCTGCGAGACTCCCGGCGTGCTTGGCTGCATGGGTATGGCTGTTTACCGCATCCCCAACCAGTTTTATTACGGTCACAGTGTCTATACCAACACTACTCCGAGCGGCGCCATGCGCGGTTTCGGCAACCCGCAGGCGATGTACCCAATTGAGTCGGTTGTTGACATGATGGCGGAACAACTGGGCATGGATCCCCTTGAACTGCGGCTGAAGAATATCATGCAGGTGGGCGATCCCTGGCCCCTTCCCTATAAATGCAGTTCGACCGGTCTGGCCGAGTGTATTGCCAAAGGCGCCAGGAGTATTGGCTGGGAAAAGCGCGGCAAGTTAAACAAGCCGGGCGCCAAAAAGTTGAGAGGTATCGGCATGGGAGTCGGTACGCACTGCAGCAACGCCTGGCCCTGGTGCGGAGATTACGACAACGCCTATATCACTGTCCAGCAGGACGGTTCCATCCACCTGGCGACCGGCGTGCCTGATATGGGTACTGGGACCAGCACCTCATTGCCGCAAATCGCCGCTGAAGTGATGGGTGTTGGCCTTGACAAGGTCAGTATTACATTTGCCGATTCAGCGTCGACCCCGTTTACTATCGGCAGCCACGCCAGCCGCACCCTGTACGCCGCCGGCACCGCGGTGGTTGAGGCCGCCAGGGATGCCAGAAAACAGGTCCTTGAATACGCGGGCGAGTTCTTGAAGGTTGCGCCGGAAAGGCTGGAACTGAAGGATTCGGTCATATATGTAACCGGGCAGGCTGTCGGTAACGACTGCTCAGGATCCGGAGTGTGCCAAACCGGAGAATCAGAAAGAAAAAGCATATCACTAAAAGAACTGGCTTATAACGCGCACCTGCGCAACAAGCAGTTTATCGGCGTCGGTCGGATAGTGCCTGATAACGCTCCCCCCTGGCATGCCCACTTTGCCGAGGTGGAGGTCGACACTGAATTGGGCCAGATAAGAGTGATAAAAGTTGCAGCTGTCCACGATGTCGGCAAAGCCGTCAATCCCATGATCGTTGAAGGACAGATTGAGGGCGGCGTCCTGATGGGAATTGGTTACGCGCTCAGTGAAGAAATAAAGTACGATGAAAAAGGAAAGCAGCTCCATGACAGCTTCCACAAGTATATGCTGGCTACAGCGGATGACACGCCGGAAATCGATGTGATGATAGTCGAGTCGAATGACCCCACCGGTCCTTTCGGAGCCAAGGGCGTTGGTGAAACAGGCCTTGTGCCTACAGCGGCGGCAATTGCCAACGCGGTTTACGATGCCACCGGCATCCGTTTTACTGAAATACCGCTGACTGAGGAAAGAGTTTTCCGGGCTCTGGCAGAAAACAGAAAGTAACCTCACCCAAAAGGTTTGGGCCTGCCGCTGACATGCGGCAGGCCTGTCCCGGTCAAGCAAACCTGTTTTCATCCTGCCCGCTGCTTGAGCAGCCGCATGGTGTCAAAAAGGCCGGTGTTGTTAAGCAAAGGGGGTCGAGAGCTTGAAACTACAGACGGTTAGAGTGGAGGACGCTGTCGGAAAAGTCTTGAGCCATGATATAACAAGAATTGTCAAGGGAGAATTTAAAGGCGCCTCTTTTAAGAAGGGTAGAGTTATAAATAAAAAAGATATTCCTGAACTGCTCAAACTGGGCAAGGAAAATATTTATGTCCTGGAACTGGAGCACGGTGAAGTCCATGAAGATGAAGCCGGGATCAGACTGGGAATTGCTGTGGCCGGCGAAAATACGCAATGGCGCGGGCCGAAGGAAAGCAGGGTGAATATTTATGCCTGCTGTGACGGGCTTTTAAAAATAAATGTGCCGTTCCTGGAAGCCGTCAACGGACTGCCGGATGTGATTTTATCCACCCTGTTTAACAACACTGTTGTAAAAAAAGGCGACCTGCTGGCCGGTACCAAGGTAATCCCCCTGCTGGTACCCGAGCAGACGCTGGCCGAGGCTGAAAGGATCTGCCGGGAGGCCGGCTGGCTGATCAAGGTAAAACCGTTTAAAGCACATAAAGTAGGCGTTGTAATCACAGGGAATGAAGTCTACAAAAAGCGGATCAGAGATGCTTTTGGACCGGTCATTACGGAAAAGGTGGAAGCGTTTGGCTCTGCGGTGATGAGGATTGAATACGTCCCCGATGACCGTGACGCGATCAAGGATAGTATATGTCAAATGGCTGCCGGCGGGGCCCAGATAATTTTTGTCACCGGCGGCATGTCTGTCGACCCTGATGACGTTACCCCAAAAGCCATCCGCTTGACGGGTGCGGTTGTGGAAAAATACGGCGCTCCGGCGCTGCCGGGAGCCATGTTTATGCTGGCTTACCTGGGTGAGGCGCCTGTTCTGGGCATCCCGGCCTGCGGCATGTTTTTTAAGACCACCATTGTAGATTTGCTGCTGCCCAGGCTTTTAGCCGGCGAGAGGGTTCATGGCAGGGATATAGTGGCCCTGGCGCACGGCGGTCTCTGCAGGTTGTGCGACCAGTGCAGGTTTCCCAACTGTACATTTGGCAGGGGCGCCGGCAGTTTGTGCTAAAAAGCCGCGGGGCGGCTAAGGAAGGGGGAAAGGCGCATGGGTATTTTTAATCTGCGCCGGGAAATTGTTGTTGTGACTGTAATCAGCCATACAAGTCTCCCCTCTAACCTGGTAGGCAGGAAGAAAGCTTTTACTCTGCGTGAAGAAGCCGGCGACCTGAGGCCGCCCTGGTTGGAAAACCAGGTGGCGTCGCACGCCAGGCAGGTTCTGGACGGGGGTATGTTCAAGGTTGTCAGCCTGCACAATCCTTTCAAGCCGGAGGAAAAGGCGACTGTCATGATCGAACCTTATCTGCCACCCTGCGACTTAATCATTTTAGGCGGCGGGCATATTGCCCTGCCGCTGGCCTCTGTCGGCCGGCTGCTGGGCTACCACGTCACAGTGGTTGACGACCGGCCTGAGTTTATTGCAGCGGAGCGGGTTCCCTCAGCCGACAGGGGTGTTTTTTGCAGTTTTGATCATATTGAAGAGCACATTGATTTTGGGCCGGGAAGCAGTGTGGTGATTGTAACCCGTGGCCACCTGCATGATTTGGACTGCCTGCGCAAGGTGCTTAAACACAATGTGGCCTATATCGGCATGATCGGCAGCAGGCGTAAAGTCAATATGGCTAAAGAAGAACTTTTAGCCCAGGGCTTTGACCGGCGGTTGATTGACTCAGTGCATATGCCTGTAGGCCTGGATATAGGCGCGCAGACACCGGAAGAAATTGCTGTAAGCATAGGGGCTGAATTGATCAAAGTCCGGCGGGGGGGAAGCGCGCTTTCCTTAAAAGAGGGCTGTACAACTGGAGAAAAGCGCTTAGATACAGGTGAAATGCCCAAGGCCGCTGATTTGGATATTTTGCAGAAAGCGGTGAAAGCGGCCTGCGACAATGTGCCGGCGGCTATGGCCACCATAGTAAGGACGAAGGGCTCAACACCGCGCAAAGCCGGGGCAAGGATGCTGGTCTATGGTGACGGCCGCATTTGTGGGACCATCGGCGGCGGGTCCGGGGAGTTTGAAATAAGAATGCAGGCTTTAAACGTGATCAATGATTTTGTCCCGGTCCTCCATGTAATTGCTATGGACGCGGAGAAAGCGGCCGGGGAGGGAATGATCTGCGGCGGGTCAATGGAGGTCTTTATTGAACCGGTGCGTGCTTTAGCAGGGATCTTTCACTGAGGTGAGACTCTTGAGCGGCGCAGGTCGGTTGGTAGTAATTAAGGGAGGGCGGCGGCGTGCTGGAAGCTGTGTGCGGTTATTATTACCAGGACAAAAAAGGAAGAAGCTGTCATGAAAATTATGGAAGCACTCAGCCTGTCAGATAGGGGAGGCGTTGTTTCATTTGCCGGCGGCGGGGGCAAAACGTCGCTGATGTTTCGGCTGAACAGTGAAATACCTGTTAGGTGCAGGGTTGTATTGACAACCACAACGAAAATACAAGTGCCCCCGACGAATAAATATCCAACCCTGCTCTTGTCAAAAAAAGGCCAGATCAATAAAGCTCTGGAGAGCCTGCTTCAGTCAGGGATAAGGCCTGTGTTGGGCCTGCAGCCTCTAAATGGCAATAAAATTAAAGGTTTTAGCGCGCAGTGGCTGGACAGAATTATTAATGGTACCAGCGGTTCAGGAAATTTTGTGCTGGTTGAAGCGGATGGGTCTAAGGGGCGATCCCTTAAAGGCTACCTTGATTACGAGCCGGTTATCCCCCGGTCCACAACACTGCTGGTAGTGGTCATAGGCGCCGATGTAATCGGCAGGACGCTCAATGACAGTTTCACGCACCGTCCGGCAGTGATTTCCAAAATGATTGGACTCAAGCCTGGAGAAATCGTAGATCCCGAGAATATAGCCAGGCTGATCATCCACCCGCGGGGGGTTTTGCGCTCCTGCCCGCCCGGCGCCAGGATTATCCCTTTTATCAACAAGGCGGATTGCCTGGCAAAGCGGGACGACGCGTACAGGCTGGCAAATTTTCTGCTCGGCGGGAGGATCAGGAGGGTTATTCTCGGTTCCGCCATCAGTAAAGACCCGGTTATCGACGTTATAGACTAACTGAGAGAGCCATGAAAATAGCATGTAAATTGCTTACCCTCAACATATTCACTACTTCCTAATTCCTTTGGCATGGATGATAATTCCAATAAAAAAATTATCCATGTCAAGGGGCATTTTTTTGAAACGATGACTAAAAAAGGTAGTTGTGTTATTGCAGCTATTTAACTATTTCATCTGAATTGTAGGACACATCCTCGTTCCAGAGCAGCCAGGTTTTAATGTTGTTATCTTCCGTGGCGTTTATCTGTGCCCTGATTTCATTTCTGCCATACGGGGGCTGCGACCACGAAAAAGCCTGCAGCCAGGGGCGCAGCCGGCAGCCGCTTGGTTCCACCAGCGTCTGGAATCCTTTCAAAGAGGCGTCTATTACTTCATAGGGGTGCGCGTTGGGGTTTTCAAAGCCGTAATTGCCCGGCCCGTAATGGGACGGGTAAGACATTGGCGACAGGTAGTCAACATAAGGCGCCATACGCTCGGGCCGCTGACCTATGCCCTGGTCGTCCTCCGCTATGGACATGTAACCGAATACAGTCGCTGAGAACAGCCTGTCCCGGGTTATGGCCGACCTGACCTCACTGAGGTAGCCAGCTATGACATCAACCCTGGTGCGGCTGTCATCTGCCGCTTTGCAGTTGTAAACGGCTGTCTGTGCCGCCCTGCCCTCCGGAAACCTGATATAGTCGAACTGGACCTCGTCAAACCCCAACTGGTAGGCTTCTACAGCCAGCTCTAAATTATAATCCTGCACCTCCTTACTGTAAGGGTCCACCCAGGTCCCTCCGGCCAGGGGGCTGCCGCCGGCTGTCCTAACCATCAAATCCGGCCTTTTTTGCGCTAATAAAGGGTCCCGGAAAACCACGATCCGGGCGATGGAATAGATCCCCCTGTCTTTAAGATCCTGAAGCCGCTCCCTGATGGGCAGCACCCCCAGTCCTGCGCCTGTCGCTCCGGCCAGCTTGACCTGCGTAGCGTAACCCACCTGCCCGGACTCATCCTTTACATCCAGCTGCATGGCGTTTAAACCGGCACTGTCAATTAAAGCCAGCATCTCCTGCCACCCACTGTCTGACGCGGCCCGGCCAAAGGATACATGCACTCCCCTGGCCTGGGCAGACTGCTCTTTTAAGCTTTCATAATCTTTTATTTTCTGCTGGAGCTGTTCCGTCGGGGCTTGCCCGGTTTCAAAGCTATCGCCGGACCCTAAGCCGTTCTTATTGACCTGGGAAGGGCCTTCAAAGGGCTGCCAGGTTAAAAACCCGGCTAAAAATACCGCCAGTATGGTTAGGCCGAGTGCTGTTTTACTAAACAAGGTTCAGGCCCCTTTCTCTTTCTGCCAGGTGAGACTTTTAGAGTCAAAGTTCGACGTGATTTGATCAACCTCCTTTGTCATCGGTTTTCTAAAATATGACTGTTTAAATAGTTGAAAGGCTTTAAAACGGAAATTTTTATGGTATATTTTAATTTGAATGGATCTGTAACTTAACTTGAATACCCTTAAGGAAGAGGCGGCATTTTGAAACTGAACCATCAGGTGGCGGCGGAGGAAGCCGGACGCACCGCCGAGAAGATCATACGTGACAGGATGGGCCTATCCCGCTCTATGATCCGCAAATTAAAGCGGTTGTCAGGAGTGCTGGTGAACGGCGAGTCTGTTTATTTAAACAAGAGGCTGCGGGAAGGAGACAGTCTGAGCGTAGACCTGCGGCTGCCCGTGTGCACAGATGCGCCGCCTCAGCCCATACCTCTCAATATTGTGTTTGAAGACGGCCATCTCCTGGTCATTGACAAGCCTGAAAACTTGCTGGTGCATCCTCTCAAGCACGAGCCGGAGAATACACTGGCCAACGCGGTTTTATATCACTACCTCCAGCATGACACTGAACCGGTGTTCCGCCCCGTAACGCGGCTGGACCGGAACACTACAGGCCTGGTGGTTGTGGCCAAAAACGCCCATGCCGGGTTCCGCCTGGCGCGGCAGCTGGCCGCCGGCGATTTGTGGCGGGAATATTATGCGGTTGTGCACGGCCTTTTAAAGCCGGAAAATGGTTCGATTGACCTGCCCATAGGCCGCGTCGGGGGCAGTAATGTAAAACACACAGTCTGTCCGGGCGGCAGGCCGGCTTTAACATATTATCAGGTAGACAAGTATTTAGCAGGCGCCACACTTGTCAAGCTGCGCCTGGCGACCGGACGCACCCACCAGATCAGGGTGCACCTGAGTCATATCGGCCACCCGCTGGCCGGTGACACCCTCTACGGCGGGCGCCTTGAAGGTATTGCAAGACAGGCCCTGCACTGCGCCCGGATAGGTTTCCGGCATCCCATCACCGGTGAAGTGTTGGATTTTGCAGCGCCCCTGCCGGAAGATATGCGTAGGCTGCTGAAAATTTGATTATAAAGGCGGGTTCATCTTGAAGGCTTTAGTTGTTCAGACAGTTGATATTGTACGGCCTGGCCTGATCAAGGACGTGCTTGAGGAGGCCGGCTGGCTGCTTGACATACGTTTAATGGAGCGGCCGGGGTCCTTTTTGCCGGACGATTTAACCGGTTTCGGCGCCCTGATCGTACTGGGCGGCCCGATGAACGTTTATGAAGAAGACGCCTATCCATACTTAAGGCAGGTAGACCTGCTTATTAAACAGGCGGTCAAACAGGGCATGCCCGTCCTGGGCACCTGCCTGGGCGGGCAGTTGATTGCCAAGGCCCTCGGCGCGCCGGTCACCCTCAATCCGGTACAGGAAATCGGCTGGTACCTGATGCGGCTCACAGCCGAAGGAAGCAAATCGCCCTTCTTTAAAGATCTGCCCGGGGAGTTTCCGGTCTTCCACTGGCACAGCGACACCTTCGCCCTGCCCGGCGGCGCTTCGCACCTGGCAGAAACCGGCGCCTGCGCCAACCAGGCTTTCTCTTACGGCCCCAACGTGCTTGCCGTGCAGTTTCACCTGGAAATCACACCTTCCATTATTTATGACTGGAACAGGGAATGGGCCGGCGATATAGAGGAATTCCACGGTCCGGGGTCCGTGGCAAAGCTGGAGGCTGAGACTGCTTTGATTTGGCCCGGCTGCAGGCAGGCAGCTGTGCAAATTATTAAGAACTGGGCTGTTCAGGCGTTAGCCCGCTAGCTGGAATCATAAGTTAGAGCGGGGGGAGAGGGTGAGACAAGGGGACGGTTCTCCTGTCTCACCTCAAGTGAGACAGGAGAACCGTCCCCTTGTCTCACGGCTTGTCAGTTTCCGTCGTGGGTAGCCCTTCCATCTCCGCTGACCGGTATTGCATCACCCAGGAAGACAGGCTTCGCGTGTGTGTTCACCTGCCAAAAAGCCTTTAGCCGGGCAGGGATTTCCCGCAGTGAATAATACTCCGCCCCGTAATAGGTATGCCTGTCCGCTGCCACTCCTACAGCCGCAAGCCCAAGGGAGCGCGCGGTGTAAACCGCCCGCGGCAGGTGATAGGCCTGGGTTACGATCACCGCATTTTCCACCTGGAAGATCTCTTTAGCCCTGTACATGCTGTCGTAAGTGGAAAAGCCGGCGTGGTCCATAAATATGTCAGCAGAGGGTACTCCCAGCTCTTCAGCATATTTACGCATATTATTTACCTCGTCATAATCCTTTTGACCGTGATCTCCGCTCATAATAATCTTTTTTACTTTGTTGTTTTTGTAGAGATCTACAGCTGTTTCAACCCGGTCAGCCAGCATCTCGCACAACTGGCCGTTGGAGAAAACAAAGGCGCCCGGGACTATGGCAGCCTGCGCAGCGGGGACTTCCCGCGGTCCGGCAATATATTTGCCGCCTTTAATTTTTACGAATCTTTCCGCCGCCAGTGCCCCCATGATCAAGGCCAGCAAAAGCAGCAAAAAAATAGTTTTTTTATTAGTAAACACAGGTCGCAACCGCCTTTATAGTTATATAAAAGAAAAGTAGTCTCTAATCTAAACGCAGCTGAATTTAATTTTGTGACACTTTTTTCAAGGGCGAAAGTTTTGTCAAAGAGAGTAGTTACACGATAGGCCTAAACGGAATACTAACCGGGGTTTCTTTGCGTTTATCCGCCCTGGCTAACCTCGCCAGCACCTCGGACAGACGCTTGGCCGCTTCAGACAAAAGATGTTCAGGGTGGGTTGTGAAACATAGTCGTATTTCCCTTTCACCGTCCGGTGTGCTGTAAAAAGCCTCGCCGGGAACAAAAGAAAGGCCGGTTTTGGCAGCCTCATGCAGCAGCCTGCCGGATAAAACCGGAACCTGGATTTTGCACCATAGATAAAAACCACCCTCAGGCAGGCTGAAAGTAAGATCCTGGTGGCAAAAGTGCCGCAGTGCTTCCACCAGGGCATCACGGCGCTTTTTATATTCAGCGCGCACAAAAGCCAGGTGTGCGGGCAGGCTCCCCTGGTCAAGCAGGCGGCAAATCAGGATCTGGGCGAGGTTGTTGCTGTGTAAATCAATGTACTGCTTTTCCAGGGCCAGCCTGTTGATCAAGGCCGGGTGGGCAGCCGCATAGCCGATCCTCAGGCCGGGACAAAGAATTTTGGAGAAGGTGCTTAAATACACAACACCGCCATAAGTGTCAAGTGCCTTAAGAGAGGGGGGCGGCTCTTCCCCGTAGTACAAGTCACTGTACGGGTCGTCCTCCAGTATCGCCAGCCTGTGCCGGGCGGCTAACTGCAGCAGTTCCCGGCGCTGGTTTTCGGGCAATACCCTGCCGGTGGGGTTATGGTAGGTGGGAATCATATATAAAAGTTTGGGGCGGTAACGGATCAGGTAATCCTCCAGCAAAGCAAAGGGAAAAGCTCCGGCAACAGGCAGGGTCAGGACCCGGGCGCCTGAGGCCTGGAAAACCTGGTGGGCGCCGATAAATGTGGGAGACTCCACCACAACATAGTCACCCGGTTCCAGTAAAACTTTGCTGATCAGGTATAACCCCTGTTGGGACCCGGCAGTGATCATGATATTTTCCATTGAAAGGTGTATTCCTTTGGCGTCCAGCAGTCCGGCTACTGACAGGCGGAGCGGGCCGTAGCCCTCAGTAGGAATATGCCCTAAATCAGCCTTGTTTGTACCGCCCTTGTCTTGATTAAACAGTTTCTGAAAGAGTTTGACAGGATAAAACGCCGGGTCCGGCATGCCTGCCGCCAGGGAGATATTACCTGAGTCAAGATTGGTGTCTACCAGTTCTCTCAATATCGAGGATAGGGGAGATTGGGGAGACGGGGTAAAAAGCTGGTGCCAGGGAACCCCGGACAGAGCGTTCTCCCTGGTTATAGACAACTCTGCCACATAAGTGCCGCTGCCCACTTTTGTTTCAACCAGGCCCTGCTGCTCCAGGCACCGGTAGGCGTTAATGGACGTTGTACGGCTTACTCCAAAGAGTGCTGCCAGTTTCCGTTCGGGAGGCAGTTTGGCGCCGGCGGGCAGAGTGTGACTGGTTATTTTACTGCTGAGCAGGTCAGCTATTTGCAAATAAAGAGGCTGCGCTGAATGTGGGTCCAATTTGAAATCGGGCTGTAATTTGGATATGTTCATAGCCAGGGGAAACTCCTTTTTTGTATCCAATTTAATCTGATATATGGTTAATTGGATATTTACGGTGTTTTTCCTGCCGGTTAATATATAAAAAAATGAATGTGGGGTGCAGGCGTGTCAATAGCTAAAACCCATGCTAAACCTGAACCTTATCTGCTGGCGGGTGAATTCTGGCACGGTGTCCGTGACAGCCTGCCGGTGGCCCTTAGTGTAGTACCATTTGGACTGACCTGTGGGGTCATGGGCCTGACAGTGGGGCTGACCTTTCTTGAAACTGTGAGCATGTCAGTGCTCGTGTTTGCCGGAGCCGCGCAGTTTATCAGCATGACCATGCTGGGCGCCGGAATAACAGCATTCAGCTTGATCGTCCTGACCACTTTGCTTATAAATTTGCGGCATCTATTGATGGGAGCATCCCTGGCGCCTTATATGGCCAGGCTGCCCATGCCCCTGCAGGCTGTTTTAGCCTTCGGGCTGGTTGACGAAACATATGCGCTGATCATGAACCGGATCCTGGTCAAGGAGTACAGCCCCGGTTACCAGATGGGATGCAATGTGAACTTTTATTTGGTCTGGGTAGCTTCCACCGCGGCGGGCGTGTTTTTGGGAGGTTATATACCTGACCCGCTGGCCTGGGGACTGGATTTTGCCCTGCCGGCTTTGCTTATGGCTTTGTTGATACCACGGCTGGCGGACCGGCCCAGCTATTTTGCCTGTATCGTGTCGGCGCTGGTTGCCGTGTTGGGCGCGCTGTACCTGCCGGGCAAGTGGTATATTATCATCGCCTGCCTGGCTGCCAGCGCGGTAGGCGGGTTCATGGAAGGAGAGAGCAGCAGTGCGCGGTGAGATATTCTTAATCATTGCCGGTATGGCCATAGCCACTTATTTTACCCGGTTTGCCTGCCTGGTGCTGTTCCGCGCGGGCGGTGTGCCCGGCTGGCTGGAAAGGTGGCTGAAGCATGTGCCGACCGCCATTTTGACCTCCCTGATCGTTCCGGCCCTGCTGCTGCCCAGGGGCACCCTGGATTTGTCTTTGAGCAACAACTATTTACTGGCAGGCTGTGTCGCCGCCGTAACTGCTTATAAAACCCGCAATGTCATAGCCACCATGGTCCTGGGTTTAATCGTGATGCTGGCACTCTGCTGGATAAGCCGCTAGACTGAGTCAGAGACATGTCTCTGACTTAGTTGATTTTTATGGGTATATGGATGTAATAAACACTTGTTTCCCACCTTTGATCTGCATTATTACTGCCGGTTTAACGGGGTTCCCGTCCTCCCAGCGCGAAATTTTGCCGGTTACCGCAGGGTAATCTTTTGTATTTTACAGAGCTTGCATGATATATTTTAAAAATATGAAGGTTAAGAGATTAACTAACCCACAGACAAGCTTCTCACCCCGGAACTGGAACCCCCTTTTTCTATAAGCAAAAGGACATTACGTTGACTCATTTATTTATTTGTATTATGTTAGACTAGAAATAGTTGTCCGCATAATGAGGGGGGCTCCGCATGAAATTTTTCGGTTTATACGTCTTATTATCCATATTGACCCGGAACCCGCTGCTGGCACTGGTCATACTTTTGCTGGTATTTTTGTTTGCCGAGCACCGCTTTATCGGCATCCTGCCGGATGTTTTCCAGCCCTGGCGGCGGGCCGGCCGGGTCGCGCAGCTGAAAAGGGAGATCTCTGTAAACCCGGCCAACGCCGAGGCCTACCTGGAATTGGGAGAGGTTTATTTCCGCCAGGGAAAATACAGTCAGGCTGCGTCTTTTCTGGAGAATGCGGCGGCCAAGATGGGCGGGCACCCCCTTTTCCACCTCTACCTGGGCGCCTCATACTACTACCTGGGCAGGGTTGAAGAAGGAAAAAGCGAGATTGAAAAAGCGATAGCCGCCAACCCTAAGGTCAGCCAGGGAGAGCCCTACCTGTACCTGGCAGCCATCAGCCTGGACCAAAAGCAGCCGGCTGAAACAGTAGAGTACATTTTTCAGCAGCTGATGTTGTACGGCTCGCCCAGGGTGTTTTACCAGGCTGGAAAAGTGTTTTTACAGGCTGGCGATCAGCAGAGGGCGAGGCAGCTTTTCAGGGAAACCATAGACAACTATGAAGCCTGCCGGGGCGCGCTGCGGCGGGTTTACAGGAAATGGGCCTTTCTGTCCAGAATCAGCCTTCTGTCCATAAAATAATGCTGCTCTTCTTTTGAATGGACAGGTTTTGTATATAAATAACCGGGTTATTCCGGTAACAGATAGGCAGGTAATGCTAATGTCAAACAACCCTGTTAATGTGGCTTTTTTGCCTGCGGGCAAAAAAATAAACATTCCTTGGGGGACCACTCTCATCAAAGCGGCTAATGAAGCCGGCGTTGAGGTGGATGCCGTGTGCGGAGGTAAAGGTACATGCGGCAAGTGCCGGGCTAAAGTAATTGAAGGCGCGATAAGCGAGGCAACCAGATCCGAAGCGGATCGCCTTTCCTTAGAGGAGTTGAAGAACGGCTATGTTTTACTTTGTCAGAGAAGGATACTTGGTGATGTTGTACTAGAAACGCTGCCTTCCCTTGCCCGGCAGGAAAGTAATGGGTCAACCAAAGGAAAAATAATTGATGCGGCTTTAGAAGTGGCGCCTTTAATATCAAAAACTTACCACGAACTTAGCAGGCCGACCATTAAAGATCAGGTGGCCGACCTGGAAAGGATACTGAACAGGCTGCCACGGGAGACCAGGGCAGGTGTCAGACTGCTCAGCCAAGTTCCGGATGTGTTAAGGGAAGCCGGATATTGTGTGACATCAGTCGTTCAGGAAGGTGAACTGATAGCCCTGGAGAAGGGCAATACGGTTTCAGAGATGTATGGCATAGCCGTTGATGTGGGCACAACCAGTGTGGCCGGCTATCTGGTTGACCTGGCGCGGGGCAAGGTAACCGCTTCCGTCTCGGCCGCCAACCGCCAGAGAGCACACGGAGCCGACGTGGTGTCACGCATCACATATATCATGGAAGACGACAAAGGGCTTGCCGAACTGCAAAAACTTATAGCCCAAACAATAGATGAAATCGTTGGCAAATTACTGCAGCAATCCGGTGTGCCGGCGGAGCATATATATGTTTTAACATTGATCGGAAATACCGTAATGAGCCACCTGCTGCTCGGCGTTACTCCCGTGGGTGTTGCCTCGGCTCCTTTTGTGCCGGCTTTCTCCGGCAGCGTCAGGGGTGCGGTGGCGGACCTTGGAATAAAAAGTTTACCCGCATACACTCGTTTTGTGCTGCTGCCGAACGTGGCCGGTTATGTTGGTTCAGATACTATCGGCGTGATCCTGGCCACCAAAATATATAATTTGCCGGGCACATGGCTGGCTATTGACATCGGCACCAATGGTGAGGTTGTGCTTGCTTCAGGCAACAGGCTGCTTACCTGCTCGACCGCCGCCGGGCCGGCCTTCGAGGGGGCCTGCATCAGCCAGGGCATGAGGGCTGAACCAGGCGCCATCAGCCAGGTCCGGATGGAAAATGACGTGGAGATAACTGTAATAGGTGATGCAGAACCTGTGGGCATTTGCGGTTCCGGGCTGATCGACGCTGTTTCAGAGATGATCAGATTGGGGATTGTAAAGAGCAGCGGGCGCATAAAAAGCCCTGAGGACCTGCCGCCCGGCTTTCCCGCGGCATTGATAAGAAGGATCAAACAGAACGGGAATGGCAATAAATTTATTCTGGCAGAAGGGGAGCGGGAGGTTTCAATCACCCAAAGTGATATAAATGAACTGCAACTGGGCAAAGGCGCTGTTAGGGCCGGCATAGAAATTTTACTGACTGAACTTGATTTAAAGCCTTCTGACCTGGACGGGATTTTACTCGCAGGCGCTTTTGGCAGCAACCTGCGCCCCGCGAGTCTGAAAGGAATCGGCATGCTTCCCGACGTTCCATTAAGCAGTATTAAGCCTGTTGGAAATGCGGCGGGGACAGGAGCCATACTGGCCCTATTATCTAAAAGGCAAATGGAGGTCGCTTTGTCACTGCCCAGGCGTATTGAACATGTTGAATTATCACTGCATCATGGATTCCAGCGCGCTTTTGCCAGAGGGCTGAGCTTTGAGGTGAAAAAATAGTGTTAAGCCATGAACAGAAAAACACCCTTGGCAGCCGGGACAGGGTCGCACTGGCTATCCAGCGCCAGGAAACAGACAGGATCCCCAAAGGCGAAATCTGTATAGACGAAGCGGTGGTAAAAGCCAGTTTGTCGTGTGATAAAGTGGGCTTTGATGAGAATCTTGAGTTCACAAACAAACTGGGGCTGGATATTATCTGCCTGAATCCTTTGTATCCTGAGTTTAACGGGGATTTGCCGGATTCCCGGGAGGTCTTTTGGGCTGACCTTAACAAATGGTCTGATACCAACCTTTTCAGGTTTGTCATGCTGGATGGCGTCCTGGGTTGGGGTATTAAGGTTTTTGGTTTTAACCAGTTTTTAATTCTCTCCAACAAATCTCCTCTTTCTTTTCATAGTTTCATTGAAAAAGTAGAGAGTCTAAATGTTGAAATGGTCAGAAGGCTTATAGACGCGGGCGTGGACGGCCTCATTATCGCGGATGACCTGGCCTACCAAAGAGGGTTGTTGATCAACCCCCGGGTTATGAGGAGGTACATCTTTCCTTCTTTAGAATCACAAGTGGCTGAGATGGCTCGCGGTGGAGTCCCGGTTTTTATTCACTCGGACGGCAATATCAACGAGATCATCCCCGATATTATCGAGATTGGTTTCAACGGGCTGCACTGCATCGACCGGAACTCATCCATGGACATTTTTGACCTGCAGCAGAAATACGGCTCAAAGCTTTGTTTTTGGGGAAGCCTGCATGCGGAAGATTTGATTAAAGCGCGTGAGCCGGACTGTTTACAAACCCTGCTTGATACAATATTCACTATAGCCTCAAAAAAAGGTTTTATCCTGGGGACAAACTGCGGCCTGTTTAATGGAATCAGTTGGGACGGATTGATGCTTGTTTATGAAAAAATAAAAGAATTGGGAAAATAAATGAAAAATTAATTGACTGCCGGCAACCAATATAGTAGGATTTATTTGTATAGATGTCTAAACAGGATTTGAGGTAACATGAAAAGTATAACCCCCCATGAAGAAATAATAGATAAATATTCGATCATCCCAATTTATTATCAGCTGTTCAAAATTCTCGAGAAAAACATTCTGGACGGGAAGCTTAAGCCGGGTGAGGCGTTGCCGCCCGAGCACGAGATTGCTGAAAAGTATGGCATTAGCCGTATGACGGTAAGAAGGGCTATCTCAGAACTTATTTCGGCCGGCATGGTTTATTCCCAAAAAGGAAAAGGGAATTTTGTCGCCAGACCCAAGTTGGATGATTTCGCATTTGAGTTAGTCAACTTTTACGAGGAAATACAAAAAAGAGGAATGAAGCCCGGCTCAAAGCTGCTTGGCGTTAAAATTGTCAGGGCTGATGAATTACTAGCCGGGAAATTGGAAATAGACCTGAACGCAACCTGCCTTCATATCCGGATGGTTTTATCAGCGGATGATGAACCTTTAGTTTATGAGAATAAGTACGTCGTCTACACTAAGCAAAAGCCAATTCTGGAAAACGAGTTAAAAGACCCCTCATTATCAAATCTGGCCACTATCCACGGTGATCACTTTCCAATCATCAGCAAGAGGGTTTTACAAGCATCTATAGCCACGGAAGAAGAAGCTTTAATACTGGGAACCGGCCTTAACATGCCCGTTTTTGTAGTTGAACAAACAGTTTATGATACTGAGAAAAAGCCGATTGGCTGGGGGAAATCAATCTACAGGGGTGACAGGTACAAGCTTACCAGTTATATTGGCTGGTCAGTGGATGATATTAGTTAGATAGGTGGTTTCGAAATGATTAATGGTTTAATTAAAGCCATCGCTAATTTGGAAGAAGAAACGACCCTCAGGCTGGTTAAAGAAAAGATAGCATCGGGTGAGACCCCTTTGGAGATTGTGGAGCAATGCAGGAAAGGGGTTGAAATTGTTGGCAAAAGATACAATGAAGAAATCTACTATTTATCAGACCTCATTATGTCGGAAGAAATTTTCAGAAGGGTAATGGAAATCCTGGAGCCCCACTTCCCAAAGAACACCAATCAAAATAAGTATAAATTAATAATGGGCACCATTGAAGGTGATATCCATGACCTGGGAAAGAACATAGTAATAAATTTATTGCGCTCTGTTGGTTTTGAGGTCCGTGATCTTGGCGTGGACGTTCAGCCCGAGGATTTTGTCAAGTGTGTTAAAGAAACCGGCGCTTCAATTATAGGAATATCCGTCCTGCTTACCTTTTCCATAAATTCAGTAAAAAAGGTGATGAGACTTTTAGAGGAAGCCGGCCTGCGTGACAACATGACTGTTGTTATAGGTGGATACCCGGTCAACGAGAGGATCAGGGAGTACACGGGAGCCGACTATTACGAGACGGATGCTGTTAAGGCGGTGGAGTTATTTAAAAGGATTATTATGGAAAAAGAGTAGATTAAATTAAAATTTTCAAATATGATGTATAGACAACTAGACCACTATCCTGCCAGGGAAAGATTTTTATTTTAGATATAACAAGGGGGGATTAAAAACATTATTGTTGTGTGCAACTGAGGAAAATTCAAAATTAAAGGGGGAAAAACTATTTTATTATTTGTGGCGCCAGTTGTTTAGTGTGGCCGTATTGAGAGACTGTTATTTCAATTCCTTACCGGATGTAGATTGGTGTGTATAAAAAAATTCGGGGGTGTATAGGTATGTCCGAAAAGATGCAACAGCTTTATAATGAAAGGCTCAGGCGTTATCAAGCCGCCATAGCCCTGGAGATGCCAGACAGGATACCTATCTCTGCCGGCTCAAATTATTTTGCCGAGGTTTATGCCGGCCATTCCAACCAGGAATTTATTTACGACGTTAACAAGTGGACCGAGGCCGACGTGAAATTTGTTAATGATTTTCCCGAGGTTGACGCTTTCAGGTCAGGCAGGTTCTGGGGCCCTCTCCACGACGCGGTCGGTTTTAACATGTACAAACTTCCCGGCCGGGATTTGTCTCCCCGTACGCAGTTTCAGTTTGTGGAAGGGGAAAGAATGAAGGCAGACGAGTATGACCTGCTGATTAATGACCCGGTAACATTTCTTTTTGAAAGGTTTCTGCCGCGGACTTTGAATGATTTTAAAGAGCCGGGTTCTATCCGCGCCAATATGGCTCTGATTAAAGGGAGCATAGCTTCGGGTATGATGGGTGGTTTCATGCGAAACCGTTCCATATACCTGCAAAATGAGCTGGGCATGCCAAATTCCATGGGAGGCGTTTTTTTAGCGCCGTTTGATTACCTGGCGGACGGGCTGAGAGGCCTGAGGGGAGTAATGCTGGATGTGCGCCGGCAGCCTGACAAGATTCTGGAAGCCTGCGACGCGCTGATTCCCGATATCGTCAACGCCGGTTTAGCCATCGCGGACCCCCTCAGGCGCAGCCCGATTTTCCTGCCTCTGCACAGGGGAGCTTTCCCATTCCTTTCGCCAAAACAATTTGATGAATTATACTGGCCGTCACTGAAGAAGACCATGCTTATGTTCATAGAAGCCGGGTACACCATCAGGGCTTACCTGGAGGGTGATTGGGGCCCGAACTGGCACCACTTCCGTGAACTGCCGAAGGGCAAGGTATTGTGTGATATTGACGTTCAGGGAGATATCTTCATGGCCAAAGAAGAACTTGGCGGTTACCAGTGTATAGCCGGAGGAATGCCGGACTCAATGCTGATCCTGGGCACTCCGGCGGAAGTGAAAGAAAGAGTAAAGCTTTTATGTGAAACAGTGGGTAAGGATGGAGGATTCATCATTAACGGTGGGTGCGGCATTCCTTACGATGCAAGGCCTGAAAATTTCAGGGCCATGATTGACGCTGTTCTTGAATACGGCAGGTACAGCGACACATTTGATTTTGAAATTCAGATGAACCCCAACCCGCCGGCCGGCTGGCAGCCTCCCAAGCGCAGGGTGGCCACCCCCTGGGAGGTTAAACTGCAGGAGCTTGGCGGGGTAAAAGGAGACGAAGAGCTGATCAGGAAGAACTGGGAGATGCTGGAGCACATGGCTTTTAACTGGCTGTTTTCATGGATGTGGTAATACCTGTCAGGGATTAAAATTTACAGAGTGGAAGGATGATAATAATGAGTAATCTGACACAATTGGCCCGAGCCCTGGTAGATCTGGATGAAGAGCTGGTCAGTTCTTTAGTTAAACAAAAAATCGAAGCAGGGGAACCTCCTTTAAATATTATTAAAGAATGCAATGAAGGTATGGGCCAAATCGGCAAGCTTTTTGAAACTAATGAATACTATCTTAGCGAGCTGATCATGTCAGGGGAGATTCTTAAAGGGGTAATGAGCGAGCTTGAGCCGCTGCTGGCCAATGTTGAAAAGGATTCGTCCTCGGCCGGCGTGGTTGTGATCGGGACAGTGAAAGACGATATCCATGATATAGGGAAAAACATAGTGGTAACATTACTGAAAGGGACCGGCTTTGAAGTTGTAGATTTAGGAGTGGACGTGCCCGCTGAAACTTTCGTCAAAACAATGCGGGAAACAGGGGCCAAAGTCCTTGGGCTCAGTGCGCTGCTCAATTTTACCTTCCCCGCCATGAAGGAGGTTGTGGACCAGCTTGCAGCCGCCGGGCTGCGCGACAAGGTTAAGGTGATGATCGGGGGCGCGCCTTGTAATGAAGAGGTCCGCCAGTTCGCCGGGGCTGACTTTCTAGCGAAAGACGCCGCTACAGGCGTCAGTTTCTGCAAACAAATATACGGGCAGAACTAACTTTTAAATAAATACGGAGACCAACCGGCGGTTTCGTCCGGTTGGTCTCCGGTTAATGTCTGAAAACGGAGGACAAATAAATGGAAACCAGACTTGCAAGCGCCGCCAGGGAGTTGATGATCAGCTCTGACAAGCAGACTACCCTTATCGGCGAGCGGATCAATCCCACAGGTAAAAAAAAGTTGGCGGAAGCTCTTCAGAAAGGCGAATATGATGAAATTGTGCGCCGGGAGGCAAGAGAGCAGGTTGACGCGGGCGCTGACGTGCTTGATGTAAATGTGGGCGCGGGCGGTGTTGATGAGATTGCTGTGCTGCCGGAAGTTGTGAAAATTGTAATGGATGAGGTTGATGTCCCACTGTGTATCGACAGCGGCAACCCGCATGCCATTGAAGCGGCGCTTAAAGTTTACAAGGGCAAGCCCCTCATTAACTCAGTAAAAGGAGAAGAGCAGTCGCTTCAGACGGTCCTGCCCCTGGTAAAGGAATACGGCGCGGCAGTAATTGCCCTGCCGTTGGACCAAAACGGCATTCCCAATAACGCTGACGACCGGATCAAATTAGTTGACAGGATCGTCGAGCGATGTGTTAAGACGGGCATACCAATAGAAGATATTGTAATTGATTGTCTGGCTCTGTCCGTGGGAGTGGACTACCATGCCGGACTGGTAACCCTGGAAACCATCAAACGTGTTAAAGAGAATTACGGAGTCAATATGACCCTGGGAGCAAGCAATATTTCTTTTAGCCTGCCCGGCCGTGAAGCGGTCAATGACGCTTTTTTAAGCATAGCCATGGCCGCGGGTGTGACATGCCCTGTGGTAAATGTCGCCAAGGCCCGTAAATGCGTCTTGTCCACCGATCTAATCCTGGGACGGGATAAATATGCCTTGCGCTATATCAAGTATTACAGACAAAATAAAGAACAATTTTAAACTTTGCGCCAAATAAAATTTTTTAAATTGTGCAGTATAGACAACTAGACGTATATTCAACATAGCATCAGATCACAAAGGAATTTGGATTACTTCAGTTAAGGAAGGGTGTAAATCATGGCCTACGACGCAACCAAACTAAAAGACTACCAAATAGCCGAGGCGGCGGAAGCGAACATGCCTATGCCGGAGCAGTGGCGGGAGAAGCTTGGCTTAGAAAAAGACGAAGTCATCCCCTACGGCAGGATCAGCAAGCTGGATTTCATGAAAATCATTGACCGTCTGAAAAACAAGCCCGACGGCAAATACATCAACGTGACAGCCATCACTCCCACCCCGCTGGGAGAAGGCAAAACCACCACCACCATCGGCCTCGTCGAGGGGCTGGGCAAGCGCGGCCTGAACGCCGGCGCCGCCATCCGCCAGCCCTCGGGCGGCCCCACCATGAATATCAAAGGCACCGCCGCCGGCGGCGGCAACGCCCTCGCCATTCCCATGACTGAGTTCTCACTCGGGCTGACCGGCGACATCAACGACATCATGAACGCCCACAACTTGGGCATGGTCGCCTTAAACGCCCGCATGCAGCACGAGAGGAACTACGACGACGCCGAGCTCGCCAAGCGCAACTTAAGACGTCTCGACATCGACCCCACCAACGTGCAGATGGGCTGGATTATCGACTTTTGCGCCCAGGGCCTGCGCAAGATCATCATGGGCATCGGCGGCAAAATGGACGGTTACATGATGGAGTCAAAATTCGGCATCGCCGTCAGCTCGGAGCTAATGGCCATACTCGCCGTGGCCACAGATTTAAAAGACCTTAGAGACAGAATAGGCAAGATCATCGTCGCCTACGACAAGAAAGGAAACCCGGTAACCACCTCAGACCTTGAAGTCGCCGGCGCCATGACCGCCTTTATGCGCAACGCCATCAACCCGACCCTGATGAGCACCGTCGAATACCAGCCCGTGTTAGTGCACGCCGGCCCCTTCGCCAACATCGCTATCGGCCAGTCCTCCATCATAGCTGACCGCATCGCCCTCAAGATGTTCGATTACAACGTGACCGAAAGCGGCTTTGCCGCCGATATCGGGTTTGAAAAGTTCTGGAACGTAAAGTGCCGCTTCAGCGGCCTGGTACCCAACGTCTCTGTCATAACAGCCACCATCAGAGCCCTTAAGATGCACGGCGGCGGCCCTAAAGTGGCGCCCGGCCGGCCCCTGCCTGCAGAGTACGCCAAAGAAAACATAGGGCTGCTCGAAAAAGGCGTCGCCAACCTGCAGCACCATATCGCCACCGTCAAGAAATCCGGGATCAAGCCGGTAGTGTGCATCAACGCCTTCCACACCGACACCAAAGAAGAAATCGCCCTGGTGCGCCGCTGCGCCGAGCAGGCCGGAGCCCGCTGCGCCCTGTCCGAGCACTGGCTGAAAGGAGGAGAGGGCGCCCTTGAGCTGGCCGACGCCGTTATCGACGCCTGCAACGAGAAGGTAGATTTCAAATACCTGTATCCACTTGAAATGCCGTTGCGGCAGAGAGTCGAAACCATCGCAAGGGAAGTTTACGGCGCCGCCGGAGTATCCTGGACACCGGAGGCCGAGGCCAAAGCCAAACAGTTTGAGGCAGACCCAGCCTACGCCGGCTTTGCCACCATGATGGTCAAAACTCACCTGAGCCTAACCCACGACCCCACCCTAAAAGGAGTGCCCAAGGGCTGGACCCTGCCCGTGCGCGACGTGCTCGTCTTTGCCGGCGCCAAATTCCTGTGCCCGGTGACCGGCTCCATCAGCCTGATGCCCGGCACCGGCTCCGACCCGGCTTACCGGAGGATAGACGTAGACACAGACACCGGCAAAGTACTCGGCCTTTTCTAAGCGCTAAAGACAGTTATTGGAGGTAATCACCAGATGACAGAACATATGCCGCCATGCTCCGGCGCCTGCCCGGTCAACACAGACGTGCGGGGCTACCTGGCCGCCATCGCCAGACAGGACTATGCCGCGGCCAGCCGCCTGATCAGCGCCAGCAATCCCTTTCCCTCAGTGTGCGCCTGGGTGTGCCCCCACCCCTGCGAAGATAACTGCCGGAGAGGTCAGGTAGACAGCGCCCTGTCCATACGCGGCCTCAAAAGGTTTGCCATAGAAGCAGCCGGCGTCATAGACAGCCCGTGTGACGCGCCAGCCAAAAAAACAGGCAAAAAAGTAGCCGTGGTCGGGGCAGGCCCCGGCGGGCTGACCGCCGCCTACGACCTGGCCAGGCAGGGCCACAGCGTTGTGGTTTACGAAAAAAACAGCGGCCTGGGCGGGCACTTTCTGACCTCACTGCCCA
Organism: Pelotomaculum propionicicum; assembly: GCF_004369225.1. Taxonomy (GTDB): domain Bacteria; phylum Bacillota; class Desulfotomaculia; order Desulfotomaculales; family Pelotomaculaceae; genus Pelotomaculum_B; species Pelotomaculum_B propionicicum. The sequence continues at coordinate 150,023 of NZ_QFFZ01000004.1, forward strand.
CCTACCGCCTGCCCAGAGAGATGCTCAAAAGAGATACAGATAGAATACTCGCCGCCGGCGTGGAAGCCCGCACCGGTGTCGAAGTCGGCAAAGACATAACCATCGCCCGGCTCAGAGAAGAGTACGACGCCCTGATCATAAGCGTCGGGCTGGCCAGGAGCAAAAGCCTGCCCCTGCCCGGCGCGGATCACCCCGGCGTGCTTATGGCCCTGCCCTTTTTGCATAGAGCCAACACAGGGGAGAGCCAGGCCACCGGCGAGCGCGTGCTGGTAATCGGCGGCGGCGATGTGGCCATGGACGTGGCCAGGACAGCCGTCCGCCTCGGGGCCGCCCAGGTCAATACCATCTGCCTCGAGTTGCGCGAACAGATGCCCGCCCACGCGTGGGAGATAGAAGAGGCCCTCGACGAGGGCGTAATCCTGATCAACGGCTACGGGCCGGTTGAGATACTGACCAAAGACGGCAAAATCGTCGGCGTTAAAGCACAAAAAGTAAAATCAGTATTTGACCCCGGCGGCAAGTTTAATCCCACCTTCGAGCCCGGCGAGTTTTTATCAGTACCGTGCGACACAGTAATCCAGGCCGTCGGCCAGGTCCCAGACAACAGCTTTTTAAACCAGAGCGGCCTGGCGGTTGACCCCAGGGGCTCTGTCCAGACAGATAAAAACACCCTTACCACAAGCCTGCCCGGCGTCTTTACCTGCGGCGAAGTCGTCACCGGGCCAGGCCCCGCCATTGCCGCCGTAGCCTCAGGCCACCGGGCGGCACAGCTGGTAAACAGCTTCTTAAACGGCGCGCCTGCTGCCGGCCCCAAAGAAACAGAAGTAATCGGCCCCCTACCCGGAAAAGTGAGAGAGCTGATTCCCAAACAAAAACGCCAGGCCATGCCCGTGCTCGCCCCCGGCAGCAGAAAAAACAATTTTGAGCCCTTCGAGCTTGGCTTCGACCAAAAAGCAGCCCTGTGTGAAGCATTACGCTGTCTCAGCTGCGGGCTGGGCGCGCGGGTAGAAAGTGAAAAGTGCGCCGCCTGCCTGACCTGCCTGAGAGTCTGCCCCTACCAGGCGCCCGTTGTCGGCGGCCCGGCTGCTATGCCGCCCGAGGGGTGCCAGGCCTGCGGCGTTTGCGCCGCCTTTTGCCCCGCGGGCGCCATCTCGGTGGCAAACCTGAACCTGAGCGCCATAGAAGACACACTTCGCGCCGTTACAGAAGAAACCAGGCTGGTCCTGTTTACCGAGCAGGCAGCCTGCCGGGAGCTTTTAGCCGCGGCAGGCCCCCAGATGATACCAGCCCTTAAAGACGCCGCCGTCATAACCCTGCCCGCGGCCGGCGCCCTGCGGCTGGAATGGATCCTGAGCGCGTTTGAAAACGGCGCCGCGCGGGTGGTGGTGGCGCAGGGCCAAAAAGACAGCCGCCACCACGCGGGTAGCGGCAAGTATCTCAAAGGTGTGATCGCCCGCGCCAAAAACCTGCTCGAAGCCGCCGGCATACCCGGGGATAGACTTTCCCTGCGCAAGTTGGATGAAGGCTGGCCGGTCAGCTAACTAACAGTAAGCCAGGAGTAAATAGATTAGCCGGATGAAACATATAACAAAACCCCTAGAAGGAGACGACCGCTTTGATCAAAGCACAACAAAAAGATATCAGAGAAATAGCCGGTATGGTCGAAGGCTGCCATAAAGTGCTGCTGGCCGGCTGCGGCGGCTGCGTCACAGTATGCCTGGCCGGCGGCGAAAAAGAAACAGAAATAGCCGCCCGCGCCCTGCGGCTGATCAGGAAGCGCTCCGGCAAGCCACTTGAGACCGTGACCTATGTGGCCACCAGGCAGTGCGAGCCGGAGTTTCTAGCGCCCCTGGACGAACTGGTTAAAGACGTTGACGCCGTAATTTCCCTGGCCTGCGGCGTGGGAGTGCAGTGCCTGGCCGAAAGGTACCAGGATAAATGGGTGGTGCCCGCCCTCGATACCAAATTCGCCGGCGGGAGCAAAGAGACCGGCGTGTGGGAAGAGAGGTGCGGCCTTTGCGGCGACTGCATACTCCATAAGACAGGCGGCATCTGCCCCGTGGTGCGCTGCTCCAAAAGCATACTAAACGGCCCCTGCGGCGGCTCCCAGCACGGCAAGTGCGAGCTCGGCCAGGACATAGACTGCGCCTGGCAGCTGATCTATGACCGCATGAAAGCCCTGGGCAGGCTGTCCGAGCTAACCGCCGTCCAGCCCCCCAAAGACTGGTCCAAAGCCAGGGACGGCGGCCCCCGCAGGCTGATAAGAGAGGATTTGATCGCCGATGAAATATCTGAGTAAACTTCACCAGGCGCTCGCAGAAGGCCATTTCGCCGTCACCGCCGAGATAGGGCCGCCCAAGCACGCCTCAGCTCAGGGCGTTATTCGCCATGCCCAAATGCTGCAAAGCTGTGTCGACGCCGCCAACATAACCGACTGCCAGACCGCCATCGTGCGGCTTTCCAGCATCGCCGCCGGCGCGCACATCCTCGGCTGCGGCGTCGAGCCGATCGTCCAGATGACCTGCCGGGACAGGAACCGCATCGCCATCCAGGCCGACCTTTTAGGCGCGTACAGCCTGGGTATGCGCAACCTGCTCTGCCTGTCCGGCGACCACCAGAAATTCGGCAACCACCCCAGCGCCAAAAACGTTTACGATCTTGACTCAGTCCAGTTGATCAGCCTCATGCGCAGGATGCGCGACGAGAGCAAGTTCTTCTGCGGAGAAGAGATTAAAGAACACGAGCCGAGATTTTTTATCGGCGCGGTGGCTAACCCCTTCGCCGACCCCTTCGAGTACAGGGTGGACCGCCTGGAGAAGAAAATCGAGGCCGGAGCCCAGTTTATCCAGACCCAGTGCGTATTTGACATGGAGCGGTTTGAGCGCTTTATGGAAATGGTGCGGGCAAGAGGACTGGACCAGAGGGCGCATATCCTGGCCGGGGTAACCCCGCTGAAAAGCTGGCGCGCCGCCAGGTACCTGCAGACCGGCGTGTCGGGGATGATCGTGCCCGACACCCTGGTGGAAAGGCTGAAAAACGCGGCAGACCCGAAAGAAGGAATCAAGGTCTGCATTGAACAGATCAGACACATCAAAGAAAAGGTCAGGGGAGTACACGGCGTCCACATCATGGCCATCGCCTGGGAAGAGGCCGTGCCTGAGATCGCCGAAAGGGCGGGACTGCTGCCCCGCCCCGGTTTACAGCGGCGGGCAGAAAGCATAGACTAAAGCAAATTATGATTCGATACTGGATATATGACCAGATAGTTAGAGAGGAGACAACTTTAATGTCTGCACAAATCCTTGACGGAAAAAAAGTGGCCGCCTCCATCAGAGAAGAGGTTGTGGCCGAAGTAGCCGCGCTTAAAAAGAAAGGAGTAAATCCCAAACTGGCAGTGCTCCTGGCCGGCGACGACCCCGCGTCGGTGGTATACGCCAGGTCTAAAGAGAAGTCATGCCAGAAAGTTGGTATAGAGTTTAGCCTTTATGTACTGCCCGGCTCAGTGACCGACAGTGAGATGCTGGATCTGGTCGGCAGGCTGAACAGGGATGAAAGTATCCACGGCATTATGATCGAGCTGCCCCTGCCGAAGCAGCTGGACAAGAAAAGAATGCTCGAGGCCGTGCTGCCGGTAAAAGATGTGGACGGAGCGCACCCGTTTAACCGGGGCTGCCTGTTCAGCGGCGCGGGCGGGCTTTCCCCCGCCACGCCCCAGAGCTGTATTGAGCTGCTGCTGCGCAGCGGCGTGGAGATCAAGGGAAAACACGCGGTGCTGGTAGGGCGCGGCGAAACGGTAGGCAAGCCGCTGATCTTAATGATGCTTAATCAGAACGCCACTGTAACCGTTTGTCACACTAAGACAGTGGATCTGGCGGCGCAGACCAGGCGGGCCGATATACTGGTGGTGGCGGTGGGCCGACCCAATATGATAACCGCTGACATGATCAAGCCCGGGGCTGTTGTGGTGGACGCCGGCATCAACGAAGCCGCAGGCGGCATCTGCGGTGATGTGGACTTTGAGCGGGCCAAAGAAGTGGCAGGGTTGATCTCCCCCGTGCCCGGCGGCGTGGGCAGCCTTACCACGGTGATGATTCAGAAAAACTTATTAAAGGCAATAGAGCTGCAGGGTAAGTCACTATAAATTAGTAAAGGAGAGAAGCCCGTGAGCGATTTATTTGACTGCTCATTCAGAAAAATACTGGCTGTTTCAGCTTCCGACGCCCCCACGCCGGGGGGAGGCAGCGTGTCCGCCCTGGCAGGGGCGCTGGGTGTGGCCATGGCTGCCATGGTGGGCAGCCTGACCATGGGCAAGCCCAAGTATGCCGGGGTGGAGGCTGAGGTAAGGGATATCACCGGCAGGGCTTATTTGCTCATGGCCGGCCTGGAGAAATTGACGGCCGCTGATATTGACGCCTTCGGCAGGTTCATGGACGCCTACAGAATGCCTAAAAGCAGTGATGAGGAAAAGGCAAGGCGCGAGGAGGCTGTGCAGAAGGCTGTCAAAGCGGCTGCCGGCGTGCCCCTGGATATTGCCAAAACACTGCTTGAGGCACTGGTGATAACGGAAAAAATCTCACGCATTGGCAACAAGATGGCTGTCAGTGACGCCGGGGTGGCGGCTTACATTTGTGAGGCGGCTTTGCAGGCTGTTTTGCTCAATGTTGATATTAACCTGCCTTTGATCAATGACCTGGAATTCGCAGCCAAGATGCGTGATGAAAGGACACAAATAGCTGAGAAGGCCGAACGGCTTAAGGAAATGGCTGTGGCCGCGGTTAGGGAAAGAATGCTGGGGTAAGAAGGGTGATAACCATGAAATACACTATTGTTAGGAAAGAAGTCCTGGCCCCCACCCTGAACCTGTTTGAAATAGAGGCGCCGCTGGTGGCCAAAAAAGCCAGGGCAGGGCAGTTTGTAATCCTGCGCCTGAACGAGTCAGGCGAGCGGATTCCCCTGACCATCGCCGATTTCGACAGCGAGAAAGGGACCATCACCTGCGTCTTCCAGGAAGTCGGCAAAACCACCAAACAGCTGGGCACACTGGGCGAAGGCGACTGCATTAAAGATTTTGTAGGCCCCCTGGGCCTGCCCTCGCACATCGAGAATTACGGCCGCGTCGCCTGCGTCGGCGGCGGCGTGGGAGTCGCCCCCGTGCATCCTATCGCCAGAGCCTTAAAAGAAGCCGGCAACCGGGTCACAGGCATCATCGGCGCCCGCACCA
>NZ_QFFZ01000040.1 GCF_004369225.1 Pelotomaculum propionicicum
TGTACACGCTGAAGGAGGACGGTGAGCTGTCCTTTGACTACGCGGGCTGCCTGGAATGCGGCACCTGCAGGATTATTTGCCCGAAGGAGGGGGCGATCAGCTGGCAGTATCCCAGGGGCGGGTTTGGAATTAATTTCAGGTATGGTTAGGTTTTTAGGGAATTTGCTCTATCAAGAAGGCTTATGACGTAAAAACCTCAGAGAGAAGGGCATGGGTTATAGGTTGAAAAACCGTATCCCGTGCCTTTGGTTTAGCTGTCAACAAATTTGCGAGAATTGGTTAGTCTTGTTGTTTAAATAGCTGAAAGAAAGTAACAGGTGTAAGCTCCGCTGAGGAATTATTCTCAGAACCGGGGTGAGTAGCTAATGTGCTCTGTAAAAGCGGGCAGCGCACCGGAGTTCCACGCTAAGAGGTTTTTTATATTTTGACCTTTGTGGTATATTAAAATCTATAGAGAAATTTCTTGTGGTCAACGGAGGCTGCCTAACGTGAAGGAAATAAAAAAGCTTTTTGAGGAAAGCGAATCGGAAATAACAAAACTCATAATTGATAAGGCCGAGCAAGGCGGATATACCCGTTATACTTCGGCCAATATTAAGGACTGGTTACTCTCAGTAAGAGAGATAACCAAAGGTATTGTTAAGCTATGTTTAAGAAATGAAACAGATACTTTGTATGTGGATAGCAATTATGAAAGTGATGAAATTACAGCCTTTGGTATTAAAGAGGCCAGGTATCACCGTTCCCGCGGTGTGCCTCTTTCCATGTATCTGGGAATGGCAAAGAATTACCGGAAGGCTTTCCTGGCGGAAATAGGGAATTCCCACCTGGAGCCTGCAAGAAAAGAAAGCGTGCTTAAAAAAATAAATCTTTACTTTGACCAATTTGAAATCGGTTGCTGTATGGAATGGGAAAAGTCAACAACAGATCAAAAGTTATACGAGCTGCAAGAGGTAAACAGGCTGCTCGGCAACGAAATTAGCAGGCTTAGACACACCAATGGAGAAGTATTAGATTTTTTTAATAATTTCAGCAATGAAATGTGTACTAAAGTGAAAGAAATACTGGATCTTATGGAAAATCTTTTCAACCAGGATCTTGATGAAGAACAAAGGGAAAAGATTAAAGCCGTATATTTAAAAAGTAAACAGTTGCATACACTTTTAGGTGATATTCAGCAGAAGGCCAGAAGTGCAGTAGCTGGATCTTAACTATTCAGAGGTTATTCTAGGTTATTGTTGTTTTATAACTATTAGATAAAAACAAAGGAATTAATAGTGTTATGTAGAACAATGTCATAAAATATCAAAGGGGTGATCCGCCTGAGTAACACGGTCCATGATTGTAAGCAATGCGGTGAACCACTACAGGAAAATGTGCGCTTTTGTTCGATGTGCGGATGTCCTGTCTCGTTACTGTCTGAAGCCGGAACAGGAAAGTATGAACAGTTACTCAAAGATCAACAGTTCTTTCACGCCGTCTTTAATAGTTTATATCTTGGTGTAATAATTATGGATGACAGTGGTCGTATAAAAGAGACAAACCGATCGTTTAAGCGAATGACCGGTTATGATGAGGAGCCACTCCCCCCCGAAATCAATTATCTTAATGTTATTCACTCCGCTGATGCCCGGTTAAACAAAAAATACCTGGAAGAAATACTTCAGGGCAGGGTAAATCAGTTCAGTATCGAAACACGGGTTGTACGCAAAAGTGGCGGGTTTTTTTGGTGTAATATTTATGCTTCGAGTACAGGCTTGGAAAACCCCAAATCAATTATAGCCTTGATTACAGATCTCACCAGACAGAAGGAAGCGGAATCTGAAGTCCGCCACCTGGACGCGATATTATCTTCTTTGCATGAAACGTCGCTGGATATTATGAACCGCCTGGATTATATGGACCTTTTAGAAGCCATAGTTAAACGCGCCGTAAAACTGGCGAGAGCCAAGGATGGATACATTTATCTCCTGAACGAAGAAAAGAATGCGATGGAAATGAAGATTGGGATAGGCAGATACGAAAAGGCCAAAATGTTCCAGGTTCGTATCGATGAAGGTTTTGGCGGAAAGGTCTGGCGGACGGGGCAACCGGTAGTTCTGGAAAATTACAGCCTTTGGCCGGAAAGTTTATCTGACAATTTCTTCAGAAACTTGCGGGCGGCAATGGGTATACCCTTGAAATCAAACAACCAGGTAACAGGGGTGATTACCATCTCTTCGGATGAAGACGACCGGGTTTTCAGCAAAGACGAGGTGTTGTTGCTGAGCAGGTTTGCCTCCCTGGCTTCAGTTGCGATAGATAACGCCATGCTGGTTACCGCTCTGAAACAAGAAATATCTGAGAGAAAGCGGGCCGAGGAGGCCCTTTACGAATCTACTGAACTGGTAAGAACCATATTACAAAGCGCAAAAGACCTAATTTATGTAAAGAGTTCTAATTTAACATATTTATTTGCCAACCCGGTCCTGGCCAAATTCGTTGGAAAAGAACTTGATTCTATTATAGGCGGAAGTGACAGGGATTTGTATGATGCCGAAGTGGCAAATCATGCTGCGGAAGTGGACCAGAGAGTATTATCCGGTGAGGTTGTCTCTGAGGAGATAGAAATAAATATGAGAGGCGTCTTGCATAATTTTGAGTATATCAAAGTCCCCCTGCGGGACAAAGATGGCAAGGTAGTGGGTCTTTGCGGCATATCGCGGGACATCACCGAACGAAAAAAAGCGGAAGTCGCCATGCTGGAAGCTAAAGAAGCGGTGGCCCGCTCAGAAAAACTGGCCTCACTGGGTGTCATGGCGGCGGGCGTCGCCCACGAAATCAACCAGCCGCTGAATTCCATCAAGGTCGCGGCTACCGGTATACTCTACTGGTACAAGCATAAGAAAAAGCGCCCGTTAGAGGACATCATGGAGGAAGTAGCGGATATCTCTTCACAGGCTGACCGTATTGACCGGATCATAAAGCATATGCGTGCGCTGTCCCACAGCAAAGAGAGTCTGGACCTGGGGCCCTGCGATTTAAATAAAGTTGTGGAACAGGCTCTGGAGTTTGTCGGCAGTCAGCTTGCCGCCCATGGGATAGATGTCAGCCTGTCTTTACAAAAAGATCTGCCGCTTGTTTTGGGAACACTTACCGGCCTGGAGGAGGCTGTGATAAATTTGCTGGTCAATGCCATGCAGGCCATGGACATGGTTGTTAATGACCACAAAAAAATAATTATCATGACTGAATATGATAACAATGTTGTTCTAGAAATTAGTGATAATGGCCCGGGTGTAAAGCCTGAAATCAGTAAAAAGATCTTCGACCCATTCTTTACGACCAAAGTATCGGAGGAAAATATGGGATTCGGCCTGTCCATCGCCAATTCCATTGTAACATCCTGCAACGGAAAAATTAAAATATTAAGCGACGGGCTGCACGGAACCACTTTCCGGCTGGAATTCCCGGTGCTTGATATGCAAATTGTTTAGAACTGGGGAGACAGCGGGTGAATATTTTACTTGTTGATGATGATGCCAACAGCAGAATGTCTGTAGGCAGGTTCCTGCGGCAGTTGGGGCATGATGTTGTTGAATTCAACAATGCCAGGGATGCGCTGGCTGCTTATACCCAGAGTGATTATCCCATGGTTTTATCGGATATTAAAATGCCCGGAATGTCAGGCCTTGAATTGTTAAAGGCAATTCAATCACTGCCCAACGGTTGGCTGACAGATGTTGTTTTGTACACCGGGTATGGCGATATGGCTTCATCTATTGAAGCATTAAGGGAAGGCGCCTATGATTATTTATTGAAACCGGTGAACGCTGAAGAACTCGCGTCAATCACCGAGAGAATCGCCGAACACCAGGCCTTGCGGCGGGATAATAAGCTGCTCAAGGAATATTTTGACGAGGCTGTAACCGCTGCCACCCAAGAAACGCAGCAGGAGTTAAACAGGTTAAGAAGGCTTGTGGCCAAGTCAGAAGGCCTTGGCAATATCGGTATATTCTCTGACGAAATGAAAAAAATTGTTGAACTCGCTGCCAAGTACCATGCCGACCGGGCCCTGCCGGTTTTAATCGAAGGAGAAACCGGAACAGGTAAAGAAGTGATAGCCAGATTGGTACATTTCGGCGCCGGCATGAAAGGCGATGTCGGCCCATTTATAGATATAAACTGCGCTACTTTCAACCCCAATCTTTTTGAAAGCGAGTTGTTCGGCTATGATCCGGGAGCTTTCACGGGCGGTCTGGGCAAGGGACAAAAGGGAAAGCTTGATACAGCGACAGGCGGTACGATTTTTTTAGATGAGCTGGAGGAACTTCCCCTGGAACTGCAGGGTAAACTTTTACGGGTGATTCAGGATAAGGAATTCTACCGGGTTGGTGGTTTAAAAAAGATTAAAGTTGATGTGCGTTTTATCTGTGCAACCAACGTCAATCTGGCCAAGAAAGTAGAGGATGGGCATTTCCGGAAAGATTTATATTTCCGGTTAAAAGTCGGGCACATTGTTATTCCGCCTCTTCGTCAACGCTCTCAGGATATCTTGCCGCTGGCGCATATGTTCCTGAATGATTTTGCCCGCCAAAAAAAGAAGCGTTTCAAGAACATCAGCGATGCTGTGGCCAATATGTTGGCAGTTCATCAATGGCCGGGCAATGTGCGCGAATTGCGTAATGTAATAGAATGGGCGGTCTCCATGCACGATGATACCGAGCTAAGACCTCACCATCTCGAAATACTGGATATTATAAGCAAGACTCAGGAAAATGGTGTGAATAAAAATGATAGGCTAATTAATTTGACTGAGTTTGTACTTCCGGCAGAACACCTGCCTTTTGAAGATTACTGCAAAAGTATTATTAAAAAAGCGCTGGCAATGCATCATGGTAATAAAGTGAAAACGGCCGAGTACCTTGGCATCTCACGTCAAAGCCTTTATACCATGCTAAAAAATATTGATGATTAAAATAAAAATGGAATTACTTTCTCTTTATCTGCGAAGCCGCCGGACTCAGTGCCGGCGGCTTTTACCCTTTAATACATTGTTTTGGCGTTCATCAGTGCCTGAATGTCGTTGAGGGCTTCCCCGAAACGCTGGAAGTGGACCACTTCCCGCTCTCTTAAAAAACGCAGGGTGTCTTTGATGCCGGGGTCGTCGGTGAGTTGGATTAACCGCTCATAAGTGGCCCTGGCTTTTTGTTCGGCGGCCAGATCCTCGTGCAGGTCGGCAATGGGGTCGCCGGTGGCCTGAATGTAAGCGGCGGTCCATGGCACACCGGCGGCGTCAGCCGGGTAAACCGCCCGGTCGTGCTCGGCGAAATGCGCTCCCAGGCCGGCTTCCCTGAGCTGCTGGGCGGGCACACCTTTAACCAGCTTGTAGATCATAGTGGCGATGATTTCCCAGTGGGCCAGTTCCTCAGTACCGATGTCAGTAAGCAGCCCTTTGGCGTTGTTTACCAGTTGATATGAGAAGTACCTTTTAACAAGTTTTGCTTGCCCTTGTATTCATTTATTTTAGCAATGGCATGATAATATTATTCCAAATAATGTAACATTATAATACATTATAATACATGGTGCTTGCGTCTAAAGAATCTATATTTGAAATATCAATTACCAGCTTAACAGGGAGTGGGTTATCCAACAGCTGCGTAAAAAAGTTCAACCTGTAAAATTACAGGTTAAACTCTACTTCGATCCGGTTATCTGTATAGATTCTAACTTCCTTAATTGTATTGATGACAATCTCCCGGCGCTCGTCTGCGGTGGCGTTTTCCCAGATGCGGGTGAAGTTCTGCAAAATTTCCAATAATTCTTCCGTGTTTATCTTACGCTCGTTTTCTTCCTTGAGCCGGTTCTCCATCTCAATAATATGGTTATGAAGATATGCCTTTCGCTCTTTTAATTCTTTTACCCTTTCCACCAGCTCATCCGGTTCGAGCGCCCCTTTTTCAAAGGCGTCACACCATTTTTCAAGTTTCTTTTCAACCGAGTTGAAGTCTTTCCTGGCCTGGTTAATCCCACGGATGAAGGACCGTTTATCGCCGGCCGCGGCCAGAGATTCATTAACGGCCTGGCGGAGCAGGACCTTGTCATAACTGTAAATGTATAGTTGTTGAATAACCTCATTCTCAATTTCGTCAGCATGCTTGTAACCGCACCTGCAGTCCGGGTCGCGGACCATATGGCTGCTGCCGGTCTTGTCCTGGCTGTAGCAGACATAATATTTGGTAACTTTTTTAGGGCTAAGCCGGGGGTAGTTCTGCCAGACGTTTTTAACCCTCATCCTGGCGCCGCACTCGCCGCACCAGATAATCCCCGACAGAAGCCCGGTGTGTACCCCCGCGGCTGCGCGGACAGCCCCTTTGCTTTTAATTAAAACCTGCACCTCACGCCACTTCTCAGGGCTTATTATCGCCTCGTGTTTTCCCTGATACACACTTCCTTTATGATTAACCAGGCCGGCGTAAGCAGGGTTGGTCAGGATTTTGCGCACGCTTGTCTTATTCCATCTTTCGTCCGTTGGGCCGGGCACGCCCTTGCGCTCCAGCTCTCCGGCGATATAGCCATAGCCAAGTTTCCCCGACAGGTAGCGATCGTAAATCCACCTGATCTCCTGCGCCTGGATTTCGTCGATCTCCAGTTTTTTTGCCCCGAAGTTGTAGCGGTACCCGAACGGCGCCGGGCCGCCCATAAAGCGCCCCTGCCGGGCGCTCTCGTTTTTCGCCATGCGCACCCGCTCCACGATGGTTTCACGCTCCAGCTGGGCGAAGACGGCCATCATGCCCAGGGCGGCCTTGCCGAAGGGGGTGGTGGTGTCAAAGCTTTCGGTGACCGACTTAAACCCCACGCCGCCGGGCTCGAAGATTTCCTCCAGCAGGTAGAGCACGTCCTTTTGCCGGCGGGACAAGCGGTCAAGCTTAAGCACCAGGGCGGTGTTGAATTTCTTCGCGGCGGCGTCTTCGATGAGCCGCTGCATGGCCGGCCGGTCCAGGTCCTTGCCGCTGTAACCGTCGTCAACATAGAAGCCGTATACTTCCCAGCCGCGGGCCTGGCAGTAGGACAACAGGCGGGATTTCTGGGCGGGGATGGAGATGCCCTGCTCTGCCTGTTCGTCGGTGCTGACGCGGATGTAGCAAGCTGCTAACATTTTGATCTCCCAATTAATACATTTTACCTTTCAATACACATGCTTTATGCCTGTATTTCTTTTATTATAGATATATTCTTTAACGTCCCGCTTTGCTTAATATTTATCTAATTTTAAAAGGGCCAACCCCCTTTATAGTTTTGCAATATATCAATTGTAAGTAAGTGTAGGATGATCTATTTACAGTCAAACATTGAAGGATTAACCGGGGAATTCTCGAAATATGGAATTGCGCAGAAAATTTATTTTACAAAAATTTAATAACTGACAAAGTGTGATCAGGCGCAAATGATATATTTCCTTTAGAACCAGGCAAATAATTTTCCATAGGGGGTTAAAAATGAGAATTCTGCATACATCGGACTGGCATTTAGGGAGGATTTTTCACGGCATATACCTTACCGGTGACCAGGATCATGTCCTGCAGCAATTTATTCAGCTCGCCGGTGAGGTCAGGCCGGATGTGATATTAATTACCGGCGATATTTACGACCGGTCTGTCCCGCCCACTGAAGCAATCAAACTCCTGGACGAGGTGCTTTCCCGCATCCTGATGAATTACAAGGTCCCCATAATATTAATCACCGGCAACCATGACAGCCCGGACAGGCTCGGCTTCGGCGCCCGTTTATTGGCCATGCAGGGCCTGCACCTTATTGGACAGTTGACTGACAGGCTAAAACCAATCGTTATTCATGATTCATTTGGCCCGGTTTATTTTTGCCCGGCTCCCTACGTCGAGCCCCCGTTGGTAAGGGAAAGGCTGCTTGCGCCTGATGCGGTCAACCACGAGCAGGCAATGCTTTCTTTGATTCAGCATTTATCCGCGCCCATTCCTGAGGGTGTCCGCAGGGTAATTTTAGCCCATGCCTTTGCAGCCGGCGGCGAGGAAAGTGAATCAGAGCGGCCTCTTACTGTCGGCGGCAGCGGGACGGTCAGCGCCTCCTTATTCCAACCATTTAATTACGCGGCCCTGGGGCACCTGCACCAGCCGCAGGAAGTGGGAAGCGAGCATGTCCGCTATGCCGGCTCTTTGCTAAAATACTCGTTTTCCGAGGCGTCGCACCGGAAATCAGTGACCCTGGTGGAAATGGACGGCGCCGGCAAGACAGCGTTTGAAACAATTTCCCTTACACCCCGCCGGGACGTGCGCCGCCTGGAGGGGTACTTTACAGACATCCTGGCAGGGCCTAAAAACGGGGAGAGCAGGGACGACTACATTATGGTCACTTTGCGGGATACCGGCCCCATCATGGATGCTATCGGCAAGCTGCGCGAGGTGTATCCCAACGTGCTCCACCTCGAACGACCCTGTTTAACCGCGGGAGGGGAACTGCGCGGGCCCGGCGCCGACCACCGCCGCCTGAGCGAAGCGGAGCTTTTCTCCTCATTTTTTGAACAGGTCACCGGTACACCGCTTTCCGGTGACCAGAATAAAGCTTTTGCTGAAACCCTGGAACAATTTTACCGGCGGGAGAGGGAGGTGCGGGCATGAAGCCGGTTAAGCTTATAATCAGCGCCTTTGGCCCTTATGCCGGCACGCAGGTAATAGATTTTACCGAGCTTGGCGAGAGATCTTTCTTCCTGATCCACGGCCCCACCGGTTCAGGCAAAACTACCATTCTCGACGCCGTCTGTTTTGCCCTTTACGGTGACACCAGCGGCGCGGAGCGCAAGGGCGAGCAGATGCGCAGCGGCCATGCGGACTTAACTGAACCTACTGAGATCACTTTCGACTTTGCCATAGGAGCTGATACTTTTCGCATACTGCGCTACCCCGAGCAGGAGCGGCCCAAGAAGCGGGGGGAAGGAACCACCAGCATGCCGGCAAACGCCACCATGTGGAAGAGGACCGGCGTCACTGAGGACGCTGAAGAAGGCGCCGTCCTGGCCAGCGGGTGGAGCAAGGTCACCGAGGTCGTGGAGAAGCTGCTCGGCTTTAAGAGCAGCCAGTTCCGGCAGGTGGTAATGCTCCCCCAGGGCGATTTTCGCAGGCTGCTGACGGCAGATTCAAAGGAGCGCCAGGCGATAATGGAGATCCTGTTCCGGACGGAATTTTACCGCCGCATCGAAGAGTCCTTAAAAGAGTCGGCTAAAAGGCTCCAGGCTGAAATTGAGCAGCTGACGAATCAAAAAGCATGGGTGCTGCAAAATGCCGGAGCGGCGACACGGGATGAACTGGAACAGCAATATAGATCAAATCTTGAGCAGCAGGCAGAAGTGCAAAAAAACATTGAAAAATGCCGCGCAGCCCTGAAAGAAGCGCAGGACCGCTTAGAAGCCGGCAGGCAGGTCCTGGAAAAGCTGAAGGAGAAAGAGGGCGCTGAAAAAGCTGTCAAAGAGCTGGAGCAGAATGCTGAGGAAATAGAGGCCAAACGTTCTGAATTAACCAGGGCCAACCGGGCTGCCGGTCTCGCGGACGCGGAAAACCTCCTGAAGACCAGGCAGCAGGAGGCCGATACAGCAGCCACTCATTTGGGAAACAAAAAGTTTGTAAAAAATGAAGCGGAGTCAGCAAGCGAAACAGCGGCAAAAGAATTGGCGGCCGAGGTGGAAAAGGGGCCGGAGCGTGAGGCCGCCGGCCGAGAAGTGGCCCGGCTGGAGGCCCTCACTGAAAAAGTTACCGCCCTTGCCGGGGCGCGCCAGGCGGTCAGCGATGCTGAAAAGAAAGTAAAAGAAGCTGAAACGGGACAAAGAAGCGCGCAGGGTTCCCTTGACGCCGTCCGCAAGTCAATAGAAGAAAAATCAGCGGCATATACAGAGGCGAAAACCACGGCAGACCAGGCGGCAGCCCTGGAAGCAGCCTGCCGGGCAGCCGAACAGGTAAGCATTAAAAGGCAGTCGCTGGAGAAATTCCGCGGGGATCTGGCTGCAGCCCGGAAATCATATAACCTGGCAGAAAACAAATTCCGGCAGGCCGAGACCCGTTATGCCGCGGCCAGGGAAGAACTGGCCGTCCTGCAGGAACAATGGAACAGGGGGCAAGCCGCCATCCTGGCCGGCGGTTTAACCAGGGGTGAGCCCTGTCCGGTATGCGGTTCACTGGACCACCCGAACCCTGCCGCGCCTGGAGCCAGCCTGCCCTCGGAGGCGGACCTGAAAGCCCGCCAGAAGTATGTAGTTGACCTCGAGGCTGCCCTTAACAAAGCCAGAGTTGAATTCAGTGACATAAAGACAGTAAAATCAACAGCCCGGAGCAGGACAGAGGACCTGGAAAAGGAACTGGGCGAAAACGCTGATATTGATTTAGCTGTTTTGCAAGCTAAAGTCGGCAAAGCCAGAGGGCTCTGGTCGGAAGCCCGCCAGTCAGTAGAAACTGTTTCTGCGCTGGAGGACGGGATTAAGAAACTGAAGGAGCGGGAAGAGGCTGCCGGTCAGCAGTTAGAAACCAGCAAAAAGGAATATCAGAAAGCTTATACGGGACTGGAAACTGCCCGGGCTGTTTTACGTGAACGCGAGTCATCCGTTCCTGAAAACCTGCGCGACGCAGCAGCTTTGAGCAAAGCCCAGCTGGAAGCCAGGCACAAGAGGGACATGCTCACGGCAAACTATGAGCTGGCTAAAAAAACAGCGGATGGAGCAAAGCAGGCGCTGGCCATGGCGGAAGCGGCTGAAAAAGAAGCTTTTACAAACTGGCAGACGGCTGTGAGGCTGGCGGAAGATGAAATACGTTCATTCCAGAAGCGCCTTGAGTCAGCGGGCTTTGGCTGTCTGAAAGAATACCAGGAAGCCAGGAAAACGCCGGAAGAGATTCAAGTAATGGAAAGGTACATCAAAAATTTTGACGAGAACATCCATGCCGCCAGGGACCGCCTGGCGCGTGCCGCCGGAGCGGCAGAGGGCTTGGTTGAGCCGGACATGGACAAACTGGCCCAGGAAGAAGCTGAAATAAAAGAAGAGCATGATCAATTGCTGATAAAGGAAGGCTTGCTCCAGTCACAGGTAAAGGAAGGAAACAGGAGCCTGAAGAAGCTCCAGGAACTCGAAGGTCAATTGAAGGGCCTGGAGGACCGCTACCTGGTGTTCGGGCGCCTCTCCGAAGTGGCCAACGGCAGGAACAAATATGGCCTGACCTTCCAGCGCTTTGTGCTTGGAGCGCTGCTGGACGACGTCACCATAGCCGCCACCGGGCGACTTAAATTAATGAGCCGCGGCCGCTACCACCTCCAGCGCACCACGGAACTGGCCCGGAGAAACGCCGCCGGCGGCTTGGACCTGGAGGTCTTCGATACATATACCGGCGCCGCCAGGAACGTGGCCACACTTTCCGGCGGAGAAACCTTCCTGGCCTCCCTGTCGCTGGCCCTCGGCCTGGCCGACGTGGTCCAGTCCTACTCGGGCGGCATCCACCTGGATACCATTTTCGTGGACGAAGGCTTCGGCACCCTTGACCCCGAATCACTGGACTTTGCCATGCGGGCCCTGATCGACCTGCAAAAAGGCGGCCGCCTGGTGGGGATCATCTCCCATGTGCCGGAATTAAAAGAACGCATCGACGCCAGGCTGGAGGTCCAGCCAACCGACCGGGGTAGTGTGGCTGGGTTTAGGATAGTTTAAGCTACAATGCATAAAGGCACGGCCAGGCTCATCATAAGATCGTCAGTGAATTTGGTGATTTAAGCGCAGTGCAATTTATCTCCCGCAGCAATTCTTATATTTCTTACCGCTGCCGCAGGGACATGGCTCGTTTCTGCCGATTTTCCGGACGCGCCTGGGCTGGGAGGAGGGAAAAGGCAGCAGGCTGGATTTCTCCGCGGCAGAAAGCTCGCTGGGTGTGTGGCCATAATTGCTCCAAAGCCTGGTGTTGTTTTGCACATCAACTATCAGACGCATTGTCACGCCTGCCTGCTCCCTGTTGTCAAACACAACGCCAGCTGAATCCAGCAGATCAAAGTATTCCTGCATCCTTGCTCCGGCCGCGCACATGTCATGGATTTCATCGAGGATGTCCAGGACCGGTTCGGGATCAGAGATCAACTCTGACAGGTGTGACTTTAAAGCGGCAAGCTGCGGCGTTATCTCGTAATAATCCCAATCGGAATATTTTAAAAACTCATCCCGTGGCGGAGTATACCTGGGCTTGCCTTTTCTTTTTGCCAGCAGACGGGGTACTCCCTGAAAATCATCCTCCTCAAAGTCAGAGTCAACAATATATTCGTCCCAGAAACAATATCCCGCATCCATGTACACATAAGTCAGCAAAATGGGAAACATCTCATCGATGCTGGTTTGCCTGTCGTTTTGGCTGTTAAATAACGCGACGAAATCGTCCTGGCTGATGGCGCCATAAAGCGAGACGGCTGCAATAGCATAACTGTTCAGCAGGTCGCGGAATCGCTTTTCCTCCGGGAAACCTGTTTTTACCAGTTTCCTATATGCGGCTTTAATCTCATCCGGCACTACGAAAAACAACTTGTCCTCGAAATAAAAGGATTGGAGCAGGCCCAGGCACTGGGATGTGCTGTAGGAGTCTATATACACTTTACCGGTCTGCAAGTATTTTTTGGCGGCGACCCTTTGAAAGAAATCCCATTCTGTTTCATCAATGGCAAAGAGGCAGGTGCGGAGGTTGTCAGCCTGCTGCAATGTTTCGGCGATTGAGGAAATCAGTGGCGATTTCGGCAGTTTGCCGCAGCACTGCATTAAAAAACTCGGCGGGCATGCCGGCGAATTATATGTCGCAGCAGAGCTGTCAAAGAGAGGTATTCCCAATTCTCTGCTGCCTTAGAGTTTTCTGATGACGACATATGGATAATGAGGTGCCTTGAATATGGTCATTAAGACATGAGCAAAAAAGATTTGGCAGGCGGTTACGTGTTATTCGTGGTGAAAAGCGATCAATTGCACCCGCTGTTTCAGAAAAAGCACCTGGGCGAATTCTGCTCAAGAATAAAAGCCATCAACAACGGTGAGGAAATAACCTTCGAGCAGATGATCATTACC
This sequence comes from Pelotomaculum propionicicum, assembly GCF_004369225.1. GTDB lineage: Bacteria > Bacillota > Desulfotomaculia > Desulfotomaculales > Pelotomaculaceae > Pelotomaculum_B > Pelotomaculum_B propionicicum. The sequence continues at coordinate 13,085 of NZ_QFFZ01000040.1, forward strand.
GACAATATGGACAGGGAAGACCTGATTATCATAGACAGGCAGGTGACCGATGAACAATTAAGACTAAAGAGGATGGACCTCCTGGCATTGAAGCAGGTGGAAGCCCGGAAATTCGGCTTTTTGGTTATAGAAGTCAAGCTGGGCAACAGCCCTGAACTGAGGGAAAAAGTAGCAGAGCAGCTGGATTTTTACGTGTCGCATATCAGGAACCAATTTATTTAAGAAGGTGAACAAAAATGACACAATCATTGCAAATAGGATGGATTGATTACGGCAGCCGTGACAGGAGTATCATCAAAGACCAAAACACCTTTCTGCGTTACGTCGCTTTTCTGCTTTCTGATGATTATCTGCTCGCCGCATTGGAGCAGGCCGAGCAAAAGGCAGCGTCGGCAAAAGGCTGGAATCTGCATGGCTACGACATGCCGGTGCCGGTACTCTATGAAAACATGCTGCGTGCTGCAGCTAAGTCTCCCGAAAAATTGCGAGAGGTCGACGCGATTAGTGTATAACTTCTCAAACCCGGGCGGCACGACCTTCCAATCCGGTTGATCTGGAGCAGCGTGAGGGGCGGATCAACCGCTACAAGTGTCTTGCCATACGGCAAAATATCGCAAAGAAATATGGTTATAAAGGCTTTAATGAAGACATCTGGTGCGAGATGTTTGAAAGGGCCAACCAGGAGGAAAAGCGTGGCATGTGTCCCGAACTGGTACCTTTTTGGTGCCTGCCGGACCATGACAAGATGATTAAAATCGAGCGGATTGTGCCGATGTACCCTCTGAGTAAGGATCAGGCAAAGTATGAACATCTTATATTTAAACAGCGTGCCGGCCAGCGCGTCCTTGAGCTCGTTGGTGTGGCCGGCCAAAGCTGACCCTTTCTGCTGCAGCAGGCTGAGGTATATAACAAGCGCTTTTTCAGGACTGATAGAGGGGAGGTAGCCCACGTCAAGGCGGTACAGGCCTTCTTTCTTGGAAGTATTCCTTTCCAGCCTGACAAAAGCAAGTCTTCCTGGTATATTGGCTGCGGCCTTGTATGTGACATTGGAAGAAGGCAGAGAAAAGACAGTTCAAATCCGTGCCGGACGAATCAACGAGCTAAAGCCTCATGTGGGATTAGAGGAAGCACGGCGAGCAGTTGAGGAAGTAGACGCTTTGATGATAGATTCAGAAAGATATTCCATTAATTGAGAGGCTGGAGTCTCTATATAGGTAGTACTTATTGTGGTTCGTGAGCTTGCATCACTACAAAAAGCCTTTGGGAATATAGAATAAAGTTACCGGTCATTATCACTGCCGGGGCTTTTTCTTTTCTTCTTCTAAAATTCGTTTGGCTACATTTATCATTACTCTGATTGCTTTAACTACCTTTAGCTGCTCCGGGGCAAGTTCCTTTTTCATGCTGTATTTTATGATAAGAACAGCCCCGTTGGTTACTCATTTCATATCAACTGGTAAGCAGCCCTTTAGCCTTATCGGTGGGCATGGTATAACGCTGGGTCAGGTAGCGGACTCCGGCGGAAAGTTCACTGTCGGGCCCGCCGTACTGGGCCATCAGGAATTTGGCCATGCCTATGTCATTTCTAAACACCCGCACCGGATATTCCAGTTTTTTTTCATACATCCACATAGTCTTTGTCCTTTCCTATTCGTATTCGATTTCCCAGGGCCAGGGACTCTGGATCCATAGCCACTGGTTGTGCGGCGGCGTGCAGCCGGTGGCTGTCAAGGGCCCGTAGATTTCCTCATAACGCCTGACTGCTTCCAGCAACTGGTTCCTGACAGCGTAAAAGTCCCTGAGTGCCGCCTGATCCTGGGGGTGTGTGTCCAGGAACAGATTCAGCTCAATCGCTACAAATTCCAATTCCTGTATTGTCCTGAGCATAGCCAGTCTTTCATCCATTCCAATATCCACCTCCGTTAATTTAATTGGGGACATTCCTTCGCATGTATTAACTGCAAATAAAATATCGAATAAAAATTAACAGATACATAAAAAAGCAACAAGTTTAAACTGTTCAAGAAGGTGTGTCCCCGTTCCCTAAAAGGGGTAAGGGCTGTAAAGATCGGGGAAAATTGTGCCCTTTTCCAGTGCTTCAGCGGGATTGAAGATAGGGCCGTACTTTTGCCAGATGACATAGGACTGGGCGAGGCGGGCCTGCGGGAAAATTCCTTCCGCCTGGACCTCCGTTGCGGCGGCTTCAGCCTTAATCTCACTGGACTGGCGGTTTTCTTTGTCTTCTTTTCTTTCCGCTTTTACAGGCTGCCTGCCGAAAAACGGGTGGGACGCTCTTAAGAACATGTAACACCATCCTCTTATGCCAGTATTTCTCATGCTTTAGCTTATGTTTTTTTGCATGGAGTGTTCCTGAAAAGCCAATTTTGGCTAATAAAAAAGCCGGAAGTTTGCACTTCCGGCTAATACATTGGGGACATATCTCGTCCGTAGGGATAGGCTCAAGGTAGAGGTGTGTCCCCTTTCCTTAGGCAAAAAAACTTCGGACAAAATCTAGCACTTTAAAGCGATACTCAACAGTCACCACTTCTTTTTCAGCCCGGGCCAAACCTGTTTCCACGGTGCCGGGCGGGGTTATTGGGAGAACTTCCGGCTCCGGCGGCTTGCCGCTGCTTTCTTTGCTCTCCGGCGGCGGGTTTCTGTCTGTTGATACTGCCTGCACGGGTTGTGGGCTTTCAGCCATCTTGGACATGTCCACAAAACAAAGGGGCGGGAAGAGTACGCACCACCAGTTGGCCCCGCCTCCTGCGCCGATAGTCACTTTTACCGCTTCGTAATCACCGGCGGGAAGTATGAAAGGGCCGTAATGCTTGGTGGGGAAAGAGAAACTGTCCATCTCCACCTGGACCGGGTATGTTTTTCCCTGTGCTTTAATTTCCCGGTCGGCAACTTCTTTGATGCCTGCCAGGTTAGCCCTGGCGATCGACCTGGCGGAATCCAGGTTGTCAGCCTTGATCAATGCAGGCTGTGTATACCGGATGATTTCATCCCTGACTTTTCTTTTCAGTTCCTGGTCGGAGGCGCTGTCACTGTTGGCCACCACGTGCAGCCTGATTAAATGGCCGGGGGCGTATACCGTCTCCTGTGATTTATCCCGCATGCTGTAAATCAGCGCCGCTCCCGGCAGTATCAAAAAAACACTCAAAATAATTACCATTTTTTTCTTCAACCGCGGTTACCTCATTTCCCGGGCAATTTTAATAACTGGTTATAGTATCACCAACTGGAAGGCATGATTAACATTCCCTAAAAAAATAGTTATATTTTCCAGTTAGTTGGCACCCCTTAATTTTTTTTAATTAACCGTATTAACTGTATAGGAACTTAAGTCCGGAAGGGAGGGATATGGATATACCAGGATAAAGGTCAGGATTTAACCAAAGAACTAAAAACGGGGGTGCACGGAATGTTTAAAAAGGGTAGTATTACCTTACTGTTAGCCGCTATTTTGGTGCTGGTGATGGCAAGCGCTTCTTACGCCAGCCCTGGTCACGGCAATGGCAATGGTAATAGTATTGGAAATGGTAAAGGAAAATGGAAAATTAAAATTCAGAGCGATGTCAAAACCAATAAGTTAACTGATGTGAATTCACACTGGGCCGAACAGCCTGTCCGTTTCATGATAACGCAGGGAATAGTAACAGGTTACCCTGATTTCACCTTCAGGCCTAACAATCCGGTGACAAAATACGAAGCGATTATGATGATTTCCAGGGCATCAGGCTTTGACGGAACGGCAGACGAGGACCTTGATTTAGACGATAATGTGCCGGACTGGATGAGGGAGTGTATGAATTACGCCGTCGAAGAAGGGATCCTGACTGAAGCTGAAGCCGAAAGATTTAAAGGATGGGAGCCGGCTAAAAGGTACGAGGTGGCAATCTGGGCGGCCAGGGCTATAGGTTTGGAAGAGGATGACCAGACTTCCTTCGAGGATGATGACGAGATACCGTATTTCGCCAGATCGTACATAGGCGGGATGTGTAAAAACCGCTATATGGTCGGGTATCCAGGCAATATGTTTCAGCCCAACAGACCTGTAACCAGGGCGGAGATGGCGTCTATCATTTACCGGATCATGCTGGCTGAGTCAGAGGGAATCTACGATAATGACGACAGCGATAATGACTCTGACCTTGAAATTGTCAGTCTGTCTCCCGCTGACGGAAGTGAAGATGTTGACCCGGACATCACCAAGCTGACCGCCAAGTTTAACATGGCAATTGAGGCGGCGGATGACATGGAAAGTGTCACGGACGGCGTCAAAGTGAAAAATGTTACCGAAGATGAATATATTGACATAGATGAGGTATCTATAGACGGCAGGTACCTGTATATTGAACTGGAGGATTCGCTCGCGGACGACAAAACATACCGCGTTACTATTGATGAGGATATCATAGAGGCCGAAGAGTCCGGGGAAAACTTCGACGGGCTGAGCGGCGGCGAGTGGGAATTCAGCACAGGTGATGCTGAAGAAGAAGAGGATTTTGATATTGTAAGTCTGAGCCCCGCCGACGGGGACGATGACGTGAACGGGCCGGACACCCGGGTCCTCAAAGCTGAATTCAGCGATGACATTCGGGTGATTTCCGGCAAGGATCTGGATAACGCTGCACGGGTCTACAATAAAACAGAAGAAGAATATGTGGATATAGAAAGTATTGAAATTGATGAAGACACGCTGGTTATCACTTTGGAAGAGCCGCTTGCTGAGGACAGCACTTTTGAGGTCACGATTAAGGCTGACTATCTTGAAGAAGAAGACAGCGGGGTAAATTTTGAAGGTCTCACAGGATCAGACTGGAGATTTGAAACCAATTAATCACAAGCGAAATACGCGGCGATTAAGAAGCGGTCAGGGGACGCCCCGGCCGCTTTTTTATTTAAAAGTAAATTTTTTTTTGCCCAAAAGAAGGAATAATCTTGTTAATGTAGAAAGTTTGTAGTTACTTTGTACTCATTTTGTGGACAGCACCGGTTTAACGGCAGGAGCAGATTAATATGAAAATTGAAATAAGGGGCGCTGAAAGACTCAGTTTCAGGGAACGGCAGGTTGTGACTTTAAAAGAGATGGGCTATTCAACGGACAGGGTAGCCAAACAGCTCAATTTAAGCCCCAGCACTGTCTCAACATTATACAGCCGGGCCAGGACCAAAGGGTACGAAGTGGTGATCGTCATACCCGGTCAAAACCTGGCTCTCTTTGGAATTGACGAGGAAGAGGAGGTTAAGCAGTGAACCAGCCTTTAAGGAAGGAATGGGAAGAATTTTATCCACTGGAGAAAAAGGCTGCGACCGGCAGGCGGCCCCGGCCTAAAAAATCCTTCAATTTGTCCCGCAGCAGGATACCGGCATTAATAGGTGTGTTCCTCCTGGCGTACATGGCTTTTTCTTTCTACGGGCAGTTCAACAAGCTTGCCAACATGCGCAAGGACGTCAGTAATATCCAGCAGCAGGTGCAGGATTTGCAGCAAAAAAACGCCACCCTGCGTGAAGAGCTGCGCATGGTGCAAAGCGACGCCTATATTGAAAAAACCGCCCGGGAGAAGATAGGCCTGATCAAGCCGGGCGAGACCAGAGTAATCCCGGTGGAGCCGGGGACCCAGGTAAAGGGAATTCAAAGCCCTTCGTCACAAAATGTTGTAGCTGACTAAAGTTAAATATAGAAAACCCAGATGTTTCTTGACACTCTCCGTTTAATTCGCATATAATTACACTAGGTTTTTTGTGAGTTTTAAGGAGGAATTTTGTCAGTTATGCCGATTGAGCTGGGGAGCGTCTTGGAGGGCGTTGTCACCGGTATTACGAATTTCGGTGCTTTTATTGAGCTGCCCGGTGGAGAAACTGGTTTGGTGCATATTTCAGAAATTGCAGAGGTTTATGTAAAGGACGTTCACGATTTCCTGAAAGCCAGCGACAGGGTTACCGTGAAAGTGATTTCCGTAGATCCGAAAGGTAAAATCGGCCTTTCCATGAAACAGGCCAATCCTTCGGTGCGCCCGGCCAAGAAAAAATTTCAGCCTTCCTTTGAAGAAAAACTGGCCAAGTTCCTTAAAGAAAGTGAAGAGCGCCAACAGGTTTTAAAGCGGAATACCGAATCAAAAAGAGGCGGGCGCGGTTCCGGCAGGAAAGCGGAATAAGAGGAAAACAGCAATTCTCACCGTGAGAGTTGCTTTTGTTATTTTATGGTAATAAATTAGTTGGATGTGAGAAATGTGAGGCGTATCGCCGCTATTGATGTCGGGACGAATTCCACCAGGCTGCTGGTCGCCGGGGAGTCAGGCGGGGTTCTCAAAAGGATAGAAACAGGGCTTTACACCACCCGCTTGGGGAAAGGTATCACCAGGGGCTTATTGCAGCGGGAGGCTATGGAGAGAACGGTGCAGGCCGTGAAATTGTTCAATGAAACGGCGTTGAACCTGGGTGCTGAAAAAGTTATAGTAGCTGCCACCAGCGCTGTCCGGGACGCGGCCAATAAGGGTGAGTTTTGGGAACTGGTGCAAAAAAGTGCCGGGTTACGGCTGCGGGTATTGAGCGGGGAAGAAGAGGCTGCCCTGAGTTACAAGGGGGTGCTTTCAGGTCTGATGGTGCCGCCCCATTCCACTGTAGTCCTGGATATAGGCGGCGGCAGCACCGAGCTCACCTGGCGCCAAGCGGGCAATTTGCGCCTGGTTAGTATCAACGCCGGGGCTGTGCGGATGACCGAAACCGGTGCGGGTGAGGAGGAAATCACAGCTCTTTTCAGGCCGGCCCTTGAGGAAATAAAGAAACTGTCCTTTAAAAACCTGGTGGGGGTAGGGGGGACGGCGACTACTCTGGCTGCCATTGACCAGCGGCTTTCTGTTTATGAGCCTGAGCAGGTGCATGGTTATTGCTTAAGCGCCGCCAGTGTGGACAGGATCTTAAGCATGCTGAAAAACATGGATTTAAAGGAAAGAAAAAAAGTGCCGGGCCTGCAGCCTGAGAGAGCTGATATTATCGTCGCGGGAGTGCTTATCCTGAAAATAGTTTTAAACGGGTTGGGCTTCAGCTGGATGTACATTAGCGAATGTGACATGCTTTGCGGTCTTATACTGGAGGAAGTCGAAATAAAGTAATACAGTGCTTACCAAAGATGACATTATATTCCACCTGCTTATACTATAATAATCTTATTACAGAAAAAGTATAAGGGGTGGATCTATTGTTAGAAAGTCCCGAGATCTATCCGTATCACCGGTCCGGGAGTGAAAAAAGCAAACACCGGCCCGGCGTCAGTACAAAAAACGGCAAAAGACAATCTCCTTTGTTCAGGGCTAAAGTGAGGCAGGTTGTAAATTCGGAATCACTGGTGCTGGCCTGCGCCGGTTTCTTTCTGGGGCGTGCGGTTTTACTGGGCGAGCTGTCGCCTTTCGGAGCTTCTTTTGTGGCTGCCGCCATCAGGATCCGCGGCCGTTCCGGGGTCCTGGCGGTCCTCTCTGTTATCCTCGGCCTGGCTACAGTCAGCCGGGGCATCCCATTTACCAGCTCACTTCTTACCATGCTTTGCACCTGGCTTTTAATCAGATCGGCGCCGGCTGAGATGAAAAGGCCCTGGCTGGTGCTGCCGGCGCTGGTTCTGGCAGCGACCGTGGTGGTTAAAGCTTCCTTTATAGCTTACAATTCCCCTTCTTCGTACGGTTACTTCAGTGTATTATTTGAAGCTGTGTTTGCCGCCCTGCTCACGCCGGTTATGTTATACGGCGTTGAAGCGCTGAAAAAAAAGGCTGACGGAGTTTACCCTTTTTCCGGAGAAGAAATTTTTTGTTTATTGCTGATCCTGGGAGGGCTTATTGCCGGCACCGGTGACCTCAAGTATGAGATGATCAGCGTAAAGGGCGTCTTGAGCAAGCTTGTTATACTGCTGGCGGCGTATGTCGGCGGCGCCGGCGCCGGCGCCGGCGCCGGCGCTGTGGTGGGGACCATTCCCGGCCTGGCTTATGTCACGGCGCCGGTGTTAGTGGGGGCTTACTCATTCGCCGGTTTGCTGGGCGGGATCTGCAGAAATTTCGGCAAGCCCGGTGTGGCTACCGGATTCATCCTGGGCAATATCATTCTGTCGGTTTATATAAATGATTATGGCAATATGATTGCCATTCTAGCAGAAACAGGGCTGGCCACACTGTTTTTTCTGCTGGTCCCGGCAGTATTTCTAGAGGATTTGAAAGTGTCTCTGGGTCTGGAGTCCCCCGGGGCAAAAGAAACACCTGAGGAAGGGTTTTTTTACAAGGAAATATTTGAAGCCCGGATCAGAAACTGGGCCAGGGTGCTCAGGGAGCTGTCCAGGACCTTTGACCAGGTGTCCTCAACCACCGGTAAGGACTGGGAAGAGCAGGGGCTGCAAAGGCTGATCAATCAGGTGGGAGAAAAGATCTGCAGTGACTGTACATTCTACAGGACCTGTTGGGAAAGAGAGTTTTACAAGACTTACCAGGGCTTGATCGATCTCATCGCCCTGGTTGAATTATACGGCAAAGTTACGCCGGACAACCTGCCTGACGAGATCAAAAGGCGCTGCTCGAGGACCAAAGAACTGGCCATTACCATCAGCTGCCTTTATGAAACATATAACCTGAACCGCTACTGGTCGCACCGGCTGTTGGAGAGCAGGGAAATTGTCGCCGAGCAGCTGAGGGGCATCTCCGAGGTAATGGCCGGACTGCCGGGCGAATTGGCGTACGAAGTAGAAGCGGGGGAAGTTGGGCCGGCCCTGCGCAGAAAGTTAAAGGAAGCGGGCGTCCAGGTGGAAAGCCTGTCCGTATACCGCAGGGAAGACGGGGCTATAGAAGTTTCCCTGGCCCACCTTCCCTGCAGCGCGGTCATGGAATGCCGGGATTTAATAATGCCTGTGCTTGCCAAACTGCTGGAACAGCCTTTTTACATGTCGACCCCGGCATGTACCTTCAGGGAGGGAGATCCCTCCTGTCACTTGAGATTTTACCCGGAACAGAACTACCGCCTATTTTTAGGAGCTGCCGGAATAGGTAAAAACGGGAGCATAGTATCCGGTGACAGCTACGCGTTTTTACACCTTAAAGGCGGCAGGCTGGCCCTGATCCTAAGCGACGGCATGGGAGCGGGACCGCGTGCCGCGCTGGAAAGCGGCACAACCATTTCACTGCTGCGCCATCTCCTGGAATCGGGTTTCGGGCAGGATCTGGCCATAAAAACAGTTAATTCAATCCTGGTCCTGCGCTCGCCGGGCGAAACTTTCGCTACTGTTGACCTGTCAGTGATAAACCTCAATTCCGGGCAGGCTGATTTTATAAAAATTGGGGCGGTCCCCACATTCCTGATCCGCGATGGTCAAGTGGAGCAGATTAAGTCCTGTTCTTTGCCGGTAGGCATTATCGAAGACCTCGAAGTATCCACCCTGACCAGGACTTGCCAGGCTGGTGACCTGCTGGTGATGGTCACCGACGGCATCCTTGACGCCTACAAGGGCAGCGGCAGCAGGGAAGAATGGCTGGCCGGGGTTTTACTGGACGTGGTGGACATGCAGCCTCAGGAAATGGCTGATCTCATTTTGAAGCTGGCCCAGGCCGGGGCGGGCGGCGCGGCCAGGGCGCCCGACGACATGACCGTGCTGGTGGCCAGGCTGGAAAAACAAAAACATTTAAAAAAATAACCGCAGGCGGGGGATAATCTTTTGACATGAAATGGTTATCCCTTATTTCATTCCCGCGCAAACTTTTCAAGCTAAAACTGTTCGGGGTATAATGCTAAAAAGAAAGCAGCAGGCGCAGGGCGAATAAATGAGAATAAACGCGGGAAGCATTTTTAATTACAATATCTTGCGGGCACTGGGCAGCAGGAACTACCGCCTCTTTTTCGGGGGCCAGGGTATCTCCCTGATCGGCACCTGGATGCAAATAATCGCCATGAGCTGGCTGGTCTACCGCCTGACAGATTCACCGCTCCTGCTGGGAGTGATTGGCTTTACAGGTCAAATACCGTCGTTTGTCCTCGCCCCTCTGGCCGGTGTCCTGGCCGACCGCCGGGACCGGCGCCGGATCCTGATTGTGACCCAGACCCTGGCCATGGTTCAGGCTTTTATTGTGGCCGGGCTTACTCTTACAGGCATAATAGCTGTCTGGCACCTGGTTGTACTGAGCCTTTTTCTTGGTATTGTCAATGCTTTTGATATACCGTCCCGCCAGTCACTGGTGGTAAAGATGGTGGAAAATAAAGAAGACCTGCCCAACGCCATTGCCTTGAACTCCTTCCTTTTTAACGGCGCCCGTCTGGTCGGGCCAACTATGGCCGGGATCCTGATCGCCCTGCTGGGTGAAGGCATGTGTTTTTTACTGAACGGCCTAAGCTACATAGCGGTTATTGCCGCCCTGCTGGCGATGAGGCTTGAAACAGCCAGGAAGGAGAGAAATGATACCCGTATTATTCAGGAACTTGGAGAAGGTTTAAGATATGCCTTCAGCTCAGAGGCAATAAAATCTATCTTACTTTTGTCCGCATTTATCAGCATGGTTGGCATGCCATATACCGTGCTTATGCCGGTTGTGGTCCGCGATGTTTTAAGCGGCGGGGCACACATTTACGGTTTTTTAATGACAGGAACCGGCATCGGCGCGGTAACCGGGGCTGTTTACCTGGCATCACGCAAAAATGTAAAGGGGCTGGGAGGTATGATTCCCCTGGCCGTAGGGTCATTAGGCGCCGGACTGGTCATGCTTTCCCTGTCCCGTATTTTTTGGCTGTCCCTGCCGGTAATGTTGTTTACGGGCTTCGGCGCGATGATCCAGATGGTATCAAACAACACTATTTTACAAACCATAGTTGATGATGACAAAAGGGGGCGGGTAATGAGCCTTTTTACCATGTCGTTTATAGGCATGGCTCCTTTTGGCAATTTAATAGCCGGCGGTCTGGCCAGCCGGATTGGCGCTTCCGCAACCTTACTTTTCAGCGGATTATTGTGTATAATCGCCGCACTGTTTTTTTTGAGCAAAGTTTCAATGCTTAAGAGTGAAATTGACCGTCACATTCTAAGACAGGTAAATTAATGGTAAAACTATTTTTTGCCATCACAGCGCAGGACCGCGGCAGGAAAAGCTTTAAGCGGTGTTGAATTAGGCAGATGTGGCTTAAGCCCAATTTTCAAGATGAGACAAGTGATCTGAGACAAGGGGACGGTTCCCCTGTCTCATGAAGCAGTAAGCTATAGGTCGTAAGACGTAGGCAAATTATGTCGTAAGCTATAGGTCGTAAGACGTAGGTATGCAAGAAAGTATAATAGGTCAAAGACCCAAAAGGAATGCAGGATATACCTACGGCCTGCGGCTTATGACATACGACTGAAAACTACGGCCTACGCCCTACGGCATACGACTAAATAATACGGCCTACGACATATATAGGTGAAAGTTGAATGGACTTGCTTAAGAAGGTCAGCGCTTTTATGGTCCGCCACCGCATGGTTGAGCGCGGCTGCCGGGTGGTCGTGGCTGTGTCGGGCGGCCCGGACTCAACAGCGCTGCTGCATATTTTGCACTTGCTGAAAGATGACCTGGGAATATCCCTGCACGTGGCCCACTTAAACCACATGTTCCGGGGGCGGGAATCGGATAACGACGCGGTATTTGTGGCTGAGATGGCCGGGCGCTGCAACCTGCCCGCCACTATAAAATCCGTTGATGTTCCGGCCTACAGGCGGCAAAGCGGTCTCTCCAAACAGGTGGCCGCGCGGAAAGTGCGTTATGAGTTTCTTTGTGAGACAGCGCGCCAGGTGGGGGCGGCAAGAATTGCCCTGGCGCACCAGGCTGATGACCAGGCTGAGACGATCCTGATCAATTTTTTGAGAGGTGCGGGTACCACAGGCCTCAAAGGCATCCTTCCCGTAAGGGATAACCTGTATATCAGGCCACTACTGGAAGTCAGGCGCGCTGAAATTGAGCGGTATTGCCGTGAGCAGAATTTGTCCTTCCGCCAGGATTCTTCCAACCTGCAGCCCGTATACGCCAGAAACCGGGTCAGGCTGAACCTGATGCCGCTGCTGGTCAGAGACTACAACCCGGGCCTGGTGCCGGCTTTGCTCCGGCTGGGTGAAATCAGCCGGGAAGAGGATAGCTTCCTGGATGATCAGGTGGAGAAGGCATTCAAGGATGCTCTTGATTGTCCAATAGGGGAAAGTATATCTCTAAGTCTGGGTAAGCTTAAAGGCATGCCTGTGGCTATCCGGCGCCGGGCCCTGCGCAAGGCCTGGCAGTGCTTAACCGGCAGGGAAAGGGTGTTGGACTTTAAGCATACCCAGGCGGTGCTGGACTTAATTGACAACGGCGAAACCGGCGCGCAGGCCGGTATGCCCCTGAACACTGCGGCTGTGCGGCGCCATTCCTCCCTTGAACTGAAAAAATTGCGGGAAAATCCCGGGACTCCTTATTATATCTATCCTTTGCAGGTGCCTGGCGCCACTTATCTGCCCGAGTTGGACCAGACAATTTACGCTGAGGAAATACCTTATACCGGCGCACCGAACCCGGCAGACCTGCCGCCGTCAGAGGCTTTGCTGGACGCCGGCAAACTGCCGGAATCGCTTTTTGTGCGCAGCCGCCTGGCGGGAGATGTGTTTCAACCATACGGCAGCCCTGCGGCGACTAAACTCAAAGACTTTTTTATCAAACAAAAGGTGGCGCGCGAGGAAAGGGACCGGGTCCCGCTTGTCGGCACACCGGGTGAGATCGTCTGGGTGGGCGGCATGCGGACTGGAGAGAAGTGGAAAGTGGACGGCTGCACAGCAAGGGTACTGCGTTTAAAACTGGGCCGCGGCAGATGCTTTTGATTGAAACGGTTGCTGAAATATGTTAAAATACTCATTATGGGTTAGTGCGTTTTTACGGAAGGAGTGTCATCGTGAACAAGGTTGTAAAAAACCTTAGCATATATTTGCTTATTGTTCTGGTTATTATCGCCTTGCTGAAATATACAACGCCCACCAGAGCTGTCCCCTCACCGATCAAGTACAGTGTGTTCTTAGAGCTTGTGAATCAGGGACAGGTAAAGTCGGTTGTCATTCAGACTGAAAGCGGTACCAACACTGTCACAGGCGAGAAAACCGACGGGACGAAGTTTGAGTCCAAAGGACCGGCGACCGACGGGGACTTATTCAGGCTTTTGAAAGAAAAGAAGGTGGAATGGACGAGCGAGCCGCCTCCCCAGCCCGGGTGGTGGACCGGTCTCCTGACCACTCTCTTGCCTATACTGTTGTTTGTAATCCTGTTCTTCTTCCTGATGCAGCAGACCCAGGGCGGCGGCAACCGGGTGATGTCTTTCGGCAAAAGCAGGGCCAGACTGCACAGTGATGATAAAAAGAAAGTCACCTTCGCCGATGTGGCGGGGGCGGACGAGGTCAAAGAAGAGCTTGAAGAGATCGTTGAATTCCTGAAGAACCCGAAAAAGTTTCAGGAGTTGGGCGCCAAGATTCCCAGAGGGGTGCTGCTGTTCGGCGCGCCCGGGACCGGCAAGACCCTCCTGGCCAGAGCGGTGGCCGGCGAGGCCGGGGTGCCTTTCTTCAGCATCAGCGGCTCTGACTTTGTTGAAATGTTTGTTGGTGTGGGAGCTTCCAGGGTTCGCGATCTTTTTGATCAGGCCAAAAAGAACTCACCCTGCATTGTTTTTGTTGACGAGATTGACGCCGTGGGGCGGCAGCGGGGCGCCGGCCTGGGCGGCGGCCACGATGAGCGCGAGCAGACACTGAACCAGCTCCTGGTCGAAATGGATGGCTTCTCGCCCAACGAGGGTATTATTATTCTGGCAGCCACCAACAGGCCCGATATTTTGGACCCGGCCCTCCTGCGGCCGGGGCGTTTTGACCGCCAGGTGGTCGTTGACTCGCCTGATGTAAACGGGCGCAAAGAGATCCTGAAAGTCCACATGCGCGGCAAGCCGGTGGAAGAGACGGTCAGCCTCGAGGTATTGGCCCGCCGGACGCCGGGCTTTACCGGGGCGGACCTGGCCAACCTGACCAATGAGGCGGCGCTCCTGGCGGCCAGGCAAAACAGGAAAAAGATTACCATGGCCGACCTGGAAAACTCCATTGAGCGGGTAATCGCCGGGCCTGAGAAGAAATCCAAGGTTATCAGTGAAAAAGAGAAGTGGCTGGTCTGTTACCACGAGGGCGGGCACGCCGTGGTGGGCTTCCTGCTCCCGAATACCGACCCGGTGCACAAGGTTTCGATCATACCCAGGGGCAGGGCAGGCGGCTATACACTGCTCCTGCCGAAGGAAGACCGCTATTACGCGACCAAGTCCCAGCTGCTGGACCAGGTGACCATGCTTTTGGCCGGGCGTGTCTCCGAGGACCTGGTCTTAAAGGAAATCAGCACCGGGGCTCAAAACGACCTGGAGCGCTCCACCGATTTGGTGAGAAAGATGGTCATGGAATTCGGTATGAGCGACCTCGGGCCGATGACCTACGGGCGCAAGACCGATACTCCCTTCCTGGGCCGGGACCTGGCCAGGGACCGCAACTACAGCGAAGAGGTGGCCAACGCCATCGACGTCCAGGTGCGGCAGACTATCGACCAGTCCTACAGCAAGGCTAAAGGACTTCTGGAAGAGCACCTGGAAACCCTGCACCTGGTAGCTAAGACCCTTTTTGAAAAAGAAACCATAGAAGCTGAAGAGTTTGCCGAGTTGATGAAACAGGCTGGTGAGGGAGAGCGGAAAAACGGCAGAAACGCTTAAAATATAAAAATGCGCCCGCGGCCAGGCTGCGGGCGCTTTTATGAGGAGGTAATTTCAATATGGAACGTACATATCTTATGGTAAAGCCCGATGGTGTCCAGCGCAACCTGGCCGGGGAAATCATCAGCAGGTTCGAAAAAAAGGGATTTAAAATTGTCGGGCTGAAAATGCTCAGGATCAGCAGGGAAATGGCTGAAAAACACTACGGCGAGCACGCGGGCAAACCATTTTTTGAATCGCTGGTCGGGTTTATCACCAGCGGCCCGGTGGTGGCTTTTGTGATCGAAGGCAAAGACGCTGTCAGCGCGGCGCGGGATATGATGGGCGCGACCAATCCGCTGAAAGCGGCGCCGGGCACGATCAGGGGCGCCTACGGCATAGACATCGGCCGTAATATCATCCACGGTTCGGATTCTTTGGAAAGCGCGGCCAGGGAGATCAGCCTGTTCTTTAAAGAGGAAGAGCTGGTCGAATACAGCCGGGAAGTCGACGGTTGGATATACGAATAAAATGTCTACTTTGAAACGGCCGCAGGGCCGTTTTGTTTTTTCACCTGCGGGACATTGCTTTTCTTGGCCGGCCGCTTTATAATTTTTCCAAGTGTGGCGCCGGATTATGAAACCGGGAGGAATATCAATGGCAATCAGAGTTTACAGTGTCATAGTTGAAAACAAATCAGAGGCCCGCCGGGTGATTGCCGAAGTCGGGGCGGACGCGGCCGGCTGCGGCTGGATGGCGCCTAAGGCTGTGCACAGGCTGGTCATGCTGGACGGAGTGCAGCCCAAACAGGCCAATATTATCAAACAGGAGATGCTAGGCAAGGGCGGTGAGGCTGCTGTTGCCCGGGGTGTGGTCGACCATTCCGTGGCGGAAACGAAAGTGCTGCTGATGGGCACCTTGAGGCAGTATGAGCATTTTTTGGCTAAACTCGCCTGCCAGCCGTTCGGCCTGGCGGACCTGGCCCGGCGGATCAAGGAGGCGCTGGACGGCCAGGAGGGTTTTAGCCCATATGACCTGGACTGCCGGGGGAAAACCATACGCCTGGGGGATAAAACCCTGGTCATGGGGATCCTCAATGTGACCCCGGACTCCTTTTCGGACGGGGGGAAATATGCCGACCCCGGTTGGGCGGTGGAGCGGGCCGGGCAGTTGGTGGCTGACGGAGCCGATATCATCGACCTGGGTGGTGAGTCCACCCGGCCGGGATATACACCGGTAGCCGAAGAGGAAGAACTAGCCAGGGTCATACCGGTCTTAAAAAAGCTGGTACAGGAGTTGCCTGTCCCTATTTCAATTGATACGACCAAGGCGGCAGTGGCCAGGCGGGCGCTGGATTTGGGCGTTCATATCATCAACGACCAGTGGGGCCTGCGGGCAGACCCGGCGCTGGCGGACCTTGCCGCCGCCTACGGAGCGCCTCTGGTGCTGATGCATAACCAAAAAGGTACAGATTACCGGGACCTGATGGGAGATATGGTTGAGTTTTTCCGGGAAAGCATCAGCATGGCACAGCAGGCGGGGCTCCCCCGTGAAAAGATCATAATTGATCCAGGTCTTGGTTTTGGCAAAACAGCAGAGCAAAACCTGGAGGCGCTGAGAAGGTTAAAGGAACTGCGCTGTCTGGGCCAGCCGGTTTTAATCGGCCCCTCCCGCAAGTCCACAATCGGCAAGGTGCTAAACCTGCCTGTCGGAGAACGGGTGGAGGGAACTGCTGCGACTGTCGCAGTTGGCGCTGCTAATGGCGCCCACATTGTGCGGGTGCATGATGTGAAAGAGATGGTCAGAGTGGCCAGAATGACCGACGCCATCATGGGCAGGTGGGACGAGGGAAGTGAGAAGTGAGCCGTGAGACGTGGGAAAAAGAAGCCGTAGGCTATAAGGCGTAAGGCGTAAGAAGTGATTGTAAAGTAATTCTTACTTTTATTGTGGACCCGTTAGGGGTGCAGGATATACTTACGTCCTATAGCCTACGACCTAAGGCTAGGGTAAATGGTCTTACCTTTTTGACGATAAATGTAAAGAGGGGCGGTTATGGATAAGATCAGTCTGGAAGGAATGGAATTTTACGGCTACCACGGCGCCAGGCCGGAGGAGCAAAGCCTGGGACAGCGTTTTATCGTGGATGTGGAGCTTTACTTGGACCTGCGCCGGGCCGGGGCGACAGACAGCCTCGATTTTACTGTTAATTACGCCCGGGTGTTCGAACTGGTGCGATCTATAGTCTGCGGCCCTCCCCGCCTTTTAATTGAATCCGTGGCTGAGTCTGTAGCCGGGGCCCTGCTGGCGCAGTTTCCCCTGGAAGAGGTTCTGGTACGGGTGAAAAAGCCCCAGGCGCCCCTGCCGGGCAGCTTCACCTGGGCGGCTGTGGAAATAAAGCGGAAAAAAGAACAAAGAATTTAGAATAGAAACAGACAATTTTTTTGATGTCTTGGCTTTTTGGGGGAGATCAAATGAAAACCATTTATATTGTTGACGATGAGGCCAACATCCGTGACCTGCTTAAAAAATACCTGGTCAAGGAAGGGTTCCAGGCAGAAGCTTTTTCCTGCGCGGAAGATGTGCTGAATGCCGTGCGGCGGGTCCCGCCGGATTTATTCGTGCTGGATATCACCATGCCGGGTATGGACGGCCTGGAGCTTTGCCGCACGATCAGAAAGTCGGGGGATACGCCGATTATCTTTGTATCCGCCAGAGGTGAGGAACTGGACCGGGTACTGGGGCTGGAACTGGGCGCTGATGACTACCTGGCCAAGCCGTTCAGCCCAAGAGAACTGCTGGCTAGGATTAAGAACATTTTGAGGGGGACCGCCGCTCCTCCCCGCGGCGGTATCAAATATTTGAAAGAACTGGCCTTCCACACCGAAGCGCTGAAAGGCTGAAACTGGTGTTTCAGGATGACGGAGGCGGCTTTGCCCAGCAGGACCTGGAAAGGCTTTTTGACCGTTTCTATAAAGGGACCAGGGGCAAGACAGGGCTGGGCATGGCCATTGTGAAAAATATTGTGGACGGGCACGGCTGGCGTATTGCCGCCGCTAACGGGCCTACAGGCGGCGCCATGATTACTATCGAATTTTATTAAACCTGTTGCCGGTCATTACTGCCCAAAATACTGTATAATATAAACAAAATAATTAAAACCCCTGGAGGTCGGATAATGCTTACTACCGCCTATATCGGCCTGGGCAGCAATTTAGGCGATAAAGAGGCCAATATAAAAAAAGCGCTGGAACTATTGGAAGAGGACCCTGGTGTGCACGTAAAAAAAGTAGCGTCCCTTTACCGGACCGCGCCACTTTACAAACCCAAACAGGACATGTTTTTCAATACAGTGGCGGAGATTGAGACGAATATAAACCCGCATGAGCTGTTAAAACTCTGCAAGGATATCGAAAAGAGGCTTGAAAGGGCGCCTACCGAGCGCTGGGGGCCGCGCACGATAGACCTGGATTTGCTGCTTTACGGCAAAGATAAAATCTGCGCTTCAGACTTAGTCGTTCCGCACCCCCGTATGACTGAACGTGCTTTTGTAATGGCGCCTCTGGCGGAGATTGCGCCTGAATTGATAGTACCCGGCGGTTGTAAGGCAATCGATTTAGCCCGGTTGCTCCTAAGAGACCAGTTTGTAGAAAAGTTAGTTTAGTTTAAGACCGGTTTTTATAATAAAATTTTGGCCGGAAGGAGGAGACTTCTCTTTCCGGCTTAGTTTTTGGACATAATAAAACGCGGGTGGTAATATGGTCTTTGAACCGAAAAGAGTAATTTTCGAGCGGGAAGCGCTTAATTATCCTCTTGGGGAAGAACTGCTGCGTTATTTCAATCAACAGGGTATAGAAACCAGCTTTACGGCCTCCCATAACCGGGTCACCTCCGTTCCCGGCAGAACCCGCACAGAGGGCTATTTTGAAGCGAAAAGGACCCTGGTGGTGGGAGTCCGCCGTACCATGGACTTTGCCGCGTGCAAACCCTCGGCCCACTTTCAGCTGCCCCTGGCCACATCCTGCCCGGGCAAGTGCGAATACTGCTACTTACTGACCAACCTGGGCAAAAAGCCTTATGTCCGTGTCTATGTCAACATTGAAGAAATCTTAAGCGCCGCAAAAGCTTACATGGAAAAGAGGAAACCCGAAATAACTGTATTCGAAGGCGCCGCCACTTCCGACCCGGTGCCGGTCGAGCCTTACACCGGCCTGCTGGCTAGGACTGTTGAATTTTTCGGGCGGGAGGATTTAGGGCGTTTCAGGTTTGTGACCAAGTTTACCGATGTGGACACGCTGCTGGGAGTTCCTCACAACGGCCATACCAGGTTTCGCTTCAGTATTAACACAGGTGAAGTGATCAGGCGTTACGAGCATGCCACCCCAACCTTGGCCGAAAGGCTGGCGGCGGCTGAAAAAGTGGCGGCGGCAGGTTACCCCCTGGGTTTTCTGGTGGCGCCGATTATCGTTGCTAACGGTTGGAAGGAAGACTACCGGGATTTATTCAAGACAGCCGCGTCAGAGCTAAACGGTAAAGCTCCCGACCTCACCTTTGAGTTTATCACCCACCGTTTTACCAAAAGGGCTAAAAACACGATCCTGGAAGTGTTTCCAAACACAGGCCTTGACCTGGAGGAAGAATCCAGGACTTTTAAATTCGGGCAGTTCGGCTACGGAAAGTACGTCTACCCCAAAGAACACTTTGCAGAGATAAAGGAATATTTTCACAGCCTGGCACAGGAGTTCTTCCCACAGGCAAAGGTGGAGTATTTTATTTGATGTGATCGTAGGAGTGGTTCTGATTGATTATTGGTAAATAATTATGTTACCATATTCTAAAGGTACCATATTTCGGTATGGTTTTGGTTGGATAATTTACTAATTCTTGATTATGATCAGTATTTTTCTTTGTCGTCAAAGGGGTTTTTACGAAAAAATTGAGGTTCATACCGTATGACAACTGGTTTTTGGATTCTATTCCCGGATCTGGGTTTAATATGTTATGTTAATATTTCCTGTCATTTGTTATCTGAATAGTTGTATTATTACATTAATAAAGGGTGAGTGGTAATGATTGATACTGGTATTTACAAACTCCAAAAGATATTGAAAGAATCAAATATCGAATTGATTTTTTCAGGAACTTTCTCTCAAGGATTGATTGAAGAACTGGGCGAAGCATTAAAGTCCTGGTGTTGGGGTTTTTTGTGGCCGTATTCTACATTGTATCCAGAAAAATAGCCAATCCGTATAAACAAGCGCTGCTTTTGAATATGGAACTGGAGAAAAAGGTTACCGACAGGACAATTGAGCTGAGAGAGATAAATAAAAAGGTAATGGACAGCATCGATTACGCCAAAAGGATGCAGGAGTCCATCTTACCCTCGGGAGATGAGTTGAAGAGTATTTTTAGAGAGCATTTCGTGATCTGGAGGCCGAGGGATGTTGTCGGCGGGGATTTTTACTGGGTCCGGGAGATTGGCGAAACCGTGATCCTGGCGGTGGGAGACTGCACCGGGCATGGAGTTCCCGGCTCTTTGATGACAATGACGGTCAATGCGGTTTTGTATAATATTGTCACAGGCATTAACAAGGATGATCCGGAGATTATCTTAAGAGAGCTGGATAAGCTTTTGAAGCAGGCTTTAAATAAAGGTTTAAAATCAGATACCACTGATGACGGTTTGGATATTACCATCTGCTGTATTAAAAATAAATCGAGAATATCATATGCAGGCGCAAATATAAGTTTGTATATTAAAAGGGAGCAGGAACTGAAAGTATGCAAGGGTTACAAAAAGGGAGTGGGCTACCACGGCACGGTCCTGCCTGACGGTCTTACAAATACGGTCCTGCCGGTTAAAGAAGGAGATGTTTTCATACTTACCTCTGACGGCTTCATTCATCAGAATGGCGGAAATAAGAATTATCCTTTTGGAAGGAAACGTTTCTATAACCTGATTCAAAACAGCAGCGCCCTGTCCATGGAAGCTATGAAAACCGAATTTGAATCGGCATTGCAGGAATACATGAAGGATGAGCCCCAGCGGGACGACATCGTAGTATTGGCGTTTATGGTGAAATAAGTCCCGGGGACGCATTTTTTGTGTTTGTCAATCAAAAAGTTTACCACTGTGATCACGTAAAAGTTTACCACCCATAAGAAGGGGATCAGCTCATTTGGAATGGTAATTATGGAATATTATTACTGGCGGTCTTTTAGCAATATTAT
>NZ_QFFZ01000041.1 GCF_004369225.1 Pelotomaculum propionicicum
CCTCACCGTGCTTTGTAGTGTGTCTTCTCCTCAGACAAATTGTACAGCAACCAGGGGGGGGTGCGCACCCGTTTTCATTACTATTTGTGTCGCCCGCACCGGCGGCGCGAGATGGAGGTTTTTATGAAATTTGTGACCGATCGCAATTATTATGACAGACGGTTTGGCCTGAAAGATGCGAAGGAGGTGAAGGCGCCAACTGAAGTGCTTCTCTTCTGAAGAAAAGTGTTATGGAAAGGAGAATGGTATGGGATATGGAGTCAAACTAAGGGTTTGGGGCGATTATGCTTGCTTTACCCGGCCGGAAATGAAAGCTGAAAGGGTCAGCTATGACGTGATGACGCCGTCAGCCGCGCGCGGAATTCTAGAAGCCATACACTGGAAACCCGCGCTGGCCTGGAGAATTGACCGCATTCATGTCATGAAACCCATCCGGTTCGACTCGATCCGCAGGAACGAGGTAGCCGGAAAAATCTCCGAGCGAAATATTAAAACCGCCATGAACGGAGGAGTTATCGACCTTCATCAGTATGCGGCAGCGCATAATGAACGCCAACAGCGGGCGGCGCTGGTGCTTCGTGACGTGGAGTATATTATTGAGGCTCATTTTGAGCTGACAGAAAAAGCCGGCGAGAGTGATAATCCCGGAAAACATTGCGACATATTCTCTCGCCGCGCGCGGGAAGGTCAGTGTCACATGCGCCCTTACTTTGGTTGCCGTGAATTCCCGGTGAACTTTGAATTGGTAGAAAAGGATATCCCCAAATCAGCATTGAAGGGTGAAATAGATTTGGGGTGGATGCTTTGGGACATTGATTTTACCAATGACATGCAGCCCATTTTTTTTCGGCCGACCATGAGGGATGGAGTAATAGATACCCGATTATCAAAGGGGGCGAGAACTTGATTTTACAGGCATTAAATGAACACTATTATCGCCTCCTGGATGATAAGGAGTCCAAAATTGCGCCTCCGGGCTACAGTATCGCTGATATTTCTTTCGTGATCGTCCTTTCTCAAGCGGGTGAATTTTTGGATCTGTTCAGTGTAGAAAAAGAAGAGTTTGTACCTGAACATAAAAAGCGTTCAGGAGTTAACCCAGCACCATATTTTCTCTGTGATAAAATTCTTTACTCTTTGGGTGTCGGCAAGGATAAAAGTGAAGGGAAAAAACGATTTGAACAATATCGTGATTACAACCTGAAGTTGCTTCAACAAATCGAATGTGTGGAAGCAAAGGCTGTGAGTAGTTTTCTTAAGGCATGGAATCCAGACTCATGGGATTCCAACGCCATTATCATGCGTTATCAAGAAGAATTTAACAAGCCTAAGAATTTTAATACTGTATATAAGATTGACGGCCAATTGGGTTATGTTCATCAAAACTCAGAGATTGCCTCTGCGTGGATGAATGAACTGGCAAAAAAAGAAGACGAAGAATTAGTAACTGGTCAATGTCTGGTTACAGGAAAAATCGAAAACATCGCCAGGACGCACAATGTCGCCATCAAAGGCGCGGGAGGGCAACCTGCCGGTACGGCGTTGGTGTCTTTTCAAATTGAATCGTTTCGTTCTTATGGAAAAACGCAGAGCTATAACGCGCCTGTCAGTAAAAAGGTTGCCTTTGCCTACGGCACCGCTTTGAATTACCTGATCGCCAGCGATACCAACCGGGTTCGTCTGGCGGACACCACCATGGTCTTTTGGGCGGATAAAAAAGGTGGTAAAGCAGAGGAAACAGTTCTTGCCTGGTGTCTTGACCCGGTAGTTGCCGAAACGGGGGAAGAAAGCGAGAAGCGGCGCATCGACCCTGGTGCGGCTCGGCATGCCAAGGCTGTCTTGGAGCGTGTAAAGTCTGGATTGCCTGTGGGCGATACAGAATTTAACCCGGATACCCGGTGCTATCTTCTGGGACTTGCGCCCAACGCCGCCAGATTGTCGGTGCGCTTCTGGCAAGTCAGCAGTTTCGGGGACTTGCTGGAGAAAATAGCGCATCACTACAACGATATGGATATTGCCGGAATAGAAAGGCACGGTGGAACAGTATCACCATGGCGGACACTGAAAGCGATAGCGGTTCAGGAAGATGCGAAGAATATTCCGCCACTGCTTGGAGGTCAGTTGCTGAAAACAATCCTGTCAGGCCAGATGTATCCTCAACCCATTTACAACGCAGTGATAATGCGCTGCCGGACTGGTGGTGAGCACGGGGGCGTAAACACTATCCGCGCGGCTGTAATCAAGGCTTTTTTAGCAAGAAAGTACCGCATTCAAAAACAAACGGAAAAGGAGGCGATGATCACTGTGAGTTTAAATGAAAAAAATACAAACAACGCGTATCTGCTGGGAAGACTGTTTTCCTTGCTGGAAAAAGCCCAGAAAGATGCTTTGGGGGGCAATATAAATTCCACCATTCGTGAACGTTATTTTGGGGCAGCATCCGCGACTCCCGGCGCTGTGTTCCCTCTACTGCTGCGCTTATCCCGGCACCATATATCTAAATCTGAATACGGAAACCTGTCAGAACGAAAAATCCAGGAAGTAATGAACGGACTGGATGCGTTTCCGGCACATTTGAATATAGAAGAGCAGGGACTTTTTATACTTGGGTATTACCATCAGAACCAAGCCAATTATGTTAAAAATGAAAATAATGAATAAAGGAAGGTTGATATAATGAGCAACATATTGAATAAGCGTTATGAATTCGTACTATTTTTTGAAGTGGAAAACGGTAATCCCAACGGCGATCCCGACGCCGGGAATATGCCGCGAATCGATCCGGAAACCAGTCACGGCATTGTTACAGACGTATGCCTGAAGCGAAAAGTACGGAACTATATTGAGCTGGCGCAAGGAGGAAAGAGTCCCTTCGATATTTATGTGAGAGAAAATGCGGTTTTAAACGATATTAACGAAGAAGCGTATGTAGAACTTAAAATCAAGCCAGAACCCAAAAAGCTCCCCAAAGATTCTGGACAGGCTAAACAGGTAACGAAGTATATGTGCGACCGGTTCTACGACATTCGAGCTTTTGGCGCGGTTATGACAACGGAAGTAAATTGTGGCCAAGTACGTGGCCCGGTCCAGTTCAGTTTTGCAAGGAGTTTGGATCCGGTTGTTCCCCAGGAAATTACCATTACCCGTATGGCTGTGACTAATAAAAAGGATACAGAAAAAGAACGCACTATGGGGCGCAAACACATAATTCCGTATGCTCTCTATCGCGCGGAGGGCTATATATCGGCCCCGCTGGCACAAAAGACAGGTTTTTCAGAAACTGATCTGGAACTCTTTTGGCAGTCGCTTATGAATATGTTTGAGCACGACCACTCCGCTGCGCGCGGTAAAATGGCAAGCCGGAAGTTAATCATATTTGAACATGAGACGCCGCTGGGTAAAGCTCCCGCACACAAACTGTTCGATTTGATAACTGCAAAGCGCATAGATGACACCAAACCGCCAAGGGCTTTCAATGATTACGCTATCAACGTCAATCATGCCGGGAAACCTGACGGTGTCACGATTATTGAGCATTAATGATGCTTTATTCAGACGACTTCCTCCTCCTCTCCGGTATCCAGCACATGGCCTTTTGTGAGCGGCAGTGGGCGCTTATCCACCTGGAGCAGGTCTGGGCTGAGAATGTTCGTACAGTAGAGGGAAAGCATCTTCATAATCGCGCAGACGATCCTTTCAAGGACGAAAGCCGGACAACATTGCGGGTTGTCAGAGGCATGCCGGTTGTCTCGCAACAGTTAGGACTCAGAGGAGTAGCGGATGTTGTTGAATTCCATGCTGACAAAGAACACATTGAAGGTGAAAACTGCCGCCTGGAAAACCGCGGAGGCTGGTGGCGCCCAATCCCAATTGAGTATAAACGCGGACGCCCCAAACCTGATGACCGGGACGCTGTCCAGCTATGCGCCCAAGGTATGGCGCTGGAGGAAATGCTCCAGGTACATATCCCTTCAGGTTTTCTCTTTTATGGAAAGACTAAGCGCCGCCAGGCGGTTGCTTTAGATACTCCACTCAGACAGCATACCTTTGAACTGTCCAAACGCATGCACCAGCTTGCGCGTGAAGGGATAACGCCAAAGGCACAAAAAGGCAGGCATTGCTCCCTATGTTCTCTCACTGAGCATTGTCAGCCGTACTGGATGTTGCGCCACCGTCCGGTAAAGAGTTATCTGGAGCGTATGTGCCGTGTGGATGGTGAAGAACTGTGAGGCGGCTTCTTAATACACTCTATGTTACAACGCCGGATGCTTATTTAGCCTGTGACGGTGAAAATGTGCTGATCAAAGTCGAGAGTGAGATCCGGTTCCGCATTCCAGTGCATAATTTAGAGGGCATTGTCTGTTTTGGATATACGGGAGCAAGCCCCAAACTGATGCACCTTTGTTGCGAACGCGGTGTAGCTCTTTCTTTTTTTACAACATACGGTAAGTTTATGGGACGTGTAACCGGCAACGTATCCGGCAATGTTTTATTAAGGCGTACACAGTATCGCTGGTCGGATGATGAGATGATATCATCCCGTTTATCCCGGAGATTTGTAACTGCCAAAATCATTAACAGCCGGGCCGTGCTGCACCGTGTCTTGAGGGATCATTCTGAGATTGTTGATAATAAGCTGAAAGATTCGCTCGCCATTTTGGCAAGAATGCCGGAGCGGCTTGAAAGAGCAAAAGACGTAAACGCTGTACGGGGAATTGAAGGAGAAGCTGCGCACCTTTATTTTTCTAACTTTAATAATTTGATATTAATTCAAAAAGAAGCTTTCCAAATGAAGAATAGAAATCGCAGGCCGCCAACAGATAGAATGAACGCTTTGCTGTCTTTTTTGTATACATTGTTGACTCATGAAGTTGTGGCTGCCTTGGAGAGCGTCGGTTTGGATCCACAGGTTGGATTTTTGCACCGGGACCGACCTGGCCGGCCAAGTCTTGCACTGGATATAATGGAGGAAATGCGGCCTCATTTCGCGGATCGACTGGCGGTAACACTAATTAACCGCAATCAAATTACTGCCGAAGGTTTTAATGTAAAAGAAAACGGTGCTGTGATCATGGAAGAGGGTACCCGCAAAGAAGTGTTGAATGCCTGGCAAAAACGAAAACAAGAAGAGCTGACGCATCCTTATTTAGGGGAAAAAATCCCCATGGGGCTTGTGCCATATGTACAAGCTCTGCTATTAGCTAGACACATGAGGGGTGACCTTGAGGATTATCCGCCGTTTTTCTGGAAGTGAGGTGTTTAATATGATGGTTCTTATAACTTACGATGTGAATGTAACAACAGTTACAGGCAAGAGCCGTCTTCGAAAAGTGGCTAAACAATGCGTTAACTATGGACAACGTGTTCAAAACTCGGTTTTTGAATGTTTGCTGGACCCAACACAATTTACTGAGCTAAAACACCGGTTAGAAAAAATTATTAACCCGGAGAAAGATAGTTTGAGATATTATTTTCTGGGAAACAACTGGAAAAATCGTGTGGAGCATGTCGGCGCTAAGGTTGGTTATGATCCGGAGGGGGTTCTTATGGTTTGATGCGAACCTTAAGTGAACATCATTTTACAGGTTGACTCGCAAGTTTTAAATAACAAAGGGATACCCGGCATTTTAAACAAAATTTTAATATTGTCTGATCTAAATATTTTATATGTTCGCTTTTTAATATGTTTAAACGATTGATTTTATTGCGTCTAGAAATAGACAGTCGCGCCCCGTGCGGGCGCGTGGATTGAAACACGGGGTATTTGGGAGCGTGTTGGGGAATTGAGCGGTCGCGCCCCGTGCGGGCGCGTGGATTGAAACGACGTGACGGAGGATATGGTGGACTTCCGCATGAGTCGCGCCCCGTGCGGGCGCGTGGATTGAAACTTGGTAAGGGCAAGCTCGCCGTTCTTCTCGGCGTCGCGCCCCGTGCGGGCGCGTGGATTGAAACAAGCACCTCATCCATTTTCGCGTGCAGGTGTTCGTCGCGCCCCGTGCGGGCGCGTGGATTGAAACAGTACGTGCTCCGTGGCTTCCTCCAGGGCTGTCCGGTCGCGCCCCGTGCGGGCGCGTGGATTGAAACAATGGGCGGTATATAGGATTATTAATCCATTGCTGTCGCGCCCCGTGCGGGCGCGTGGATTGAAACCAGCAGCCGGCAGTCAACATCAATTACGATGATGCGTCGCGCCCCGTGCGGGCGCGTGGATTGAAACACAAAAGCCGCGACATATCCGGCTTTCGCAATGCGTCGCGCCCCGTGCGGGCGCGTGGATTGAAACTCACCTCACCGCGGGAGATTAACTGTACTTCAACGTCGCGCCCCGTGCGGGCGCGTGGATTGAAACATCCCGCTTGCAATGAACCACCACGACATCGGTGTCGCGCCCCGTGCGGGCGCGTGGATTGAAACTTTGATGAGATAACCAACATGAGGAAAATCTTGGTCGCGCCCCGTGCGGGCGCGTGGATTGAAACAAAACGTGCAAATTAACATGGCCCGCCAGGAAGCCGTCGCGCCCCGTGCGGGCGCGTGGATTGAAACAGGCATGGAGTTGGGTTTATGCCATATAATGTCAGTCGCGCCCCGTGCGGGCGCGTGGATTGAAACCCAGGGGAAATAACAACTGGGGGAGCGATTGCAGGTCGCGCCCCGTGCGGGCGCGTGGATTGAAACATAGTCGCGTGTGGATATGACCAGCCATTGAACGTCGCGCCCCGTGCGGGCGCGTGGATTGAAACATCCGCTACAGCAATAGAAAACTTGTGGCCAGTCGTCGCGCCCCGTGCGGGCGCGTGGATTGAAACCGGTTGATATCGAGGTAGCGGAAAAGCAGGTATGTCGCGCCCCGTGCGGGCGCGTGGATTGAAACAGGACTCAAAGCTAAAGATTTGGTGGGGATCCCTGTCGCGCCCCGTGCGGGCGCGTGGATTGAAACCCACCTCCTCTTGTATAAGGGGTAATGGCAATAGGTCGCGCCCCGTGCGGGCGCGTGGATTGAAACCCTTACCCGCTCCCATGGCGCTCCGCACGCGGGGCGTCGCGCCCCGTGCGGGCGCGTGGATTGAAACGCCATCCCATGTAGAACCAGGCTTCCATCGCTCGTCGCGCCCCGTGCGGGCGCGTGGATTGAAACAGACAGGTTGACAACCTGGCCTGGTTGCGGGCCGGTCGCGCCCCGTGCGGGCGCGTGGATTGAAACCCGGAGGTGCAGCGTGGTTAGTTGGACATGCCCCGTCGCGCCCCGTGCGGGCGCGTGGATTGAAACCGGAAGTTAATCGAAGTGGCCACATCAAGAACGTCGCGCCCCGTGCGGGCGCGTGGATTGAAACACATCCGTATCGCGACAACCCGGCGGAAAACCATCGTCGCGCCCCGTGCGGGCGCGTGGATTGAAACAACCCCACCTATCACAAAAGCGGGGTGGGGGATGTCGCGCCCCGTGCGGGCGCGTGGATTGAAACCATCGGCTGTAATAACTCGCTTTGAAGTGCGTTGTCGCGCCCCGTGCGGGCGCGTGGATTGAAACGCCTTATTCCTATGACGCGCTTAGTCCCGGCCGTCGCGCCCCGTGCGGGCGCGTGGATTGAAACCTATCCGCGGCGGCGACTGGGGCCACGGTGCCGGGTCGCGCCCCGTGCGGGCGCGTGGATTGAAACAGATCGTTAGAAAGGGGTGTTGCAATGTCCGAGGTCGCGCCCCGTGCGGGCGCGTGGATTGAAACATCGCTGCTTACAACAAAGCTGCGCGACCAGTATGTCGCGCCCCGTGCGGGCGCGTGGATTGAAACCCATCGTAACTTTGCTTGCGTTGGGTGCATGTCCGTCGCGCCCCGTGCGGGCGCGTGGATTGAAACCAGACGATGCTGCCGCTGGCCCGATGCACCGGCTGTCGCGCCCCGTGCGGGCGCGTGGATTGAAACATGCCGCCGTATTTACAAACCCCGATTTGCGCCCGTCGCGCCCCGTGCGGGCGCGTGGATTGAAACATAACTGAAGAGAGGTGATTTTTGTGGACACAGCGTCGCGCCCCGTGCGGGCGCGTGGATTGAAACTGGAACCATACTGTGTTTTGCTCCGGAAGGATACCGTCGCGCCCCGTGCGGGCGCGTGGATTGAAACACACATGGAGGAAGAGAGGTGTTTACTCCGACTCGTCGCGCCCCGTGCGGGCGCGTGGATTGAAACGCTGGAAGAAGCACAGGAGGGTGTTTGTTAACTGTCGCGCCCCGTGCGGGCGCGTGGATTGAAACCCATGGTGCGCCGCATTTTGGACATACCTTTGCGTCGCGCCCCGTGCGGGCGCGTGGATTGAAACCTCTCTGACCGCCTTTATTCTGAGGTGGGCAAAGTCGCGCCCCGTGCGGGCGCGTGGATTGAAACCAGCCGCGCAGAAGCAGATAGTGGATAATGTAGGTCGCGCCCCGTGCGGGCGCGTGGATTGAAACAGACAGGTTGACAACCTGGCCTGGTTGCGGGCCGTCGCGCCCCGTGCGGGCGCGTGGATTGAAACACGAGGCTGACACCTCCCGCTTCGCAGTCTCCGTCGCGCCCCGTGCGGGCGCGTGGATTGAAACCAATCGTGAAATGGACATAGACGTAGTGGAAAGTCGCGCCCCGTGCGGGCGCGTGGATTGAAACTTTAAACAGAAGAATTGGTGTAAATGTCATAAGTCGCGCCCCGTGCGGGCGCGTGGATTGAAACAAATCCCCCCCCGCTCCCAAAGGAGAAGGGCCAGGGGTCGCGCCCCGTGCGGGCGCGTGGATTGAAACGCAATGTTTGGGTCGGAACCTCTGTGGAGAACCGTCGCGCCCCGTGCGGGCGCGTGGATTGAAACTCCGGAAGCTTGAGCAACCGCAACCTGTTACTGAGTCGCGCCCCGTGCGGGCGCGTGGATTGAAACGTCCCTGGGACGGTCCTGCTCACACAATTACAGGGTCGCGCCCCGTGCGGGCGCGTGGATTGAAACATGATTATTAGGTCATAGCGCTTATATGTGTGCAGTCGCGCCCCGTGCGGGCGCGTGGATTGAAACGCAAGTTGCGGCACGTTTGGTATCCTCCGATAACGTCGCGCCCCGTGCGGGCGCGTGGATTGAAACAAGCGTGGTTAGCGGTCGGTGCCATGTGCCGTCCGTCGCGCCCCGTGCGGGCGCGTGGATTGAAACTCCCACCAGGCGCCAGCAGCATGCCAAGCCGTACGTCGCGCCCCGTGCGGGCGCGTGGATTGAAACGTCCCTGGGACGGTCCTGCTCACACAATTACAGGTCGCGCCCCGTGCGGGCGCGTGGATTGAAACGGGCCTGATACTTGGGAGTAACCGCCTTCTTGTGTCGCGCCCCGTGCGGGCGCGTGGATTGAAACTCTCCGGTTCCCGTCGCCCTAGCCCTGGCGTTGTAGTCGCGCCCCGTGCGGGCGCGTGGATTGAAACTGCTGCATGTCCAGGGCCTTCAAAAGGTGCTTGTGTCGCGCCCCGTGCGGGCGCGTGGATTGAAACCTTAAGAAGAACCCAACGACGCCGACGACAATCGCTGTCGCGCCCCGTGCGGGCGCGTGGATTGAAACTGAATCTCCGAGTTGAAAGAGGCGTCGCCTTCGGTCGCGCCCCGTGCGGGCGCGTGGATTGAAACAGGGCCATGATTGCAGCCGCGACGTCTTCGGTTGTCGCGCCCCGTGCGGGCGCGTGGATTGAAACCCGCCTTGCCGAGGCAGAAGGACAATATCTCTTGGTCGCGCCCCGTGCGGGCGCGTGGATTGAAACATCGAAGGCTTTCTTACCCAGCGCCTCCAGCTCGTCGCGCCCCGTGCGGGCGCGTGGATTGAAACCAATCGTGAAATGGACATAGACGTAGTGGAAATTGTCGCGCCCCGTGCGGGCGCGTGGATTGAAACCGTCCATCCGGGGCTGCTCTTGGCTCATTGATCGTCGCGCCCCGTGCGGGCGCGTGGATTGAAACATCCCACTTGACCACTTGATAAACAGCAGGGTGGTCGCGCCCCGTGCGGGCGCGTGGATTGAAACACGGAATACATCCACCATCAGCTCTATATATTGTCGCGCCCCGTGCGGGCGCGTGGATTGAAACCCAATGCGCTCCCGCCACCGCGAGTCTGATCGTGTCGCGCCCCGTGCGGGCGCGTGGATTGAAACTGAGGTGGGCAAACGGCTTGCTGCCCTTTTTGAGTCGCGCCCCGTGCGGGCGCGTGGATTGAAACCGCATGTCCTCCAGGGAATAACCCTGGCGCCAAGTCGCGCCCCGTGCGGGCGCGTGGATTGAAACCTGTTGGGCGTGTCAGCAACTCTCCTGTTGTGGGTCGCGCCCCGTGCGGGCGCGTGGATTGAAACCGCATGTCCTCCAGGGAATAACCCTGGCGCCAAGTCGCGCCCCGTGCGGGCGCGTGGATTGAAACCCTTACCGCTTGCGATTGAAACCATCCGACATGGGTCGCGCCCCGTGCGGGCGCGTGGATTGAAACTTTGCGCTCGGCATCGGCAAAAGCGCCTTCCATGTCGCGCCCCGTGCGGGCGCGTGGATTGAAACATAGTCACTTCTGGCAAACAAATCCATCTCTACGTCGCGCCCCGTGCGGGCGCGTGGATTGAAACTCAAGTATAGCAGATTTCATTTTACATCATGCAAGTCGCGCCCCGTGCGGGCGCGTGGATTGAAACTGTCATTTTGTGCCACTAACACAAAATCATACGTCGCGCCCCGTGCGGGCGCGTGGATTGAAACCCACTGCCTGGAGTACCACTATATAAATTTATCGTCGCGCCCCGTGCGGGCGCGTGGATTGAAACGCAATGGTTAAAAGCTATAAATTGGATTTTTCGTCGCGCCCCGTGCGGGCGCGTGGATTGAAACGCTGAAGGTACTGCTAATACTGATGTGGTAACAGGTCGCGCCCCGTGCGGGCGCGTGGATTGAAACAAAACATCTCCAACCTTTATTTTTTCATATTCTTCGTCGCGCCCCGTGCGGGCGCGTGGATTGAAACAGTCAACATAGAAAAGTTGGGTATGATTTTGTGGTCGCGCCCCGTGCGGGCGCGTGGATTGAAACCGGCGTTGTCCCAGGCCACCGATCTCGCCGCAATGTCGCGCCCCGTGCGGGCGCGTGGATTGAAACATCCAACAGGATGGGCCGGCACATCTCCACAAATGTCGCGCCCCGTGCGGGCGCGTGGATTGAAACATTACAACGCCAGGGCTAGGGCGACGGGAACCGGGTCGCGCCCCGTGCGGGCGCGTGGATTGAAACCTTAAAGCGGCGGGCTATCGGGTAATCGAGCAAGTCGCGCCCCGTGCGGGCGCGTGGATTGAAACAGGATGCCCGAGAAGAAATCGAAAAGATCAAGGTCGCGCCCCGTGCGGGCGCGTGGATTGAAACAGCCTGCGAGCCAGTTCGTCCCGTTCCTGCCGGGTCGCGCCCCGTGCGGGCGCGTGGATTGAAACCTTAAAGCGGCGGGCTATCGGGTAATCGAGCAAGTCGCGCCCCGTGCGGGCGCGTGGATTGAAACAAAGGAGGATTTAAAAATGAACTTTCCAGAATTAGTCGCGCCCCGTGCGGGCGCGTGGATTGAAACAATACTTCCTGTTTGTTTAATACCTTTTAGCATGGTCGCGCCCCGTGCGGGCGCGTGGATTGAAACAATCGTTGTGCTAGATGATACTGTCCTAACTCCGTCGCGCCCCGTGCGGGCGCGTGGATTGAAACATAAATACAATAAAAAAAAGAATCGTCTTTAATCGTCGCGCCCCGTGCGGGCGCGTGGATTGAAACTATTTTATGTGTTAAGCGCAAAACTGATAATTTGTCGCGCCCCGTGCGGGCGCGTGGATTGAAACATCAAATATTACTATTTTAAAATTAGCTTGCAAAAGTCGCGCCCCGTGCGGGCGCGTGGATTGAAACATCATCGTGAGGGCCAAAATCAAAATATACTCGTCGCGCCCCGTGCGGGCGCGTGGATTGAAACAAAAGCGTCATGGGATTTTAGTTTACCTATGAGGGTCGCGCCCCGTGCGGGCGCGTGGATTGAAACAAAAGCGTCATGGGATTTTAGTTTACCTATGAGGGTCGCGCCCCGTGCGGGCGCGTGGATTGAAACACTTCGGCACCCACGACGACGCAATCCGGGGCAGTCGCGCCCCGTGCGGGCGCGTGGATTGAAACTCCTTTCCGCCCGTTCGCCCGGGCACAGGCTAGTTGTCGCGCCCCGTGCGGGCGCGTGGATTGAAACATTATAAGGAGCAAGTTTGCGCCGGCTTCTTTTTGTCGCGCCCCGTGCGGGCGCGTGGATTGAAACTCTCATCAACCTCAAAGTATTTCCCCAGCTCTGGTCGCGCCCCGTGCGGGCGCGTGGATTGAAACAAAGATCTCACTACCTGCTAACACCCTAAACAGAGTCGCGCCCCGTGCGGGCGCGTGGATTGAAACTACATGACACAGAACCGGAGCCACACCCTTTTAGTCGCGCCCCGTGCGGGCGCGTGGATTGAAACAACCGCTCTATGGTCCACATAATAGCCCCAACCAGTCGCGCCCCGTGCGGGCGCGTGGATTGAAACCAAAAAGAATATAATGCTTTAGATAACGAAAAAGGTCGCGCCCCGTGCGGGCGCGTGGATTGAAACTTTCTTAGTCAAATTTATCACTCCTTAGTAAGTGTCGCGCCCCGTGCGGGCGCGTGGATTGAAACCGGCGGCCAATACGGCACATTCCGGCGTTCTGGGTCGCGCCCCGTGCGGGCGCGTGGATTGAAACGTCGCGCTTAATATATGTTGGCCTGCCGCAGAGAGTCGCGCCCCGTGCGGGCGCGTGGATTGAAACTTCGCGACCAGTGGCGTGATTCCGGCTTCTCCCGTCGCGCCCCGTGCGGGCGCGTGGATTGAAACTGACTAATCGGAGTCATGGCCTGCTCTCGCTGGTCGCGCCCCGTGCGGGCGCGTGGATTGAAACCGAGAAGCTCACCGCGGAGGACAAAGAATGTTTGGTCGCGCCCCGTGCGGGCGCGTGGATTGAAACGACATGATTCGACAGGATATTACAGGAAATAGATGTCGCGCCCCGTGCGGGCGCGTGGATTGAAACTGTTATAATTCCACGCACAAACAAACCAATCAAGGTCGCGCCCCGTGCGGGCGCGTGGATTGAAACTCTCAGCCGCCCATTTAGCGATTTGCCCAAGCCCAGTCGCGCCCCGTGCGGGCGCGTGGATTGAAACTGCCCGTTCGCCCGGGCCAGGCTGATTTTGGTGTCGCGCCCCGTGCGGGCGCGTGGATTGAAACGTCGGCCGACCCGCTGGCATCGCAATCACCTCCGTCGCGCCCCGTGCGGGCGCGTGGATTGAAACCGCATCAGTCGCGCCAAGCAGGCAATAATTCCTGTCGCGCCCCGTGCGGGCGCGTGGATTGAAACCGCGCAGACGCCAACACTCTGGTCATTATAGCCGGTCGCGCCCCGTGCGGGCGCGTGGATTGAAACATTATATAGCGTTGCGACATTTTTTTTGGCCTGTCGCGCCCCGTGCGGGCGCGTGGATTGAAACATTATATAGCGTTGCGACATTTTTTTTGGCCTGTCGCGCCCCGTGCGGGCGCGTGGATTGAAACTCCATAAGCCGGATTTGCCCGTTCCATTTGCTGGTCGCGCCCCGTGCGGGCGCGTGGATTGAAACCATATTTCATCATCTGGTGGACACGCCTCCCGCGTCGCGCCCCTTGCGGGCGCGTGGATTGAAACACGGTTATTCCTCCTTGCCCTCTGGATTAGAACGTCGCGCCCCGTGCGGGCGCGTGGATTGAAACCGCCTTCGGGCGCAACAGGTGAGGCGCGCTGGCGCGTCGCGCCCCGTGCGGGCGCGTGGATTGAAACATATAAGTATACCTCCTTATAAAATAATGATTTTGTCGCGCCCCGTGCGGGCGCGTGGATTGAAACGGTGACGGTGGTGTTGATGTGAACGGGACCCCGAGTCGCGCCCCGTGCGGGCGCGTGGATTGAAAAAATTAAGTTTAAACCATCTTCCAAAACTCTTCTTTCGTAATTTGAAGCTGATGTTTCAATATTTTCCGCCACAAGTTGGCTGGGATTTCTTTGCATACGGAATGGCTGACTCTTGTTCGTAAGATCTCGCCGCTCGATAATGCTTTTTCATAATACCAGTGGTCAGTATCCCTGATCATAATCCAACCGTTTTTCTCACAATACCTTTTAAGGTCACCGAATTTAGGAGGCATATTTATATCTCCAACAGGGACTTGATCTCCTGATCATTGTTACACAGCAATACCCGCAAAATATAAGGAAAATGCCCTTTACGGTTAGGGGCGTTCAAAAATAGTTGGAGACGTTCAAGGTAATCTTGCGCGTAAACTTTTAACTCTTGGACTAATTCATTTACAGCCTCATCTACAGTTGGTTTATTTACAGCAATATCTATTTCATTTAAAGCAACTGTGACAGAACCATCTTCTTCCGGTAGAATTTCCGGTTTTAAACGGTAAACCTTTAGTATATCCTGTTGTAATTCCCGCCGAAGCAATAAAACCACTTCATTCTGATGGCGATTAATAATAACAGGAAGATGACGGTGCCAAACGCTATCATATATGTCAGTAAAAGTTTTACGAGCATTCGTGAATTTTATTTCTTTAAGCATACTCAAACCTCCCTCACCTCACCTTATCACATAATGTACATTCTGTACAGAATATGATATGCAAAAAAGGCAGATTAATGCTATTTAACTGCTATTACATTACTATATGGGCAGGGGGCTGCTGCCGCCGCCGGACGGCGCCGGGCTGGGCACAACTTACAGCGACGAACACCTCTATAGGATCATCTTAATTAAGAAGCTCCAGGATGCTTACCTGCCCCTGGATGAGATCAGGAAAAGAATGGCCGTCCTGTCCCTGGCTGAAGTGGTTGCCCTGATCCACAGCGATACAATCCCGGCCAGGACTGAGGTGCCGCTGCCTGGTGCACTCCCCGGGACTGCGGCCGGCGCCGTTTATGAGAGGATTTCGGTAGGGTACGGGCTGGAGCTGCACTACCCTTCAGGAGATAAAAAAGCCCGGGAATTAGCTGAAAAGATATATGCATACGCTGAAAAAATTATGAAGGAAGGTTAGTTGAACCATGCTGGGAATATGCGCTATTACCGACAAAAGGACGGGGAAAGTTTTCTGCCCTCTGCAAAATGTTGAAGTCCGGGCGGTGATTGACCGTGCCCTGGCTGAAGTCACCTTGACGCAAAATTACACCAATGCAAGCGCGGGTAATATAGATGCTGTTTACACCTTTCCCCTGCCGCACGGTGCTGAGGTTACCGGCTTTAAAGTGAAAATCGGGGGCAACGAGATTAACGGCGAGTTCAGGGATAAAGAGACAGAACATTCGCAAAGCCATAAACGACAAAAATGAAATGATTACTGCTTTTTTAACGGAAGCAGTGGGTTAAAAGGAACTTCCCCAAAAGTTATGGTGGTGTAATTTTTTCTATGACCGCGTTGCCAAAGCGGTCTATTTTTATCTGAGCGTCAAAACCTTTAGCCTGCTGCAGTTCCCTGCCCGTGCCTTCCTCAACGTAATAGCTTTCGATACCGTAGGACACATGGTATTTACTTTTAAAATCATCAAAGTAATCTGTTTCTCCTTTGATGAAAATTTGACCATAAATCAAATCCGGCTTATCCAAATACAAACCCGCCGTGTTCCAGTATTTCTCTCCTTTTTCGAGCACCACATAGACATCCTGCCGCCGGTAACTCTCCAAGCCCAGGTCTTCGCCCCTTACCCATGATATATCGTATTCCAGCATGACATATTCACCCCTGAACAGATCCCATGGGTCTACGGGCGCGGCTTTCAGCAGAACCGGAGTGCCGGCGGACAGGGTATAATGCCTGAAGCCGATCATACTGAAGAGGAATAAAACCTGCAGCGCAACAATAATTCCAATTTTATAACTCCTCTTCAACTGAAGTCACCCCCTGGTTTCTGAAATCTAAACAAATCATTTGTTTAGATTTCTCTCCCGTCCGACTATACGGGAGGCAGTTTCACAGGATTCAACTGCTGAGCTATGGACTCTCGTCCATATTCCGGGTGGCAGAAATGCCGCCCCAACACTCAACCTAATGCTTGATAGATTACATCCCTAGCGGAAAGATAAAACCTTCTCTAATTCTCTTACCTATCAAACGCTAGGTTGAGTGCTGGGTTCTGCCCGGAAGGGAGTGTTACCCACCGCCTGGTTGATATAACCTCCGCGCCCGACTTTCACCGCGTGTCTTTGCGACGCCTCATCGGATGTAATTGCTTAGTAACCTTTTCCTCTCTAAATTTTACTTAACTCTCATATGCCACTCACCTCCTGTGTCCATTATAAAATAGAACAGATGTTCGTGTCAATGAGTTATCATTCTTTACATACTTTTATTTAACTATTTTGTAGCTGCTTACAACCTCCTTCTGCCAGGCGAGGACAGCTTTTCTTCTCTGCCGTTCCATCAGCGCCCCGCTCAAGACCAGCACGATCCCACCTGCGATAAAGAACAGGGACTTGGGCAGGCTCTTCCAGAAGAAATTGAAGTACTCCGCCAAGACGTACAGGTTAAAAGCAACCATGCCAAGGATAAAGTACAGGCTGCTCTGGGTCTGGTATGCTGAGATAATCACCAGCAGGGCCCAGATAAACATAAACAGGTTTAAAATGATCATTAGAGTTAATCCATTAAAGGGAATGAGCAGCATGATAAAAACCAGTGCGTCTACAGCCAGCCAGGTGTAATTCCCTTTTAAAACCTCTTTGATCTTGGTACTGCGCCTGCTGATGGCGTAAGCGCCCAAAAACGCCACGGTGATGTAAAGGACCCAGAACAGGACATACCCGGCCCCGCTCTGGCGCATTTTGATAAAGTCGTAGGCAAAAAATTCAAGAGACATGGTAAACAGTGACGCCCCGGTCAGCACTACTCCTAAAAATTTGTATATGAAAGGAAAATTCTTAAGCAATTCGTTGACCGGGTGTTTGGACATATAAATATAAGACGACCCGATCAGCAGCAGTACGAACGGTATTAAAGAACCCGCGTCTTTAAAGCTGTAATTATCCGCTAAAATCAGGTAGATTTCCGTGTTGACAAATATGCACACGCTGATTAGGCTGACCACCAGCGCGAAAGAAGACCGCAGTGTATAGGTCAAATAGAAAACTCCGCCAAAAAGCATCATTGCTATAAACATTATCAACAGGGAGGAAGACTGTTCCGCCAGCACCCATGACGCCATCAGCAGGGCGCTCAGCCCGAGCGGCAGCTCTTCTCTCAGGATCAGCGCAACCGACAGGACACCCAGCAGCCAGAAAAGCATCCCGTTGGGGAAATGGGTGTTAATATGAAAAATTTGGGCAACCAGCCAGATGCCGGAGCCAAACATGACGCAGCCAAGCAGCGTAAGAGTCTGGCTCAGCCGGGGATAACTCTCGCAGGTCAAGTGCGCGGCAAGGTGAAAAAGGACCAGGGGAATAATAACGATACTGACTTTTCCCCACTTGGGTATATGCTGCCAGTTTGAGGCGAAGAAAAGGATAATACCGGTCCCGAGTAAAATTGCCCCCAGCAGCAGTAAAACCGAAATCAGCCTGTTTTTATGCTCGGCCGGATACAGGCCGATAATCTGTTCCGCCTGGTCGCCGGTGATGATCCTGCCGCTCACCCATCTTTTTGTTTCTTTCATCAGCCAGGACAGCCTGGACATCCCCTCACCCCTGATAAGACTTAAATTTCCAACTATTTCGCTGAATACTATAATTTCTCCTGCCTGGCAAAACGGGGGCGACCAGCTGGTATTCCGGAGGCACTTTCAGTTCAGCTTTAAAATCAGGGGTGCCGCAGTAAGCCCTGGCAAAACCGATCCAGCAGCTGCCGACGCCTCTGTCCCAGGCAGCCAGCATCAAATTCTGAGCGGCCATACTGCAGTCGTATGTATAGGTAAATGCGTTTTGACTGCCATAGATTAATACCAGAACCGGTGCCCCGTAAAAGATATTAAATTCAGGGTTGGACAAAGCTGTCTTGTAGTTCTGAAGCGCCGGCAGTTCGTCCATTATCTCCAAAATATAAGCCCTGCACTTGTCCGACAAATCCCTTAGGTATTCCTTGCCTTCAATAACTACATACAGCCACGGCTGAGTATTCATGCCGCTGGGCGCCCAGGCGGCCAGTTCCAGCAGTTCTCTTACTGTCTTCTCCGGAAGCTGCTCACCCTTATATTTACGCACGCTTCTACGCCCGCGAATCGCTTCTAGCAGTTCCATATCCATACCCCCTGATATTTAGTATTTAGATAAAATTACTACATTTTACCGGATAAAACAATGCCCTGATCACAAAAGCGGGCGCATGCGCCCGCTTTATTCACTAACATGTCTTAGCTTACCAGGTCGTCCATGGTGCCAAATGTGTAACCCTGCGACTTGATCTCTTTGAGTATCCTGTCCAGGGCCTCAGTATTGTCCTTGGATACTGCGTGCAGCAGGATCAACGCGCCGTTGTGCAGGTTTCCCGTAACTGTCCGGTACGACTCTTCCGGGCCGCCCGGCATCGGCACCCAGTCCACCATGGCCATGCTCCAGAAAATGTTGTGGTAGCCCATCTCCCTGGTCAGCGCCAGGGTGCGCTCACTGTACTCTCCCTGCGGCGGCCTCAGGTATTTCATGCCTTTCTGTCCGGTAACCTGTTCGTACTTGTCTTCCACGGTCTGAATTTCTTTTCTGATCTGGTCGTCGGTAATATCCGGCAGGCTGGGGTGGGTGTCGGTATGGTTGCCGACAATATGCCCTTCATCCACCATCCGTTTGACCAGGCCCGGCTGCGAATCGATGTAATGGCCGGTCACAAAGAATACAGCTTTGACGTTGTTGGCCTTAAGGATGTCCAGAATAGTCCCTGTGTAACCGTTTTCGTAACCCTCGTCAAAAGTCAGGTAAACCACTTTTTGGTTGGGGCCGATCCAGTAAGCGCCGTACTTGCTCAGTACAGAGCTGATGGAGGACGGCATTTCCGGGCGCTGGTGATTGTCATTTTTGTTAAGGCCCCAGCCCCGCTTTGAGTTGGGCAAATTGCTGGTTACAGTTGTAGTGCCGCTATTGTCTTTCCCACTGGCGGCATCTGCCGGCACATTGCTCCCGCCCGCCGCCGTCTGAGTTCCCTTCTCCTGTGCGGCGGGCGTGGTTTCATTAGCGGCTGGCTGCTCCAGCTGTATGCCGGCTGGAGTGTCCTGTCCGGTATTATTGATGTGCTTTTTTATGGAGTAAGCCGAACCGGCCACCGCGCCAATTAAAAGTACAATGATAACGCTCGCGTAAACCGCTTTATTTTTCAGCTTTTTCATTCCCTGCCCCCCGTTATTATTCTTTTACTATGATTGACTGAAAACAGCCGGATTATCCATTTGACAGAATACTTTGCTTTCAACAATAATTCGACATAAAAAATTACTCTCCTTTACCGTCTGAAGAGCGTAATTCAAAGATAAAGCTAGTATTTTTAATCAATACTGTTAAATCTCTGATAAAGGTTGTTGAATTATTACCGAAATAATAAATACATGTATTATGTATTATGTTGTGGGGGAAGACATCAATGCTTAACCTGCCTGTCAGGTACCTGTCAAAATTCCGCACCACCCGCTGGAGATATATAATAACGAACACCCTTGTTATTATTCTGGGCCTTCTCGCAACCATTACCTGGACAACAAGGGAGATACGGATTGAAGCCAACACGGTAGCCGTCGAAAAGGCCAAAAGCAACCTGCGGCTGGCTGAAGCCTTGCTGGACAGCAGGCTGCCCGGCCCCTGGGCTGTAAGGGAAGGACAGCTCTACAAGGGAAATACCCTTATTAACGGAAACAATGAGATTGTCGACCAGATTGGGCTGTTAACCGGAGATACATGCACCATCTTTCAAGGGCCGATCCGTATTGCTACAAATATTATCAGGGACGACACACGGGTCCTTGGCACCAGAGTCTCTGATGAGGTTTGCAGTGTTGTTCTGGGAGAGGGAAAGGAATATTCAGGTGGGGCCGATGTGGCGGGCATCAAGTACCAGACCGCCTACAAGCCAATACAGGACCAAAGCGGCAAGATTATAGGCATGTTGTACGTCGGAGCTAATAAACAGTTCGTAGATAGTGTCATCAGCAGTACCGCCCTGCGGGTAGCCTCGATTTATGGACTGGTTTTGCTGTTCATCTTGGTCATTATCTGGATGTTTACCAACTCCCTCACCCAGCCGATTAATGAACTGGTCACCGCTGCCGGCCGCCTGTCGCACGGCGACCTGGACACTGAAGTCAACATAAGCGCCAATGTTGAAATAGGCCGCCTGGCCAATACATTTGAACAAATGCGCCGGGATCTCAAACAGCAGTACAGCGAGCTGCAAAAGGCAAATGAGCTGCTGCAGGAGTCAGAACGGCGCTTCCGCGAGATGCTGGAAAATGTCCACCTGGTTTCTGTGATCATGGACACCGGCGGCAATATCAATTTCTGCAATGATTTCCTGCTCAGGCTGACCGGCTGGAAGCGTGAGGACGTGCTGGGCAGCAACTGGTTTGACCTGTTCGTTCCCGCTGAGAAAAAGGATGTCAAAAGGGACCTGATGGAGGCTGTTAAAGATGGTGTGATGAACACGCACGGCATCAATGAAATTCAAACCCGCAATGGTGAACGACGCTTGATCTTTTCAAACAATACTCTACTGAGAGACATTGATGGCAATATAGTCGGCACAGCCATCATCGGAGAGGATATCACCGAGCGCCTCAAGGCCGAAGAAGAACTGCGGCA
The DNA here is from genome assembly GCF_004369225.1 of Pelotomaculum propionicicum. Classification (GTDB taxonomy): domain Bacteria; phylum Bacillota; class Desulfotomaculia; order Desulfotomaculales; family Pelotomaculaceae; genus Pelotomaculum_B; species Pelotomaculum_B propionicicum. The sequence goes on from NZ_QFFZ01000041.1 coordinate 20,868, forward strand.
AGCCCACCAGAGACTGATCGACATCATTGAATTCCTCCCCGACGCCACTTTTGTTATTGACAAGGACCGTAAAGTCATCGCCTGGAACAAGGCGATTGAAGAAATGACCGGTGTGGCAAAGAAGGACATCCTTGGCAAAGGCGGCTATGCCCACGGTAAGACTTTTTACCATAAACCCAAGCCGATTCTGATTGACCTGGTTTTCGAGGATAACAATGAAATCAAGGAATTCTATCACTATGTTGAAAGAAAAGGAAATACTTATTTTGCCGAGTTCTACGTGCCGTCCGTATTTAACGGGATGGGCGCCAACTTGTGGGCCAGCGCCTCCCCCCTGCTGGATGAGAAAAACAATATTGTGGGCGCCATCGAAACGATCCGGGACATCACCGAGCGCAAGCACCTGGAAAAGCAGTTGCAGTACCTGGCCACACATGACGCTCTGACCAATATCGCCAACCGCTACTCCATGACCGAAGCTTTAAAGCGGGCGGTGGCCAAGGCCAAGCGTGGAGAAAAGAGCGCTTTTCTCTTCATCGACCTGGACAACTTCAAACTGGTCAATGACTCCCTGGGGCACGCGGCGGGCGACAATTTGTTGGTTACATTGACGAACATCCTGAAGAATAACCTGCGGGAAGGCGACCTTTTGGCGCGTTTTGGCGGAGATGAGTTTTGCGTGCTGCTTGAAGGCGCATCCCTGCGAGAAGCGGAAATCGTGGCTGAAAAACTGCGCAGGGCTGTGGATCAGGACGAATTATACCTGGACATGCACAAATGCTGCCTTAACTTGAGTATCAGCATAGGCGTGGTTATGGTAGACGGTTCACTGGACGCGCAAAAGGTCCTTTCTTACGCGGACAACGCCCTTTACACGTCTAAAGAGAGCGGCAGAAACAGAGTCACCTTCCTGAAAGCCGACCTGGAGACACAGGCCAAAATGGATGAAGCAAACCGGATGGTCTCACTGATCCGGAACGCTCTTCGGGATGACCTTTTCACCCTCTATTTCCAGCCGGTAATCAGGGTGAGTGACGGTAAAACCATTCATCATGAAATGCTCCTGCGCCTGCAGGATGAAAAAGGGGATATTATTCTGCCCGGCCGTTTCATACCGGCTGCTGAACGGTTTGGCCTGATGCCCCAGATCGACCGCTGGGTAGTGCGTTCCTGCCTGGCCGCCCTGCATAAATTTCCGGACCTGCAGCCGTTTATTAACCTTTCCGGGTTAAGCCTGGGCGATGAGGCGACATTGGAGTTTATTGAAGAAAAAATCCTGGAGAGCGGTATCGACCCCACCAGGATTGGTTTTGAAATCACTGAGACAGCAGCTGTAAAAGATATGAACAGGGCTGAACACTGGATCCGAAGGCTGAAAAACCTGGGCTGCCGCTTCGCGCTTGACGACTTTGGCATAGGATTCTCTTCTTTTGCCTACCTCCGCATGCTGCCGGTAGACTACCTGAAAATTGACGGCAGCTATATCCGCGACCTGGACAGAGACGCCACCCACAGGGCGCTGGTAAAGGCTATGAACGCGGTGGCGCACGCCCTGGGCAAGAAGACTATAGCCGAATTTGTGGAGAATGAAGACATCATGAACTCCTTGAGTGATCTGAGAGTTGATTACGGCCAGGGCTATTATCTGGGCCGGCCCATCTCCGCCCCGGCAGGACTTAAACAAGCATGCCTTACAAACCCTCACTTTCAATCCAGTACTGAGACCCCATTGTAGCCGCTTGTCAGATAACAAGAACTTTAATTTAACCGTTTGACAAAAAATAAGCCCCGGGGTTGCCCGGGGTTTCGTCCTGCAAAAATCAAAGGATTTAAAATGATTTAATATACGCTATGCCGCTGGCCACAGCGACCAGGTCATTTTTCTCATCATGAACATTCACCCTGTACAACGCCGTCCGCCGGGTCCGGTTTGCTTCCTCGGCAACAGCTGTAAGGGTGGCACCCAATTGTGTGGCCTTTAAAAATGATACGTTCAGGCTCAGGCCTGCTGAAGTCTGCCCGGGGGAGTTGCTGGCAGCACCGCAGGTTGTGTCAATAAGGGCGCAGATAGCGCCTCCGTGGGTGTTGCCCTGGAAATTAACCATATCTTTGACGATTGACAAAGAAGCTCTGGCATATCCGGGACGGGCCTCCAGAATGTCAATCCCCAGCAGGCTGGAAAAACTATCCGATCTAACTTTTTCTACAAATTCAGCTTGTTTGTTCACTTCAAACATCAAAAAATATCCCCGTCAAATACTATAATTCACGCCGGTCCATGACCCGCTTAGCCTTGCCTTCGCTCCTGGGGATGGTCCTGGGCTCCACAAACCTGATCCGGGCGTTGATATTGAGCACACTCAGGATTTTGTGCCTGATCCTGTTCTCAAGTTTTTCCAGCTGCCTTACCTCGTCGGAAAACATCTTCTCTGACAGTTCCACCCTGATTTCCAGTTCGTCAAGATCACCCTTGCGGTCAACCACCAGCAGGTAATGGGGCTCGGTTTCGCCAAACTCAAGCAGGACGCTCTCCACCTGGGACGGGAAGACATTGACGCCCCGGATAATCAGCATGTCGTCGGTGCGGCCTGTCACCCTCTTCATCCGCACGTGGGTCCGCCCGCAGGCGCATACTTCCGGGTGCAGGGTGGAAATATCCCTGGTGCGGTAGCGGAGCAGCGGAATGCCCTCTTTGGTGATGGTGGTCAGGACTAACTCTCCCCGCTGTCCGTACGGGAGCACATCTCCTGTGTCGGGGTCGATGATTTCAGCGATAAAGTGGTCTTCAAATATATGAGAGCCCTGCTTCGCCGGGCATTCCATCGATACGCCCGGCCCCATAACCTCGCTGAGGCCGTAAATATCCAGGGCGGTTATATCCATTTTTGACTCGATCTGCCTCCTCATGTTCTCACTCCAGGGCTCAGCACCGAAAACGCCGGCCCGGATCGGCAGCTTTCTAAAATCGACACCGGCCGCAAGCCCTTCTTCGGCCAGGAAAAGCGCGTAGGAAGGCGTACAGGCAAGTATGGTCGAACCGAAATCCTGCATCAGCATCAGCTGCCGTGCAGTATTGCCGCCGGATATAGGCACCACCGCGGCGCCCAGGCGCTCAGCCCCGTAGTGGGCGCCAAGTCCACCTGTAAAAAGGCCGTAACCGTATGCGACCTGGACCACGTCATCTTTGCCGCCGCCGGCCATAACCAGGCAGCGGGCGATCAGACCAGCCCAGTTATATATGTCCTTTTTAGTATAACCGACTACGGAAGGCTTTCCGGTAGTCCCGGAAGAGGCGTGCAGCCTGATAATCTTGTCCATTGGCGCGGCAAAAAGGCCGTAAGGGTAATTGTCCCTGAGATCCTGCTTGTATGTGAACGGCAGCTTTTTGATATCATCCAGAGACTTGATATCTCCCGGCTCTACCCCCCTGGCTTTTAACGCTTTCTTGTAAAAAGGGACGGAGCGGTATACTTTTTTTACAGTCGCCTGCAGGCGCTCCAGCTGCAGCTGCGCCAGCTCATCCCGGGACATGGTTTCATGTTCGGGATCGAAGTATCCCTCCCGTAATTTTTTACCTGGTGACTGAATCATTTTAAACTCATCCTCCTGTCTTAAAGCGCCGCCGCAGGCCGCACGACTCTCGTGCGGCCCAGGTAGGCCTGCTGTACCCTGGTATCCCCCATCATTTCCCGCGAACAGCCGCTCAAAACTATGCTGCCGCGTTCCATTACCAGGGCGCGGTCAGCCACTTTAAGAGCCGCGGCTGTATTCTGTTCCACTAGAATAATCGTCACCCCGGTCTTTTTTAATTCAGCCAGGGTGGACATGATTTCACGCACTACCAGAGGCGCCAGTCCAACTGATGGTTCGTCGAGAAGAAGCAGCTTGGGGCGAGCCATCAGCCCGCGCCCGATCGCCAGCATCTGCTGCAGCCCGCCGCTCAATGTTCCGGCAGGATGGTTTTCCCTGCCCCTGAGTGCCGGAAACAGATTCAGTATATTCTCCACGTCTATTATAACCTCATTCTTTTTGGAACGGTAGCGGTGATATGCTCCTAATAAAAGATTGTCCATAACAGTTAGGGAATTAAAAATTTCCCTGCGCTCAGGCACGAGACTGATACCCTCTTTTACCATGTAATGCGGGGACTTACCTGAAAGAGATCTCCCGTCCAGCAGGATGTCTCCTTTTTTGATCTTATAAAGTCCCGCCAGCGCGCCGAGCAGGGTGCTTTTCCCGGCGCCGTTTGATCCAAGCACCGCCAGCGTCTCCCCCTCGGAAACCTGCAGCGACAGGCCCCGTAGCGCCTGAACCCACCCGTGGCATACCTCCAGACCTTTTATTTCAAGCAACCTGATCATCCTCCCCAAGGTAAGCTTTGATCACTTTCGGGTCTGCCTGAATCACTTCCGGTGTTCCCTCACCGATTGACTCGCCAAAATTCAGGACCATTATACGGTCGGCCACTTCCATCACTGTTTCCATATCGTGTTCGACCAGCACCATGGACTTGCCCTGCTCGCGCAGGTGCTTCAAATATCCGGCCAATATCTTTGTTTCAGCGCTGTTCAGCCCGGCTGCCGGCTCATCCAGCAGCACCAGGCGCGGGTTGGAGGCCATGGAGCGGGCTATTTCGAGGAGCCGCTGCTGCCCAAAGGGAAGAGCTGCCGCATACAGTCCGGCCTGGTCTTCCAGCCCTACCTCTTTTAATAGTTTTAGAGCGTCCCGCTCAATCATTTTATTTTCAGCAACAGAACCGGGCCAGCGGGCAAGTGATTTTAAAAACCCGGTTTTCCCTTTCAGGTGGGCTCCGGCCATCACATTTTCCAATACCGACATCCTGCCGAAAAGCTGGAGGTTTTGAAAGGTCCTGGTTAAACCCATGGCGGCTATACGGTGGGGTTTCATCCCTGCCAGCGGCCTCCCCATGAAAACCATGGTACCCGTGTCCGGAGCCAGCACTCCGGTAATCAGGTTAAAAACCGTGGTTTTACCAGCCCCGTTGGGGCCGATCAGGGCAAATATTTCACCCTCCCTGACATTAAAGCTGACATCTTTTACAGCCGCCACCCCGCCAAAGTGTTTGGTTAAAGCGTTGATTTCCAAAAGCATCTATTGGACCTCCTCCACTCTGGGTTTTTTGAAAAGATCGGTGATCGCTCCCAAACCCTCAGGTTTAATAACCATTATAAGCATTAGGATAATTCCAAAGAAGATAATCTGGTACTCCCCTCCAGCCCCGGGTATCACCAGCGGAATTGCCCAGCGCAGAACTTCTCCCAGGGCAACCACCAGGCCGGCACCCAGGAGGGGACCCCAGAATGTGCCCAGGCCGCCCACCACCGCCATCAGCACAAACTGGACGGAGGTATGGAAGCCAAAGGGGGACGGGCTTACAAATGTTACATAAAAAGCATACAGCCCCCCGGCTAAACCGGCTAAAACCGCGCTGAAAACAAATGCCTGCAGTTTTAAGCCGGCGGTATCGATACCGGATGTTTCAGAGGCATGCTCGCTTTCTCTTATAGCCCTCATCGCCCTGCCCATACGTGAGTGGATCAGGTTGTGCACGGCCAGTGACACCAGGAGCACTGTCACCCAGACCAGGTAATAGAACTTAATATCCCGGTCAAAGACAAGTCCTCCGATAGACAGATAAGGGATGCCGGTCATTCCGGAAGGCCCTCCGGTTATCCCTTTTAATTCGTTAAAGAGGATGTGGACCAGAATACCGAAAGCCAGAGTAGCCAGGGCCAGGTATAATTCTCTGAGTTTTAGTGTGGGCCCGCCGATGATCGCCGCCACAAGCCCGGGCAGTATTAAAGAAGCGATGAGGGCGGGTATGGTTGGCCAGTGGCAGGCGGTGGTAAGAACGGCAACAGTATAGCTTCCCATTCCGAAAAAAGCAGCGTGCCCGAATGATACCTGACCGGCGTAGCCCATGAGGATGCCCAATCCGATTACAATTATTGTATAAAGACCAATTACAATGAGCACCCCCAGCAGGTAATTGCTCTTTATGAATAATGGCAGCAATGCAAACGCCAGGATCAGAATGCCCCATAAGGCAATTTTTTTGTTCATAATGAAAGTCTCCCTTATTGCTAGTCAGTATCGTCATTATTGGGGACATATCTCCTGCCTCAGAGGAATGACATTGAAATATGTCCCCTTTCCTGTGTAGGGCGGGATAAATCCCGCCAATCATGTGCGGCTGAAGCCGCACCTACAGCTCTCACGTCTCACTTCTCATTTCCCACGTCCCACATCACACTTTGCGGCCGCTGGCTGCCAGCAGGCCTTCCGGCCTCAGCATCAGCATAGCCAGCAGCACAACCAGCGCCACCGCGTCTTTTAAGCCGGACGACACCAGGCCGGCGCTGTAAACTTCCAGAATGCCCAGGATAAAGCCGCCCAGAACAGCGCCGCGAATATTATGCATACCGCCGATGGCGGCGGCCACAAAACCTTTAACACCCAGCATAAACCCCATATCATACGTGGCCAGGGTCACCGGTGTGATGAAGATGCCCGCCGCCGCGCCTATGGCGCCGCTGCCGGCGAAAGCCATAAGCGACATGGCGCCTGGATTAATCCCAACCAGCAGGGCAGCGGTACGGTTGATCACGCATGCCCGCACCGCTTTCCCCGTATAAGTCAGTTCAAAAAATATATTCAGGACAGCCATGGTAACCGCCGCCATGCCCAGTATCCACAGAGTCTGCAGGTTGACAGACGCCCCTCCCACCAGCAGCGGCCCGCCGCTGGAGAAAGCCGGCAGGGAAACAGGGTCGGTGCCCCAGAGCAGTAGGGCCAACCCGCGCAGGGAAATCGAAAGGCCTACAGTAATGATGATTAAGGTCAGGGCGCTGGACTCGCGGGCCGGGTAAATAGCCGCACGCTCGACCAGCGCGCCGAGTGCTGCAATCAGGGCAACTGAAACCAGGAAGGCCGCCGCCAGGGGCAGGCCGGCCGTGTAAAGGCTCGCGGCCAGCAGGGCTCCCAGCGCCACAAACTCTCCCTGGGCAAGATTGAGAACGCCCGTGATATTGAAAGTTGTTACCAGGGCCAGGGCGATCAGGGAGTAAATGCTGCCCAGGGTCAACCCTGAAAATAGAAGCTGCAGGAGCTGGGAGGATAAATCCAACTTGTTCACCTCATAACATAATTTATTTCAGAAGTTTCCACTTACCGTTCTCAATCTGGACCATGACCATGGAATCTTCATTCAAACCATTATGGTCGCTTGCCGACATGTTGAATACACCGGAAACACCGCTGAAACCCTGGGTTTTTTCCAGCACGTCACGGATGGCCGCCCGGTCCGCCCCGGCTTTTTCAAGAGCGTTCACCAGCAGGTAGAACCCATCCCAGGCGTAGCCGCCGAAAGAGTTGGGCGGTGAATTGTATTTCTTGCTGTACTCCTCAATGTAAGTGTTTAAGACTTTCTTCTGCGGGTCGCTGTCCGGGATCTGATCCGCCACAATCAGCTTGCCGATGGGCAGGATTACGCCGTCCGCAGCTCCCTGGGCCAGGTCGATGAAGTTCTGGTTGCCGACACCGTGGCTGTGCAGAAGAGGTATCCCCATGTTCAGGTCCTTGAAGTTCCTGGTTATAATCGAGGCTGACGGGGGAATGGCCCATACTACCGCTGCCTGCGCCCCGCTGGTTTTAACCCTGGTCAGCTGCGGGGTCATATCCTTGTCTGTGGCCTCGAATTTTTCCTCGGCCACTATCTCCACACCGCCAGCCTGCGCTGCGGCGGTAAAAGCAATCCTGCCGCCGTCCCCATACGCGTTGTTCATATACAGAAACGCCACGTTGGTCAGACCTTTTTCTTTCAGGTAGCTCATCAGCTTGTTAATGGTTACAATATCGCTCTGGGCGGTTTTAAACACCCACTGCCTTTCCTGGACCGGCTCCACGATTTTGCTGGAGGCTGCGAGGGATATCATCGGCACTTTTTCTTTTTGCACCGTGTCAATCATCGACATTGACGTGCCGCTGGCACTGCATCCCAGAACAGCCAGAACTTTCTCCTGGTCGATCAGTTTTTTGACCGCCAGTACAGCTTCAGTTTCATCGCTCTTGTTGTCAAGAATGGTTAATACCAGCGGGTGGCCGTTGATCCCGCCTGCCGCGTTTACCTTGTCGGCCAGCATCTGGAGTGTGTTTTTCTCGGGTACGCCCAGTGACGAGGAGGACCCGCTGATATCAATTACCGCGCCGATCTTGTAAGGCTCCTTGCCGGCGCTGGTTTTAGTAGCTTCCTTACTTCCCGCGCAGCCGCTCAAAAGCAAACCTGCCGCAATTATAACGGTTATAATACCGGTTAAAATTCTCTTTTTTTTCAACACTTTTTCCTCCTTGATTCTATATAATGATGGATCCGGCAGACAAATGCCGTTTTTATTCAAGCAAGTAAAGAAAGCTGCTCACCTCCAGCGCTGTAAAATCTTCCGCTCCTGAAAATAAAAAACCCGCAGCCTTCGCGAGGACGAAAGCTGCGGACTTCCGCGGTACCACCCCGGTTGGTTAACTGAATAACCCACTTGTAAAGGTACGGGAATCCCCTCCCTGCAGGTGATGCCAAATAAAAATGCTTTTCGCCTCAAGGGACGAAAAGCTGGTTTCGCGGTACCACCCTAATTGGCTCATTTAATGAGCCCACTTGCGGCAGGGTACGGGAAAAATTCCTTATACCCCCTTCCTTTTAACGGCGGAAGACTCCGGCCGGGCCTACTTTCCTCAGCAGTTTCAGCCCGGAAACTCGGTGGAGAACTTCAACGGATCATGCTGTAAAAGCGCTTCCAGTCACGGCGCCTTCTCCCTGAAAAGCTGTATTCCGCCTACTTTTCCACTTCATCGCTTCTCTTGATTAATTTGCTTTGTTTCATATGATACAGGGGCCGGCAGGATAAGTCAAGAAGAAAATGTCAGACGGCCTGTCCTTTTTTTGGGAAGGGAGGACCGGGTCAGACCAGCTTTATGAGAATCAGAAATCCAAACAGGGCGATAAAAATACCCGAAAGCCTGCTTAGCCACCTGATGCTCTGGCTGTTGAATTTTTTTTGAAACAAACTGGCAATACTGCTTAAAACAAACCACCACAGGCTGGAACCTGCCAGTATTCCCGCCACTAAAACCGCAGCGGGAAAATCAGCGCCGTCCGGGCCAATGACACCGAAGCCGGCAAAAGCCGCAGCAAAGGCAATAATTATCAAGGGATTTGAGAGGTTCAACAAAAAAGTGGTGGCGTAAGCGCTCAAAAGGCTCTTGCCTCCCGGCGCCGGCACTTTTTCTTTAGGCTTGGCCAAATAAGACCTGATCCCTATAAATAAGAGCAGGATGCCCCCGCCCAGGCGCAGCCATACTTCCTCCCGCACAAAAAAGCTGTTGATATAACTTATGCCAAAGGCCGTGACATAGGCAAAAAAAGCGTCGCAGGTAGCCGCGCCCAAACCCGATATGAACCCGGCGGCCCGGCTTTTTAAAATGCTTCGCCTGATGCATAAGAGGTTTACCGGCCCCACAGGTACGGAAAGAAGAAATCCAATAATAGCTGTTTTGGTGAAAAGGATGTAATTCACAGCAGCTTCCCCGCTTGACTCATATAAATATTAGATCCTACAAGCTAAATAATCCACATTACTTATTATTTACATAAAAACCTCCATCTCGCGCCGCCGGTGCGGGCGACACAAATAGTAATGAAAACGGGTGCGCACCCCCCCCTGGTTGCTGTACAATTTGTCTGAGGAGAAGACACACTACAAAGCACGGTGAGGC
>NZ_QFFZ01000042.1 GCF_004369225.1 Pelotomaculum propionicicum
AAAAGCATGTTAGACAGGTTCTAAAAAAGATGGAATCCTGGGTGTAGTCCCGAATTTATTTTTTGAAGGGGGCACAAACCCTTGCTACACCTGGTATTGGAAAATTTTTACGCCAAACTTGGGTTATCAATGAGAAAAATAGCATATCGTCGTAGTGCTGTTTCACTAGAGCCGTTTACCACAACATTTTCAAATCCTTTTTCTGGAGCCTCAAATGCATGGTCGATAACCGCAATAATGTTCGTTCTTGACTCTTCGGATTGTTTATCAAAAACAGCGAATACCGTCTTGCCCAATTTGCGGAAATAATCCCCCAGCGGTGCTACTTGTGAATCGGTCTCAGCATTTATCATGGCGATTCCCAGACCTTCAAGTGAAGTGTATTCATCAGGGAATAATTCATGTAATCTTTTTGCCGCAACAGGAAAAGCATCATACTCGGTTTTCCCTTCAGCTATTAATACACGACGTGCTAATAAGGATTCACAAAATCGCCTTTTGACTTCTTCTCGGTACATCTTCTGCTTTACTGTAGGCGGATATTGAGCAGGAGTTCCTGTTAATATGCCATTGTTTCTATTAACAACAACGATATGCGATGGGTCAAACTCTTCTAGAACATAAGGCGAATGTGAGGTGAAAATTGCTTGTGCTGATTTGGAAATTATGCTGTTTATTATGCGCTTCTGAGTATGTGGGGGTATGGCTATTTCAGGTTCCTCCATGGCAAAGATAACATTTTGTTTAAGTTCAGCAATCATGGAAAGTAACGAAAGAACTAATGTATTGATCGTACCTGTTCCTTGGTGATGAAAAGGGGCGGCGTATTCTGCACCATCATCGCAAAGCGAACCTGTTCCTAAAAAGACGGTAAGTATTTGTCTTAGATGTTCTCGAGTCAACTGTGAAACACGCATTGTGGGTGCATCCGCACATTCTATAGGAACTAGCGAGCGAACTGCCGTCTGAACAGATTCCAAAACATCAGATATACCGATATCCGGATCGCTAGCAACTGAAACCCTGCGAAGTTGCTCTAATACATTTTCCCACATTTGTGGTCGCAGTTCTTTTAACCTTAATATGATGTCTAATAGCGACCCTCTCTCAAGACTTAAAGCACGAGTACCAGTACGAAGCGTACGAAGATATAGAAAACCACAAAGACGCTTATCTCTAGTGCCGAAGATATCATATGTTCCATCTTCTTTTTCAGGTGACATGAAAAAAGTGGCCCCAACAAAATCATCTTCTTCAGCGTCATAATTTCCTTTGAACCTAAGTCGCAGAGCAGCAACTACACCATCTCTATCTGTTGCTTCAGGCGGAGGCCCTTTAATTAACAAATTTTCAACAGTGTCCCACCACTCAAGGTGATTACGGAAATGCCTTTGCTGGTCAATGCTAAGATCAATAATTATAGCCTCTACCAAAATATCAATTGGATTTTTCTCATTATCTAAATATTGACCTCTATAAAAATCATGTTCATCAATTATTGGACGTCGAGATAATCGTTCAGGTCCAAGAACTAAATCTATGGCTTCTAATATTGTTGATTTTCCTGTGTTATTATCCCCAACAAGCACTGTATGCCCAGGAAGAAGTAGGTGGCTTTCCTTGATGCCTCTAAAATTATTAATCCTTAGCTTAACAATCTTCATTCATTGATCTTCCTCCCGATAATTAATTTATCTGTTAACGTTGAAAGGTCTAATTAGGATTGCCGGGATTGCTCAAATGGGTATTAAGGCATATTCCATTTTATAGATAATGTGCAATTTGATATTACATGAAGGTAAAAATCATTTTCCGTGGGCAGTCGATTGCCTTTTACTTGGTTGCTTTATCAGTCACTACCCCAAATTTCAAGTTCTGTAATACGGCCACTGTTTCTAATATAAAAACTTGTTGCTGCTAACACCTCTTGAAATTTCGTCGGAATGGCAAGGCTTTTACTAATAGCAGGCTGAACTATTACAATTTTTGCAGTAAAGAGTTTATTTTGCTTAAGAGTCTTTTCCAGATCCTTAAATTGACCTTTTTTCAGTACACAATGGCGACTTTTTCTCCTGCTTTTAACTTTTTCGAGTAAGGTTCCTCTTGTCTTAAGCCATATTGTTGATTTGATGGCCTGCTGTGTCACCTCATATATATCGCTTAAATCGCCATTGAAATTCTTCCCCTTCATTGCCTTTACATGATACAGGATTACCTCAATGGTATGTTCCGATTCTTTTACGGATATGAAATCGGCAATTTCCCCAGAACCATGGTCATATAGCAAATAATTAAATTCATCATTTGAGAGCAACAGTTCTTGCAAAACGGTATGAATCGGCTTCTTTCCTCTGTTATTTGCGCCGAATTCTCGGCGAATATTCGTTTGGTACGTAGGCCAATCAATATTTTTTATACTCTCTTGCAAGAATATTATGGCATCAGGTGCACCAGTACAAATTTCATTGCCCTCAATGACCGAATCGTCTGTTGTCTTAAAGACAAGGGGATAATCATTAAGGTATTCAAATAAGTACACTCTGTTTCTTCCATCCTTTAATAGGATAGTTGGCCGATCGCAGCTTACTGTCCCGTCAATATTACAAGTAATCGTATCTGTCAGTCCTTGCAAACTAACAATAACTTGGATACTATCTTGCGCAACAGAGTCAATTATCAGCGTTGCATCCGTGAGAATTATTGATGAGGGTTCATCAATGCTCCGCATAAGTATAGGAGGAGAAGTATATGTTTTATCGGAAAAGAAGCAAAAAAACACTTTTTCTGGAAATGCTGTCAAACGCTTAGGTATAGGCATAAAGTCGTAATTCGTATTTGTTTTAACTTCAATAGCTTCATTAGCTATTTTAAGCCCACGCGAATTGCACCATTTTATGTATTCAGGGATGAGTAAATATGTGCTGCTCCATATTTTCGATCCGCTACTATATCCTATTGTAACAGGTTCGCCATTTTCTATAGCCTTACAAAAGACGTGTCCTGCTGCATACATTTTCCCACTGATCGGATCAATCGATGATGCCACATTGGAACCAGCATAAATGCGATATGATTCTCCTGTCTCTGCGAATCGACTTTGCATACCGGTATTGAACATTTCGTATTCCTGCATTTCTCCGAGAACACGGTGGATTTCATTTCTTGGGATCTTATTATAACCAACAGTGAAAGCCTCGGCTATAGCCCGGTAATCAGCTTCACTTTTCATTTGCGAGTATACAAATAACAACGATGTTTCTTCTTGATAATGTACTATGAACAGTAGGTTTTGAACGTCCAACACCTGTTCAGTATCTGACCATCGTGGCTTACTTTTAGCTACTCCGATGCCGACGACTGTATTATCATTGGCACTTCGATAGATATCATCACCCACACAGCAAAATTCCGGAAACACTCCATTTATATCAAATCCAGATATGTGATAAACTTTAGCGTGACAATTTGGTCTTAAACTGTGTAAAGATATAACGTTTTCAGTCAGCGGAGTGCCGTCGCCTCTTACATAGCCCTCAAGGTTTTTTTTCACTTCCTCTTCTTTATGAATGGTTCGTTCGCTCATGTCAATAATAATATCTTGCCAAACGGCATCGGCGGTATATAGTTTGTAGTTTTCTATGACGAGTTCACTATCATTCATTGCGATAAACTTTGCCACTCCAATGTTTTCAGCATTTGTCCTTGCAAAGCGCCCGATAAACTGAAGTGTACTGGCAAGTGATTTATGGGGCGAATGAATAGCCGCGATCTTTAGATTCGGAAAATCAAATCCTTCACCAAGCATATCTACACATATGATTCCATCAATTTGTTTTGCTTTTAGTGCAGCTATATATGTTTTGGCTGTTCTAAACGACATTGAACTGTCAATTCGTTTTAGCCGGAGTGTAGTTTCTTTTTGATAAAGGTCAAAAAGCTGACGCGCTTTTTCTTTAGTGTCGGTACGAACCATTAAGTAATGATCATAACCCTGCTGACGATCATTGAGAAATATTCGCTCCGCCTCTTTTGCGATAAGCTTGTCTTTTTCTAAGGCTTCCTCAATTGAAACATACTGTATTTCACCAAATATGCCATCTCTAAATGCCATGGATAGAGGATAGGTGTAAATAATATCGCCCTTAATCTCTTTTCGATCCATTCTAAACGGCGTCGCCGTGAAGAGAAAATGCTTTGCAGTCTTCATATTGATTAATATCTGCTGCCATGTCGGGGCAGGTACATGATGAGCTTCGTCTATAAGAACCAGATCAAACTCTTCTCGCATCCCATTCTCTGAAAGGGATAATGCACACGGTGGCGATGCAACTACAACATCAACGGATTCTATTTTTTCTCGAAAATCTTCTGAATATAACTTTTTAAGCTCAAAAATGGCTGGAGGACGCTCATCTTCCATAAACACGCGTGCCTTCTTTAGAGTGCCTAAGTTAGAAAAATCATCAAATATCTGACCGCGAACCATTTTACTTGGGGTAACAATTAGTACTTTTCGGGACAAAAGCATATATGGAGTCATCATTAACACGGCTGTTTTTCCCGATCCTGTTGGCATAACTACAATACCGGCACTCTTTTTCCTCAAGGTCGAAAATGCGGCAATTGCATGCACAGCTCCGAGCTGTGCATTTCTCAAGCCTCTTGAGTTTTCAGAATCTATGGGAAAGCGTATATTATTGTATCGTTCCGCAAAGTAACACATTAATTATTGCCCCCATATCTTGAGCTTATAAAAACTTATCTCTCTCAGGGTATTCCATTTTAATCCTATATCTTTGCTGTCCCGAAGAAGTTTTCTCAATCGCTTGTAAAGAATCCTTCGATGTATTCACATAATTAAAAAACAATATACCAAGCAAAAGATGTTGGCTTCGTGGAATCCTATTCCACTCATAACCTTTGAATAAATCTCTTACAAGGTACAAGGAAAACTTCCGCTTGATTCAAATAAATCTAAAAGACAATTCTTGAATAGGCTTCCTCATTGCTTATTTGATCTTACAAGCCTTAAATGAAACCGATGTTCTGGTACAGTATCAATGTAGTGCAAAGTATCTTTTTTTAAGTCAAGTAGCCGTTCTATTTCTTGCGGTTGCAGACTAAGATTATAGTCATGAGCAAGAGTATCAACAAATTCTTTTGCCGTAAAAACATTCTGATCCAAAAGCATTTGCACAGCTGCTTGCAATAATGTTGGAGAAGCCGTTGTCAATACGTCATCCAATGGTTCAAATTTTTTTATGCCTTTCTTCTGCATAGTTCTCATGAGTTGTTGATATGAAAACTGCGTAATAGCTCCCAAGGTATAAGCGCGTCTGATCATAGCTGAAATAGATGTTTTCCACTTTTTCTTCAATTCAATGTAATATTCCAAGCTTGTTCCATATGCACCTAAGTCTTTCAAGAAAGCCTCTTTAGGTAATAGAAACGCGCCAGCAAATAAATGAGCTTGCTGCTCTACTGTTTTGAATTCTTCTTTAGACAATGCCTCAACATCCTCGCTCCATTCGTGAAGAAGAATATGACCTAATTCATGTGCTATATCAAAATGGATTCTTGCAGCAGTCGTTTTGTTTTTAGAATATCCAATCAGATACTTATCCTCATCATCAATATCGATTTGTTGGCTAAAAGCATCTATGCTATCAGACTCCGAATCAAAGCAAGTGACAATTATGCCCTTCTGCTCAACTAGATATATTAGATTATCTATAGGTTTATCGCCAAGCGACCAATATGATCTTAATAATTTCGCTGCTTCCTCTGGGTTTTCACCATTATATGTTGGTAAGTTTGTAGCAGGGAAGTTTATATAATTACTAATAAAAGTATATAATTGAGCTATGAATGCAATCCTTTGAATTTGTCTACTACGATATTTCTTACTAGTGGTTAAAAGCGATCTGAAGTAAGTTGACCCCTTATATATAGTAGTATTATCATTCTGTAAGAAAAACTTGATAGGGAACCCTAATGCATGTTCGATACTCTGAAGTACAGAATAATCCGGGTTACTAATCTTATTATTTTCGTACATAGAAACGGTCTGTCTTTGCAACCCTATACGTTCTGCAAGTTCAGCAACAGTAAGCCCATTATAAACTCTAGCGGCTTTTAACCGTTCACCATTAAACTGATTGCTTTTCATGTGACAATGAGGCCTCCCATTATTCAAATTACCACGATATTATTTATTATCATTCTTCTTAACTGAATCGCTACTCAATGGAAGAATCGATGACTCTCGTCCTATACGATTTGTCGCTTTTTTCGAAAGCGATAAATGGTGAGTAGGGTTATTGTGCGGATCATGAGGATCAAGATTCGTTTCGACAACTACACTGTCCATAACAGGAATAAACTCACTCCAATTCTGCGAATCTACAATTTTAAAGCTACTATTAATAGCACAGCAATGAAGCGAAAGTAATTGTCCCAATTCGTTTTGAAACAAAATCAGTCCATGACGCCGAACGATACTGGCTGGTATACTAAGGTCAGACAAAATTTGGCCTATTACTTGACTAATTGCTCTTTCATCAAAACTATCTTCACGAGGGAACAAGGATAGTTGTTGTTCAAAATCAGGGAGATCACTATTAAAGGAATACGCAATCGCTGCAAGATAATGATTATTTCTTTTGTTAGTTTCCATTTTGCTTAAACGCTTAAAATTTTTTTCTTTCATGCAGCAATAAAGTACTCCAGTCTGTTTATCAAAGAAGGGAAGAAATTCCCATATTCCACGTCTAGAAGGCCTAGCGGTAATAGTAGAATCCCTAAAAACGTTAAAGAGATTAGTATGGATGATGTCCCATATCCTTCCGTTCGTCCCGTTTTGTGTAATAAGGCGTTTCGATTGTACATCTGCGACTATTTCATCCCCAACAGCTGTAGCAATACTCTCAGCGATGTTTCTCACTGTATTTTCAGGAAGGCTCGGTAGATAAGAATGTCCTTTCATACAATATAGGCTCCTTTGCATAGTTATTAAATCTATTATTGGACTTTTTTCCGAAAATGTCAAGGATAAGTTTTTATTTGTTCTATATTCGTCGCATTCAAAGTGGTTTTATCTTAAATCCGCAAAGCATCATTTATATTCCTTAGCTGTAGCAATATAACAAACCCGCACTCCTCCTATCAGGGGAAAATTCAGAGTTGATTGCTTGGTCAGACCGTCCGGAAAGGGGTGCATAGTATAATAGGATATATATGAAAGAGAACATAGGCGCAAAACCTATGTCCTCTTGTTCATTCATTTTAATTACTGCTAAACCTGTACTTTTAGCTCTTGCCGGTATTGGGCGTAATGGTCGCTTAACACATACTCGATAACCCACACTTTAGGTATCCTGTAGGCACTGCGGATGAAAAAGTATTTTATATGGTTCCCGTGCAAAATCTTTCGTGCCGTGGTTTCTCCAATGCCGCCCAACATAGCTCTGAATTCATCTAATGTAACAACATCAGGATACGGTTCAAAAAGCTGCTCGTAATATTCTTGATTTTTCACAGTCATCAACTCCTGAAAAGATTTGTCAATGGTAGGATGACTGTTACAATATTAGTTTTTGATTAATACACGTTTCGCGTTCCGATGACAGATGGTCCGGATATCCCTCCAATATCCCTCCAACGTCCAAAATTGATGTCAAAACCGCTCTTTGGAGAGAGCCTTGGAGTGACGTGGGTTTCCAGGCTTTAAGTGCCGCAAACCCGCATTATGCAAGGTTTTTTAGGGTCTGAGGATTCCGGTAGAGTACGTTGCATTCCCGATGCTTCCGGTGAAGTTGAGGGACTCAAAATCCGCCGGGCTAACTACCCGTGTGGGTTCGACTCCCACCTTCAGCACCAAGAAAATCAAGGCTTCCAGGGTTTTGGAAGCCTTTCCCTTTTGCCTAATTTTCGTTTTTAGTCACAAAACAGTCACATCCATTTTATGGGACCTGCTTTTTAAATAGAATATTGTCCAGTCTGTAAGCCGCATAACAAGTCATAGCGCCGTCGCTGCCCAGGAGGAAGAAGTTCCCCTTCTTGGTCTGGTATAAATCTTCTGATAAGAATTTAAAGTCTTGGTTCCCGTAGCCGTTCCAGTATTCGTGAATTAATTCTGCCGTGTCGGTGTCGTAAACTTTGCGGTCAATAACCTTCTTTGCCATGATAAAACCTCTTTAGATTTGTATTCATGCCGCTCCAGAGGTTATAATAGAGGTGGTAGTTTGCCTCCGGGCGGCCACTAGGTGCAGGAAGGGATTCACTGTCAGGTGTGCCTTCCTGCATTGCTTATTTATCCTCCCGGTCTTAGTTTCTTGTCCAGAATTTCCTTCACTGTGGGAGCGGGTTTCACTGGCTCCGGTTCAGCGCCTGCCCACCATGCTTCAATCTCTGACTTTTTGAAGCGCCAGGCATAGGTGTTATGTAAATTAACTTTTATTCTTTTTCCAGTTAAAAAGTCAGTAATATCAATGCTTCCAGGGATTTGGGAATATATAGTAATTTCCAATTTATTATGTAATATTTACTCTAAAACCCTGCATCCCTTGGCACTGTGAGCAGGAGCGTCAATTTCCAGTTTTCCATGAAATATGTTCCATCCAATTAGTAGAAGGCGATAAATACTCAAAAAATATTTTTCCTGTACTGGTATGATATTTGCTGTACTCCTCTTGCGTCTATTTTATGGTAATATATCCAAAGAGGGAGGGTTATTTATGCCGGACAATAAAGAATTGGTAAAAATGCTCCGCGCCGTCTTTCAGGAGGAAATACAGCCCATACACCAGGAATTACAGGAGTTAAGAGCGGGCCAGCAGGGGTTAAGCCAGGAATTACAGCAGGTAAATGCTCGCCTTGATAAACTGGAGAAGGGTCAGGTCGCTTTAGAAAAGGGCCAAAGAAAACTCCAGCAGGATGTTTCTACCATTAAGAAAGAGGTCCATGCGGTGTGGGACGATATATTAAGGCTGGACAACCGCCTCATTGTCCAGGAGAGAAAGACAGCACAATAGATTCTACCACCCGGCTATAGCGCCAGGTTTTTAACCGTCCAACTGTTGGACAATTAAATGTGCCAACGCTGGCAGGTTTACCGCTATCGACAAATAAATTTTCTATAGGGATTTTACCCCCACTTACCCGTTACCTTTGTCTAATCCTGCCTTAACCCACACCCCCTATACGCGTGACTTGCGTATCACAGAAAGGCACTCTCACCGGTCCTTTACTTCTTCAAACCATTCGCCGCCAGAGGGGGGGATAATGCAGTGCACTACCTGTTACCTCTTTTTTTTACGTCTATTTCGTCCAGGGCAAGAAGAAAAACCCTTATTTATCAAGGGTTTCCGTGGACACAAAAAACGTACTTTTACACAAGAACACATGTTCCAGACACTCAAAATCCGCCGTTCGCGAGGACGTGTGGGTTCGACTCCCACCTTCGGCACCATACCAGTAATATCAAGGCTTTCGGGGCTAGGTGCGCAACCTGGCCCTTTGTCTTTATTCCGCTTGGTCAACACAACAAATTTAGAGGTGTGGAATACCGGGTTATCTATTATATAGACGAGGAAGGCAGATTAATAGTGATTGCCATAGTGGGAACCAGAGAAAACATATATGATGAGTTAGCCAGGAGATTAAAGTGGTAACGCTTGATAAAACGCTATTACTTAAGCTTTATTCAATTAATAATAAGCCGTAACAGTTTTGTTCGTCATCCATGTCCTGAACAACTTCAATCGGAAACCCGTTTTTTCTCGCGGTCTCATATACATCAATGCCGCAGGCTTCCATGGCGGGCCTTACCTCTTGAGGCTTGACACACCTTTTCATGTTGCAGGGCCTGCAGGACTTACAGGGTCCCGAACCTAAACCCAGCACTTTGTAATAGCCCGAGAGAAAAATTTCTCTTTCGAGTTTAGCTACAATTGGTGTTACAGCATCCCATGATTTGCAGTGGATAAGCATGGCGGTCTTATAGCAGTCAATCACCTCTTGCGTTTCTCTGAACGTCGGTGTATTGGGGGGACAGCAAAGGCGTGTGTTATACCTGCTGCAGCCATACCTGCATTTCATCACAACCCATGCCGCTGTTTTAATGGTTGCCGGGTCAATAAACTTTGCTTCCTGGGAACCCAGTTTTTTTGCTGACTCAATAAACTTTTCTAATTTGTTGTCCATTTTAATTACTCCCCTACAGCTTTTTTCCAATAAAAAAATAATATATATCTGTTAACTATTTTGTCAAGCAACTGACTGGCTTTCCCATTAATTGCTATGATATTATCTTTTTGGCTTTTGTTGCAGGATTTATTCTATAACAAAAAGAACCTTTTATCAACAAAATACGGATATTCAATATTTAAAATAATTGATAGTCGAATCATACAGATTGACAGTCATTATAAATCTGTTAAATGTGAAGATTTAATTGCAGTTAGGGACACTGATAGTTTTTTAAAAAAAATGGGGCTTAAGCCAACTGCCGCCGCTAACTAAGCCTCCACCCTACAAATCCACCTTAAGACATTTCCATCAAAATATTAATTACACGCCAATCTTCGACAACTTTCCCGAAGGATAATTGTGTCACCCCTTTTTTCACCACAAAGGATCACGGAACCGTCCTGGGTTTGGCTGTATGTTACAGCATTACGGCCAGGCACAATGCATGCTCCGTATAGTTATTTATTCTCTAAAAGCTTGATCGTCTTAGCCAGGACTACGGCCATTTCTTCCCTGAGCATCGGTTTACCCAGCCCGAAATTACCCTGTTCATCTCCCACGATAACACCCTTTTGAGCCAGATAATTGATATAATCAGCCGCCCAGTGATTAGCCGGCACATCTTTAAACACATTAAGCACCTCCTCTTTGATGGCCTCTAAAGGAAAGTTGGCACCCGGGCATTCTGTGGCGTTAAGCTCCCTGTGGCCATAAACCGCAGCACTTTTGTACGTGGCCAGCAGTACTTTGCAGAGTGCCACAATAGAAGCTTTCTGCTGTGCCGGCATGATATCATACACATAGTCGCCTTCCGCACAGATGCCGATGCTCCTGTTGTTGTACCCGTAAGTGTGGGCGCCCACCGTGTCAGCAGGCCTGCCGCGGTAGACCTTACCGTCCTTGGCCACAAAAAAATGATACCCGATGCCGGCCCAGCCGTTGTTCAGGTGCCAGCGGTGGATATCCTGAGCTGTACAGCTGCTTGCGGCCGCGTGGTGCAGAATAATATAGCCGGTAATATAGCGGATCTCCAGGTCATATGCCCAGTTGTACGTCTCTTCAATAATATCCATTGCATGCCCTCCCCGGCAGGCTGCCATTCACTAATACATAACCTGGCAGGTATAATTTCCTTATTTATCATATGTTGCCAGCCGGAGAGCGTTACAACCTGGCGATAGGACCTTCTTCATTAATCAGGTTTTTTATTCTCTTAAAGGGGATGGTGAATTCGGGTATCCCGATATAATGCGGGGTGAATTCTATTTCCTGAAAATAGATGACCAGCGTGTTGCCGGTTAAGTAAAAGTCTTCATTGTCATCGATGGTTTTAAATTCTCTGATCAAAGGCAAGTCTCTTTCTTTGATCTGCTCCTTTTGATGCTTAAAATACCATTCTTATTAAGCATAACCTGGTAGGTCCCTTTAATTGTCTGGTATACCTGACAGCCTTCTTTGGGAATAAGGTCAAGGACCTGCATGCTAATCAGCCGGTTAATCTTATTTTCCACTTCTTCGCTCTTTAAGCCACTAACCACAGGGTAACTCACGTCAGTACACTCATTTTTAATTTTGCTCTCAGTTATCGTGGCTGTAATATCATTATTTGACATTTTCCCGCACTCCTCTCAGGCTATTTTATTCAGGCTGCCGCCTGATTGTTCAGGTGATCCTTTTGAAGGATTTCTCGCGCCTTTGGGGAAAGAAATATAGTGCTTTACGATCAGAAAACCACAACTAATTAGCAAGGGGTGATTTTTGTGGAAAGCAAAATAGCAAAAGCAATCGGGATGAAATACTCTCCGGTGGCGGTGGTATTCACCAATGAAAAACCGGAAAAGGCCCTCCAGTTCAGAGAAGGAATATGGGGCTGTGTGGTATCCATGCTGAACGCCGCAGCCAAAGGGCGGTGTTTGACAGAAAGACGTACGGCTGCCTGGGCGGCGGCGCCGGCCTGGGCTTTGGCAACACCTACCTTAATTTCCCGGCGGGCATAGAGTATTTCTTATCAACCGGCAACAAGGAGTTTTGCCAGACCGATATCGGCAAAAACATGGTAAGAAACATGCCGGCCATTGAACACGGGGAAAGGTACGTAAAAAACCCGGAACTGGCGAAAAAGTTTGTGGATGCTCTCCCGATGGTTGATGTCCCTTACGAATATATTGTCTTTAAGCCTCTGGAAAAACTGCAGGAAGGCGAAATACCAAAGATTGTCGTCTTCATGGCCAATCCCGACCAGCTTTCCGCCCTTACTGTTCTGGTCAACTACGCCCGCTCCACCAATGAAAACGTTGTCGTACCCTTTGGCGCCGGCTGCCACTCGGTGGGAATTCTTGCCTACAGGGAAGCTGAGGCGGAAAACCCCAGGGCGATCATTGGGCTGGTCGATATTTCCGCAAGGAAACAGGTGGACAAAAATGTCCTTTCTTTCACTGTTCCTTACAAAATGTTTCTTGAGATGGAAGCCAACGTGGAAGGAAGTTTTTTGGAACAGGAAGAATGGAAACATGTATTAGAAAGGATTTCAACATAAAGGTGGTAATATAATTGAAGGAAAAAAGGCCTTCATGGCACGAAATCTTTATGGAGCATGCCCTGGTGGCGTCTAAAAGGAGCACCTGCCTGAAACATAAAACAGGCGCGGTACTGGTGCTGAACAACCACATTATCGCCACGGGCTACAACGGCGCGCCTTCCAAGCTCAAACACTGCGCCGCCACAGGGTGCATGCAGGAAAGAGACGATGTCAGGCCGGAAGAACGGCCGGGCTTGTGCAGGGCTGTCCACGCGGAAATGAATTGCCTGATCCAGGCTGCCAAACATGGTCACAGTGTCAATGGAGGATACCTTTATGTCAACCACCCGCCGTGCCCGATGTGCGCAAAGCTAATGGTTAACGCGGGTATCAGCAGGGTTTACTACAGCGGCGGCGACCTGGATAAGACAACCGCTGACATCCTTCAGGAAGCTGATGTATCTTTGATAAAACTGTGAAAATGTTACACTAAAATAAAAATCTTTATCTGGGCTGTTGCAGTTTATCTACTGCAGCAGCCTGCTTATTTTCCTGGTAAATTCATGTATTTCGGTTTGTATTTATTGCCACAAGTGGCTATAAAATGCAACCAGGTTGGTTAAAACGAATAGCATAAATTGGATTACTAAATATTTACCTTTAAGGTAGACAGTTGCTTAAATAAAACATATTTTACAGAAGCAAGTAAACTATGGGGGGATAAATTTGATAAAAGAGATAACTATTTTGCCAGGATTGGATAAAGCAGGAATGAGAGAAAGTTTTTCTGAAATCACCTTGACCGCCGGCGAGACTGTGTCCATCGTTGGGCCCACTGGCAGCGGCAAAACTGCTTTTATCACCGATATTGAGCTTTTAGCCCAGGAAGATACCGCTACCAAACGGAGGGTGCTGATCAACGGGCTGATCCCAGATAATGAGGTCAGATGCAACCCATGTCTCAAACCTATCGCCATGATCACGCAAAACACCAAATGTTTTGCTGATTTGTCCACCGAGGAATTCCTGCAGATCCACGCGCGCGCCCGCGGGATTAAGGACACAAAGGTGATTGAAGATACTATTGATTTAGCTAATAAGTTTACTGGGGAAAAAATTGTGCGAACTTCTAAAGTAACTGTGCTTTCCGGCGGGCAAACCCGCTCCCTGCTGGTCGCTGACGCCATTTTAATCGGTGCTTCCCCGATAATTTTACTGGACGAAATAGAAAACGCGGGCATCTTTAAACAAGAAGTGGTAAAGATCATTCAAAACACAGGAAAAATAATTGTTTTTGTAACGCACGACCCGGTTATTGCCCTGCTTACCCAAAAGAGGATCATTATGCAGAACGGCGCGGTAAGAAAAGTGATCTTTCGCAGCAACCAGGAGGTAAAAGCCGCTAACAACCTTTTAGAGCTTGATAAAAAAGTGGGTATTATCAGGGAAAGGTTAAGAGCCGGGAAAAAGATCACCAAGGAATTAGTGTCCGTAAGCTTTGCCTGAAAAAAAAAATAGGTGGTGTAAAGCATTTGAAGCTTCTCATTATCGCAGGGCCCCCATCTTCCGGCAAGACCTCCTTAGTTAAACAGATTGTAAAAAAAATGCGGGGCGAAATGAAGATAGCCTTCTTTAAAATTGATGTGGTAAAAGCTTTTGAAGATGTTGAACTGCACAAGGATTTTGGCATCCTCACCAGAAAATACTGCTCCGGCGACCTCTGCCCCGACCATGCCGGCGTAATGGTCCTGGGAGATGCTGTGGAATGGGCGGCAAGCAACCAGGCTGAACTGTTTATTGTTGAAAGCGCCGGCCTCTGCCTCCGCTGCTCGCCCTATTTAAACCAGGGACTGGGCATCATCGTCCTCAGCTCAATCGCCGGCATCCACGCCCCTGAAAAAATGGGGGCCATGGTTACTCTGGCCGACATAGCCATAGTGACCAAGATAGATCTGGTCAGCCAGGCGGAACGGGAAGTGCTGGTGCAGAAAATAAAAGAAACCCACTCAAGCGTGATCCTTATGGAAACCAACGCGCTGCAGGGGACCTCCCTGCACCGTTTGTATGATTTAATCAGGAATTCCGGCGACATTGACGCGGCAAACCTGGTGCTGAAAGGCAACCCCCCGCTCGGCACCTGTACCATTTGTGTTGGGAAAAAGGAAATCGGCTGGAAGCACCACTTTGGTGTAATTCAGAAACTGGACGGCCAGACCGCTGAATACCTGTACAGGGGGGAGTAAAATGCGCCGATTGCAGTCCTGGCTTCCCCCGGGTAAAAACTGCGGCCTGTGCGGTGAAAAAACCTGTGAAAACCTTACACTCGCGGTCAGCCTGGGCCAAAAAACCCCCGCTGACTGCCCTTTTTACAGTGAAGAGCAAACCGGTCCGGTTCAAGGAGACATTGATAAAACAGCTTATTCCGGCCTGGACGTCCTGGGCCATCCCTATGATTTCGTGCTTGGCCCCCTACCGGGTGAAATATCGGCCCGAAAAATAGTACTGCCCTTCCGCTCCGACCTGGTGGAAAAAATGGAAATTAAAAAAGGAGACATTGTACTCGGCAGGCCGATGGGCGCGGGATGTCCCATACCCCACGTCCTGCGCGTGATTAAGGTTGAGAACCTCACTGGACTGCTTTACACCTGGGTGGTAGGACCGAAATACTCCCGTGGAGTCGCGGTTAAGGACCTAACTGCTTATCATATGATCGGCTTTGAGGGGATTGCCAAGCATATCCTCAAAGAACCAACCTTTGGCTGCCGGGTCACCTTTTTGCCTGGTTTCTGCATGATGGCCTTAAACCACACAGGACTGATTAATATGCTTCTTGAAAAAAGCTGCGGCCTGCATGTACGCATCGAAGACATACGTATCCTGGCCGGCAAGGATTAAAAGTTTCTTTAAAAAGGCACTTTAGCCCAGCTAAGGTGCTTTAACATTTCTAAAAAATGCAACTTTGCACTTAAAATTGTAGTAAAATGGTTAAGTACCTCACGGTCACCGGCTGTGCCGCCTTATGTCTTGGCCTGCCGCAGGGCATCATAGAAACAACCCTGCTGTGAGATTAAAAACAAGTTGTGAAAGGAATAGCGTATGAACAAAAAAGTTTTAGGTCTGCTGGGTACAGGGCACGCCTTTACTGATATTAACCAGGGGGCGCTGCCGATAATTCTGACCTTCCTGCAGCCGGTTTTAATGCTGAGCCAGCTGCAGGTAGGCATGGTCATGTTGTCATTTAACCTGAGTTCCTCTGTCATCCAACCGGCTTTCGGCATTTTCAGCGACCGTTTTAAAGCTGCCTGGTTGATACCCGCAGGTTGCTTCCTGGCCGGGCTGGGCATGTCCCTGACCGGCTACGCCGCCGGCTACCATATTTTAATGATAGCCGCGCTGCTGAGCGGGCTGGGCGTTGCCGCCTATCACCCGGAGGGTTCCAAGTACGCCCGTTTTGCCAGCGGTCCGCAAAAGGCTACCGGCATGTCCATATATTCTGTCGGCGGCAATTTTGGCTTCGCAGCGGGCCCTGTCCTGGCCGCGCTTTTCTTTGAACTGGCCGGGCTCAAAGGAACAGCCGGTTTCTTTGTGTTAAACGGGATTATGGCCCTGCTGCTTTTGCTGTTCATGTCCGGTATTATCTCTGCTGAAACTGCCGGCCAGATACCTGCGCGGGCAAACACCGGGGGACAACCTTCCGGCGAACAGCGCCGGCCTATTTCCTTCAATGTGGCGGTTTCGGTATTTTTGCTGGTGACTGTGGTGGTCATGCGCTCCTGGGTTCATTTTGGCCTGGTGACTTTCCTGCCCCAGTATTATGTGCTCCACCTCCACCACAGCAATACCTATGCCGCGTCCCTGGTCACCCTTTTTCTTTTCTCGGGCGCCCTGGGAACTCTTATCGGCGGCCCTGCCGCCGACCGTTGGGGCTTAAAAAATGTAATAGTAACCTCCATGGCTTTAATGATCCCCTTGCTCTATTTTTTCCTCCACTCACAAGGTGTATGGACTATAGTTGTGGTAGCCCTGGCCGGCTTCTCGCTGATTTCCACTTTCGCCGTAACTGTCGTTTTGGGGCAGGAACTCCTGCCCAATAACATTGGGCTGGCCGCCGGGCTGACCATGGGTTTCGGCATCGGCATGGGCGGAGTAGGAGCGACTTTACTGGGATGGGTGGCCGATACCTGGGGGCTGCCTTCCATATTCCTGGTAATGATGTTTTTCCCGGTTACCGGTTTGCTGCTCTCCCTTTTCCTGCCGGGCAGGAAGAAACTCGAAGCGGCAAAAAACCAGTAGCACATACCTGGAGTAATATTTTACCACGCCTGTCATCCTTGATACTGCCAACTCCTTCATGATATAAATCAAGGCTGACGCTAAATAATTTGCACATACTGTGGATATATTTTCCGTTGAAGGTTACAATATATTGAGGGGGGGGTGCCTTTTGAAAACCACATCCAGAGCGGCAGTTGAGGATTTTTTAGCCCAGCGTGTGCTGGCTGTAGCAGGTGTGTCCAAAAACAAAAAAAAGTTCGGGAACACTATTTTCAGGGAACTCAGGGAAAAAGGATACCGCCTCTTCCCGGTCAACCCCAATGCCGCTGAAATAGACGGTGAAAAGTGCTTCAGCAGCCTGAAGGAACTCCCTGAAGAGGTAGGCGGTGTAATCATAGTCACACCGCCGGCTGAGACAGCCAAGGTTGTAAAAGACGCCGCTGACGCCGGCATCCGCCGGGTCTGGCTGCAGCAGGGCGCCGAAACAGGAGAGGCAATCAGTTTAGGCCGGGAAAAGGGGCTGAGCGTGGTACACGGTGAGTGTATTTTGATGTTCGCTGAGCCGGCCGCTTTCCCCCATAAAGCTCACCGCTGGATCTGGGGACTGCTGGGGAAACTGCCCCGTTAACTGCGGTCATATAGAAATCATCTTGCTTAAAAGGCCGCACGCTGCCTGTCTTAATGAAAAACGTAAGCCTTTTTCTGTTACCCTTGTTAGTTGGATAAAAAACGCTCTTTGCAGGTGAATCGCTTGTCAGATATTAATGTGACCAACCGGCAGATCTTTTTAAAAAGCCACTCCTTAGAAAGAGTGGCTTTTTTTAATAGATTCGGACTTAATGAACGACCTGGTGCTGGCCGGCGAAAAAATTATCAAGTCCGCCCAGACAAAGGAAAATGAAACCAGGTGTTAAAGCAAAAATTTTTTGTTTGCATAAAATATTTATAAACTCCAGACGGGCAGTAAAAATCGATTTGATAAGGTTGGTAACCTTGGGTACGGCATTCTGTTTAAGAAAAACAATTAAAATTATTCTGAGCGTCTTTACTCTCGGTCTTGTTGGTTTAGCCCCCTTTTTCAGAGGATTGATCTTTGAGCGGGAAATGAGCGTCCATAATTACCTGGTGGCAGCAGCCTCTTTACTGTCGTCTATCCTGCTGTTTATTGGGGTTATTAACAGGGGCGGAAAAACTACGCCTGCTCTCAGCCAACTAACGGGAAGTGATGACTATGACGGTGCTAATGAGCATCATCTACTAGTGCGGCAGTTGTTAAAATCACCGTATTTCCTGGCCTTGGCCGCATTAACAACTTCTTACGGGTTATCCTTTTTTTGTGCCATTAACTTGCGGGAAAGCCTTTTTGTCTGGCTCAGGCATCTCGACTACCTGCTTTCTTTTGTGCTTGTTTTTTGGACGGCGGGCATGTGGGCCAGGGAAAAGCGTCAAACCGCCTTTACCCACTGGTCTTTAATTACTTTCGCGGTTGCCGGAACAACCGTTGCCGCCATAGGCATTCTGGCGGGCCAGGGAATCGTACCGCTGCCGGACGGGATGTTTTTTGGACGCCTGGGCTCTACTTTTCAGTATCCCAACTCCATGGCGGCTTACCTCATGGCCACCCTGTTAATCACTATGCGCCTGGCGGCGCAAAGTACCCGGCCTTTACCGGCGGGTTTATTAGCCGGGATGGGCTATCTGAACTTACTGGCCATTATCGGCAGCCAGAGCCGCGGGGTTTGGGCCATGCTGCCTTTTAACCTGGCTTTATTTATCCTGGGGCAAACAGCCAGAAAAAAGTCCTTTTTATTGACCGCAGGTATTCTGGTAATAGCTATAGCCCTGAGCAGCCTTACTGTCGCGCCGCTGGTGCAGCAGACACAGCCCAACTGGCGCGCCTGTTTCTGGACTCTGGCGGGTTTCTTCGCCTCCGGGGCCGCCTGGATAAACTATGCCACACGGTCTTATAAAACTTCCAGAACAGCAGCTATCAGCCCGGCAAAAAGAAAAGTTCTCCTCGGGGCGCTCCTGGTTATACTGATTATCGCCGCGGGAACCGCTCTGAAACCCAATCTTCCGGGCAGCGCCTATGACACGGTGGTTTCAGACAATTCCTTATTGCAGAGGTTTACGCCGGTCAAGACTGAAAAGAGTTTTCAGGCCCGCCTGGTGTACTATACCGACGCCATCAAAATGATCAAAGAACGCCCCCTCTCCGGCTGGGGAGGAGGCGGCTGGTTCAGCGGCTACCCCTCTTTCCAGTCTTATAACTACACCTCCACGACAGTACACAACCACTTCTTACAGGTCTGGGTAGAAGCAGGCGTTTTTGGCTTGATTGCTTTTCTCGTCCCCTGCCTGTTTTTATGCCGCGGTCTTTTACGTCTTTACCGTATCCGGACGACTCACACGGCGGCTGCTGAAACCTGGGCCATAGGAACTGCCGCCATTGCCCTTGTTCTGCACGCGGCCATTGATTTTGACCTTTCTTTCAGCAGTATCGCCCTTTTTCTTTGGGCCTTACTGGCTCTGTTTTCTTACCAGGAAGAGGTGCTGGAGTTCGGTTTTGTTGCCTTTAAGCGCAGGCGGCTGCACGGGGTGTCCCGCGGCAAGTTTACTTTGGCTGGGAAAAGCTCCGTTATTCCGGCATTATTGTCTCTCACCCTGCTCGGCATCGCTTCAATCCACCTGGCAGCCTGTACTTGTACCTTGCGCACCGCGTCAATCAGAGCTGAAGCATTTGTCTCGGCTGTTCAAAAAGGTGAAGAAAAAGCGGCGCTGGAATACATTCAAGAAGCGGGACGCTTAGACCGGTGGTCGGCTCAATACCCTATCGCGCAAGCTCAATACTTGATGACCCTTGCCGCTAAGAACCCGGACCCGCAGGCTAAAATGGCAATAGCCTTTGCGAGTCTAAACCTGGCTCGCCAGGCAGTGGAACTGGACAGCTACAACCCGGGCAATCACTTTTTGCTGGCCCGGATATACCTGGCCAACGGACAACTGGAAAAGGCCATATCAGAGGCTGACCTGGCCAGGTCGCTGCAGCCCTGGTCAACAACCGGCTATGAAGAACTTAACAGTATCTGTGTGAATGTGGCCGTACAGCAGTTACTGCGCGGCCAAAAGGAGGCCGCCGGCGTTACTCTGCGCCGGGTGCTGGCGGTTGCCCGGGAAGCCTTGGCCAAGAAAGACTCTCTCCCCCCCCGGCTGGCAGGTTTGTGGGATCAGAGGTCTGATCTCGCACTTACACCGGCCCTGGCCCTGAATGCCGGCCAGGCGGCCCTGCTCCTGGAAGAACACGGCCAGTCCAGAGATTACCTGGCCCGGGCCTCCCAGTCAGATGATCCGAAAGCCAACGCTGTGGCGAGGTTATGGCTGGGTGTCGCCATGCAAATGTCCGGTGACCCGTCAGGGGCCGCTATGCGGGAAAGCGCCCGCCTGGCCGGTCCTGAAGTTGAGGCTGAATACGCCATGATAAAAAAACTGGTCAAACTGTAAAGGCATATAATATGGCATCTTTACCCCGGAAAAGGCAAAGAGGCTTTCTTCTGTCAAAATTGCCTTTAAACTATCACAAAAAAGAACAGCGGACATATCATGTTATTATCCACAATATCCCTTAATATCCATCTAATGTCAAGAAGGAGGTTTATCAATGAGTTGCAGCAAAGCGGTAAAGTTAAAAAGGGTTGGTTTAATTTTAGCTCTGGTATTTATGTTGACGCTGTCCACGGGACTATACCCCGCCTTCGCGGCTGATTTGGAAGCAGGCATGTACGAACAAGTCCTCCCCCCCGCCCCAAGTCTCACTCCCACCTACTCCATCAGCGGCACGGTCATATCAGATGAAACAGCGGCGGTTATAGCCATCCAGCAAAGACTGGTCAGCCTCGGCTATGACACAGGCGGCATTGACGGGATTTATGGTCCCAAAACCAGGGGGGCGGTAATGCTTTTCCAGGCAAGCAGGAATTTAATTGTAGACGGTATTGTTGGCCCACAAACTTTGGCGGCGCTGGGGTTCTATTAACAGCAGGCACTCTAACACCAATACGTTAATAAATTTATACCTAATAAAGCAAAAAAGTCACTTCTATAAGTGGCTTTTTTTATATTTTGTCAATGAAAATAAAATAAATTTTAGATGTTCCCTCTGGATTAGGATTAAAGTTTCTACTTTTGTCTCACCTGTTTGCTTATTTCCACCAACAGCAGCGGCACAATGCTTAAGCCGAGCACAACCGCCCAGTCACCTGGCCGCAGCATTACGGTCTCAAAAACTCCTCTCAGGAAAGGAACGAATACCACTATAAAAAGCGCCGCGGCTGACGCTATAAAGGCAATGATCAAACTTCTGTTGGTAGCGATCCCTATGGTGAAGAGGGACTTGTCCATACTTCTGACATTAAATGAATGCACAATTTGTGACATGGCCATGGTTATATAAGTCATGGTGCGGGCTTCCTCCATGGTCCGGCCCCAGCTGAGAGCCAGCCCGTAGGCGCCCAGGGACAGTAGTCCGATCATCATGCCCTGCCATAGTATCCTGCCGCCCACTCCCCCGGCAAACAGCCCCTCTTTGGGCTTGCGGGGCGGCAGCTCCATAATTCCTTTTTGGGGAGGTTCCAAACCCAGGGCGAGCGCGGGCGGCCCGTCGGTAACCAGATTCAGCCAAAGGATCTGAATTGGGTTGAGAGGGCTCCCTAAACCAAGCAGCAGGGCTGAAAAGATAGCAACGATTTCACCGGTGTTGCAGGAAAGCAAGTACTGAATGGAGCTGCGAATATTGTTATAGATAGTTCGCCCTTCTTCCACCGCCTTTACGATAGTGGTGAAATTATCGTCCTGCAGGACCATGTCCGAGGCTTCCTTGGCTACCTCGGTGCCGCTGATCCCCATAGCCGCCCCAATATCAGCCCGCTTAAGAGCCGGGGCGTCATTTACTCCATCACCGGTCATGGCCACAACATGGTCATGGTGCTTCAGCGCCTCTACAATCCGCAGCTTGTGTTCGGGAGATACCCTGGCGTATACAGTTACACTGTTCACCACTTCTTTCAACTCATCTTCGCCTATCTGTTCCAGCTGGCCGCCTGTCAGGATATTATCGCCGGGCTGCAATATACCCAGTTCCCCGGCTATAGCCGCGGCAGTCTCCCGGTGGTCACCGGTGATCATAACTGTGCGGATACCGGCCCTGTGACATAACGATACCGCTTCTTTGACTTCGGGGCGGGGCGGGTCCTGGATGGCAAAGAAGCCTACAAAATACAAATCGCGCTCCGCTGTTTCCGGCGCGAGTTTGGCCGGCACTTCCGGCCACTGGCGTGTGGCCAGGGCCAATACTCGCTGCCCCTGTGACGCTAATTGAGAATTTACCACCAGCAAGGCATCTTGGACTTCTTCGCTGAGAGCCTTTGTTTCCCCACCGCTCTGGACACTTCCGCAGCGCTGCAAAAGCACGTCCGGCGCACCCTTGGTAAAGGACTGGACATGCCCGCTCATTCTGTGAAAAGTGGTCATCATCTTGCGTTCTGAATCAAAGGGTATTTCAGCTAAACGAGGGTATTTCCCAACAGCCGACTCTCTTGACAAACCCGCTTTGGCCGCCGCAACCACAAGCGCCCCCTCAGTAGGGTCGCCGATTACACGGTATGCTTTCCCGGTTTTTTCCAACTGAGCGTCACTGTTTAAAAGCCCGCCCAACAGAATCAATTGCAAAGTTTCATCGTTCAGAGGTAAAATTTCGCGGCCATCCCGGTCGATAAATTTCCCCTCGGGGCTATAGCCGCTGCCGGTTATTTCAAACAGCCTGTCCGCGGCAAAAATACGTGTGGCAGTCATTTCATTTTTGGTAAGGGTACCGGTTTTATCGGAGCAAATGACTGTGGCCGTTCCCAGTGTCTCAACCGCCGGCAGCTTTCTGATAATTGCGTTCCGGCGGCTCATTCTGGTGACACCAAGGGCCAACACAATAGTGACAACAGCGGGAAGCCCCTCGGGCACTACTGCCACAGCAAGGCTTATAGCGACCATAAACATCTCCAGCAAATCTTCACCGCGCCAGAGCCCGATCAGGAATACCAGCACAACGATGATTACAGCCGCTACTCCAAGAATACTCCCCAGTTTGCCCAGCCTCCGCTGCAGCGGGGTAGATTCCGGCGCCGCTTCGTCAAGTAAGCGGGCTATCTGGCCCAACTGGGTCCTCATCCCCGTCTCCACCACTATCGCCCTGCCGCGGCCGGCGGTTATGGTGGTACCCATAAAAAGCATGTTCTTACGGTCACCGACAGCACTACTATCGCCATTTATTTCGCCGGGCTCTTTTTCCACCGGGACCGACTCCCCGGTAAGGGCCGACTCGTTGGAACGTAGGGAAGCGGCCTCGATTAACCTGGCGTCGGCCGGAACTGAATCACCCGCGTCCAGTAAAATCACATCACCAGGGACCACATTCTCCGCGCTGATTTTCAGAACTTTGCCGCCCCTTACCACCTTGGCCGAGGGTTTAGTCATATCTTTCAACGCTTTAAGGGCGTGTTCGGCCTTGTTTTCCTGAAATACTCCGATTGCCGCGTTAAGTACCACAATGATGAGGATAACCACCGCATCCTCCCACTCGCCAAGTATCCCCGAAATGACCGCGGCGACCAGCAGGATCAGCACCAAAATTTCTTTCATTTGTTCGAGAAAAATGGAAAAAAGAGAGCGGGGAGGTCTTTCTTGGAGGGCATTGGGGCCGTAAATTTTTAAGCGGTGGTCAGCGGCTGAGGCGTCAAGTCCCGACTCAGGGTTGACCGCAAGATCCCGGCATAATTCGTTGACTTTCAGGGAATACCAATTCTTCTCCCGCATTTTCCCCTCCAAAGGGAAGCAATCTTTAAACTAAAACAAAGTATAACCTTTAATTCTTTTTCTAACCTTCGTCAACCTGGGGCATGGGTGTCCTTAGATACCCCGTCCCGGTCCAGATCAGCATGGCCGCGAACAGGAGGCGCAGGACGCCCTCAGACAGGAAATAGGCAAAGCTTCCGCCCAGGTACGTGCCTACGAGAATACCGGGGATAAGTCCGGTCAGGATGCCGGCATTGACATTGCCCAGGCGCCAGTGAGTGTAAGCGCCTACTCCCCCGGCGGGGATCATGGCCAGCAGGGAACTGCCCTGCGCGGTATGCTGGGTAAGACCCACCAGCAGCACCATTGAGGGGACCATGATGGTACCCCCGCCCACTCCCATCATGCCGGAGAGAAAGCCGGTAAAAACACCGGTAAAAAGTAGTACAACTACTTTGACCCAGCCAGTGAGCGACCCGTCAATACTGGTCAGGTAAGGTTTCAGCAGCAGCATCAGGGTGACCAGGATCATAAACCCGCCAAAGTACCTCTTCAGCTTCCATTCCGGCAGGGCGTGGGCAAAGCGGGCACCCGCCCTGGATGTGAATATGGCGGTCGAAGCTAAAAGCACGGATGCCATGATATCCACCGAACCCCTGAAAGCGTAAGTGATAGTACCCACTATGCCTGTGAAAATCAGCGCCACCAGGCTTGTGCCGTGGGCTTTGTGCTGGCTGATTTTCAGGATGCCTACCATGAGGGGGATCATGACCACACCGCCGCCGAGTCCAAAAAGTCCGCCGAAAAAACCCGCGGCCAGGCCAATAAAGAAACTCATCTATAATAGATACCTCCCGGAAGATCAGGTTGCCAATGGCTATATTGCCATAGATCATTTATTTCTATAGGAACAGTATAATCCCTTTGTTGCTGAGAACACTCTTTTTACGACATATGAAAAAGTTACCCGAAATTACAGGAAGCTATTAAGATTTCAGTTCCTGTTGATGCTCCGCCTCAACGATACCGTACAAAAAAATACTAAACAGAGACTGGATCGCTTCCTCCAAAATCAGTTGATTTTCCACAATAAACACCGGGTTAACGACAGATCTGATGCTCGCCAGCAGCGCCGTGGTAAAAATTTTGGGGTGTACCTGGCGCAGAAAGTTCTGTTCGCCACCGGCCAGGAGTGCTTCGAACACCTGCTGAATTCTTTGAGAGCGAAAGCGTTCGATCTTTTCCCAGAGGTGAGGATAGTATTTCTGCAAATCGTATAAGAACTGGGGCTCAATGACTCTAATGTTCCGGGTAAGCTCACCAAGCATATTAATTATTTTATCCAGCGGTTTGTCAGCTGAGCCAAAAACTGCCTGTATCTTTAACGCGATACCGGCGATAAGATCATCAAGCACCGCGTTGATGATCTCTTCCTTGCTCCTGAAATAACGGTAAATGGTCCTCTTGCTGATACCGGTAGCGGCGACCAGGTCGTCCATTGTAACTTTAGAGACCCCTCGGCTCGCGGCCTGCTCTCTATATGCCTTGATGATTCTTTCCCTGTAGTCCATTATCCAACCACCTGCGTTTTTGCCTAAACTAGGCAATTTTCTTTTTAAACTTGATTATGCTCAGGGTTACCAGCACAACGGAAAAAACCAGGAGCGCCGCCACCTGGGAGACCAGATAGGGAAACCCTATTCCTTTTAAAACGATACCACGGATGATAACCAGGTAGTAAGTTAAGGGAATGATGTCCCCGATGTACTGTATAACGAGCGGCATGGCCTCCCTGGGAAACAGGAAGCCGGACAGCATAATGCTGGGCAGCAGGACAAAAAAGGACATCTGGAAGGCCTGCATTTGGTTCTTGGCAATATTCGAGATAAGGATGCCGAGGCCCAGCGAGGCTGTAATAAAGAACAGGGTCAGGACGTAAAGCTCCAGCAGGCTGCCACGTATCGGCACATGGAACACCAGCGCACCCACCAGCAGGGCGACGGTTATTTGCAGGTAGCCGAGCCCGATGTAGGGGACTATCTTACCGATCATCAATTCAAAGGAACGGATCGGGGTCACCATCAGTTGCTCCAGGGTCCCTCTTTCCCGCTCCCTGACAATCGCCACAGCAGTCATCATGACCATGGTCATCGTCACAATGATGCCCAGGATGGCGGGGACCATGTAATAGGCGGTAATACCGTCCGGGTTGTACCAGGGCCTTACCCTTATATCATAAGGTAAATTTGTGAGCTGGGCTTTCTGGATAAATATTTTCTGCGACTTGAGCAACCCGATGGCGTTGGCCGTGGCGATGGCAGTGGACGAAGACATGCTGTCGCTGGCGTCAACCAGCACCTGAACCGTCGCCGTATCCCCCTTTTTCAGGTTTTCACTGAAATCAGGCGGGAATATGATGCCCACCTTGGCCCTGCCGCTGTCGATCATATTCGTAATCTCGGCGTAACCGCCGGTCGAGTAATAAACGTCAAAGTACCCGGAGGCGCTGAATGCCTCCATCATGTCCCGGCTCTCGGCGGAAAGGGACTGATCAAACACGGCGGTTGGGATATGCTTTACTTCGGTTTGTATCGCATAGCCGAACAAAAGCAGCTGAAACAAAGGAAGCGCAAAGACCATGCCCAGTGTCAGCCGGTCACGCCGCATCTGCAAAAACTCTTTTTTCAGGATTGCCAGGATTCTGCTCACTTAAGACACCTGCCTTCTGTTCTGCTTGGCCAGGGAGACAAAGACATCTTCCAGGGAAGGCCTGATAATTTTAGCCTCGACACCCGTGTAATAGTTAAGCGCCTGGATTGCATTCTCGGATTCCAGCAAGACGTGCAGCACCGGCCCGTGGTTGGAACATTCCTTGACGTAGGGCAGTTTTTCAATATCATCAATAATGTACAGCGCGTTGGGGTGGACGACTTCCGCCAGGGTGCCCTTGATTACGTTGTTTTTCAGGTTCTCCGGCGTGTCGTCGGCAATCAGTTTCCCCTCGGAGATAAAGGCGATGCGGTAGCAGCGCTCGGCCTCGTCCATGAAGTGCGTGGTTACCATGACGGTTGTGTTTTCATTGGCCAGCCGCTGGATTATTTTAAAAAACGTGCGCCTGCTGGTTGGGCTGACCCCGCTGGTAGGCTCATCCAGGAAAAGGATGGAGGGACGGGAAATTATGGCGCAGCCCAGCGCCAGCCGCTGTTTCCAGCCGCCGCTGAGGTTGGCGGCCAGTTCGTCTTCCCTCCCTTTTAAAAGGGCCATATCGATCATTTCGCCGATCCTTTTTTTTCGCTCACGGTGCGGAATGCTGTACAGTCCCGCGTAGAAGTCCAGGTTTTCGTAAACGGTGAGGTCGTCGTAAAGGCTGAACTTCTGCGACATATAACCGATCTTGCGCTTTATTTTTTCAGCTTCGCGGGCCAGGTCGTAGCCGAGCACGGTGCCGGAACCGGAAGTGGGCTCGAGGATGCCGCAGAGCATCCGGATCGTGGTCGACTTGCCCGAGCCGTTGGGCCCTAAAAACCCGTATATTTCTCCCTGCCCGACCTCGATGGAGATCTTGTTGACAGCGGTAAAAGATCCGAAAGTCCTGGTCAGCTCGCGTGTGGTTATCACGGCGTTGTCCACTTTAGACCACCTCTTTTTCCGTCAGCGATACAAAGACATCTTCCATGGAGGGGGTGATCTCCTCCATGAAGGAAATTGCAATCCCCTTTTCTGAAAGCAGCCTGGATATCGATATCTTAGCCGGCTCAACCACGGGGACAGACACGTGGTACCTGTCGCCGTAAAAACTCGCGTCATCTACTTCGGGAAGCTCGCCCAGGAAATCAAGGTCTTTCACGTCTGCTTTAATCTCTATAATTTTGTTCTTAATCTGCTTTTTCAGCTGGTCAGGCGTGCCGACAGCCACGATCTTCCCCCGGTCCAGGAGGGCGACCTTTTTACAAAGGTCCGCCTCGTCCATGTACGGCGTGGACACGAATATGGTCATCCCGTCCCGGTTAAGCATGTATAATATTTTCCAGAATTCCTTGCGGAATTCCGGGTCGACGCCGAAGGTCGGCTCATCCAGGATCAACATGCCAGGCCGGATTACGAGGGCGCAGGTCAGGGCAAGTTTTTGTTTCATCCCGCCGGACAGATCTTCAGCGAACCGTGATTTAAACTGAGAAAGTTTCGTCAGCTCTAAAATCTCATCCGCCCGCTCCCTGACGGTTTTCCGGTCCAGCTTGTACAGGGAGCCGAAAAAATTGATGTTTTCCATTACCGTCAGGTCGCCGCACAGGCTGAAGCGCTGGGGCATGTAGCCAAAATTGCCGGCATCCTTTTTCTGCCTGCCGCCGAACAGGGTAACCCTGCCGCTGGTGGGATTGATCAGCCCGCACACCATGCGGAGCAAAGTGGTTTTACCGGCCCCGTCCGGGCCTACCAGGCCGAAGATATCTCCCTGCTCAACCCTCAGAGACACTTCGCTGACCGCGGTAATGCCGCCGAAGACCTTGGTGAGAGCTTCCATTTCAATCATTTTGATCACCTCTGATCAAAAACTACATCAGCGGGCATACCTGGTTTTAAGAGATTGTTCTCATTATCAACCTTGATTTTAACCGCGTAAACGATATTGGTGCGCTCTTTTTTGGTTTGGATGGTTTTCGGTGTATATTCTCCTTTGGAGGCTATCTCTTCGATAGTGCCGCGGTGCTCCTCTGAGCTCCCGCTCACGGTGAAGTAAACCTGCTGTCCCAGCTTGATCTTGGGCAGGTCGTCAGTGGGGATATAGACTTTGATCCACATGTCGTTTAAATTGGCGATGGTTGCCACGGAAGCGCCGGCCTGCACCACTTCCCCGTTTTCAAAATTTTTAGTGAGCACGGTCCCGTCAATCGGGCAGATAATTTTCACATCTTCCAGCAGCGCTTCCGACGCTTTTAACACAGCGCTGCTGCGTTCCAGCTCAACCCGGGCGGCCTCAATCTGGTCAGGCCTGCTGCCGGACAGCAGGAGGCTTAGTTTGGTTTGGGCGGACTCAAGTGAATTTTGTGACTGTTTGAAAGTTATTTCCGCTTTTTCCATCTCCGAGTCGGCAATGATCTTTTCTTTATACAGTTTAACTGCCCTGTCGTAGTCCTTGGCGGCCTTTTCATTGTTGAGCCGGGCGGTGTCGACGGCAATTTGGGCATCCTTGATTTCCTGCACGCGCGCGCCGGAAGTAAGGTCGTCCAGCTGCGCCTGGGCTTTAACCACCGCAAGGGAGTCCCTTTCTTTTTGGGCAAGCAAATCATTACGGGTGATTTCGGCCACCAATTGGCCTCCCTTGACCTGGTCACCAGGAGCCAGCGTCAGTTTTTGCAGCGTACCGGCCACTTTGGCTCTCAGTTCAACCTGTGTGGCCTCAATGGTCCCTGTAGCCTGCAGGCCGGCGGTCTGCTTTTCTCCGATGTACCTGTTGCAACCAAAATAGCCGGCGACGCCAAGGGCCGCCAGCAGGAGTATAACCGCATTCCTTTTTTTCATAAGCACACCACCCTGACTGGTTAGTTAAAAAAACCAGGTAAACTATTTATAACAAAATATTTTACCTGGTTTCATGATAGCACTTATTTTTGTTTTGAACAATCCTTAATTTAGATAGATGGGGTATAAAAAACTAAAGTAACGATTATGCCAAGTTAACTTAGTTTTCATTCAAGGTCGCCTTTAACCAGCATCCTGGTTGTTATGCAGGGAGCCAATGATTTTCTGCCAGTCACAGTGCCGGTCAATACTCTCCACCGCTATTTTGATATCGCTGGCGTTGTCAGGCCTGATCCGCCTCGAAACCTCGGATATTTTTTCAATAGTAGTGTAAGTGTCGCTGTGCACCAGGATTACCGGGACACCCTTCTCCGCCGCGCGGGAGATAACCTTGACATCCGGGTACAGCCCGCCCGTCAGGATTAAGGCCGAGGTGCTGGTC
>NZ_QFFZ01000043.1 GCF_004369225.1 Pelotomaculum propionicicum
GGTTGATCGCCTCCTATAAGTGACCGCCTTCTTGGTTGCCCAGTTATTACCAGTTGAGTATCTGGGATCAGTTTTTTATTGCCTTTTTTGCTTTCCCAGGACAAAATATTTTCCAGTTTTCTCGAAAATGGTGCTTGACATTTTACCGCTGGGCTTTATAACATATGCCCCTGAAAAAAGAGTTGTGTATGCGGAAGCCTGTTTTTGAAGCCTCCAAATAAGACCAGAGAGGAGAAGAAATATCATTATTGAAAAAATAGCCCTCCCCGGGCAAGGGAAGGCTTCTTTTCCATTTATAAACCTTTAAACCGCTCCGCAGGAACCAGCAAAGGCATACCACAAACGGCAACAAGTATAGGATTCTGCTATGAACAAATATATAAGCGTTTCATTAAATAAGTTGCCTGGCGGCAACTTTTTAGTGTGAGGTATCCCGGTCTACTAATTTGGCGATCATTTTGGCCAGGGACTTCTTTTCGTCCTCGGCGCCTACCTCCCACAGCTCCTTGAGCAGGCGCTGCTCCCTGTTGCCGGGGTCAAAATTGGCGGCAAAAAAATTTCCCATACGGTATGCGGCCTGATTAATCGTCTCATCGGACATGCCGGCCAGTTCTGCCGCATTTACCGCCTTGCCCAGTGTTTTCTTCCAGTCGTGCCACGAGGTACCGATTTCCATCATAAACACCTCCACCAGTATTCTAACCTGCGGCGGAGGCGCCTATTCCACAAGAGAAAATTCATTAACATTTGTTATCAATCTGATCAATGTTCGATTGAAATCGAACCTACAATTTCACCATCCAAGTATGTCAGGACTTTTTTACGTTCCTCAAATTCGCCTGATCCGGGCGTTGGGCTCGCTCTTGGCGGTCCCCCCGACAATCAGCTGTTTTATGGCCATGGTCGGTTGTGCATCGCTTACGGGCACGCCCTGGCCGTCCTTGCCGCAGGTGCCGATAGTAAAGCCCAGGTCACTGCCGACCATTTCCACTATACGCAGAACTTCCGGACCGTTGCCGGTCAGGGTGGCTCCTCTCACCAGCGGGCCGATTTGGCCGTCCTTGATCAGGTAGCCTTCCGCCACGTCGAAAACGAAATCCCCCGTGGTGGTGTTGACCTGGCCTCCCCCCATCTTTTTGACCAGCAGGCCATTTTGGGTATCTTTTATTATTTTCTCGGGGTCGGTCTTGCCCGGCGCGATACAGGTATTTCCCATGCGGGGCACAGGCTTGTGCTGGTAGGACTCCCGCCGGCCGTGGCCGTTAGACTGCCTGTTTTCTTTGACCGCTGTGAGCCTGTCATACATAAAATCAGTCAGCACTCCATTTTCAATAAGGCAGACCTTCCTGGCAGGCACACCCTCATCATCGAAACGGTAGGAACCATACCTGTTGTCTATGGTGGCGTCGTCATACACACTCACTTCTTTGGCGGCCACTACCTGCCCTTTTTTACCGGCGTACACGGACAGGTTTTTCTGGACCAGATCGGCTTCCAGCCCGTGCCCGCAGGCTTCATGCACCATTGTGCCCCCGGCTTCGGAAGCCATGACCACAGGCATTTTACCGGTAGGCGCAGGTTTCGCTTCGAGCATTTCCAGCGCTCTTCTGGCCGCCGCTTCAGCCACAACCTCGGGTGGGTTGCTTTTAAATAATTCAAAACCACACAGGCTGCCCACAGCCTCGTAGCCCGTTTGCATAATTGACCCGGCGGAGGCGATGGCCTGGACCATCAGCCTGGTACGGATCCGCTCGTCCTCGACGTAGTCCCCATTGCTGTTGGCTATAGTTACCTTTTGCACCACGTCCCCGTAGCCGACCATGACCTGCTTAATCCGGTTTTGGTCAACCGCCCGAGCCGCTTTGTCGGCGGCTTCAACCAGCGCCGCCTTCCTTTCGGTGGAAACGTCTTCAGGTCTTTCCTCGAATTTGAAGTCAACCAGCGGCTTAACCCTGGTAAAATCAAGGTTGACCTCTTTTTTACCGCCCGCTGCGGCATGGCTGACGATTTTAGCCGCTTCCAGCAGGCCCTCGCGGGACAGGTCGTTGGTATAAGCATAGGCGGTCGAGTCCCCCGAAAGAACTCTGATTCCCGCGCCAACCTCCACCCCGGACAGTACACGCTCAATTTTGCCGGCCTCACAACCTATGCCCACATTGATTCTCTCTTCAACAAAAATATCGGCAAAGTCTCCGCCGCCGGAAACAGCAGTGTCGATTACCTCTTTTAATACCTGTTTTTCTACCAGAGCAAGTCACCTCAAAACAAACATTTTAGTTACCGCTTATCATTACCATTTAGCAGTTTTTAATACAGATATTGGCTGGCTTATTACATGTGATTAATACTATAATATCAGGTTTACAAAAAAATACCACTGATTACCTCTCTAATCAGTGGTATAACCTGTTTTATCTATTTTCTCACATTATATGACAGGTCGGCATTTACAGGTTGGGTACCTGACAGGCCGCTTGACACTGAGCCGCGTCCTGCAGCGGTGTATTGCCCGCTCATGGGCAAGCCGGACGAACCTTGCGAATTTACATAACTTGACAGCTCCGCGTACGGCGCTAAAGAATAGGTCGGACGGAAGACATTGCCGCGTCCCATCAGCCACCTGGATACCTCCTCCAGGTAGAGCTTTCCTTCGGGATTCTTGGCGGAGAACATGACAATATATATCGTAGCCTTGACCGTGCCTGGCGCCGCCGCTACAGTAACCGTTGCAGTCGCAGCAGGTGTAGTGGTACTGGTTTTAGCTCCGGATGACTGCTTGGACGATGGGCTGGACAGGCCGGAAGTTATGTTCAAGCTCCTGATCTCGGCCAGGTTGGTTGATTTTTTCACCTGCTTGTCAATGTCCTTGCAAAACTCAATCAAGCTCAGGTAATTGCCCTGTACGCCTATTTTCAAGGGCAATTCCAGGGAGTGCGTTTTTTCTATGATTTCACCAGGCTCAATTTCAGTGATTTGAACTTTCTCGGAAGCTGAGATCAGCCCGAGAAAAATTACGTCGGAGCCATCCCTCATGCTGCTGGTAAAAGGCTTGCCCCTGGCCGCGTAATCTTCTTTCACTTTATTAAGCCTGTCATTCTCACTCTTAAGGGAAGCGGCCGTGGCCTGCGCCCTGGCTAATTTGGCCCTGTTATCCATGAGTTCGTTTTTTACCTGGGCATAAGCCTTATACTGAGGTGTAAGGACAAAATAAACCACGCAAAAAATAAGTCCGCCGCCGAAAAGCACGGTCAAAAGCACCTTTTCCCTTGTACTTAACCTGTTCCACATTACTTTTCATCCTTTACTTTCGCGGTAATTTCAAATTTTGCCCCCAGGAGGTCCGATTCAATTTTCACCAACTTAACCTCTTCGAAATATGGCAGCATGGTAAGATTTCTGATAAACACACCTATGGAGGGAACTGTTTGTGATATACCTTTATAGCTGATTGTATTGGGGCGGGCATACCTGTCTTCTTCTTTTGGCTGCGCGCCTGCTTTCGACGCGGCGTCCGTCTTTGCGCCCGCATTTTGTTCTTTAGCGGCAGGGGTTTTGTTGGAGATATCTATATCAGTCAGCCACAAATCAACCGGCGCGATATCACCCAGATCGTAAAGCAGGTTGGACCAGGCCATGTGCTTTTTAAGTATCACATTATATTCTTCCAGGGCGGCCTCAAGTTCTTTTCTCTCTTTGACCATTCCTTCCACCCGGGAAACCAGCGGCGACAGGGTAGCCTGCTGCTGTTTATTTGAAGCCAACTCATTTTTCATGCTGAAGTAATTAATCAAAAAGAAGCCGTAGCCGCTAAGGATCACAGCTACCAGCAGGGTCGCGGCGCCGACAAGGATCAGCCGGCGAAAATCAATGATCCCCTCGCGCTGCAGTTGGGGGGGCAAAAGGTTGACCTTATAAGCGTACATTTAAATGATCAACTCCCTTAAAGCCAGTCCGATAGAAATTGCGTACACTGGATCGTATGCTTTGTCTGCCGCAAATTCGATCTCGGGGACGCCGATTTCAACAGGTATTTCCAATGAACTCTGCATTTCTTTCACAAAACCCTTTAGGTGGCCCATGCCACCGCTTAAAATAATCTTTTCCGCTGCTATGTTTTCCTGGGTGAAATAAAAACTTAACGACCGGCGCAGCTCTTTAGTGATTTCCGATATGACATCACGCAGCTGCTTTACCGTCCTGCCGGTCGGCTGGGCATAATAATCGTTTTCCAGTGAAGCCGCGGCTTCTTCCATCTGCAGGGTCAGGTCTTCTGGAGACTCTTCCTTTCCCTGCCTGCTTTCCTGGCTGTAATCCGATCTCAGGGCTGTATCCACTTCCTCAAGTATGCGCATTGCTTCCTGGTAGTCAACATCGTAGGTATTCATGATAAAATCGGTTAAAACCTCACATCCTACCGGCAGCAGGCGCACAAATTTGATCACACCGTCTTTGACGAGTACGAAGTGTGAAGTCTTGGCACCAAAGTCAACAATGGCCGCTGTCCCCCGCACATTTCTGCCGAATACCCGCCACAGGGCGAAGGCCTGCAGGTCAGCCGCCGTGACCACCATGCCGGCACGGGAAAAAATACTATGATACTGGTAGACAGTTGTTAGGGGCACGGCCAGCAGCAGCACGTCCTGTCCTTCCTGCTCACCTTTTTTGTCAGCCGCTTCTAATGCCCCGAAGGCTGCGTCTGACAACCTTACATACCTGATAATCAGCTGGTCAACCGGTGTGGGCACAAATTTCTGGATCTCAAACTTGGCGGCCGATTCCAGTTCTTTATCACTTAAATAGGGCAGGCGTACAACCCGGCTGACCACCTTTTCACCGCCGATACAAGTTATTACCTCTTTTAAAACAGGGTTGGCCATATCTTTTAAGGCCTGCACCAGGTTCTCTTCGTCAATCTGGCCGTTCCAAACATTTTTCGGCGAGGGAATGCTTTTCAAATTTACAACTTCGGGGAAACCGTCAACTATTTTAACTTCAGCTGCCTTGATCTGATAGGCCCCGATATCAACACCGATGAAATGGTTTTTCTTGGGGAGCAGGTTTTTTAAAAAATTTCTCATAATTACCGCCTATTCGCTCCATTTGGTCACTTTTATAAAACATGTGGCCCAGTTCAGGAGTTCCTTGAATCTATCGCACATGCTCTCATCATACACTAAGGTTAACTGGCTGCACTGCCCCGCCAGTTCAGGCGCTAATATACAGCCTCGCAGGGTGGCGCCGTAGTCAAAATCAATATTTGCGCCAGTTACAATGATCG
Organism: Pelotomaculum propionicicum; assembly: GCF_004369225.1. Lineage (GTDB taxonomy): Bacteria > Bacillota > Desulfotomaculia > Desulfotomaculales > Pelotomaculaceae > Pelotomaculum_B > Pelotomaculum_B propionicicum. Next base: position 5,279 of record NZ_QFFZ01000043.1, read on the forward strand.
CGTCTATTTCCTGGCCCATGGTGTCTGTGCTTACAGTCCCGGCAGCCAGGATAGCTAGGCAGTCGTTGTCGCTGTTCTTGGTCATACTGCCCAGTGTTACACTGCCGTTTACAACTATGACCGCGTTTCCGCTGTATGCGCCGGAAAGGACCTGGTCACCCTCCAGGTAGTAAATGCCGCCGGTAAAATCCATACTGGAGCCGTCTCCGGCGGGGAGTTGGTCATAAGCAGCGTTATGCCGGTACCAGTTTAACCTGCCGGCGCTGAGAAGGTCGGGATAATCAGAGCACCCCGGTATTATTGCGAAAAGCTCAGCGGTAGAAAGGATAACAGTCCTGTCACTTATCTCCGGCGGCGCTTGGCCGGCACTGTCCACATATACTTGCCCCTCAATCAGGGGCAACGCACTGCCTGTAAACTCTAAACCACCCAGAGTAAATATGTCTCCATTTATAGAGGTGATATTTCCCTCGTCTGATGCAAGAGTGAGTTTACCCCGGCAGTATATGTTTCCTGTAACATCAGACCCCGGCATAAAAACCGCGTCACCTTCAGAAAAATACATTCCGCCGGTAGAGTTTATAACATGACCTGAAGGTGCGTTGCCGTTTTTTAACCACATTCCTCTCAGGTAGTTTTCGGCATAAACGTCAGTTAAATTTACATCTACTTTAAGTTTTTTTATACTTCCCAAATATTTGCCCCATGCCTCAATTTCTAAAACTGTAACACCGCTATTTTCACTGGTTTTTTTCAGGCTGATTTTGTCAAAAAAACCGTCTTCATAGCTCCTGTTCCCGGCCAGGTTATTGGTTAAAAAATCATAGTCACGCCCTGGTGTTAAGTTTTTTAACCAGGCAGGGCCATTTTTTGACTCGGCTAGCACTTTTTCAACCCCCGCTTCAGCAATGTAGTATGCCTTAGCTTGATTTAACTCATAAGCTGCTGTTTTTCTGGTGTTGATACTGAGTTTTAAAGCAGCGGAACCAAATAAAAAGAGCAAAGCTACCGTTAATAAAACGATAACGCTGCTCTGACCGTTTTTCTTGCCGCTGCCCGCAAAATACATCATTAACTTATCGCTCTCAGCAGCACTTTTGTGCTCATCTCGACAACACCGCTGTTTCCCTTCTCACCTCTGGCTGTTATGGACACAGTCCTGTCATTCTGCGCGTACTTTATCTGCAGAAAAGTAATGTGGCTGGCGATGGGCAGATAAGTTCCTGCAATGCTTTCTTCAATCTCTTTGCCGGACGTGTCGTACCTGTAGCCAAAAACATCATTGCCGGCGGCCGGTATGATTTCTATCTTAGGCGGGTTGTCCGCCACAGAGGAAACACTGCTGGCATCCCTGATATTCCTGCTCATCCTGGCCAGGGCTATGCGCAGGTTTTCCTCGACTTCTACTTTATTGCTGACTTTGACATAAAAGGTAAAGCCGCTGCTTTGCAGAAACAAGATCGCGGAAAAAACAAAACAAAAAATGGTTATCGATACTATGGTTTCAAGTAGGGTGAAACCTTGATTGCCCGGCATTAGAATCACCTCATCAACTTTTCTGTTGTTAACGAGATATCTTTCAACTGATCATTGACATTGTAATAGACTGCAGCCCGCACCGTTTTGAGGTTCAAAGCGCCTGGGACCACGCTGATTTTGAAATCATATTTCTGATCAAAGCCAGCCAAAAGCAAATAAGTAGATTCATACACTTCCGGCAGAGGCGTGTCCCAAGGCTGGTCCACGGTCGCAGTGCGGCTGCCGCCGTCGTAACCGGTTACTCTTCTTACCTGGCCGGAACCGCCGCCTCCGGTAATGGCTACATAAAAGTCATCATACGCGTCATAATCGACGCTGGTCCTGTGTTCAAAAGTTATGGTTTCATCCCCAATAGCCTGTACCACACCTGTATGGCTGTCATCTACACATTTTATGCTTTCAATTATCTCCCGGGCATAGTTTAAGGCGGCGACTTCATGACCGGCGTGGGCGGTCAAGAGACCGCTGTGGCGGTAAAGATTTATCAGCGGGAAAATTACTATGCCGAGAACTACCAGGCTGACGAGCAGCTCAATCAAGCTCATACCTTGCTGGTTGCCAGGTTTGATAAAAATCAGCTCGCTTTTAATTATCTATGCTGGCGGGACTTTGTCGGTCCTCACCCGCCCTGTTACCGAGGCGACAATCACATAGCGGAAATTTCCGTTTTTGTCCCGCAGGCTTAAATGACCGCCGCATAATATTCCATTGTTACGGACAGGTTCACCCCTGATGTTAAATCTCAATTTATGATCGCAGCCGTTGTCGGAATAGTTATCAAAATCAAAATTTGTTAAGACCAGGTCAACACCATACGGCAATTGTACTTTTTTATATAAACTAAGACCTCTTTGTATATAGTAAATATCATTCTGACAGTCGAATAAAACAGTATATACCGCATCTTGATTCATATTAAGCTGTTGAACCAGGCGGATATCCTCCGCCACAGTGGAAGCGGCGACATCCAGTTTCTGTTTGTTTGCACCGGGGAGTGCAAGCGTAAAGCCCAAAAAAATAACGGTAATGGAGAGGACCACGACTACCTCTGCCAGAGTATATCCACCGCGACAAAAGATAAATTTAGAGGCTCTCATCCAAGATCACCATGGAATAGTATTAATGAATAATAATATAAAATTCATCAAAATATGGTAAAATTCCTTCTTTATAACGAAAAATTTTTCTATTTATTGCAACCGCTGTTTATTCCAGGAATCGAGGATTTTCTTTATAAAATGACAAAACCGCAGTGATTTCTGCGGCATTACCCTGAAAAGTTTTTGTAGGTGGCAAATTTATTCGTATAAATGTAACAATTAACACATACAAGTTTGGGCGCTGACGTACCGTGTTCGATTAAAATCGAACCTACAGTTTTAAGGATTTACCTGGTAAAGTAGATTGTACTGTCCTCAAATGAACTCAGACTGCTGATATTCAGCAGCAGCACCTGGCTGGAAATAAGGTAATCATTAGTAAAAGATCCGTTATTGCCGCTGACCGTAAAGCTCAGGCCAGGTTTGCCGCTGATGCTCGTGTTGCTGAAAGAAAGGCCGGTTATATATTTGCCCACGATCCGGCTGGTTGTATTCCCATTGTTGTAAGTATCGATAACCAGGCAGTTGCTGTCGTTGTCCAGTCTTATAGTATAATAAACAGACCCGGAGGGGATGGAGGTGCCGATACTGGTGGCGTGACGGACCTCGCTGCTGATAATGCCTGCGGCATTGCGAGTGTTTTGCTGGACACCGAAGCGCTTCTCCTCTTTTTGAACCGACTGCACACCCGCAACATAAAGGACATAAAACAAGAGCACCGCAAAACTCATGATACTCAGGGCTATGGACGTTTCGAGCAGGGTTATTCCACGCTGGTCTGATTTCATGTAAGACTCACCCTAATTACTAATTGTTAACGGTAACGTTGCAGTTAGCAACATAGCCGCCGTCCATGGTCGTAACTTTAATAATGCACGAACCCGCTGTATTTTTGGCAGTCACCACACCATTCCCGTCTACCGTGGCTATACCTGTGTCGCTGCTGCTCCAAGTGACGCTCTTGTTGGTGGCGTCTGCTGGCAGGACAGTAGCTGTCAACGTTGTAGTTTTTTTCTTTTTGATAGATGTCGACGCAGGGCTCACGGTAACTCCTGTAACATGCACACACTCATTTACGGTTACCTCGCATGTAGCGGTGAAGCCGCCGTCAATGGTTGTCACTGTTATCACCGCATAGCCCGAGGATACCGGCGCTACGGCAGCAGTAAGGCCGCTGCCCGTGACAGTGGCGACCTGGGTATCACTGCTGGTCCAGGTGACATTTTTATTTGAGGCGCTGGAGGGTGATATAGTTGTGGTAAGGCTGCCGTTATCCCCGCCTTCCAGCAGGGTGAGCGAGCCAGGAGCAAGGCTTACTCCGTTTACTGCTACGCCGTTAACCGAACTTGCCGGCAAAAAAGAGGTTAGGTTTCCGGCAGTGGATCTCAAACCAATTAAATTTATATTTACCTGGCCGCCGCCACTATCTTTTAAAGTTATGCTCATACTGTCTGAAGTGCCCGGACCGCCTTGGGCTATATTGTTTTCCATTGTGCTCTGGTAGCCGTAGTTAGCAGAGCTTTTTTGCCCGGAACTGTTAAGACTCTTGTAGTTATTGGCAACTACCAGGGAAAAGGTAATAACAATAAAAACCATAACTGACAGGGCTATAGCGGTCTCCAGCAAGGACAAACCCACCGCACCGGACAGTGTTTTCTTGATGATGTTACAAGCGGTCAGGAACCTCTTCCGGTCTTTCAAGGCTGTAACCTCGCAATAAGATTTTGTATTATGTTGCTACTGCCAGAGTCCTTTCCGGTAACCGCTCAGGGTAGACGGCCCCCCTACGCTGTAGGGGAATGTATCGTTGTTCGTATCGTCATACGTTACATAGGTACCACCGGACATGGTTAAATTATTGCATATAATCGCGCCCTTCAAATGCCCGCTGCCGGTAAAATTAACCGTCGCGTTGGGGGCATAGAGGACGCGCACCATGGCGGAAGCGTCTCCCGAAACGTTCACAACGCCGCCCCCGGAGACAATGTGGCCTGTTATGCCACCACTGTTGGTAATATTCACATCAGCCGAGTTGACATACACCAACCCGTTAAACTTGGTGTCTCCGCCGGGATTAACGGCGCCGGTCCCCTTGTAATACATGGTAAGTCTATTCGGATTGCCGTTTTGGTTAACCTTGCTGCCTGCTGTTAACATAAAGCTGTTGCCCACATATAGCTTCAGACTGCCCGTCCCCTGCAAAACGATGTATCCTGACTCAATATTAAGGTTATCGACCCTGAGCTCGCTTTCACCGCTGCCCACATCAATGGTCAGCGTAAAGTTGCTTACAATTTTAATGTTTGTATAGTGAGCGCCGGCGCTGATGGTTACGTTTTGGTAAGGCCAATTTCCAACCGTCAGGACACCGTTGGAAACAGGTCCTCCTTCTGCTGGCGGGGGCAGTTCCGGGAAAACTGGAAAGGGCGGCAGTTCGTAGGTCCTCTCCTCGCTTAGGTTTGCCACATCGCCGTGCAGGAAAGTGCTTTGTTCTCCCCACGGGAAAAGAACTGCGGAGGCCGGGTCACCTTCCGGACCAATATAAAGGTCCCCGTAGATGTTGGGATTACCGCTTAAATTCAGGCAATTCGAAACGTTGGAATTGGTGGCGATATCTCCGGTAATGGTGCCGTTGTCCATCCTGAAACCCAAATTACTGAAGATGGCCTCCGGGAATGTACCGCTGCTTGTATACTGAGGAACCATGGACAGGCTCACGGTTTCTGTAATCTCGCGGTCCGGAGAATAAGCGTTTACATAACCCGTGGAAAATATGGTCAGCGGGCCGTCTGCTTGTCCTGTAACAGTAGCGGCAAATGTACCTTCGCCCAGGCTGACACGCGGGTCGGTGGTTTTGTTAATAAGGTTTTTCGCGCTTAGCGGGTTGTTTATAATATAAGCGGCAACTGATTCAGCCCCCGACTGGGCTATATAGTGAGCCTGCATTTTTTTCAAGTCTACCGCGGACATTTTATTTTCAGAAAGGCTGTACTGAATAAGCGCCCCGCTGAGCATGACAAAAAAAACCATAACTATAAGGGCAAGCGGCAGGGCAAAACCTTTTTGGTTATTAATGCACATAATAACCGTCTCCTCACTGGCAGATGAGAAATCTACTTTTTAGCTTAACCTATACCATGAGGCAAGAATGATAAGTAAAATATTGCAGGGAGAAAGAAAAAAAGCCCCATCCCCCCCCTGCAAGCTATAAAGACTTTTTATTCTACGGTATAGACTGTTTGGCTGATATCTTTATGGTAACGTTGGGGTTCCCACTGTCGGCTGATTAGATGTACCGGCACTTCCATTACCATAAACTGCAGTATTTTCTTGACCTTGTACCGTATATTTCCCAGTTCTAATATAGTACTTAGTCCCATCAACAGAATGATATCTGTAATAACTAGATGAACTCCAGGGATCTGCCACATTAAGAAGACAGTCTTGTCCCGCAACTTGAGGAGCATCACCAGGTACACCAGTATCAACTAGACCAGCATTTAGCATTTTAACTTTCAATTTCGCATCATCAGAATCTTGAGGATATGCACCATTCTCCGCATAATAAGTGTCTAATGATGCCTGCATTGTACTGATCTGGGCTTTTGCCTTGGTAACCTTAGTGTTTTCAATATATCCTAAATAAAACTTGATTCCTCCTGCTATAAGCACTGCTATAATGATCAGCACGACCATCATTTCTACCATGGTGAAGCCTTCATCTTTTCGTAAAAGCTGTTTCAACATCTTTTCTCCTCCTTTTTTTCTGGCATTAGTTCACATATCCTATAAGAGCCTTTGCATCTGCTAACCTTTAATCATCACCTTCCTCTACACGACTTAAGTGTAAGTTCAGAAACCTGAAAAAAACGAGCCGCTTTCCATTATAAGGGCTCGGAAAACAGAGTTTTTTCGGCGGCCCGGCTGCCTTAGCGGTTGATCCCGCCGTAGGCCCGCAGCTTTGCGCCCCCTCCTTTCGAAGAGTTAGCCCTTTCGTAAACACTATTAAATTGCAGGCTTTATTTTGTTACATTCCTCCAGGTATGCCGCTGCCTCCCTGCAGGGCGCCGGCCAACCCGAACAATGGCATGTAAATGGAAAGCGCGATGAATGCCACCATGACACCTACACCAGCAATCAGAAGGGGTTCAATGACACTGGAAAGCCTGCCCACCATCGTTTCCACTTCATGCTCGTAAAATACCGCTAACTTCTCCAGCAGGTTGTCCAGCGCGCCGGACTCCTCTCCAACCGCGATCAGGTTAATGGCCAAGGGCGGAAACATTTTCCCTTTCATTAAAACCGGGGCCATTCTTTCCCCCTCACTGATGGTCACCCGGGCCTTTCGTACTTCTCCTGCAAACACAGTGTTCCCCGCAACATATTCCACAGTTTCCAAAGACTGCATCAGCGGTATGCCGCTCTTTAAAAGCGTCGCCAATGTGCGGGCGACCCTAGCCACTATTGTTTTGTGTGTGAGTTTCCCGAAGATGGGAGCCTTTAAAGCCAGCTGGTCGAGAACTTTCCTGCCTCCGGCTGTGGCTCCGAACTGTTTAACAATGAAAAACAGGGCAATTGAGGCCAGCAGGACCAGGTACCAGTACCCTTTAAGCACATTGCTCAGGAATATGACAATCCGGGTTGGCAGCGGCAGCTCCGCCCCCATGGAGTTAAAGATATCTACAAAAATAGGCACCACGATCACCAGTAGGGCAACCATACAGGCGAAAGCCATCCCGGCGACCACCAGAGGGTAAGTCATTGCCGACTTTACTTTTTCCCTCAACTGGTGCTCTTTTTCAAAATGCGTGGCCAGACGGCCTAACGCCTGGTCAAGAGTGCCGCTCACCTCGCCCGCTAAGATCATGCTGATAAATATTTCAGGCAGGTACTGCTTGTACTCCTTAAAAGCTTCACTGAGACTTTTCCCTTTTTCAACGCCTACCGCTACTTCTTTTAATATTCTGCTCATCCTTTTGCTTTCGGTTTGCTGAACCAGGGTACGCAGGCATTGTAAAAGCGGTATGCCGGCTTCATGCATGGTGGCAAACTGGCGACAGAAGATGGACATTTCTTTTATTTTTATTTTTAGGCCGAGCAGTTTGTCCAGGTCCAGTTCGACGGACCTGACCGGCTTTATTTCAACAACAAAATAATTTTTCTCGCGCAAAAGCGCAACCGCGCCGCCCTGGCTGTCTGATTCAACCTTGCCGTTGATCAGCGATCCGGATAAACTTCTTGCTTTATAAGCAAAGACCTGAGGCATATCTTACCCTCCAAGGGTTTTTATCAGGCTGTCCGGATCGGAAGCCCGGTTTAAGACTTCTTCCCGGCTGATCATTTTCTTGTTATAAAGATTGCGCAAAGACATATCCAGTGTCTGCATACCCTGCCTGACGCCGGTCTGCAATTGCGAAGGAATCTGGAAGGTCTTGCCTTCCCGGATCAGGTTGCGGATGGCCGGATTGGCCACCAGTATTTCCAGGGACACTACCCGGCCGGGCTTGTCACTCCTGGGAATAAGCTGCTGTGATACAATCCCTTCAATTGTGTTAGCAAGCTGGATGCGGATCTGCTGCTGCTGGCTGGGTGGAAAAACGTCAATCACCCGGTCGATCGTTTCCGCCGCGCTGGAAGTATGCAGGGTAGCCAGTACCAGGTGCCCAGTTTCAGCAGCAGTTATGGCTATGGAGATCGTCTCCAGATCGCGCATTTCTCCCACCAGGATTACATCCGGGTCCTCACGCAGGGCTGCTCTTAAAGAAGCGGCGAAAGATTTCGTGTCCTGGCCGATTTCACGCTGGTTGATAATGGAGCGGTTGTGTTTATGCAAGTATTCTATCGGGTCCTCCAGGGTCAGGATATGCATCCTTCTTTCCCTGTTCACCAGATCGATCATCGCCGCCAGGGTAGTCGATTTGCCGCTGCCTGTAGGCCCGGTAACCAGCACCAGCCCGTTGGGCCTTCTGGACAGATAAGCAAGCACTTCAGGCAGACCAAGCTCCTGGAACGTAGGTATGCGCGTGCTCAATAGGCGCATCACCAGAGCGGTGCTGTTCCTCTGCTTGAACACATTCACCCGCACCCTGGTCGTGCCTGGAACGGCGTAGGAAAAATCAAGTTCACCTTTTTCCTTGAATCTCTCCAACTGGCTCTGGTTCATAATCTGCCGGGCTATTTCTTCAGTGTCCTGCGGCGTCAGAGGTTTTATCTCCTCTCCCCCCAGCAGGTCAAGTTTACCGTTGAGCTCAGGTGCGTCAAGCGGGTAAAGTAGCCCGTGCAGCCTGTACACCGGAGGCTTGCCCACGGTGATGTGAACGTCCGAGGCGCCAAGCGCGGCGGCCTGGATCACGATATCTATAATTTTCATAAACTGTTTACCAAAAAAGTTTCTTTTTAATTAAATAATCGTCATATTTTTTCTTCTCTAAAGGCCACCCTGATAATTTCTTTGATCGTAGTAAGGCCGCTCAGAGCTTTTTTAATCCCATCTTCTTTCAAGGTGATCATGCCGCCGCTGACAGCCGCTTCTCTCAGCTCCTCGGTGGTGGCGCTGTTTAAAACGATACTCTTCAGTGAAGGCGTCATAGTCATTACTTCATAAATCGCTATACGGCCCCTGTAGCCGGTGAAATTGCATTTTTCACAGCCGGCGCCGGAGTATAGGACGGTACCTGCCGGTAGGCCGGCAAAAGCGATTTCGCTCTCCTCAGGCAGGCATTCCTGTTTGCAGTTCTCACATATGCGGCGCACCAGGCGCTGGGCGACCACGCCCAGCAGTGAGGAAGCGACCATGAAAGGCGCCACGCCCATATCGATTAGCCTGGTTACAGCCCCGGGTGCGTCGTTGGTATGTAGCGTCGAGAGCAACAGGTGGCCGGTAATGGCAGCCTGCACCGCTATTTCGGCAGTCTCATGGTCTCTGATTTCGCCGATCATGATTATATCCGGGTCCTGCCGCAAAATGGAGCGCAGGTAGCTGGCAAAGGTAATTCCCGCCTTTACATTCACCTGGGCCTGGTTGACACCGTCCAGCATATATTCAACCGGGTCTTCCACCGTTATGATGTTTTGGTTCACGGTATTGATAGAATTTAAAGCGGTATAAAGGGTGGTGGTCTTGCCGCTGCCGGTCGGGCCTGTGACCAGCAGCATACCGTAAGAACTTTTGATAAAAGCGGAAAACCTTTCAAGGTTGTGTTCTGAAAAGCCCAACTTTTCCAAAGTGTAATTCTTGATACTCTCTTTATAAAGAATCCGGATCACTACTTTTTCACCATAGATGGTCGGCATAGTGGATATCCTCAGATCAAGGTCGTGGCCGGTAAGCTTCAAAGGTATCCGCCCGTCCTGAGGCATGCGACGCTCGGCGATATCCAGGTTTGACATTACTTTTATCCGCGAAACAATGGCAAAAATCATCTTGCGGGGCAGTTTCATCACCTCGCGCAGGAGCCCGTCAACCCGGTAACGGATCCTGATGCCCCGCACAAAAGGCTCGATATGGATGTCACTTGCCTCTTCGCTGATGGCCCTGGTTATAATGGAGTTCACCAGCCGGATTACCGGCGCTTCGTCAATAATTACATCTTCCTTAATCTCATCATGCTCAGCCACCTCAGGTTCAATACCCAGTTCCTGAATGGCTTTTTCCACTTCCGGAATGCCAAAATATTTCTCTATAAGTTTATTGATGTCTTTTTCACTGGCGGCCAGGGGCTCTATGCTAAATCCTGTGAGCAGCCTCAGGTCATCAATAGCCATGACGTTCAGGGGATCCGCCATGGCCACGTAAAAGCGGTTCCCTGTTTTTTTAACGGGAAAGATTTTGTACCTGCGGATTAACTGCTCCGGCACCAGGCTAATAAGTTCTTTATCAATTTTGTCCTTGGGGGCTAGTTCCTCGATCCCCAATACCCTGGTCAGCTCTTCTTCACTGATCATACCCAGACTCACCAGAACATGACCCAGCAGTCCCCCCCGCTGAGACTGCACGCGCAGGGCCTCTCCCAGTTGTTCATGGCTGATAAGTCCTTTCTCAATGAGTCTGACACCCAGCATTTTCCTTTTACTTACAGACATAATCACACCTCAGAGTTATATAATTTCCTTATTTGATTGCTTAATCAAAACCAAGCCCCCCGCAAATACCAGGTCAGGATCTCCTCGCCGCGCCAGATTGCAGCCAGCGCCCCGATGCACAAAAATGGGCCGAACGGGATGGCGTCTTTACGTCCTTTAACCCGCGTCAGAAGTAAAACCAGCCCGGCCATACCCGCCAGCATACAGCTCAGAAAAACCGCGAACAATCCCTGCGGCCAACCTAAGAACAGGCCGATCACAGCCGCGAACTTGATATCGCCGCCGCCCATGCCGCCCTTGCTTACAATGGCAATCAACAGCAAAAAAGCCCCGGCCGAGATTAGTCCCAACAGGGAAGAAAAAAGGGTCAGGTCGCGCGTATAAATATTCAGGATCACCCCGCCAGCCAGTGCAAAAACTGTCAGTTTATCAGGAATGATATAGTGGCGCAGGTCAATGAAAGTAACAATGATCAAGACCGGGACCAGGAAAAGGACTTTATAAAGCAGTACAGTGTGGCCGAAGCGTAAATAAACCGCCGCAAAGAGCAGGCCGGTCAGCAGTTCGATGAAGGGATATATAGGGCTGATTTTGCTGCCGCAGAAGCGGCACCGCCCTTTAAGGCGGAGATAGCTGAGCACCGGGATCAAATCACGCGCCGCAATCCTCCGGCTGCAGCCGGGACAGTGGGAAGGCGGGAAAACCACCGACTCGCCCCTGGGTATCCTGTAAATACAGACATTAAGAAAGCTGCCGATAACCAGGCCAAAAACAAAAAACACATAGGGCAGTAAATCTGTTATTACCATTTCTTTTACCTTAAAAATTAGTAAACACAGACGGAAATAAAAAATCTGGCGTGAACGGAATTTCAAGGCTATATTACCACTACAGGGACCTGTCGTCCAGATAATAATTGAAAATAGTATTTGCTTGTTTTAGACTCTTTAAATGCTTGTTTCCAAGGTCTTTTTTACAGTTTCCCCGGTGACATCCGCTATAATTCTAACCTGTCCGACAGCAGCCGGCAGGACCATGGTCAGCCTGCCTTCCAGGGATTTTTTGTCGCGTCGCATAACTTCCAGGATTTCATCAGGGGTAAAATCAGCAGGCAGGGCTGCCGGCAGCCCCGCTCTTTCAATCAGGGAAATGATACGGCCCGCCTCTTTTTCCGGCAGCATACCCATTCTTAAAGCCATACGCGCGGCTACAGCCATTCCCATACCAACCGCTTCGCCGTGCGAAAATACTTTGTAGCCGGTCAGAGCCTCAACCGCGTGTCCCACGGTGTGCCCGAGATTTAAAACAGCACGCAGGCCCTGCTCTGTTTCATCAGCCTCCACCACTTCAGCCTTGATCCGGCAGGAGGTTTCCACAGCATGTTCCATTGCTGCCGCACGCAGGCCAAGCAGCTGGCCCAGGTTCTCCTCCAGCCAGGCAAAAAACCCGCCGTCGGAAATCACCCCATATTTGATGATTTCAGCTAAACCTGACTTAATTTCTGCGGCGGGCAGCGTTTTGAGCGTTTCCAAATCAGCCAATACCAGCGCAGGCTGATAAAATGCGCCGATAATATTTTTGCCCCTGGGATGGTTTACAGCCACCTTGCCGCCCACGCTGCTGTCCACCTGGGCTAACAGTGTGGTAGGAACCTGTATGAAAGGTACACCCCGCATGTAGGTCGCGGCTATAAAACCGGCCAGGTCACCCACTACCCCGCCGCCAAGAGCGATAACCGGGCAGCGCCTGTCCAGCCCGCAGCTAAAGGCCAAATCATAGAGTCCCGCTGCTACGTCGAGAGTCTTGTATTCCTCGCCGTCACCAATTTCTCCGGCAATAACTTCAACCCCGCCGCCGGCCAGGCTTTTTTCAACTATTTCACCATATCTTTGGTAAACCGCCGGGTTGGATACCAGCAGGGCTTTTTTTCCGAAATTGAGTCCCTTTATTAAGTCCCCCAGGCAGTTCAAAATCCCGCTGCCAATATATATAGAATAACTGCGCTTGTCAAGGTTGACCGGTACAGTGATCATTGCATGTCTTCCCTTCCCGACAGGTACCGGAGGATCTGTTCCACCACTCCGTCGACACTGGAAACTCCGGTATCAACAAAAAAGTCCGCCACGTCATAGGCGCCTTCCCGCTCTGCTAAAAGCTGCGCGATCCTTTGTTTAAGATCCCCCTTTAAAACCAGCGGGCGGGTTTTCTTGTTGGCCAACCTGGCGTAGAGCACTTCAGGAGAGGCCGTTAGAGCTATTAATACCCCATTTTCCTTGAGCAGCCGGACATTATTTGGATTCAGGACAAGTCCTCCACCAGTAGAAATCACCAGGTTCTCCCTTACCGCAAGTTTTTTCACCAGCAGGTTTTCCTCGGAGCGAAACCTTACCACCCCGTCCCTGGCAAAGATCTGGGTTATTGTTTTTCCGGTTACAGCTTCAATTTCCGCGTCGGTGTCTACAAAATCACGCCCTAAACGCTGAGCCAGCCGGCGCCCGACCGAAGTCTTACCGGTACCCATAAAACCGATTAAAACAATATTTTTCACGGCGCTACACCTGCCTCAAATAGGTACGGTAACAACTCCAGTTTTCCTTCAATTCGGCCAGGCTGTCGCCGGGGAACTTTTCCAGACAGGCGCGTGCGATCTCCCAGGCCACAACAGCCTCGCCGATGACACAGGCCGCGGGAACAGCACAGACGTCCGCCCGTTCTACGGCAGCCCTGGAAATTGTTTTATCAAGCAGGTCTACACTCTGCAGCGGCTGGTACAGTGTAGGGATGGGCTTAACAGCTGCGCGCAGTATAATTACCTCGCCGTTGGTCATACCGCCTTCGATGCCACCGGCCCGGTTAGTCTCACGGTAAAATCCCCTGTCTTTCTGGTAAAAAATCTCGTCCTGCAGCAGGGAGCCCGGCAGCGCCGCGCCGCTGAACCCCATGCCAACTTCCACACCTTTTACAGACTGGATGCTCATTAGAGCCGCCGCCAGGCCGGCGTCAATTTTGCGGTCCCAGTGCACATGGCTGCCCAGCCCGGCCGGCACGCCATGCACCCTGACTTCGAAAACACCGCCCAGGGTGTCCCCGTTTTGTCTTGCCTGGTCTATCTTTTCAATCATCTGGCGCTCCGCCCCCGGGTCGGCGCAGAGAACCTGAGAAGAGGCAAGGATTTTTTTTAATTCCTCCGGATCGCTTTGGCCGGTGTCCGCGTTGATACCGCCAATCTGAAGCACCTGTCCGGTTATTTCTATGCCCAGTTCTTCCAAAAGCCTCCTGGCAGTACTGCCGACCGCCACTCTCGCGGCTGTCTCACGCGCACTGGAACGTTCCAGCACGTTGCGGATATCTTTGTGCCGGTATTTCAAAGCACCTGTAAGGTCAGCGTGTCCCGGGCGGGGTCTTGTAATCACCTTTTCTTCCACCCGGGCCTCGGGGTCCGGGGACATAACCTGCGACCAGTTTGACCAGTCCTTATTTTCTATATATAAAGTTAGCGGGCTGCCCAGAGTCATCCCCCCTCGCACCCCGGACAAGAATTTTACATGATCGCATTCTATCTTCATCCTGGCACCGCGCCCGTAACCACCCTGGCGCCTTTTGAGCTGCCGGTCGATATAACCCGCGGTTAGAGGCAGGCCGGACGGCAGACCTTCAACAACCGCAACCAGGGCGGGGCCGTGTGATTCACCAGCGGTAAGGAAACGTAACAAAGTCTTATTCCTCCATAAGTTATTTGTTCAGTATTAGCTTAATTAGGAAAACAAACAACCTGTAGTTATAGAATACAGGAGTCAGGAGTCAGAATTCAGAATAAAACAACGCAAAAAATAAAGAAATCCTTTTGTTCTGTCTCCTGAATTCTGAATTCTGTCTTCTTTTTATTTTTATTCTGTCTTCTGTTTTGTCACTTCCTTCAAAAGCTCTTTTCTCATTACTTCCAGGGGGGCGGCAGCACCTGTCCAGAGTTCAAAAGAAAGCGCGCCCTGGTGCAATAACATTCCTAGCCCACTCACGGCAGCCGCGCCGGACTGGCCGGCTTTCCTTAAAAACATTGTTTCCATTGGGTTATATACCAGATCACAGGCAACCTGGCCCGGCTTAAACCGGTCATAGGGAATCGGAACAACTTCAGCTTCGTTCGGGTGCATGCCCAGCCGCGTTGCCTGTACTACAAGATCTGCTCCTGAAAGCGCTTCTCCTAGCAACGAGCCGCCCTTATCTTCGGGCCATGGTATTACATCCGCCGGCAGCCCGGTTTTTTCAGCAATGAAGCAGGCCAGTTCCCTGGCCCGCTTTTCTGTCCGGTTGGCCAGCATCAGCCTCTTTATACCTGCCAGAGCGGCAGCAACCGCCACGGCCCTGGCCGCACCGCCGGCTCCCAGGATCAGGACTGTCTTACCGGCGGGAAGAAACCCCACTTCCCCCAGTGAGCGCCAGAACCCTTCCCCGTCAGTATTATAGCCGCACAGTCTACCCGAGTGATTGACAATTGTATTGACAGCGCCTGTGAGCCTGGCCTCTTCAGAAAGCTGGTCAAGCAGAGGAAGCACAGTCTCTTTATGTGGAATAGTCACATTTACCCCAACCAGCCCAAACGCTTTAACAGCTTTTACAGCTTCCTTAACATCGCCCGGCTCTACCGGGAACGGCACATAAGCATAGTCAAGCCCTGCAGCGCTAAAAGCGGCGTTCTGCATCACCGGTGAAAAGGAATGCCCAACCGGGTAACCTATGATGCCGCATATTTTCGTTCGACCGTTAATCCCACTTGCCATGCAGAACCCCCGCTGACTTTTTGATCCTGGCCAGCACAATCTTCTCCAGGGGGCGCCCGATCAACTTGGTCCCCCAGAAATCTTTTCCTTCCATCGGTACCACCAGGATGGTATACAAACCGGTTAAATTCCCGCCCAGAATATCGGTAAAAATCTGATCGCCCACCAGGGCTGTCTCATCCGGCCTGGTGCCCAGCAGCTTCAAAGCCCGGCGGAAAGGTCTTACCAGCGGCTTAACCGCCCGGGGCACAGCCGGCAGTGACATTTGCCCGGCCACAGCCCCAACTCTCTTCCGGGAATTATTCGAAACTATACCCATTTTGAACCCTTCCCTCTGAAGCTCGGAGAGATGCTTCCAGATCTCCGGGGTGAAAACAACCGAATCCCTTCGCACTATGGTATTATCCAGATCGAAAATTATACCTTTTAGGCCTTTTTCTTTCAGTAAGCAGGGCTTGATTTCCAATATTGACGATACGTACATCTTCGGATAAAGAATCTTCAGCAATTGACTCTCCTGACTTTTTTCTTTTTTTTGTCAATGATTCTCGCTTTTTCCAGGTCAAACGGCGTGTTGACATTGAAAAACACAGTATCAATATCAGCAGCGGCTTTTAAAATTGCTTCACTGACATACTTTACCCTCACCCGGGGGTAAAAATCAACAACCTTATGCCTGTTATTATTCAATGCTTCTTCAATAGCGGGAATACAGCTCTTGCTGTACACCGCGAAAAGAGGCTGAAGGTAATCGCCGTGTTGGGGCACAGTAACATCATAACCTTCTGACTGGCTGATCATAATTTTTGCCAGTTCGGCGCTCAAAAAAGGCATATCACAAGGCACCACCAGGCATTTATCACTTTGCGCCGCAATCAATGTCGCGTGGATGCCGCTAAGAGGGCCGCCTCCTTTAATCAAATCCGGGATTACTCTTAGTCCCAGGCGCCGGCCGGTTTCCTCGTCTCCCCCGCTGATTAGGATCTCCTTAAAGACTTTTCTCAGTTCCGCGGCAACACGCTCGATCATAGCTTCCCGGCCAACTGTAAGAAAAGCTTTGTCTGTACCCATGCGCCTGCTTTTTCCCCCAGCCAGAATAACTCCGGCTACCTCAGTCACTCACCTTACCCCTTCCCTAAATTACTCTAACTCTCTCTCTAATCTCTCTCTAAATCTTTTTGTTATATTTTATACATAGTACATATAATATAAAAATTTACCCAAACAAGCCTAAAAGAATTATCTTCTCCGGAAGGCTAAAAAACCCTTTAAAGATCATTCTATTTAGGACACGCACCAAAACATCCCCCGCGCATATTATTAATAGCATGCAAATTTTAGGGGGGATAAATTGATGCTACCAGGTCTCTGGACTTTGACCGTGGTATCACTGGTAAACGGCCTCCTTTTGCTTGTCTCCTATATCGCTAACAACACGTTCCCGCAGCCGCTGTCCGAAGAGGAGGAAGCAAAGTACTTAAGACTTTTAAAAAGGGGCGATGAAAGGGCGCGCAACGTCCTGACCGAGCGGAACCTGCGTCTGGTAGCGCATATCGTCAAGAAATTTGACAGCACTGGTGAAGATCCGGATGACCTTATCTCTATTGGCGCCATTGGCTTGATTAAGGCCATCAACACCTTCAATCCCGGCAAGGGAACCCGGCTGGCCACCTATGCTGCACGGTGCATCGAGAATGAGATTTTAATGCATTTACGGTTTATGAAAAAGGTAAGAGCGGAGGTATCGCTTTACGACCCTATCGGAGTTGACAAGGAAGGCAATGAGATCACCTTGATTGATGTCTTAGGGACTCATCCCGAGGTAGTGTCAGAAATGGTGGAAAACAGCTTTGAACAAAAACGCCTGCAGGAGAAAGTGCGCCACCTGACGCGCCGTGAAAAAAAGGTGCTGGAACTAAGGTTCGGCCTGCAGGACGGGGACCGCAAAACCCAGCGGGAAATAGCGCGGAGCCTCGGCATATCCCGATCTTACGTGTCGCGCATAGAAAAAAGAGCTATCAGCAAACTTGCCAAAGAATTTACCTTAGAAGGCTGCCAGTAACGGCAGCCTTCAATAATTAGTGAACGAATATAGCTTGTAAAATTAAATATAAGGATTTATTAGAGTATTAATTTTCCGTCTGATAGCTTTGCTTGAATATAACAAAAAAAGTTGTTCCCTTGGCGCCGGTTTTAATTTTAATATCAGCATTATGCCTGGCGGCAATGCTGTAACAAACAGCAAGGCCCAAACCTGTTCCTTTTTCTTTAGTCGTAAAGAATGGTGTGCCAATCTTTTCAAGCACATCGGCTGCAATACCACTTCCTTGATCGTGTACCGCTAAAACCACATCATTTTGATTCATAAATATTCGTATGGTTAGTTTTCCGCCGGAGTCCATTGCTTCCAGACCGTTGCGGACCAGGTTCAAGACCAATTGACGTATTTCTTTTTCGTCAAGTGGAATCTCCGCGACTTCGTTCAGTTCAAAATCAACTTCTTTTCTTTCATGGATGGCACTGGCTTTGATTAGAGGGGCAATTGCCTTTAAGATTATATCTAATTTTTGTTTTTTTAAGGTCAGTGGTTTGCTTCTGGCCAGGAAAAGAAATTCCTCAACTATAGAGTTGGCATGGTACAGTTCTTCAACTATAAAATCAAAGTATACACTATTTGGCGCTGTTGGCATTTCATTTTTCAAGATTTCGGTAAAACCCAGAATATTGGTCAAAGGATTCCGGATTTCGTGAGCGATGGTAGCAGCCATTTCACCCACCAGATTTAACCGGTCCAAGCGCGACATTTCCCTGTCATATCTTAATTTCTCTGTAATATCAGTTACAATACCTAGAAGGCACTGCATACCGTTAATGTCAATAATTTCAGCGGAGAACAACCCATTACAAAGCTCACCCGATTTTTTCTTAAAAATAATTTCCTTATTGCGAACACCATTACCTTCACTAAGCTGCGTCACTATTTTTTCGCGCTCGCCCGGGTTTAACCAGAAACCGACATCATATATCCTCTGGCTTATAACATCTTCCCTAGTACGGCCAACTGTTTCCAAAAACACATCATTAACATCGATTATGACACCATTAGCCAGCAAGGTGATAGACATAGGGTTGGGACTTGCGCGAAAAGCTTTGGAAAAACGTTCTTCCGACAAACGCAGATCCTTCTCCGTTTGCTTGTGCATAGTTATATCCCGGATGGATTCAATTGCTCCAATCAGGTTGCCTTTTTCGTCAAAAAGTGGTGAAGCTGTCCCCCACAGGTGAGCCCCCTTCCCGTTATATAAAAGAGGGCAAAAAGTTTCAGCAAAAATGCGATTGCCTTTTCTTTCCACAGATTTATAGGGAATTTCATTTTTTCTGTCTTCACCAAATATGAAATCAATGAGGATTGGTCTGGGCATACCGTAAAAAGGAGTAGAATAAGCATAATCTCCCTTACCCATGATATCCTTCTTATATACACCCGTCATTTCCTCTAAAGCGAGGTTCCAGGCAATTACCCTACGGTCACTGTCTATGACAAAGGTAGCATCGGGGAGAAATTCTACTATTTCAATATAATGGGGCGTGTTCTGCTTCATATACATGATTGCGCTGTAACTCCATCGCTTGTTGAAGATATGGAAGTCTATGGGTATTATTATACTTCATTGAATAATATTCAACAGAACTGCCTTATTTCCTTTTTCATGCCAAATAGAAGCGCTAATTTAAGATCATTGAGAAAGACAGGCTGGTAATATGTAATCTAACCTAAAGCTCCTTATCAAAACTGTTCGATCAGATAAAACCCGAACCTAAGATTTGGCGATTGCATTGACTGCTTCTAAAGCTTTATCGGCTTCTTTGATTGTGTTGAAAACCCCGACACTGAACCTGACCGTGCCTGTATTTTGTGTCCCTATGGTTTCATGGGCCAGACAGGCGCAGTGAATGCCGCCTCTGGCGGCGATACTGTATTTTTCATCAAGTTCACGGAGCTGCATCCACCATAAAAACGATTTTACTTTTCTTTGCCAGGCTGCCGATCGTTTTAAGATTATTGACCGTTCCCGTCACATTAGACGCGTGGGTGACAATCAACAGCTTTGTATTCCCCTTAATCTCCCCTTCAATGTTTTCAGCGCACACCTTCCCGTCCGGATTCGCTTTAACAATAGAAAGCTCCACCCCCAAAGCTTCCAGTTTTTTAAGGGGACGTACCACAGAATTATGCTCCATGCTCGAAATAATTACATGGCTGCCCGGAGTAAGCAATCCTTTAACGGCAAGATTGATCGCTTCGGTAGCATTGATTGTAAAAACTATCCGCAGCGGTTCCGCTATACCGAACAGTCTGGCAAGGTTCTCCCGGCATTCGAATACCTTCTCAGAGGCCTTGACCGCCATCCTGTGTCCGCTTCTGCCGGGATTGGCACCGTACTCTTTGATACATTTAACCATAGCGTCATAAACAGACTCGGGCTTAGGCCATGAGGTAGCAGCGTTGTCAAGGTATATCACTTAATGCGTCTCCTTAGTTTACCCAACCTTTGTATATGCTTTGTTGCCGTTTTCCAGATCGTGTTCTTTGTAGATACCGTTTATCTCGATTCCCAATTCCTGCGCCGCCCGCATTACCAGCGGGAGTTTGTCATACTCAAAACGCAGCGCAAAACCGCACCCACCGGCAGCTACAGAGTGTGGAGCACGGATCATGCCAAAATACTCACCATTCTGGTTCAGCCTGCTTTTCATTCTGTTTACCAGATTGACGGATGAAAACACTGCTAGAACAAATTCCATCGTACATCCTCATATTAGCCTATCTTTGACTTTTGGATGGAAGCAAACAAGACCGCTTCCCCTACCTCCAGGACTTCAGCCGCTCCCGAGTAAATATGGTCCCTGAGCCTGATTTGCACCTGCTCATCCTTACCCACAAGACTGAGCTGCCACTCTCCCGGCGAAGTATGCAGCTTTTTAAAAGCCATATTGCCTCTTAGTTCACTGCATCCGGTGGCCCCCTCTACCCCCTGCGCAAAGAAATGTCCGCCGGCCACTTCCGCCCGCAACGCTTCTCCGCGGCTGATGCCAAGCACCCGCATGGCTTTTGCGCCTGCTCTGAGACCCAGAGTAAGTCCGACATTGATGGTATCCCAGTGCAGGTTGCGGGAAGTTGTGATCAGTTCATTCCCTTTACACCAATTGAGCGGTGTTTCAGCCAGAGGAAACGAGTCATAATGAGGAATATATATTTTCAAGTCCAGGACGGGAGTTCCGTCTATGGCATCCAGCCCCTTGACATAAATACAGTTTTGATCCAGCTTGATTACTTCTACAACGCAAGAGCCTATCGCTGAAGGACGGGCTGGGGAACGGGTGGAATACACCCCCTGGCAGGCCGGCTCGCTGGTAAAGGGGATGGTCAGGGAAGATGCTCCCTCCGGTGCGGATCCCACGAGCTCCAGCCAGTCTTGCTTGCGGTGCTGGTAGTAAATAACATGCAGATGTGAAAAATACTCCAGCCCGATCAGCGCGCTGGCAAGGTCTTCCCGCACATAGATCATACTTTCTTTATTGTAATCATAATCCCGGCTTACTTTTTTGAAGTCAGAAACCACGACACCTACTGGCCGTATCGAAACAGGATCCTCTGGCACTATAGTCATAAATTTTAACCTCCTGTAAATATGTTAACCACTAAAAACAGCCCAAGCCGCAGTTAGTAATCTGATAGCCATATTCATCACACACACTGCCTACCAGATACGTGCTGACTCTTAGTTCACCGGCTATTCTGCCGGCTTGCGCACAGCTGATCACTTGCCCGGGATGTTGTTCTTCGAGCCTTTCTTTTATTTTCTTCCTTTTAACTAAATACTCGGCAAATACGACTTCATAGCATTTTTTAATATCCTTTGACCTGTCCCCCTGGTATAATTCAACGTACATGGTATTTTCCGGGTGGAGCGTTTTTACACCAACTATAAAATTTTCGCTTTCATTTTTTTCCGGGTCATGTAAAATCATGAAACCTGATTTTTGTAGTTCTTCCGTATCTTGTATCAGGTCCAATACATTCAGCTGAACCGCTACAATTTGTACAGCCCAGGGAAAGTCGTTAAAACCTTCGCTACCTATTAATAATACTTTTTCATGTTTCTTTTTCTGGCCGGGGAAAAACATGGAACGCACCGCTTTTTGCAGCTTGGCCCTGGGGCCTTTAAGCCGCAGAATAGGATCGGCAGGGTCTGAATTCTGTATCAAATCTTTCAGCAGATCTGCATCCTTCTCAGGCTGGCAAACCTGCAGCTGATCTTTCTCTGCATCTTTGTAAAGACTAAGTTTGATCACTTTAAAACCTGTAAATTGCCTCACAAATAAAGACGCAAAGTATTCTTCATCGATTGTTCCCAAAGAATTCAATGCTACTGCCAACAATTCATAAAACCACCTTTACCGTTTAACTAAATCTCCTTATCCGGACCAATACTGTCCTCGCTGTAGCCGCTTGCGATACCGGCCTCATTAGCGCCGGCAATATAATTCACAGCCCAGTGTTTGGATGTGTCACTAAACACCTTCCCTCCTGCGACTGGCAGCTTACAGGCTTTAACCAGG
Source organism: Pelotomaculum propionicicum (assembly GCF_004369225.1). Taxonomy (GTDB): domain Bacteria; phylum Bacillota; class Desulfotomaculia; order Desulfotomaculales; family Pelotomaculaceae; genus Pelotomaculum_B; species Pelotomaculum_B propionicicum. The sequence continues at coordinate 27,402 of NZ_QFFZ01000043.1, forward strand.
ACTGTGGTGAACTCGGCACGGGTGATATAGGCGCCTGGCCTGAAAGTGCCGTCAGGATAACCGCTGATATATCCCAGGCTGTTTAATCTGAAGCATCAGCGTTCAGTGTAAATACCACTCTGAAAAACCCAGATCCTCCTGTAAGATAGAAAAACAAACTATAGTGTGTTTGTCAATCAAAAAGTTTACCACTGTGATCACGTAAAAGTTTACCACCCATAAAAAGGGGATCAGCTCATTTGGAATGGTAATTATGGAATATTATTACTGGCGGTCTTTTAGCAATATTATTTTTGTCTCTACCGTCGCAGGGGTTGTGGGTATGTGAATAACGCAGAGCGTTATTCAAG
>NZ_QFFZ01000044.1 GCF_004369225.1 Pelotomaculum propionicicum
AAATATTTTGGCAGAGAGCAAAAAATGAGCCGTTACCCTACATATTTATGACAATAAGTGAAGGCCGCAACCCCTTTATTTGCAAGGATTGCGGCCTCTTTTCGCCCTCATAACTGTCAAAGTCAGGGTTATTATAACAGACCACTATTTTGAAAGCAAGTGTAAGTGATGGAGTGATGCCCAGGCGGCAAAAAGCCTATTATTATTAAACCTTCTGGACAACTCTAATTCTGGTTTTATTTTTTCATATTTACAGGTAGAATTAAGAAGGGCAGATCTAAAACCATGTAGAATGAGTAAATATTACAGATCTGCAAACATGTGTATAACTGGTTGACTCAATAACGCCTAAAAAAGGGAATATACCGGAGGAGAATGGATGTATCCACAAACCCATGTTTATTTCGCTGAAGCTATCTTAGGCTACAAGTCAGATCCTGTATCTTTGGGAAGCGTCCTGCCGGATATGCTCATAGGCGAGCACTTTAACCACTGCGAGGCCCACTGCAAAGGGGTGGAAATATATAATTTTCTTACAAAGAACCATGCGCTGCAGGATTTCGGGCAGGCTGTTCTAACCCACGGTTTCACGCCTGAAGGGCTGGATTATTACGGGGACGAGAAATACCTTGACTATGAAAAGGGCTACAGCTTTGAGAAAGCCAGACCTTTTGTCCAAAAGACTATTGAGGCCTGCCGGATCCCGCCGGAAATGGGCTGGTGGAAAGCTCACAACATAATTGAAATGGGTGTTGAGCTAATCGTCGGCTCAGCCGGGCATTACAACGAGCAGCTTAAAAGCGCTTTTACCAATCATGCCCTGGTTTCCGAAGTGAGCGAGATGCTGCAAGACCTCTGGAAAGACAAAAATTTGAGATTCAGCGGCAGGGTTAAAACATTTACAGGCTTTATCGAACTGGAAAAGCCCGGCGTTGAATCGCTGGCTCAGAAATACAAAGTTCAGATGCAGTACAAACACAAGGTGGAAATAGACACGAAAAAAGTTGCCGATCTTATTTACAAAGCGGCTGAGGCTGTCAGCACGGACCTGCAGCATTTCTTTCAAAACACATCGGCTTTAGTCAAGGATAATTTAAAAAGTCTGACAAAACCTTGAGGGTGTTATAGATTGAGGAAAGTTATGTTCTTCTTCTCCCTGATTGTTCTTCTCCTGGTTGCTTCCCGGGACACCGGGTCGGAAGACCAGTTCCCCGGAGCCGTGTCTTCAGGCCGGATGGTTGCAGGTATACCTATGGTTGAAAGCCTGCCGGGACAAGAATACCTTATTGATATTAATGACGGTCAAAGGCTGCTCAGCGACGACCCTGCTGAAATTATGCGGAGGATAGAGCAGCTGAACGAAAGCGATGGTTTTAATATCGTTTTTTTGGGGGACTCAATTGTTTACGGTGACGGGACCAGGGACGAGGGAAAAACAATACCTGCCCTCTTAAAGAAAAAGTTAGCAAGGACGGGACTTGGTCAGGTTGTAAATGTTTTTAACTTTACCCTGCCCAGCGCCGGGCCAGCTGATGTTTACCTGATCACCCGGGAACTGGCAAATGCTAAGGTTGACCTTTTAATATATGATTTTAATGTGGGCTGGCTGGAAAGGGAAACAACTTTAGAGCACCCGGTCCTTTTAAACTTAAGCCGGAACAAAGACCTGAATCCTGAGGATTTTCATGTTTATAATATGGATCAGGTAGTAGTCAACAACTACAATATTTACGAAGAAGATGAGAACCTGACCGACCTGGCGACACCATGGACTGAAAAAGACTGGAATGGAGTTTTTAACCCTGCGGAATACGGTAAGTTTGGCAAGCTGCACCCTGAGTGGAGTGAACAGTGGAAGTATGTCGGAAGCATGATTTCTCTGCTGTGGGAGAATAATATAAATTCCTTGTTTTTCACTAACCCAAGGAACTTTGAACTGCTCGAAAAGTACGATGATATAGATTTTGAGGCCTATTTTTCATCAATGCAGGATATTCTCAGTTACATAGAGGGGTCGGGCATAACCATACTAAACCTGGACTACGTGGTGCCGAGTGAACAATTTGCTGACGTGGTGCACCTGCTGCCAGGTGGAGAAGAGATTGTTTCAGATAACCTATATGATTTTATAATTCAGTTTTTGACTGTTTGATGGTGGGAAACCCTGCTTATATTTTAGGAATGCGGACGGTGCTGACCATCGCCAGTGAGGCGACAATGCCTGCGGCGATTACAAAAGCAGGGAAATTGTGAAGCAGTATAACCAGCACCGCCAGGATAGAACCGCCGATGGTTATCGGTACGCCCTGGAAGTATGAACCGCCGCCGGTAACATTGAACCTGGCCAAACGGAAAGCCCCGCACAGGGTGAAAAAGGCAAAGCAGGCCAGTCCGGCGGGATGCCATTTGTCGGTCATATTGCCATATAACAAGAAAGCTGGCGCTACCCCGAAAGAGACCAGGTCGGCCAGAGAATCGAATTCCTTGCCAAAAGCGGTTGCAGCGTCATAGCGGCGGGCAAGGATGCCGTCGAACCGGTCTAAGACTGCGGCAATAATTATTAATGAGACACTTAACTCAAAGTGATGTTGAAATACCGCAGCGATAGCCATAACCCCGAGCAGTAAATTGGCTGCTGTGCATAAATTCGGTAGTATTTCTATCCTGCTCACATACTTTCTCCTATCATTTAGTGTTTATCCGGCAAAGTGCCGATAATTGTTTCTCCCGCCCTGACTTTGTCTCCCTTTTTAACAAGGAGTTTTGATCCGACTGGAATAAACAATTCGGTGCCGGAGCCAAATTTAATGATTCCGATAATTTCGCCGCAGGACAACCTTTTACCTTCATCCACCCAGCATTTTATTCTACGTGCTATAAATCCTGTGATCTGGCAGACCATTAACTTAAAAGACTGGTTTTCAATGCCAATAAAATTTTTTTCATTAATCTCGGAGGCGTGGTTCTTAAAGGCCGGGATAAAACAACCCGGGCGGTAATACCTGTATTTCACCTCTCCCTGCAGGGGAGAGCGGTTCAGGTGCACATTGTAAATTGATAAAAAGATGTTTACTCTGATAGCTTTATCCTGGATGAACCTTTCCTCAAAGACCTCGTCAATATCCATTATAACCCCGTCGGCTGGTGAGAGAATAAGGTTCTGTTCAGATGGGACGTTCCTTTTAGGGTTGCGAAAGAAGTACAGGGTAAACGCGATCAAAAGCGCCGGTAAGACCATTAGAGCCGGGAAAGTATTATAACAAATGACCAATAATCCCACGAGCGCCAGCAGGTAATGCCAGGTCAGCTTGAGTGTCAGGGCAAACCTGCCCAACATGCTGTTATTGTTATGGTTGGCTGCCATTGTATTTCCCCTTTACAAAATACATATATCTGTTAATCAAAACACCTAGTTTATCATAACCCGTAAGGCAGTCCAATGCAAGAAAAAAGCTTGCCTTAAAATGTAATCCCGTTTGAAAAGAAGGTTGAAACTCCGGAGGACTTGGAAGCACGTTTCTTATATGTTATATTTTCAGTAGGCCGGCTGTAATCCCTGGCGGTTGATAATTTTCGGTGGAGTGCAGTGATTTGAAAGAGGCGCGCTATAACCAGTATTCTGAGCACTTGGTAAAGAAGTTTGGCGAAAAAGTATATAAGCTGCCGGTAAACCTGCCGGGCACCTGTCCCAACCGTGATGGCAGGTCGGGAGTAGGCGGGTGTGTTTTTTGTGATGAAAAGGGGTCGGGTTTTGACTGCCTGCCTGAAACCCTTTCTATAAAGCGCCAGTTGGAGGAAAACAAGGTTTTTTTCCGCAAGCGCTTCAACGCTCAAAAATACATTGTATATTTTCAGGCGTTTACCAATACCTACCTGCCGCTGGACCGTTTTAGAGCAAATATACTAGAGGCAGTGGAAGTGGATGATCTGGTGGGTATTTCGGTCTCAACCAGGCCTGACTGCGTCAACGACCATTACCTTGATTTCCTGCAGGGTGTGCGGGAAGATAAAAAACTTGACATCAACATAGAGCTCGGGCTGCAGACCGTAAACTATCATACCCTGTCCAGGATAAACAGGGGCCACAGCCTGGCGGAGTTTATCGACGCAGTGTTAAGGATCAAAAAACGGGGCTTTGAAACCTGCGCTCACCTGATCCTGAACCTGCCCTGGGATGACAGTTCAGACGCGGTGGAAAACGCTAAAATTCTTTCAGCTTTGGGGATAGAGTACGTTAAGCTGCACTCGCTATATGTGGTCCGTGGGACGCCACTGGGGGATATGTACCAGAGGGGTGAGATTGAAATTACCACGCTGGATGACTATGTGGCAAGGGTAGTGGAATTCCTGGAATATCTTGACCCCGGGATAGTTGTGCAAAGGCTGGTGGGCAAAGGGCCCAGGGCGCAGCTTCTTTTCAGCAACTGGGGCATAAGCTGGTGGCTGGTCAAGCAGAGAATTGAGGACTGTCTGGTCAGGCTCGATACCTTTCAGGGTAAAAAATTTGACTACCTGAACGGCAGCGCGGTGCGGGGCCTTTTATAATAAAATTCTTTGTTTTATCAAGTTAATTCTTATTCAGCCGAAATAGAAATTAGATCAAATATGCTATAAGCATAGATTCACCAGGGTATTACTGAGGAAGGGAGGTCAGCCAGAGGGTAAGGGTTAAAAGACATTAAAGGAGGCCTAGATTGTGAGTTTTGACAAGGTTTTAACTTTGCCGTTCAAAAACGGGGGAATTGTCAAAGTGTTGATTGGCGGTGTGCTTATGATGATCCCCATAGTAAACTTTTTTTCCACGGGCTATATTCTGGAGTGTTTTGAACAAGGTGCTAAAAAAAAGGAAAACATGCCGGAATGGGAAGACTGGGGCAATAAATTTGTCAATGGTTTATTGATAGCGATTATTTCTTTTATTTACATGCTTATTCCAATGATTATCTTTGGTTCAAGTTTTTACAGATTAATGGCCTTTCCCAGGTATCATATGGGTATGGGTATGTCTTTAATCGGCATGTTGGTTTTTCTGGCATTTGCTTTTATGCTGCCGATGGTTACCGCCAATTTCGCTTATAAAAGGAATTTTGGGGCGGCCTTCGAGTTGGGCTATATTTTTCAGTTAATTGGTAAATCACTTGGCAGCTATATTGGAGCTTTTCTTTTGTACATAGTTGCAGGAATTATTTGTATGATTATTGCCATGATCCCCTTTATAGGCTGGCTCTGTATAATGTTTATCAGCTTTTACCTGGGCTGTGTGGGGGGATTCCTGTTCGGCTCGGTATATGGTGACGCCATCAAGGGCCAACAATAAAACAAATACAGCCAGGACGCTTACGTGAGACAAGAGGACAGTTCTCTTGTCTCACTTTTTTTTGTAGTTGAAAAAATTACCTTTGACTCCACTCGGTTCATCGTTTATACTCAATACTCGTGTCCCCCGGGAAATTACCAGTAAGGGGTGATCACATGAAGATGTGGAACAAAATGCTTCAACTAAAGAAGGAGATTGGTATCCTGGCAGGTATGCTGCTTATGGCGCTGGCTCTTTTCCTACACCTGGCCCCGGCGGCAAAAAAGATGCCGCTGCTCCAGGAGAAGCAGCAGGCTGTTATAGCTGCAGAGGAAACAAATGAGCCGGTGTCAGCTGGTGAAAGGGAGATTTCCGTTTCCAGAGGTGATAATATTGACCGTCAGAGTGTCTATATTTTGGCGCAGGTGATTGAAGGCGAGGCGGCTGATGAGCCGTACGAAGGAAAGGTGGCGGTTGGGGCTGTGATTATAAACAGGACCCAAAGTCCCGACTTTCCACACACAATCCCGGGGGTTATCAACCAAATGGGCGCTTTTGAATCTGTCAGCAACGGGCAGAGCCAAAGGCCTTTAAGCAGTGAGTCACTAAACGCCGCGGTAGACGCCATGAACGGGAAGGACCCCAGCGGCGGGGCGCTGTACTTCTGGAACCCGTCCAAATCTACCAGTTCGTGGGTTTGGTCACGTCCCGTAGTCACTCAGATCGGCAGGCATGTCTTTGCCATGTAGCTTTACTGAAGGGAGGCGCTTTGCGCCTCCTGTCCATATAGGTGACTGTAAATCCGGTGGTATAAAAGGACTTTCCTTACGAAATTGCGGGTTTCGGGGAAAGGTATTTGGTCGATGGTGCTGTTGCCGCCCGTCAGGTTTTTACTGGCGACCCATTCCTCGACATTGCCCCTGCCGCCGTTATAGGCTGCCAGTACCAGGACAATATCACCGTGGAATTCTTTTTTCAGGTCGGCGATATACCAGGCCCCAAACCTGATATTTGTGTCAGGATCAAACAGCTGGTCGGGAGCAAAAGCAGGGCTGCCCAGCTGCCGTGCGACCCACTGCCCTGTATCCGGCATGATCTGCATTAAGCCCCTGGCTCCTTTGGGTGAAACCGCGCTGCGGTCAAAGCCGCTTTCCGCTTTCATAATGGAAGCCAGGAGGTACGGGTCAAGATTATAGGCTTCAGCGTGGTTAATCGTAATCTGGCGGTAAGGGAACGGGTAAAAATAGCGCCAGACTTTGTCGGCATTTTGGATAAGTAAGAGCACAATTATAAAAAAGACAATAATTGTCCAGAGTTTTAATTTTCCTTTATTATTTATCCTTCTACGAAAAGCCGCCACTAAATAAATCCTCCGCTTTGTCTTAAAAGAATAGGTTCGATTTTCAAACTGTAGGTTCGGATTTATCGAACTCTCCAGTGGGGACATTCCTCGTCAGTAAAAGGAATACCTAAAATTGAGGAGTGTCCCCTGACCTTAGCCGACTAAAGTCGCACCTGCAATTTTTCACTTCCCACTTCCCACTTCCCACGTCTCACGTCTCATATTATATGCTGATGGGGGGATGGGGATGTTGGCTTTTTATGTCTTGCCAGTGCTGGTCGACTTGTTTGATGGTCTGGTCCGGCGTGCCGCTGTTGTCGATGACGCGGCGGGCGTATTTTAATTTTTCTATCTGGGGCAGCTGGGCGTCGAGGCGGTTCATAACTTCTTGCGGCGCCAGGCCGTCCCTCTTGGCTAACCGCCGCAGTTGTTCCTGCAGGTTGACCTTGACCACCCAAACCTCGTCAACATTGTGCTGCAGGCCGGTTTCAATCAGGAGCGGCGCGTCCACCACCAGCACTCCGGCGGGGCCCAGAAGTTCCGGGTGGTTTTTGTGCCTGCTGACCTCCTGCCGGATCTCTCTGGTGATCCAGGGGTGAATTATATTATTCAGCCTGACTCTTGCCTGCGAGTCGGCAAAAACCACATCCGCCATTTTTTTGCGGTCGAGCTCGCCCCGGGCATTCAGGATGCCGCGCCCGAACTCCTTTGCAATTTCCTCCAAACAGGGCGAGCCGGGCATTACTACCTGCCTGGCCACCTTGTCGGCGTCAATTATTTTCGCCCCCAGTTCAGCCAGACGGCGGGCCACGGTGCTCTTGCCGCTTCCTATATTGCCGGTAAGTCCGATAACAATCATTTTAATCCTCCACAAAAAACATAATCTTGTTACTTCGCTCTAAAGAGTATACTTCCTCTAAAAATATTTTTGTATCAGACTTAACATGATACATAATCCATGTGCCAACAACGGGTTCGGTTCTGCGAATTGTTTTCGCTGTTGAAACATTGTACGCACTAAAGTCACACCTGCAACTTATAAATAACTTATTATGTAATATCCGGGAGCAGATCCATAAACAGAAAAACCGCTGGGTTAACCGGCGGTTTGACATGCGGTTAGAATATTTTAAACATGCCGAGGGTGATTAGGATGAGCCCCGGCAGGATAGCAAGGTGGCGGCCTATACCACAGTTGGTGATAGTGCGGCCCGCCAGCAGGCCCAGGTAAGTCAGGAAGAAGTGCCCCAGCCCTACAACCAGTGCGGTGAGAATAATCGACAGGCCCATCATTGAGACTGCAAAACCTGCGCCCAGGGCGTCCATGGCCAGTGCCGCACCCAGCACCAGAGCTTCACCCGGGGAGATTACTCCGGAACTGTCAAGGTCAGCCCTGGCAGGCTCTCTTAGAATTTGTACGATTAAGCCCAGGGGGCGGATATGGATCTTGATGACTTTACCGGCGCTGTTTTCCTCCCTGCTGTCTTTAGCAGGCGCCTGCCCGCTCCGGTAGGTCTGGTAAAGGACCCACAGCCCGATCAGCACCAGCAGGATGCCGCCTAACCGGTGGGCCAGGCCGGCCGGCATGAAAGACATAAAGAGCTGGCCGCCGAGCATGGAGAAGACAATTGCCGTCACCGAAATCAAACTGATGATCGACAACGATAGCAGAGGTACTTTGATCTGCCTTACGCCGTAGGCAATACCAGCCCCAAATGAGTCAAGGTTCAGCGCCAGCGCGAAAAGGACATAGGAAAGCAGTTCCAAGTCTCATTACCTCCCGCTGCGGTAAATGCCATTACTTTTTTAATCTATGGGGGTAATGATAAGTTGGTTACTGCCAATAGATGTTTGCAAAACCATTTAAAAATAAAAAACCCCCTGTCCCTTCAGGGAGCGAAGGCAGGGTGGTTATTTCTGGCAGGCCGGGCAGTAATAAGAACTGCGCCCGCCCACTTTCTTTCTGGCGATTGGCAGGCCGCAGTGGTGGCAGGGGTTGCCCTCGCGGTTGTAGACACGCAAAAGCTCCTGGTAACTGCCTGCCCTGCCGTCGCCATCGGCAAAATCACGGAAGGTGGTCCCCCTGTTGTCTATACCCTCCAGAATCACATCCCTGATGGCGTGGTGCAGGTTGGCGACCTCACGCGGCGACAGGCTGGTGGCAAGGCGTTCGGGGTCTATCTTAGCCCGGTGCAAGGCTTCGTCAGTGTATATGTTGCCCAGGCCGGCTATAAAAGTCTGGTCTAAAAGCAGCGGCTTGATTCTGGCATGGCGCCGGCGCAGTTCTTTCTTTAAAAAGTCTCTGGTAAAAAGTTCATCCAGCGGCTCAATGCCCAGGTCTTTGTACCCGGCCAGGTCACCCACGGACGAGGAGGGTACCAGCCAGATCCGGCCAAACTGCCTTATGTCCGTGAACTGCAGCCTGCAGCCGTTATTCAGGCGGAAGATGACATGGGTATGCTTCGGAACAGGCTTGTCTTCCGTGCAGTAAACAAGCCGCCCGGTCATGCGCAGGTGTACTATGAGAGTGTAGCCGTTGTTTAGATATAATAGAAGGTATTTGCCGCGCCTGCCGATTTTATTAATTGTTTTATCCCTGAGGATCTCTTTAAACTCATCAGGCTCCGGCGTCCGTATCACTTTAGGGAGAAAGACCTGGACATCTGTAAACTTCAGCCCGGCCAGTTTTGGCTGCAGTGTCCGCCTTACGGTCTCCACTTCCGGCAGCTCCGGCACTATCCCATCTCCTTAAATTTTTTTCACGTCGTACCAATTTGCTCCTATTTTCATATCTACCACGAGGGGGACATCCATGACCAGGGCATTTTCCATGCAGCGTTTGACAAGCTCCTTAAGGCTCTCCAGTTCTGCCGCGGGAGTGTCGAAGATCAGTTCGTCGTGCACCTGCAGGATCATTTTAGCCTGGAGGCCGTGCTCAACCAGCTCACGCTGGATGTTGACCATGGCCAGCTTGATAATATCGGCGGCGCTGCCCTGGATGGGTGTGTTCATGGCGGTGCGCTCGCCAAAGTTGCGCAGGGTGCGGTTCGGGCTGAACAGGTCCGGCAGGTAGCGCCGCCTGTTTAATAGTGTGGTGACGTAACCCTTTTCCCTGGCTTCCCGCACCACCCTGTCAATATATGCTTTAACCCCGGCATAGCGGGCGAAATAGTTTTCAATGTAACGCCTGGCTTCCTGCCGTCCCACCTTGATGCTCCGGTCCAGGCCGAAATCGCTGAGGCCGTATATAATCCCGAAGTTTACCGCCTTGGCCCGGCCGCGCATTTCCCTGGTCACCTCTTCCGGCGCCACCCCAAAAACTTCAGCTGCTGTTCTGGTGTGAATATCTTCCCCCTTTTTAAAAGAATCTATCAACACCGGATCACCGCTGATGTGGGCCAGTATGCGCAGTTCGATCTGAGAGTAGTCCGCGGTCAGCAGCAGGTTGTCCGCGCTGGACGGGACGAAAACTTTTCTTATTAAACGTCCTGCTTCCAGCCTGATCGGTATGTTCTGCAAATTGGGGTCTGAGCTGGAAAGTCTCCCGGTAGCTGTCACAGTCTGGTGGAAAGTTGTGTGCAGGCGCCTGGTTTCAGGGTTGATCAGGACAGCCAGCCCGTCGGTGTAGGTGGACTTCAGCTTCATCAGCTGGCGGTATTCCAGTACTTTGGCCACGACTTCGTGAGACATGGCCAGCTCTTCCAGCACCTCCGCGTCAGTGGAGTAGCCGGTCTTGGTCTTTTTCACCACCGGCAGCTTTAATTCCTCAAATAATATTTTCCCCAGCTGTTTGGTCGAGTTGATGTTAAAGATCTGGCCGGCCATCCTGTATATCTCCCCTTCCAGATCTTTGATCTGCAGGCCGAGTTCTTTGGACATATCCTGCAGTTGTTTTTTATCAACAGCCACTCCGTTGATCTCCATGGCGGCTAAAACCTCGACCAGCGGCAGTTCCACATCGTAAAACAGCCGGTCCTGTTCCAGCCGTTTCAGCTTCTCCTCCAGCAGCCGGGCCAGCTCGAGGACACAAAGCGCCCTGGCCGGCAGTTCTTCCTCGCCGCCGGGCAGCACCGCGTTTAAATGCTCCAGTGAGACATCTTCAAGCTCCCTGTTGGGGGAGGCCGGGTTGAGCAGGTAGGCGGCGATCATAGTGTCAAAGGCCAGGCCGGCGAGCTTGATGCCTCTCTTATGCAGCAGCCAGATCAATTTTTTTCCGTCGTGGCAATATATTTTAACAGTGGGGTCTTCACAGACAGCCCGCAAAACGGCCAGAGCCTGCTCCCGGAAGTGCGCGCCGGTGCCCTGCTCAGCGTCCAGGCCGGCGAACAGATTGCCGCCTTCCTGGGGATCTTCCTGCCGCCAGTCGCCCTGCGGCTGCAGGTTAAGCAGGTAAGCCCGGTCCTCGTTTAATACAAAGCCCGCCCCCGCCAGCGCCCCGCCGGCGTTACAGGCGCAGGACAGGGCCAGGCGGCCTGATTTTCTGGCGGCCTTGACAAAACTGTTCAGCCGGCTGGTGGTGTCCAGCTTCTGGTAGGTTACCGGGTATGTTTCCAAATCCGGTTCGGACAGGGCCTGTTTGCCGGTTTTGGCGCCCTGTTTTTTGTATTTTTGTTGCTCTCCCGCCCCGTCCCTGGCTTTCTGGTAGATCGATTTGATCAGCGACTTGAATTCCAGCTTTTTAAAAATCTCAAGGAGCTCTTTGTAATCAGGTCCCTGCCAGCGGCACTGTTCGAGATCTATCTCTACCGGGACCTCCCGGTGTATGGTTGCCAGCCTTTTTGACATCTCGCCCTGCTTTCCGGCCGAACTGACCAGCGCAGCGGTACGGCCGCTCAGTTCAGCGGCGTGGGCCAGGATTTCTTCCAGCGAACCGTATTCTTTCAGCAGCCGTGCAGCGGTTTTTTCACCTATCCCCGGGATGCCCGGTATATTGTCCGAGGGGTCGCCGGTCAGCCCCTTAAAGTCGGTGTACTGCCGCGGGGTAACGCCGTACCTGTCCCAGACCTTGCCTTCGTCATATTCATCCAGCTCACTGATGCCCTTTTTAGTGAGCCTCACCCTGGTCAGGGGGGAAACCAGCTGCAGGGCGTCCCGGTCGCCTGTCACAACAACACTCTTCAAGCCTGCCTGCTCCGCCCTGGCAGTAATGGTGCCGATCAGGTCGTCCGCCTCAAATCCTTCGATTTCATAAATTTTTATACGCATAGCTTTTAGAACGTCTTTCAATACCGGAAACTGCGGCCGCAAATCTTCCGGTGTGGCGCTGCGGTTGGCTTTGTAGTGCTCATAGTCATCATGGCGGAAAGTCACCCTGCCTTTGTCAAAAGCTACCACAAGCCGGGCGGGAGACTCTTCGGCGATTATTTTCATCAGCATGTTGGTAAAACCGTACACCGCGTTGGTCACCAGCCCCTGGCTGGTAGAGAGCGGGGGGATGGCGTGAAAAGCCCGGTGGGCCAGGCTGTTGCCGTCTATGATGATCATCAGTTCATTAGACATAATTAAACACCTGCCTTAATCTTTCTATTATTTCACCGTCAGGGTTAAAATACCTGCCGCAAAAGGATGATTAACGCCGTGCGGAAAACTTGAAGGACTTTACTGGGTTAGGGCGAATTAAACAATTACCAGGAATTTTTTAAAATAATTTCTAAATTGAGGTGATTGAGTTTGTTGAAGAGAGCCCTTTTGTCATTAGTCCTGGGCCTTGTCCTTTTTTTCTCAGCCAGCATTGTATCAGGGTTCGCGGCAGAAAACCAAGCGTTGGATATGCTGGATCTGGAAGAAGTTATTAGTGATGTTAAACTCTTTTACATCAAAGAACCTGATCAGGACACCATGGTCCGGGGCGCAATTGAAGGGCTGTTGGAAAGTTTAAAAGACCCGTATACTGAATATCTTTCTCCGGAAGATTTAAAGTATTTTAAGAGTTCAGTTGAAGGCGACTACGTTGGTATCGGCGTGCAGATTCAGCCCGCCGGAGACTACCCGAAGGTGGTAAATACAATTGAAGGCACACCCGCCAGCGCCGCCGGGATTAAACCAGGTGACCTGGTGGTTAAAGTGAACGGCAGAGACATAGCCGGGGAGCCGCTGGGGAAGGTTGTGGGAGAAATAACCGGTGAGGCCGGCACCAAGGTCCGTTTAACCATCCGCAGGGAGGGGCTTAAGGATATTGACCTGGAATTGGTCAGGTCCAATATTTCAACTCCTACAGTAACCAGCAGGGTCGTAGAAGGGGAAATCGGCCTGATCCGCATCAAGATATTTGGCGAGTCCACGGAGGATGAGTTCCAAAAAGCGCTGGATGACTTAATCAGCAAGGGAGTCAAGAAGCTGATCCTGGACCTGAGGGACAACCCGGGCGGCATGCTCGAATCAGCAGTTGACATCACCAGCGATTTTGTTGAGCCCGGCCAGGTCGCGGTCAGCACTGTTGACCGCAGCGGCAGGCGCGAGGAATATCTCACTGAGGGCACACCAGCCGGCAAAGACATGCCCATTGTAGTGCTGGTCGACGAATACAGCGCCAGCGCCTCCGAAGCGCTGGCAGGAGCGCTGCAGGACTACGGGCACGCTACTCTGATCGGAGGCAAAACTTATGGGAAGGGCACTGTCCAGGTGGTTATACCGCTGAGTGCGGGAGGGGTGCTTAAAATTACCACCGCCAAATATCACACCCCCAAAGACAGGGTTATTGACGGGACGGGGCTCATGCCGGACATCCAGGTCCTGACCCCTTACCTGCCGCAGGCTGTGGCGCAGCGTTACCTCAAAAATGCGGACACAAACATTATCACTCTGGAAGTTGGTAAAAACGGTTCAACTGTAAACGGGACAGAGGTCAAAAGCGGCCGGGTAATCCAGCAGGAGGGAGCGTCATACCTGCCCCTGCGGCTCATGTTTGAAGCGCTTGGCTACCGGGTAGACTGGCAGCAGGGCGATGGTTCCATCAAAGTTACAGGTTTTCAAAAGGAAGCAATCTTCCACCCGGGTGGCGGGCGTTTTACCATCAACGGGCATGACTACCCGCAGGGCGCTCCTCTTTTGACAATAGACGGTGAGACTTACGTGCGGGATACTGTATTTAGCCTGTTTGACATCAGTCAAAAACAGGAGGGCAGTAAAATTACCTTTGAGAAAAAACCATAATTATGATATAAATATGATTGTTTGGATAAAAATAATTGCCACAGAGGCATAACTTATTGGAGAGGTGTACATATAATGCCCGGAACCGAAAAGTCATGTCCCTGCGGCAGCGGAAAGCCGTATGAAAAATGTTGTGGCCGGGGGACAGTTTTTTATTCCCTGGACCAGGTGAGGTGGCGGCGCGCCGGACAGGATTTGCGGCGCAGCCTCGGACAATTTGCCGACAAGACGACTTTATCCTGGGACGCCGCGCGGGCTCAGGATATTTACCTGGGATGTCTGGACCCGGCGCTGGTGGACAGTGACGATGATTTCATCATGGAGCGCTGTTTTGAGTGGTTTATTTTTGATTATAAGCTGACCAGCGGCCGGACGGTGATCGATACCTTCCGGAAAGAACAGCCTGCCGGTTCGGACCAGCGTCAGGACCAGTTGCTTAAAGACTGGTCAAGTTCCCGCATCTCCCTGTATGAAGTGTCATCTGTGCTGCCTAACGAAAGCATTATCATCAAAAACCTTTTGGAACCCGGGGAAGTAACAATCAGCGATGTGAACGCCGCGGGGGAGATTGAAGCAGGCAATATCCTGCTGATCAGGATCCTCAAGGTGGGCAGCGAATACGAGTTTTCAACCAGCGGCCTGGCATTGCCCGCCAGGTTCAAGGAACTCTTATTGAAGAAGCTGCGGCAGGACCGGGAGCAATATTATAAAGAGAAAAAAAACAATCCCCGCGGCTGGGCATCCTACCTTAAAGAAAGAGCCCATATCATCAACGCCTGGGTATTAGGTCTCGGCGGGCCTGAGCCGGGCGCCGGGAGGGTACCCGCAGGGAAAAAGGGGACTGAGCGCAGGACAGTCCTGCCTATCTTAAACTGGCGGGAAGTGCTTGATGTCATCAAACAGGAAGGCTGCTTTGGCCTGATTGGCGAGGTTAAAGACGCGTCAGGAATTTTTCGGCAGGCCACGGCGGCTATACTCGGCAAAGACCACCATGCCAAAGAGCGGGAAGAGGCAGGGGCGGCGCGGGGCGGCAAAGCTGTTCTGCGCCCGGTTATCGGCAACCTGATCCTGACGCCCCGTTTTGTGATTGTGAGCGCAGGTTCCCCGGACCTGCTGTCGGAGTGCAGGGATATTTTAAATTATTTTTTTAAGGGGTCTATTATCGGGGAAACAAACCGCAATGCGCCGGTTAATTCCCTCAGAGAGGTTTCCGAATACAACTGGGCGTCGCCCGGGCACGCCGCGGTGGCCGCCGCTGTCCAGGACGGCATGCAGGCGCTGGGGTACAGCCTGAAACAACAGGAGCAAGCCGTAAAGCTCTGGTTTGATTACTGTTCAGCCGGGAGGCCGGTCATTCGCAAGCCTTCACTGTGGGCGGCCGCTGTAATATACGCCCTCTCCTGGGTAAAGTCGGAGCGTGACCTCAAACAGCGGGAGCTGGCCGGCCGGTACGGCCTGCCGCCTTCAGCACTGTCTTACAGGTTCAGGCTGCTGCGCAGGGCACTGAACCTGGTGGCCCGCGACAGCCGCTACGTGACTGAAAAATCGGAATAAACAAATAAATATTAATGCGGAGGGGTGCTGGTCCTGACTGAAATAATTGAACAGGTGATCAAGATCATAACTAATTATATAGCAGCGCTGGGGTACTGGGGGGTAGCCATAGGCATGGCTATCGAAAGCGCCAACATACCGCTGCCCAGTGAAGTGATCCTGCCGTTCGGTGGTTACCTCGCCTACACCGGCAGGCTGGAATTTTACCGGGTCGTTTTAGCCGGGACAGTCGGAGGCACAGTGGGGTCAGTGCTTTCCTATTACCTGGGACTGAAAGGAGGCCGCCCCTTTTTAATCAAGTACGGGCGCTACTTCGGCTTTTCCTTCAAGCACCTTGAAATGGCTGACCGCTATTTTGCCCGCTATGGCGAGGCTACAGTATTTTTTACCCGCTTAATGCCGATCGTCAGGACCTTTATCTCACTGCCGGCCGGTATTTCCGGCATGAATTTCAAAAGGTTTGTGGTATACACCTTTTTAGGTTCACTGCCCTGGAGCCTCCTCCTGGTTTACGTCGGGCTCAAGCTGGGCCAGAACTGGCATGCCATCTCACCATGGTTTCACAAGCTGGACGTGGTCATTGCCGCGGGCATCGTGGCGCTGGTCATATATTTCTGGCGGGCCCGGCAAAAGCGGTCATAATATCAGCTCTAGTAAAGTAAACTTCTCTCTTTTCCCACAAATTAACACAAATATTCCCATCTGCAGTGTAATATTTTATAAATAAATCTAGAAATATGGTTTATTGCGCATACTAGATAATGCCATTTAAACCATTTTGTTTTTTATTTCGAAGGGGGCGCTCTTTTTGTCTGAACCTAAATTGCCCAGGATCACAAATATCTGGTCAAAGGTTGTGGAAAACGAAGCAGGCAGCCTGTTTACCAGAGTAGTTGTGGAGTCTACCGGGCCCTTCGCCTGCCATGCCCGCGCACAAGGCGGCGGTTTGGTCCTGGAGGCATCCGGCGTGGTGGCTAATATGCCGGAAGGCTCTATGGATGTCAGCGACGGTCTGGTGCGGGAAATAACCCTGGCCCAGACTTGCCCGGACGCCGCTGAGATCACCATAGCCACCGATCACCCGGCAGGATATGATCTGGCAGTTACCGGAGGAATACCTGTAAGGACGGTAGTAAATTTAGAGCGCAGCTTTTTGCACGGGCTTTTTAGGGACAAAAAGATAATAGTTGACCCCGGACACGGCGGAGCTGACCCGGGCGGCAGGGGGCCGGTAAACCTGCTGGAGAAGAACGTGGTATTGCTGATAGCTAAAGAGCTGAAGCGATTGCTCGAAAAGGCCGGCGCCAAGCCGGTTTTAACCAGGACCGGGGACGAATCCCTCACCAGTGCCGACCGGGTTGGTATCGCGAAAAAAGAAAAAGCCGACCTTTTCCTGGGCATCCACACCCATGCCGCCAAGGACTGTAAAGTGGGCGGCACGGCGGTGCGCTACAGAGTGAACAGCCCTGAGAGTTCAGATGCCGCGGAACTGATCGGGGAAGAACTGGTCAAAAAGCTGAAGCTGGCCGACAGGGGCAAGAAAGAAATGCACAAATACACCGGTTTAGGCAGTGTGCCGGCGGTAGAGGTAGAGGTTGTGACCATCACCAACTGGGTGGAAGAAGGCCTTTTACGCAGCCCGACCGTCCATAAAAAAGCGGCACAAGGTATTTTCAACGGAGTAAAGAACTACTTTGCAGCCGGCACCGCGCAAAAGCAGGTGAAAGTATGATCTCAGGCAGGATACCCGTCAGGACGCATATCATCACCGAAGAAGACAATATCGTGGATGTGGTGAAAAAATACACCGGGGAAATAGCCGGGCCGGGCGACATTATCGCCGTGGCGGAAAGTGTGGTGTCCATCACGCAGGGCAGGGCCATCCTGCCCGAAAAGGTCAAACCAGGCCTTCTGGCCAGGTTTTTATGCCGCTTTCCCGGCAAAGACGGCAGCCTGGCCACCCCCCAGGCGATGCAGCTGGCTATCGAGGAAACAGGCGTGCCGCGCATTTTTTTAGGCGCCACCGCCGCCGCCCTCGGCAAAGTAATCAGGCGCAAGGGAGACTTTTACCGGGTGGCCGGCCGCCACCTGACCCTGATCGACGACGTGGCCGGCACCATGTGGCCTTTTGAGAGGCACATCATCCTGGGCCCTAAAAACCCCCGCGGCATAGTGGAGGAGATCAGGGAGAAGACAGGTGTGGAGGCGGTAATAGTAGATGTGAACGACATCGGCAACGTGGATATCCTCGGCGCGTCCAGCGGCATCAACCAGGCCGACCTGATCAGGGACCTCAAAGACAACCCTTTCGGCAATGATGACCAGCAAACCCCCATAGTAATTCTGAAGATGGTAAATTAATCGCACCTGCGATTTGCAGAATACGTTGGGGACATACCTCTCCACTGAGAAAGGCCAAAGCCAGAGGTGTGTCCCCTGACCGCTGTCCCGCCGGGAGGCGGGTTTTTGTTTGCCTGGGTGGAATAAATTGCGCCTCGTTTGAAATAATAGCTCTAAGCGAGGAGGTGTAGCATGAAGAGGATTAAACTGCTTCCTGTCCTTATCTTAGTACTGGCAGTGGGGATGACGCTGCCGGCGGGCTGCGGAGCGGCAAGAAAGCCGGTGCCGCAGAACCAGGCCAACGATATTTACCAGGCTCCCGCTCCTGCCCCGGAACCTATGCCAACCAGCCCCGTTGAGGTCAGTAAAATATCTTCTGACTTATCCGGCGCCGCGGCCCGGGTGGCTGGGGTAAACAGCGCCACGGTGGTAATCACCGGCACAACAGCTTATGTGGGTATTGACCAGAAGGCGGGCCTGGAGAAAAGCGAGACTGACAGGATCAAGCGGGAAGTCACCGATGCGGTGAAGAATGCGGAACCGCGCGTGACGGCGGTCTTTGTCAGCAGCGACCCGGATATTGTTGCCCGTTTGCGCCGGATTGCGGGCGGGGTTGCGGCCGGGCAGCCTGTGTCATCCTTCGCCGGTGAACTCACTGAGATTGCCAGGCGGCTTGCTCCATCCAACATGTAAAAGGACCGCATTTTTTTAATGCGGTTTTCATTTTGGGGGTAAAGATGCCATTAATATAAAATTTAAAATCATAATTACCATCTTTACAGCGGTGTTAATTTTTCCGGTGGCGGTCTCGGCGGCGCCCCCCAGGGTAACGGCTGATTCGGCTATCCTGGTTGATGTCGAGTCCGGGCAGGTGTATTTTGCCAAAAACCAGGCCAGGCGGTCAGACCCGGCCAGCTTGACCAAAGTCATGACAGCTGTCGTCGCTCTGGAAAACGGGAACCAGGATGATATAGTGACAGTGGGAAGCCTGGCTGCCTCCGTCTCAATGGGCTCGATCATAGATTTAAGAAAGGGTGAGAAAATCACCCTGGGCGAACTGGTTAAAGCGGCTCTGGTGACTTCAGCCAACGATTCCACCGTTGCCATCGCTGAGCACGTGGGCGGCGGCCATGACCGCTTTATTAAAATGATGAATTACAAGGCAAAAGCTTTAGGGCTGTTTGGCACCAGGTTTGTCAACACTAACGGCTACCATGACCCCAATCACTATACCACCGCCGCTGACCTGGCCGTGCTGACCAGGTATGCCCTCGGCATCCCCAGGTTTAACGAACTGGTGCAGACCAGGGAGACAACAGTGCAGTGGGTGGACCCTCCCCAAAGAGAGGAGAAGCTGCGCAACAGCAACCGCCTGCTGTTCGGAGTATATGAGGGAGTGGACGGGGTGAAAACCGGCACTACCCCCATGGCCGGCAACTGCCTGATCGCTTCGGCCAGCAGGGAAGGCCGCCGCCTGATCGCCGTGGCGCTGCACAGTGACGACCGCTACCGGGATTGCATCAACATGTTCGATTACGGCTTTAATGTGGTACAGCCGGTTGTGGTCTTTAATCAGGGTGAGGCGGCAGCCGGTACGCCTGTATCAGGGGGGAAGAGCCCGGCGGTGAACCTTTGCGCGGCGGAAACGCTGGAAATCAGGCTTGACCCGGCTGACCTGCCGCAGCTGGAAAAGAAAATTGTACTTCAGGCTGCCCCGGCGGCGCCGGTGCGGCAGGGACAGAAGTTAGGCGAGTGTGTCTGCTTGCTGAGAGGGCAGGAACTGGGCAGGGTCAGCCTGGTGGCTGAGTCCGCCGTGCCCAGGCGTTCATGGCACAAGCGCCTGCTGGACAAGTTTTGAGCCACGGCGTATATGATTACCAGCGAGATTACCCGGTCTTGGACACGGGGCAGGCTTGACTTTTGCCGGGTTATCGTTGATAATATATATTACTGGGCGGGTAGTTCAGTGGGAGAACGTCTGCTTGACACGCAGAAGGTCGTAAGTTCAATTCTTATCCCGCCCACCAGCGAAATCAAGCCCTGCGGGGCTTGTATTTTTATACGACAACTTATCATTACAGGAGGATGAAAAATGGATCAAAAGGAAATTGATGAAATTAACAAAAACATACCTTTTGTGGATGCGAAAATTTATTGGGATGGAAGCGAATGGACTTCCCCGCTGTGGGAACGCCTGAGTAAAATAGGGTGGAAAATATTTAGACCGGAAGAAGATTCGGAAATGGTTGTTATCCAGGATGATACCGGGAGGACTTTGAATATTGCCCAAAACCGGTTAGAGATGCTGAAACAATTGGTTAATATTGCAATTTAATCAATATAACTGCCACAGAATTAAAAGAGGCGAATAAGCCCCGCTCTTTCCATGAACGGGGCTTTTTTTCATTTTGGACATCAAAAGTTCATAATAGCTGCACGGTTTTTTTTCTTTAAAAAGGAAATAGTCTTCGCGGGCCGAATAAAATGGCATACGGGGGGGTGAAAAATGAAAAAAGAGCACATGTTGACGAGGGTTTGTGAAACGATAAATAAGGAAACAGAAATAATTATTCGAGTCTGCCTGGCTGAAAGATGGTGCGGTTATGATATTGTGAGGCTAAGCGAGTGTGACGGTAAAAATGAATGCGGTGTTAAGCAGTGTGAGTTTATTTATAATGAAGAAGAGGCCGCTTTCGACCAATTAATTGCAGAATACTTAGAGCAGCAGGATATCAGGGAAAAGATCCGGGAGAATATTAAATACTCAAACTTCTAGTCCAAAACAAGCCCTCCGGCTGCGGCCGGGGGGGACTTGTTGGACTGTCTAAAGTTTCTGCCGGCTTAGAATGTACCCCCATAATTGCTGATAATGTTTACCGCATGATCAGCCTTGTCGTTGGCGGTAGTGAGCGTCAACAAAAACTTGTTAGCGGCGACACTGTAATTGCCGGACTCAGTGCCTGCTACATTCAGGTCCCCCGAGGCATTGTTTAAATCGGTGACGGCGCCGTATCGGGCAATCGGCTGGGCGTCATCCAAGGTGAAAGGGTTCTCATAGCTGGGGTCCTGATTGGTGTTGTTATCAAATACCTGCTGGACACTGGTTGAGCCCAGACCTTCATTCTGGAGCGTTTTAGCGGCCTTATACGCTGTGTCGCCGTCAGAAAAATAGGCTACGATTGTTTTTTCATCATGCATTTTAAGCCACCTCTTTTTGCATAGTGTGGCTTTTGCACTATTTTTTATTCAAAACAACGGGAACTTATTATGGTCGGGCCTCCAGTATAAACGAAAAGTACTGTCCCCCATTTGCGTAGCCAGCAAAGCAAATCAAGAACCGTCCCCGATTTGCCCTTAGAGGATCTGGATGGAGTCGTCGTGGCCGGTGAGCTGCTCCAGGCCGGTTTCGGTTACAACGAGTGTGTCTTCTATACCGACGGCGCCCTCGTTGGGAAAGACAAACTTTGGCTCCAGGGCAAAGGCCATGCCGGGCTGGAGGATGATATGGTGGTTCCTGGCGATAACCGGTAGTTCGTCAAGTTCCAGGCCTGTCCCGTGCCCGACGAAGTTAACACCGCTCCCGAATCCCATGTACTGCTCTGACAAACCAGCCTTTTGCACCATTTGGTACGCGCTGTAGTAAAGGTCTTTTCCGTCAGAGCCCGGCTTTGCTTCCCTCATAAAAAATCGCTTAATTTCCAGGGAAATGTTGTGAGCCAAGGTCAGCTTATCAGAAACCTGGCCAAAGGAAAAGATCCTGGTGTGATCTGATATGTAGCCGTTGACAACGGTTGCGTAATCGACCACAATGGGCTCGTTGCGGCCGATTTTTTTATACCCGGCGCTTTGCGGAAAAGAAGGGTTCAGCCCGGCGCCGCCGGTAGGCCCGTTAAAAAAGCTGGGACAGGCCGCGGTCCACCCCGACATCAGGTGGCCCATATGCGCTTCCTGGTTGAAAGCCCTGACGCGCAGGGCGCCCTGGTGACCCCTTTCTCTCATATACTGCTCTATTCTGCCGGCCAGCTCAACTTCACTCATCCCTACCCGCAAAAACGAGGGCACCTGACTGAACATCTCCGTGCTCAGGCGGGCCGAATCTTTCAGGCGGTCGATTTCATAAGGTGACTTGATCATCCTGGTCTTCCTGATTTCCTCCGACACATCCACAACTTCCATAGGTTTGAGCAATTCCTTATATCTGAAAAACAGGTTGGCCGGCAGGACATCCATTTCCAGCCCAACCCTGGAACTGCCTTTAAAGTATTTTTCAATGCCGCTCCTTACAGCAGCCAGGTTTTTTAATTGGGTAACCCTATCCAGGGCACTCTCCTTGAGAGCCCTTTCATAACTTTTCCGGACCATCATGAGCGGTTCGCCCTGTGCCGGGATCATTAAATGAGCGTCCTGACAGGTGCCGCTGAAATAAAAAAGGTCCGCATTTTGGATGATCAGCGCCAGGTCAACACCCGCCGCGCGCAGGCGCTCCTGGAACCTCCGGATCCTACCGTACAACTCCTCACGTGGTGTGAGATGATGCTGTGTGTTTCTGGGCATTTAACCTTTCCTCCCGTCCTGGTTGTGGCGTTCAAAAACAAAAAAATAATGCGGTTTGTCATTAACATTTTTCATTTCACTAAAAAACCTAAAAATTCCTTTTGAGAAAGCAATAATTTTTTAAATTAAACCGTTAAAGCAAGCAATTCTTGAACAAGAGAGGACACAGCTTGGCGGTGGAACCATGTGGCAAAATGAACATATCATGGTATATGAGTATTCGGACTGGAGGAAGTTTTATGATCTACCAGGAAGTCAGCTGGATCCGGGCCAACGCAGGGAAGCTATGCCCACAGGCAAAAAAGGCCGCCCTGGAATGGTATCGCCCGTTAAAGAAGGTCCCCTGTTTTTTACAGAAACCATTCAAGTATTTAAAGCAGCTCTGGCGTAAAATACCGGTTATAGTTCAGCTGGAAAAAACCCGTTCAGAGGATATTTCAATTAAAGATTTCGCTGATTCGCTGGGCTGCGTTGTTCACCGGGAGCTCGGGTTAATCCATTCGTTTGCCACCAGAGTGGGCCCGAAACAGCTGGAATTGCTGTCCCAAAACAGCCTGGTCAGAAAGATCTGGTATGACCGTGAGGTTAAGGCCGTGCTTGACGTGGCGGCCCCTGTAGTCCAGTCGCAGATTTTATGGGAGCGTTCTTTGACCGGCAGGGGGATTGTAGTGGCGGTCCTGGACACCGGGATTTATGAACACCCCGATCTTGCCGGGCGGATCGTGGCCTTTAAAGATTTGGTCAAACAGAAAACAGACCCTTACGACGACAACGGGCACGGTACCCACTGTGCCGGGGATATCGGCGCTGACGGCAGCCAATCCGGTTCTCTCTACCGCGGGCCTGCCTATGAGGCCGGCTTAGTTGGCGTCAAAGTGCTGAATAAGATGGGTTCGGGCAGCCTTTCGACGGTTATTGAAGGAATTCAGTGGTGCATAGACAATAAAGAGTCCCTGGGTATCAGAGTGCTGAGCATGTCACTGGGCAGCAGCGCCACGGAGTCCCATGTCAGCGACCCGGTTTGCCAGGCGGTGGAGGCGGCCTGGTCGCGCGGGATTGTAGTCTGTGTGGCCGCCGGTAACGAAGGCCCGGAGGCCGGCACGATCAGTTCCCCGGGTATATCCCCGCAGGTGATCACTGTCGGCGCCCTGGATGATAATAACACTGTTGACGGCAGTGATGACCAGGTGGCCGATTTTTCCAGCCGCGGCCCCACCATTGATGGTCTGGTAAAACCTGACGTGCTGGCCCCGGGGGTAAATATAATTTCTTTGCGCTCGCCGGGCGCCAAGCTTGATAAACAAAACAAAAGCGCAAGAGTGGATAAATGGTACTTTTCGCTTTCAGGCACATCCATGGCCACCCCCGTTTGTGCCGGTGTGGTCGCTCAAATCCTGCAAAGCGATACCTCACTGACACCCGACCAGGTCAAAGCCAGGTTAATAAACAGCGCCCAAAAAATACCCGCCCTAGACCCCAACACCCAAGGCGCCGGCCTAATAACCGCCAATTGGGAAATGAGAAGTAACCAAAGATAATTAACAAAAAGCCATCAAGACCAAAAAGGAATGCTTATATTCTCACGTCCCACTTCTCACGTCCCACTTCCCAATCACGCGGGCCGGGAGTTTTTGGGGCTGCGGTTGCGCTCGTGCTTGCTGAGAATCCGTTTGCGCAGGCGCAGGTTTTTTGGGGTGATTTCCAGCAGCTCATCTACACCGATATACTCCAATGCTTCTTCCAGGCTGAACTGTCTGGGTTCCTCCAGGCGCAAAGCAGCCTCGGCGGTGCTGGAGCGCATGTTGGTCAAATGTTTTTTCTTGCAGACGTTGACCTCCAGGTCCTGATCCCGGGTATGCTCGCCCACGACCATACCCTCGTAAACCCGGGCGCCGGGGGTTATAAACAATACACCGCGGTCCTGCACGGTGTGCAGTCCGTAAAGGGTGGCTTCGCCAGATTCGAAGGCGATCAGCACTCCCTGGTAGCGCTCCCTGATTTCACCCTTGTAAGGCTCATAACCCAGGAAGAGGTGGCTCATCACCCCGTGCCCCCTGGTCTCGGAAAGCAGCTGAGAGCGCAGGCCGATCAAACCACGGGCGGGTATCTTGAATTCCAGCCTTAGCTGGTCAGGGCCAAGGGAACCCATGTTGACCATTTCACCTTTTCTGGCTCCGATAATTTCCATGACCACGCCCATTTTCTCCTCAGGAATATCCACCATCAGCAGTTCCATTGGTTCCATCAATTGCCCGGCGTCCCGGCGCAGGATAACCTCCGGCTTGGACACCTGCATTTCAAACCCTTCCCGGCGCATGGTCTCGATTAAAATAGACAGGTGAAGCTCACCGCGCCCGCATACCTGAAAAGCATCAGGACTGTCGGTTTCCGCCACCCGCAGGCTGACGTTCTTCTCCATCTCCTTGAAAAGCCTGGCCCGGAGGTGCCGGGATGTTAAATATTTGCCGTCCTGGCCGGCGAAAGGGCTGTCGTTGACCATAAAGGTCATCTGCAGGGTAGGCTCATCCACGGTAATAGGCTCCAACTGCTCCGGCTGGACCCTGCAGGCCACCGTTTCTCCGATCCTGATATCTTCCAGTCCGGAAAAAGCTACAATTTCACCGCAGGCAGCCTCAGTTACCGCTGTCCGTTCCAGCCCCTCGAAAATGTACAAAGAGACGATGCGGCCCTGGCGCAGGTTTCCGTCGTGGTCGATAACAGCTACCTGCTGGCCGGCGGAGATCTTGCCCCGTTTAATACAGCCAAGCCCCATCCTGCCTACAAAACTGTCGTATTCGGTATTGTTCACCAGCAGCTGCAGAGGTTCGTCCGGCTCACCGGCCGGCGCAGGTATGTGTCTAATAATGGCTTCAAAAAGCGGCTGCATGTTTTGGCCCGGCAGGCCGGGATCAGTGGTGGCGGTGCCATATTTGGCCGAGGTGTAAATAATGGGGAAATCCAGTTCCTCGTCGCCGGCGTCAAGGTCGATAAACAAATCCAGCACCTCGTCCACTACTTCTGAAACGCGGGCGCCTTCCCGGTCCACTTTATTTATAACCACTATAGGTTTCAAATTTAGCTGCATGGCCTTGCGCAGTACAAACCTGGTCTGAGGCATGGTGCTTTCAAAGGCATCCACCAGCAGCAGGACGCCGTCAACCATTTTTAAAACCCGCTCAACCTCACCCCCGAAATCGGAGTGGCCCGGGGTATCCACAATATTTATCTTGATATCACCGTAGCGCACCGAAGTATTCTTGGCCAGGATCGTGATGCCGCGCTCTCTTTCCAGGTCATTGGAGTCCAATATCCTTTCGGCTACCTGCTGGTTTTCCCTGAAAATACCGCTCTGCTTAAGCAGGGCGTCCACCAGGGTGGTTTTGCCGTGGTCCACGTGAGCTATGATGGCAATATTTCTGAAATTGTTTTCTGACACCAAAGCTGCCACCTCCCTCCAAACCTTATCAGTATATCAGGTTTAAGGAAATAAAAAAAGCACGGCTTATAACAAGCAGAGCTGACGCATGAAAATGTTTTTTAAATCTTGCGGGGTCTGGAATTGACGTTTTCGCAACTATTGCCTATTCGGTTATTCCAAAAATCACCGGTTTATCCGTATCAACACATCCTTAACTAAACCGTTTCTGCTCGTTTTAGCATGCCGGACATCTTCAACGGAAAGACGAGTAGCGCCGCGCAACCGCTGCCTAAGCTGTCTGTATCAGTTCAATTCGCTATGCCGCCAAACGGCTTGTTTTCCAATTTTCTTCGCGCACTAGTCGCAATTGACCGGGAGATTCGGTCAGCCGGCGAAGCCGCCCTGTATCCAACTCACTATAGGTCATAGCTTCATAAAACTTCTTGATGAAAGACTGAACCCCGACTGTTTTGACATGTTCCGTCAGGTAAAGCGAATGAAGCGCCATTTCATTTAACATACGGGCGATATGCATGAGGTAATGATACCCCCGCATCGCATTCCAGTCATGTGAAAAAATGT
>NZ_QFFZ01000045.1 GCF_004369225.1 Pelotomaculum propionicicum
TAAACCCAGATAATATCAAGCAAATTTAAACATTTTAAGTGAAATATTCGGGACTACATTTTTAAACTTGAGACCTTGTAAGCCTTGACATTACTGGGTTTGGAAATTTATGTCGCCAAACTTGGGTAATAAGAAAAGAGGAGTTTTAAAAAATGAACAGAAAAATTATAGTTTTTGATGATGAAATGGAACGGTCGGCAATCGAGCAAAATGTCCTGCCGGCCTTTAGCGGTAAAGTTATTAAATATCTGCCGCTCGTCAAGGCTGCTGCTGTCTTTATAGACCCTTCAACAACAAATGAGGAGTTTACCAGACAAGCCGGGGTAAAAAGGGTAATAAATGATGTTAAAGTGTATGCTTTGGAAACATCTCCCGCGATACAAAAACCGCTCCAGGTGCTGCCATGGGGGGTCGACCGGATTGACGCCGAAAAAGCATGGGCTGAAAGCACCGGCAGCCGGGTAAAGGTTGCGGTCATTGACACAGGTATAGACACCGGTCACCCGGACTTAAAAATATATGGCGGGATTAACACCATTAATAAAGAAAAAAGTTATAAAGACGATAATGGGCACGGAACCCATGTAGCCGGCATCATAGCTGCTCTGAACAACCGTGTTGGTGTTATAGGAGTCGCACACGACGCCATGCTTTACGCTGTAAAAGTTCTGGGAGCAGATGGTTCCGGCAATCTGTCCGATATAATTGAAGGGCTGGAATGGTGCATCAATAATAATATCCAGGTCGTTAATATGAGTTTGGGAACAGATGAAGCGGAAGATCTGTTTCATGAAGCAATAAAGCATGTGTATAACGCCGGTATTTTTATTGTCGCCGCAGCCGGCAACAGCGGGCCGCGTGACAATACCATATCTTACCCCGCGAAATACCCCGAGGTTGCCGCGGTAGCCGCCTCAAGCCAGTTCGATCAAATAGCCTTCTTCAGCAGCCGTGGGGCGGAGGTAGACCTTGTCGCCCCCGGTGTGAATATCTATTCAACATACCGCGGCCGGTCATATCGCAAGCTCAGCGGCACTTCCATGGCCGCTCCCCACGTAGCTGGCGCAGCCGCTCTGGTACTGGCCAAAAAGGGTGTGATGAGTCCTGACAAACTTCTTAACCACCTGAAAGAAACATCACAGGATATGCATTTCTCGCCTGATAAACAGGGCGCCGGCCTGGTGGACGCTTATATATCAGTTACCAGTTGAACATGAATAAAAAAAGGGGCGGTCTATCTGCCCCGATAATTTTAGGCCGGCTTTACGGTCATTATTATTCTCCCCGGGAAGTGACGCTCATGTAACTGTTATTTACTGACAAAGCCAAACTGGGCCTGGGTTAGGAGCAGTTGTGCCGTTTGCTGTGTTGGCGGATATATTGCTGAAGGGCCGGCGGAGACTACTCCTGTTAAAGTGTCTATAATTTTTGCGTCCTGTCCGGGACCGACCACAGCCACAAGATGTGTGCCATCAGCGGTTAGAGTTAACTGTGTTGCCGTATCTTCAAGAACAACTGTTTTAATAACTGTTCCATCCAGGGTCCTTATCAGTATATTTTGCGTGCTCACCACGTAATTTTTGCCGCTGAAAGGACATGCTACAATTTCGCTGGCGTCGGGAACCTGAACTGTGCTGGTCGTGCTTGTAATAATGTCCCATTTTGTAATGGAAGCAGAATTTCCGCTGCCGGTTAATACCAGCAGCCCGAATTCGTTGCCGAATTTAAAAGGAGTTATTTTTACCGCGTCATCCGGCAGGTCAAACACCTTTATTACTTCACCGGACAGGCGCTGCACACTGTAAATCGCCTTGGTGCCCGCGACTGAAAAATAAAGTAAAAAGGCTTCAGGATATTCTACCAAATGCAGCGCCGTACCGGGCAGGGTGAAGCTGCGTTTGGTTTTCCCCGTATCTCCGTCTACCTCAACTAATATAGAGCTGTTGGCCTGAGATATAAATAATCTTTTGCCGTCAGGAGTAACCGCAAATGAGGCTACCGACGCAAAAGGCAGTGAACCTGTTATGCCGGGGAGATAGGGATCTATAATAAATATTTTGTTTTCATCCTGATTATAAAGATAGACGTTTCCTGTTTCTCTGGCAATTGTTATTTCCCCGCTGCTGGAAGCGCCCGTATTAATAAAACCTTTATAACTGCCGGTGGTAGTATCCCATATACCAAGCCAGCCCATATTACCGCTAAAGACGTAAACCTGACTCCTTAACACTTCAACCTGGTTGTTGATTCTCGTGTTAATAGATGAAACATCTGAGGAAAGCCTGGATAGCTTGCAATTAGTTTTTTCCTGTTTTTCCTGAATTAAATTGAAAGCCGACAATATATCGTCAACCTTGCCAAGGTTATATTTCACTTCTCTGCACTCCTTTGTAAAAACAATCTATGACTGGTAAAGCATATGTCATTTCTTGTCATCTTCCTGACACAGAGGAAAAAACAACTGTTTTTTCTTGTAGCGCCCCTTCAATTGGTCAGCCAGAGTTCTCCTCTGAACGGGATTAAAGTTCTCCGGCAGACCCCATTTCTCCCGGAAACGTCTCCAATTGCTTGACATAGCTTCGTTGTAATCAACCTTTTCACCGTCAAATGTCTGGCGTCCAAAATGAGCAACAAAAACATCCCTGGCAATCAGCAATTCAAAACCGGCTAATTTGATTCGCAGACAGTAATCGTCGTCTTCAAAATTGCCGGGCCAGAACCTGGTATCGAAGCCGCCGATTATTTTTTTTGCTTTCGCCTTTAATAACAGGCAAAAACCGCTTAGAAAACCGACTTGGGTCGATTTTAGCCAGTTATTGATCCGGATATGATGCGCAATAGTTTCAATATCGTGGATATTTTGCAGTTCAACTGGAGCCAGTTGATGGTCCGGAGCGTGGTTGGAGACCGGTCCGACCGCAAGCGCGGCGGGATTTTCCTCCAGGTGGCGCGCCAGATGGCTGAGCCAGCCTCTGCTAACAATGGTGTCGTTGTTCAGAAGGCAAATATATTTGCCCCTTGCCGCGGCCATACCCTGGTTGCAGGCCATGGCAAAACCCAGGTTGCTGTCGTTCCTAATCAATCTTTTGTTCTCCAAGTTTTTTAAATATCCGGCAGTTTCCTCACCTGAACCGTTATCGACTAAAATTATTTCATAGTCTTCCGAAGTGTAATACTCAATGCTTTCGAGACAAAGTTTGGTCAGCTCCAATTGGTTGCAGACCGGGATAACTATCGAAACCAAACCCCTGGATTTTGCGAGAGGTATGCATGGTTTTGCTCTCGCTAGAATTCTAATTGTACGCAGCTCATTTATTTCTACTAAAGAAAGATCTTTCAAAACCATCTTGTTTGTCTCCACATGCGAAGGCAAATCAGGCACTTCCGGGTCAGGGACGCCGGTGATCAAGTCTGGTGTCATATTAACTGAGACAAGCATTTCTTGCAGGTTACGGACAGTAAAAAACCTCAGGTGCCCCCGCTCCAGAATGCCTGAATCCTGATAGGACCAGTTGCCGTTGTTGATTAGATGATTGATAACCTTAAAATTCTTGACGTTTGGCACACTAAGGATTAAACAACCCTTTGGGCTAAGAAATTTTTTTATATACAACAGGCTATCCCATGGGCTTAAAAGATGTTGCAGCACATCGGACAAAATAATACAATCAAAATAACCTACGGGGAAATCAAGTCGCATTTTTTCAATATTGCCCACCAGCACTTTATCCAGCCTGTTATTAGCTGCCGCCGCAGCCATCTGGTCCAGCTCAATACCAAAAACTTCGCGCCGCTGATTCTGTGATTTTAAAAACGCCCCCAAATTGCCATGTCCGCAGCCAACATCCAATATTTTTATAGCCTGCGCAGGCACCAGTTCAGCTACTTCGGGCCGTGCAAACTGGTAATACCCTACGGGCTTAATAAAAAGCCCCGGACAAAAACGCCCCTTGGTTCTGGCAGTCCATCTCGCCAATAACATTCCTTCCTCACTGGTCAGATGGTCGTAATAACCTGCCGCCGCTGCCTGGGGATCGTGTTTCTGGTAAAAATCATATTTTTTTTGCCTGAGCTCGAAGTCCATATAACCGTAATGCTTGATACGGACATCTATTTTGCGTCCTTTACCCCGCAGGTTTACCGGAACGCCATTGGCATGCAAATTGTGTCCGTGGCCTGTGGCGCCGATTATTAACCTGCCCTTATCCTGGCCCCAGGTGGTAAACAATCTACTAATCCAAAAATTACCGTAAATACTGTTTTCACAACGGTAAAGTTCAGGGTTATTCCACATATATAAAATATGCAGCTGAAAATAGGTATACACAGGGTCGCGCGGGTCAAGGCGGGATATCTCACCCCGGATTCTGTCAGCGGCGCCTTCCTCAAGCACTTCATCTCCGTCCAGATTCAAAATCCAGTCGGCTTTATTCTCCAGAGCCCATTGCAGCAGTTCGCGGCGATCCCTTAATTCGTCAACCTTTCTTTGATAATAGCGATACTTTACTTTGGGAAATGAGCGGCAGATCTCAGGGGTACGGTCAGTGGAACCATCATCTATGATAAGAATACGGTCGCAAACTTTAGAAGCCTCTTTTAAACATGAATCAATCCAGCGCTCCTCATTCTTTATCCGCATAACACACAAAATGTTAAATTTACCCATCAACTATCCTCCTGGCAGCCCGGAAATCCTTCAATTATGTCTTATAAGCTACAATGCTTTGTAAGGTGACATAAGGGGGAAAACGCAGCGGACAAAATTCGCTAATAAGCAGCAGTAATAATTTGTCTAAAAGATACTTAAGCCTGCTTCTCGCGGGAAAATTACCACAATTATAATTTTTCGAGATAATTTTGGCGTATAAACTGATTTCACGTGCGGCTACTGCTAAATAGTTGTAAGAAACGTTTCTATCCGGTAGACTTTTTATCTGTGATAAGATGCGCGCAAAGTTTTCGCTTATCTCATCCACATATGCGAACCGCGATACTCCGGAGTTTAAGTCATACAGCAACAGCAGCAGGACTGTCGCCGCCAAATTTACCTCTTCTTTGTCAAGCAACTCCTTAATAAGAATTCGTTTCTCATGATCAGGAGCGAAACAGCAAATCTCTTCAAACCTGAAGATACCTCTTTCTCTTCGCATAAGGTCGAGAATTTGGGTAAGCGGGTAAAAAAACATGCTATTCTGCCTGAGTGAAGTTAGATATGCTTTTATCGCCCGGGTATAATTTCCGGTTAAGTTATATGCTTCTCCTAAGAAACAGTGAACCATAAATTCAGGGAAAAATACGCCGTTCCCGGTTTCCAGCGTTCTTTCAAGATCTTCAATTGCCTCAAGGTATTTTCCCAGGCTAAAGAGTCCTACTCCCTTCAGCAAAAACAGATCTGGATGCCGGGGCAGCATTTTCAACGATATGCTGACGAAATCAACCATTTTCTCAATCTCGCCAAGATTCAATAAGCCAAGTGCGACATTGAGCACCACATCTTCAAAATAGCCTTCGGTTCCCCGCATGCGAACAAGCGCTTTTTCCAGGCATGCCAGCCCCTCAGAAATCTCACCCTTTTGGTAGTGTTCCACAGCCAGGCAGTATAAAAGAAACGGATTGTCAGGGCTATTTTTCAGTTCCCTGCTGATTATTTGTGAGTTCCTGTTTGCCTTATCCCTTTTTGAGACCTGCGCGTCCAGATAACCATAATGAATGATGGTCAGGGGCGCCACTGTCAGGCCTTTCCCGCCGTTGGCGTCTAAAATGGACGGCGCGATCTGTTCGTGAATGGCTCCGGAAAACCTGTAGGCAGGGTTGTTTCTGAACAACCTAACAACCTGGTCCTCTGTCATATCCGCTCCTGTCCCCAGATAACTCCTGATGTTGAGGAAGTAACCTTCCACTTGAGGAGCGCAAAGTAGTTTATTAAACTCCGCCAAATCAACAGAGTCCAGGATCTCATCAGCGTCAAGCACCATTATCCAATCAGAAACGGCCTGCTCCAGGGCAAAATTTCTGGCCTCGGCGAAGTCTCCCGTCCATTTACAGTTAAATATCTTAGCGCCGGCGGCCATAGCCAGCTTGACCGTGGCATCCAGGGAACCCGTATCTACCACTATTATGTTGTCTACAAGATGTTTTACGCTATTTATACAGGATAGAATATGCTCCTCTTCGTCCTTGACAATCATACAGAGGCTTAATGTTTCTTTTCTATTCATAACTCACACCAGCAGGCTCGAATTTATATTCGTAAAATCGCTTTGTGCCAAGTGCTTTGCCACGGTAGTAATCCATTAAAATAAGACAGCCGCCTGGTGAGGTATTTTTTATTATTGACTCCAGGCTGCCAATCAGCCGGTGGAAACGGGTATTATCTTTTATTCGTTTATTGACGGGGTGATAATGGCCGCATTCCTCAAGGATCTCGGCGGCGATCTTCGGCAGCTCAATTCCATGTACCTTTTGCGGATATTTTACATCCCCTCTCCTTTCCATTAAACCTGTCAAGACTAACAACACAAAGGCGTGGCACCTGGCCGCATGATTTTTCCATAACATAAGCGCCAGGGCTTTCACCTCCTGGCAACTACCCAGCAACAAAAGGGCAATGGCCTGATGGATTTGTGCCGGAATGTAAAAACCACTTTCTCCTGAAATTGTTCTTAAACACTTCAGGCCTTGCCGCAGCCTTCCCGCATAAATATTGTATTTACCCCAATAATACCGGTATTCCTCATCTCTTGCACGGCTTATTGCGCAGTTTCCCAGGCACCGGCAAGCCAGTTCCGGATAGCCGGAAACGAAAAATAAATTAGCGGCGGCCAAAGCCAGGTCGATCCTGTTCAAATACCCCTTTGCCTTAAAACGCTCCCAGGCCGAGTATGGGCCATGTTTTGCCATAACGATTAAAAAATAATTATAAACAGGAAAAATATAGCTGGGGTTGGCTTCCAGAGCCCGTTCGTAACTTTTCCGCGCCTCCTCCGACTGGCCGAGCATCCCGTGACAAAAGCCAAGGTGGGAATAGGCCAGAAACCCCCCCGCCCCGTTCATATGACTGTATAGTGCCGGCGGTGTCCCGCGCCCGACTGCCTGGTTGAGCCACTCTATAGCTGTCCGGTAATCCTTCTTTTCCTCGTGTAACACTCCGCATAAATAATAAACATCGGTAAAAGCAGGATACCTGAGTACCGCTTCCCGGCAGAGATCAATAGCCTCATTTGTTCTGCCCAGATCTTTCAGACAAATAATCAAATACCGCAAAGCGGGGCTGCGAAAAAGAAGGTGCTCGTCTGTAAGGTTTTCGTAAGCCTGTTGAAAATAGGGCAGCGCCTTGCCCGGCTTGCCAAGCATCAGCCATTCGACCCCAATGTAGTACTGTATAAAATAGTTTTGTGGGTCTTCAGAAAAAACATTTTTTAGTAAAGCGAGGTTGCGGCCTCTTTTTCGGTTGCGTTCGCGGGCTGTAATTAGTTTGTGCCTGATGACAGGCTTATCTGCTATACCAACAACACCGTTTTCAGAAATGCAAATCTGTTCATGGATTTTACCTTGAAAACGGTACCGCCCGTTATTTTTAAAAAGACGCAGCACGAGAAACCGGTTATATTCACCAGTGGATTCGGTTGTAGGATTATTAAGTGGTAAAAGGTAGGCTTCCAGTTGATTTTCACCGGCTAAAAGACTCTTTAAGTCGCCTGTTGCCAAATCCAGTGTCTCATCAGCGTCAAGACATAATATCCACTCACCCTTAGCCTTTTCAATGGCATAGTTCCGGGCGGCGCTGAAGTCATCGGCCCAGTGATAACTGTAAACCTTATCCGTGTATAGCCGGGCTATTTCCACTGTTCCGTCTGTGGAACCCGTGTCTACTATAATAATCTCATCCACCTGACCGCTGACACTGTCGAGGCAGCTTTTTAAGTTTTCGGCTTCATTTCTTACGATCATTGCCAGGCTGATAGCGCCTCTCATAGGTTATTCCGGGCCTCCTCCAACAGCTGTTTAAACACCTCGCTGTCAGGGTACTTTTCTACTGCTTCCAGTAAGATTTCCTTTCTTAAATTTTCGTATAAATGTATGAGACAAATGTAATATCGCGGATGGTCAGGCTCTTTCTCCAGGGCGTATCTGTAGTGCTGCTCAGCTTCTACATAATTACCGTTCTTTTGGTAAATCTCCCCCAGCAGGAAATGCGCCTCAGCCTCCTGGTTTGAGGTTAAGTGTTCCCGTAACAGCGCCTCAGCTTTTTCCATATAACCATAGTCATAAAACAACCGGGATATTTTTAGTCTGCAACCGGAAAAACTGTCCGGCTCAATCTTATTAAGAAGTTTCATTGCTCTTTCTATTTCAGTTAAATATAACAGCCTGGCAATTATCTCCAGCAAGAGAGACACTCCGTCAGTTCCCAGGGTAACCTTGTAAGATTTTTTGTGTTTATCTGGGGTATCTAAAAATAGAGCAATGACATTTTCTGTGTCCGAAGCCAGTCCAAGAGCGTAAAGTTCCAGGGAAATTGAACGCACTTTACGTTTTTTCCCCTGAACCCAAAAACAAAGTAACTCGTTCAGTTTTGCCAGGGGGTAAAAGCTACTTTCACGGGTATATGTGTCAATTATTCTTAGAGCCTCCAGATATCGCCGTTCCTGAATCAAGCAGATCGCTTTCCAGAGCCTTGCCTCAGGAGAAAGAAGCATATTTTCCGCTGCTCCCTCCAGACATTCAAGTGCCAGAGCGTAGGCACCCTGCCGGAAATATATCTCCCCCAGAATTAATCTGGAGCGGGGAGTGCAGAATTCAAAGATCTTTTCGAGGCATTCTTTGGTATATTCCGGGTTTTTGCGGGGTTCAAGGATGCGTATGATATTTTCCAGGGCGGGTGTAAAATCCGGATTATCTCGTAAACATAATATATAGTGTCGTAGCGCTTCCTCATAATTTAAAAATATTTCCGATATTTGTCCCAGGTTGTAGAAAGCCCTGAATCCTCTTACACCGCTGAAAGAAGCGTACTGGGCAGGCTGTTCAGGCATTGACACTGCTTTCTGGAAATACTCACCGGCTAAAACATATTGCTTTAACTCCAGGCAAAGAACCCCTGAGTAATAGTACAGGTCAGCATAATCAGCGAAAAACTGCAGGCCAAGCCGGGCGACATCAAGAGCCTTCTCCGGCAACCCGGCGGATTGGTAGGAGATTACAACATAGCGCAGCAGTTTTGGCAGATAAATAGTTTTGGGGTCAATGCCGTTGGCTGCTTTGATGAATTCTTCAGCGGCTTCCGCGTATCTCTTGGCGCGGAAAAGTTCCACTCCATAGTGATACCTTAACAGCCTGTTATCGGATTCTTGCTCCAGTTCTTTTTGAATAATTTTTAAATTTCTGCTTTTCTTATTCTTTTCTTCTATCTGCCTGTCTAAATAACCGTAATGGATTATTACTATTTCTTCCGCTACCTTGTAGTTAGCTTTTTTACTATTTTCCAAGATAACATCGGCAATTTGTTCATGAATCGCCCCATGAAACCTGTACTCCCGCCGGTTCCTAAAGAAGCGGAAAACCAGGTCCGGACATGTTTCAACCCAACCCTCGCTTCCCAGATAATTAACTATCTTTATAAAGTAGCCCTCCACATTATCATCTTTTGCCAGCCTCCGCAATTCTTCCCTACTTTCCTCGGCCAACACCTCGTCTGCATCCAGATACAAGATCCATTCTCCCGTAGCCAGTTCCAATGAAGCATTGCGGGCTTCACTGAAATTTTCATTCCAGGGAAATGCGCGGACCAAGGCTCCAAATTCACGTGCCACTTCACGGGTGCCGTCAGTAGAACCCGTGTCCACAATAATTATTTCATCCACACAGCCGGCGACACTGTTAAGACACCTTTTAAGGTTTTGCGCCTCGTCCTTTACAATCATGCATAAACTGATTTTGCTCTCCATAATCCTTCCCTTAAACCTTTTAGGATTGAATTATATTTATTATTTTATTTTCGTGTAACAAAAAGTGGAACCTTACTACTTTATGCAAAATATTCTAATTTAAGGCAGTAATAAATTTTGATTTTGCAAAGGGGGAATTTTTACGCCTAACTTTAAAATCTTTCAAGACAATCCGGACCAAGTGAAAGTAAGAATTTTTGGCAATAACAATGCTGGATTCAACACCGACAGTTCTGGCAACTTGACAATCACCTCAACCGGTCTGGCCATCGAGCCGCCCAGCGGTGGCCTTACCATCACCAGCACAGGCCTCGCTATTACCAGCACTGGGTTGGCTATTACCGCTCCCGGTGGCCTCGCTATCACCAGTACAGGTCTCGCTATCACCAGCACCGGTTTGGCGATCACCGCGCCGGGCGGCCTGGCCATCACCTCAACCGGTCTGGCCATCGAGCCGCCCAGCGGTGGCCTTACCATCACCAGCACAGGCCTCGCTATTACCAGCACTGGGTTGGCTATTACCGCACCCGGTGGCCTCGCTATCACCAGTACAGGTCTCGCCATCACCAGCACCGGTTTGGCGATCACCGCGCCGGGCGGCCTGGCCATCACCTCGACCGGTCTGGCTGTTGTTTCAGGAACAACTGATGTGTCAGCAACCAGAGCAAATATTACCAATACCGCGGGTACCCCCGACACGACATACGAAGTACTTGGTGTTAGAACCTGGACCTTCTCTGTAGTTAACAAAGCATTAGTCGCTAATGCCCAGGCACTTGCCAAACTCCAGCTCAGCCCGGACGGAACTAACTGGCTTGATGATTCGTCAACCTCAACTACTATTGATCAGAACACTGTTAAGGCTTTCTTTTCAACAGCGCAATTGAAGTATGCCAGGATCTACTACAGCGCTGTCAATGCAAGCAGCGCGGTAACCCTGAACATCTTTTTCCAGGGTCAGCTCTAACAAAAATTGGGAAGACGATAAGTCTTCCCAACTATACATATTTGTTGATATTCATAAAAAGGGAGGTTTTAAAGATTGTCAGGTATTGCTGATGATAACAGCAGTGGTTTAATTATTGAGGATGGCGGCAACCTTTTTTACGTGTGCAATCCAAAGAAAATAAGATATAAAAGACAATCCTTTCAGTGCTTTTGCAGTGATTCCGAAGAAAACCTCGGGACTTCCGATCAGGAACGATATAGTAAAACTAGAGACGTGTCCAAATTCAGGACATTCACGTTTTTAATTAAGAACGAAGGATTAAACTCAATATTATGCCAGGTGGAAATTAGTCCGGAAGGAGTAAACTGGGGGGCTTTCGGGGAATTGGAATACACCCTGTCCCCGGGCCAGATGCAGCCAATTGTTCCTCAGTATTTTCTGCACTATGCCAGAGTAAAATTCAAGAATAAAATACCAGGCTTTAGCTCGGTTATCGCCATCTGGTTCCAGGGCCAAAGGTAAACCGATTGCTTCTTTGTTAAACAAGGACTTTTTGTGCAATGGCAAATTCCTGAAGTTTTTATTTAATTAAAGAATATTTTTAACAGAAGGCATTAACATTATGATCATTTCATTCACACTTTCCCCCCCTCTGAATAAAATGTGATCAACAATTATGTCCCGCTAGAACAGGGACAAAGGAGGCGAAAGAATACAAAGTGACTAGGCGGGAAATATTTTATTGTGTTTCACTGGCTTGTTTGGGAATCTTTATTTTAGTTGCGGCTTATATGTGGGGCGAGAGCAGGGCACAAAGCAAAGAAATAATATTTAATAAAGATTCCTATAGCCGGCAAGCGGAGGAAACGGCCAATCCGGTAAAAAGCCAGCCGGCAAACAGTGTTAGTGCTGCGACAAACCCAACAGTAGCCGCAAGTTCAACACCAGCGTCAATTCCGGCGACGACATTAACACCGGCAGTTGTAGCGACCCCGCTAACCACAGAAAATCCGGGTAACGCTCAGGCCTCGTCAGCCAACCCGGCGCCTACGGTGACAGCTAAAAACAACTATTTTGTTGCTACGGGTACTAAAGTGGGGGAAATAGTAAAAATCGGTGACGTTGAAATGATTGTAACAAAATCAACAGCCAGGCATAAGGTAATTGACATAACCCTAAAAGGAAATACTTCAGATCAACCACCAAGGCTTGTTCTCACTGAGAACAACCGAATTGTATATGAGATCCCAGCAGATGTAGATGTTAATATGGATGTGACGGAAAAAACCGTAGTCGATAAATCACCGGTCTTTTCCGGACAGTGAATAAATGCCGGTAAATAACCGGCTTTTTTCATGCTAATGAAGTACAAATTCCTTTTAATAATTGTAGGTTATGGGTATTAAACCCTGCAAGACGTATTCAAATTCTTACAGCCCATGAAAAATAACGTGGGTGGAAAAAAGGTCCGGGATCAAAATAATGTCACGATAAGGAAAGCATGCATATGATATATTATCCGGTTTACATTTAAAATTTATCTATTTTAAGAAGGTGAAAAAGATTAGAGACAGACGTTATGAAATTTTAATAATTCTCAACATTGTATTTGGATTGGTAATTCTTTTTTTGCTTTATACCAACACTACACTTAAAGAACGTTACGTACGAACCAATTTCCAAACCCAAACAGTAGCTAAAGACGGCATATCCAGTGATCCAACCGATACCAGCCAGAATAACCTGGAAAAACCAGTTGTTATAAATGGAGACTTCGAGCAAGGTGGACTTGGTTGGAACAACCAGAATGCGATACAATGTGAAAATAACGGAAATCATTACATTGCCAATGGCTATAATTGGGATATCACTCAAGATATACAACTTATCCCTAATGTGAACTATAAATTATTCGCATATATAAAGAAGGGAACCGCAACGGGACCAGCCAGGATCGCATTTACATTTCACGACGTGAACGGCATAAGATTAAATACTTATTATAATATAGAATATGTTCCTAAAGGCAATGGCTGGGAAGAAATCCCTCCACAAATAATACAAATCCCTAAAAATACGACACTGTCAAGGATTTATCTACTAACAGAGGACGGGAAAAAAGGCTTCCACTGTTTTGACAATATTCGACTAACCAGAATGAGATAGTTCGGGTCAATAAAAAGTTAATTCACCGGTGTTAAGGCTATATCGTCAAAATTATAAGTACCACTGCCGCCGGCGTCAACGGAGAGATAAATCCTGGTTTTTACCGCTGTGGACGGCACTTCTATGGTCATCTCGGGCATGGATTCCCAATCGCCGCCCTTGTTGCTGTATTTAAAGGCATAAGGCACGGTATATTTGCCGTCCTGGCGGAAGAACTGTACTGGAATCCGCACGCCCAGATTTGCCGTTCCTTTTTTGGTTCTCATGTTTAGTTTGTAGGTTCCCGGCTTGAGAGACAGTTCCTGATAGAAATCCCAGTTATAACCGTTAGTTAGATATTTATTTCCATTAGTTTCAGTGTTTATTTTTGCTGAGTTGTTTAAACTTACCCAACCTGTCCCGCCCGCGCTGAAGTCACCGTTGACTATGAGGTTAGTCTGGTCGTTGCTTATTACAAAGGCAACGGGATCCGAGGTCGAAGTGTTGCCTGCGGCGTCCCTGGCCGTGGCCCGCACGTAATATGTGCCGTTTGCAAGATTGGAAATATCCCATGCTAGCCGCCAGGTACCATCCATTGCCGTCCCGATAACCAGGGTAGAATCTCCAATGCTTGTCCAGCTGCCCTGCGCGTTGGAAGCGTAAGCCAGGGCTAATTGAGTGACACCAACATTATCGCTGGCGGTGGCTTCCAGGTTCGCCGCGCTTTTTAAGGTACTGCCGCCCGCCGGAGCGGTTATTGCAGCCTGCGGAGCTATAGTGTCCGGCTCCGGTGCGGGAGTAGAGCCTGCCGGTACCAGGCTTACATCGTCAAAATTATAAGTACCGCTGCCGCCGGCGTCAACAGAGAGATAAATCCTGGTTTTTACCGCTGTGGACGGCACTTCTATGGTCATCTCGGGCATGGATTCCCAATCGCCGCCCTTGTTGCTGTATTTAAAGGCATAAGGCACGGTATATTTGCCGTCCTGCTGGAAGAACTGTACTGGAATCCGCACGCCCAGATTTGCCGTTCCTTTTTTGGTTCTCATGTTTAGTTTGTAGGTGCCCGGCTTGAGAGACAGTTCCTGATAAAAATCCCAGTTGTAACCGTTAGTCAGATATTTATTTCCATTAGTTTCAGTGTTTATTTTTGCTGAGTTGTTCAAACTTACCCAACCTGTCCCGCCCGCGCTGAAGTCACCGTTGACTATGAGGTTGCCTGCCGGTTCCGGCGATTGCCCGGGGT
Organism: Pelotomaculum propionicicum; assembly: GCF_004369225.1. GTDB lineage: Bacteria > Bacillota > Desulfotomaculia > Desulfotomaculales > Pelotomaculaceae > Pelotomaculum_B > Pelotomaculum_B propionicicum. The sequence continues at coordinate 14,288 of NZ_QFFZ01000045.1, forward strand.
CGCTTACGGGTTGGCCGTTGCCGCGGGCAAAAGTGTAGTTCAACATGGCAACCCCCACCAGTTCCCATTCATTTGCCGATGTCAGCCCGGACAAGATTTTATAAGAAACATCAAACAGGTGTGACGATGGTTGCTCAAACCAGAGCCAGAACGCGATCTCCCCCGGAATGTTCGCTGAGCCGCTGCCGTCAACTCGGTTGGCAATCGTCCCGTCATTCTTGATCAGTACCTTTTCTGCTGTATTGGCAAACCTCTGGATATCGTTTTCGTTAAAAAGACCATATTTATAAGCGGAATAGATAAAATCCAGATAAAAAGTGGTATGGTTCAAATCCTCAATAGCACTGCCGTAAGTAGCATCGCCAGGGAAGTATTTCCAGGTATAACTGTTGGAAGATGGAATTACAGTCAAGTATTTTTTAAAGTAATTGGTAATTTTTGTTGCTTTATCAAGGTAAGACTTGTCCCCTGTGGCCTCATAAATAGCCAGGATAGCACTGGCCTGGGCCAGGTTCATGTTCAAGGGCAAACTCAAATGCATTGAATCGTAGTCCTCAGACCAATTGCACTGAACATCCAGATATTGAGGCTGATTTCTCATGTCATGGACAGCAACGGCATCCTTGGCAGCCTGCAGGTATTCATTCGCCTTGGCCTGATATGCCGATAAACCTGGTTCTTTACTAACAATGGCAGCAAATTTAGCCAGTGGCTCGGCCGTCAACCCCGTTTGCACAGCGTAGATATAATACTTTTTATAGTTAGTGTACGCACCGCACCGCCAGGCCGGTAGTCTTAGGCCGCGGTAATCTGTTACTCCCCTTATATTATCCCGGCGGGCCAGCACGCTGTCGGCATGCCCGATAAACTCTTCCAGGTACTGCTTGTCCTGTGTAGCTTCGTACATAATCAAGTAAGATTTCATTACAAAGCTTTCACCCCAGGCAATAAGGGCATTGTCTTTTTGACTTTTATACCAGTCCCATCTTTGTTGATTATCTAACCGGTCAAACATTTGCTTTAAACTTGTTGCATCAACGGTAGCAGCCTGTGCATTTGGAATAATAAAAAACGCAAGTAAAAAAACTACAGCAAGGAAAACATAAACTAATTTATTTTTTTTCATTTTACTGTGCTGCCTCCTTGTTTCTACATATTGTGATAAAATTCGACTTACTGCTTTACTAACCTGCCGTACTGCTATACCAATTTATCCCTATAGAATGACAAAAATAAAAAACCCGCTTTTCGCGGGTATTAACAGGGTTCCATAATATTATGTAAATTATGGATATAAAACATATACCATTACATTATTTCACGGTAACAGTCCAGTGTCTCCTTGGCAATTACATCCCAGGAATATTTTTCTTGCAGTTCTTGCAATGCGTTTCGGCCCAAAAGCATTCTTAAATCCAGTTGATCTATTAATGTAACAACAGCTTTGCTAAAGGCTTCCTTATTTCCGTAATCAACCAGCAGACCATTATGTTGATCAATTAATACTTCCGGAATCCCGCCCACAGTTGTAGCCACAATCGGTTTGGCAAACGCCATTCCCGTAAACAGCGCCCCGCTTTGTTCGATTTCTTTATAAGGATAAACCAGAATATCGGCCGCTTGGTAATACAAGGGCAGTTCTCTGACGGGGATGAATCTAAAATCTGTTTTTACCCGGTTCTTCAATCCCGTTTGAACAATATGGCTGCTTATTATTCGTTTATATTTAGCCTCCCCTTCGCCGGCAATTATCAACAGTGTTTCCGGTCTTTGAGCAACTACCAGCCTCCAGGCTGCCAATAAGAACTCCAACCCCTTATACGGACGCAGGGTACCAAGGAATAGTATTAACGGCAGGTCCCTGGGAATGTTTAAATAATCCTTTGCAGCGTTGACTGTAATTCTTTGCACGTCATGAAAGACCGGCCCGTGCGGAACAATATGGATCTTAGAAGGTGAAACCGAAAACTCGGACACCAACCTGGCTTTTGTCACCCTGGTATGACATATCAGTGCATCTACCAGCCTGTATACTTTATAAAAGGTGTCAAAATACCTTCTTCCGGTATCGTGGGGCAACACGTTATGAACGGTATAAACAAGTTTTATCTTCTGCCTCTTTAGACTTTGCAAAAACCAATATTCAAAGGGCAAATGCGTAATCAGAGGCAGCCACTGTATATGAACGATATCAGGTTTTCGTAGTGCGAAACGCAACCGAAAGGCCAGCAAGTTGACACAGTATTCAATAGCTTTCAAACTCTGTCTCCAGAATTTGTTCTTAATCTTTAGCCTACCCACAAGGTCAATTAACCCCGGATCATTTTCTATGCCCCTGGCCTTGATATATTTTTCATCGAGATGAAACGATACGGCTCCCAAGTTGGTATTGTGATTATATTTTTTTATCGCATCCAACAGGTAAGCGTTATAAAAGGGGCCCATTTGCAAACAATCCATAATCCATACCTGTATGCCGTTTTCTATTATTAATCACTTCCCCTCCCCGCACATAGTCAAACAGCTTAATAAGTGAAATTTGGACTTTATAAATACAATAAAGTAATATTTATGATATTAATTGTGAAATAAGGATATAAAAGCACCATAAACTTAAAGAACATAACAATTATATTACGATGATGCAATAAAACCACGATATACAGATATTTTTCGGTGTCCAAAGTGATATATCGGCAAAATGGCTCCCAAAACAATTAAACTGAGATTCAATAGAGAAACAGCGGTTTGCAACAACCCTTTTTTCTCCCATAGGCTTATCTGAAGCAGAGGATACCCCCAATAAAACACTTTATCTAACTTTAGACCTGCTAAACTACAGGCAGATTTTATCGTATCGTCAGAATGGAAAATATGTTTTCCCCAATTATCCGGCGCCCATTTTGCCCAGAAATAAGCCCCATAAGCCATCATATTAGGCATAGCAAATACTAATATCCCATTCGGTTTAAGTAATTGCTGGCATTTTGTAAATATCGGCACAGTATTTTCAAAGTGCTCAAGAACTCCCCAGTGAACTAGAATATCGTATTGTTTGCCTTCATTATCCCAACTCAGAAAATCACTTTGGATTGTTTTAACGAGGCAATCGTTCAAAGTAAACACTTCCCTTGTTTTTTCTAGGCCAACAGGAGAATAATCAATGGCCGTAACATCGGAATTACCCCATTTAGACAAAGCTAATAAGAAATAAGACCCTGCGCCCCCAACCTCCAAGATGCTTTTGCTATTCAATTTTATGTTATGTCTTCTTATTGAACGTAAAAAAATACCGTTTTTTCCGTAAAAAAAATGGCGTTCTGATATCTTCTTAACTTTGAAAGCCTTCCATTTCTCATTCCAATACTCAGAATCAGTTAGTTCACCTATCTTAACCATAATTACACTCCCAAAGATTACGATAACAACAGACTGTGTTTCCGCGCTTAAAGCCTCCGGCTTTATATACTTGAGAGTTTTAGCCTCCTGGCAAGAGGCTTAAGAAAAATTTCGTCTGAAACATACTCTCATATCTAATCCAAAGGCTTTTACCGGCACATTCTACGACTTGGCAAAAAGCACTTACAGGCCTGTCTGAATCCCCTGAAATTGAACAAAAAGGCATTCCCAGTTTTTAATAGGTTGCCGCACACATGGCTTGAAGGGGATACTATTCAATATAATAATATGCGTTTGCAAATGAAATGGCGCCAACGGCAAAGTCAAGCACAGGGTAACAGTTAATGAATTTCAGCATAATTTAAACAGAGACCCAATTCATTGCAAGGGCCTAAAAAGCGCTTTCCCGTGGGATAGGAATCTATACGTTTCCATCAATTTATCTATATTAGTCAAAAAATGCCTAATCGAGATGGAAACACTTTTATATACTTTTAACGCCCTATAAATATAGGCCCTAAAATTTATTGTAGGAGCTTTCATGGAAAAGATTTGTACTCTGGGATTAGGTTACATCGGTTTGTCTATGGCCAGTCTTTTGGCTACAAAAGGGTTTCAAGTCCATGGAATAGACATCAATGTAAAAGCAGTGGAAACCATTAATCAGGGTTATTCCCATATTAATGAGCCCGGGCTGAATGATCTTGTGAGATTCGCGGTTCAAAGCGGTAACCTTGTTGCTTCTTTTAGCCCTGTGCCTGCTGATATTTTTATTATCGCTGTGCCCAGCTTAATCACAAAAGGCCATAATCCCGATATTAATAGTATTAAGGCGGTCACCCACGCCATAGCACCCCATCTAACTCCGGGAAACCTCGTCATTATTGAATCAACGAGTCCGGTAGGTACAACGGAAAAAGTCGCTCGCTGGATAAATAAATTGCGCCCTGATCTCGTTATTCCTTCGTTGAAAATGCACGTTCAACCAGTTTCTAACAAAGCACAAATTTTTCTGGCGTATTGTCCTGAGCGAGTTTTGCCAGGCCAGATTCTAAAAGAATTAGTAAATAGTGACCGTATTATAGGCAGCATGGATAAACCTTCCGCCCTAAAGGCGCAAATGTTCTATAAAAAATTTGTCCGGGGCGGCATATCCCTTACCGATGTCCGTACGGCCGAGCTGACAAAACTGGTGGAAAACTCGTTTCGGGACGTAAACATCGCCTTTGCCAATGAACTTTCTTTAATTTGCAAAAAACTGGGCATCAATGTTTGGGAGGTTGTGGAACTGGCCAACCGTCACCCGCGGGTGAATATTCTTCAACCCGGTCCCGGCGTAGGTGGGCATTGTATTACCAGAGACCCCTGGTTTCTGGTCAATTCTGCCCCGGACAAGGCCAGGCTGATTTATACCGCCCGCATGATCAATGACAACATGCCCGGCTATACTGTGAATCGGATTATGGAAATGGCAGCGAGGTTCAAACATCCCGTTATCACCTGCCTGGGGCTCAGCTATAAAGCGGACAGCGGGGAATTGCGCGAAAGCCCGGCAATAAAGGTTGTTCAACAGTTGGGCAAGGATACCACGTATCAAATTTTGGCTGTGGAACCACATATTAAGACACTGCCTGATGAACTTATTAAATGCGGTAATATTAAACTGGTTGACCTGGCAGCCGGTCTGGAACAGGCGGACCTGGTGGTGCTGCTCGTCAACCATCATGACTTTATAAATGTAGACCTAGAAATGTACGGGGGGAAAGCAGTGTTGGATACACGGGGAATGTGGAGAAAAACAACAAAAATTTAAACAGGGAATGAATACGGTGAGGTAACCTTGACCAAGGAAATCTGGTTAATTAATCAATATGCCGTTACCCCGGATCTCCCCGGTGGCACACGTCATTACGACTTTGGTGTGGAATTGGCCAAGGCCGGATATTCCGTGCGCATTTTCGCCGCCAATGTAAATTTGGCTTTGCGCAGGCAAATACGCAATACGGAAAAAAAACTATGGCTGGAGGAACCAGTGGACGGAATACTGTTCGAATGGGTTCGGACCGGCATTCACCGGCATAATGACTGGCGGCGGGCACTCGGTATGTTAAAATTCAGCCGTAACGTTTATAATGCCGGCCTACACCAGGGTGTCCGCCCATACTTGATTGTGGGATCTTCACCCCAGCCTCTTGCAGCACTGGCGGGATGCTTCCTGGCCCGTCGGTTGGGCTGCCGCTTTATCCTGGAAGTACGCGATTTATGGCCACAGGCGCTAATCGACATGAATGCAGTTTCCGCAGCACATCCGGCTGTCTGGGTGTTGCGATGGATAGAGCGGTTTCTGTACCGTCAGGCCGACAATGTCATCGTCCCGGCTCCGGGTTCCGTTGCTTACCTGAGAAATAAAGGGGTACCCGCTGAGCGCATTTCCTGCATTCCCAACGGTGTACATCCCATGCATTACGCAACGCGCCGCACCCGGGAAGAAGCTCGGCTGTTGTACGGATTTCACAGGTTTACAGTAATCTACACTGGAGCGCATGGGCCGGCTAACGCCCTGCATACAATTTTGGAGGCTGCCTTTGAGGTTAGTAATGAGCCCGAGATTGAGTTTGTATTGGTTGGGGATGGGCCAACAAAACCCGAGCTGCAGGCCCGGGCGCGTAAAATGGGGCTTAATAACCTGCTTTTTAAGGAACCGGTGCCCAGAAGAGATATTCCGGACCTGCTCTTGGCGGCCGACGCCGCAATCATCACTCTAAAAGATGCGCAAGCCTTTTATTATGCTGTCAGCCCCAACAAATTTTTCGACTACCTGGCGGCCGGTAAACCGGTTTTATGTGCCGCGCCAGGTTATGTGGCAACAATGGTGGAGTTGCACAAGTGCGGATTAACCTCACCTGCCGAAGACGGCAAAGCGTTGGCAAGCAGGGTACGCATTCTGGCAGCGCTTTCGGAAGAGAAACGCTGCCAGATGGGGGTACGTGGTCAATGGCTGGTTTACAGCCAGTTTTTCAGACCTAAACTTATTGAAAAATTAATTGAACTGATAGAATAAATCACAATTATTCATTGTTTATTATCAATTGCCAGTAAATAGTCTTATACCTTTTTGAAAAGATTTACCTACTCCCAGGTTTTGTATTTTTCTAATGGTGTTTAATGAAAAGACCCGTTTTTTTCTATGTATCGAGTTTTTTTTATCTACTATTTTCTCTATTTTAGAGGCCAAAAGCCTGAATCTCTCTGGATTTATTTTAATACAAAAACAGTTAGCGGGACTCTGATGATTGTACAGAGAGACATCAAAGTCATCAGTAATCAACCCATTGTCTTTACAAAATTCGAATGCTTCAGTACACGGATAAGGAGTAAATATACTATAGACTATAACATCACACTTGCTTTTTTCCATAGCTGCAATAGTATCATTTAAGCTATCTTCGGTCTCCTGAGGGAAGCCAATAATAAAAAACGCCTGTAACTCAATACCATATTTTTTGATGATTTCACATGCTGAAAGGGCTTTTTCTATAGTGATATTTTTTCTCATTTCTCTTAATATTTCATTATTACCGGATTCAATACCAATTAGGATTGAATAACATCCTGCAGTTTTCATAAGGGATATAGTTTGTTCATCTACCAGATTAACGTGTAGTTCACAGCTCCATTTCAGTCCCGGGCAATGTGTAATAATGGCATTACATAGATTATTTATGTATTGCTTATTTATACCGAAAGTATCATCGTCAAAATGTATAGCTCTTAATCCCATCTTTTGAAGACTCTTTATTTCTTTCACAACATTCTCCGGAGAGCGAAATCTTACCTTTCGACTCCATATTTTATGGGACCCGCAGAAGAAACAACTATTAGGACATCCTCTAGTCGCAAAAATATTTCTGAATGCCGTTACCGGATATTTCTCATAGTCTTTTAGTACTTCTGAAACGTTTTCATGAGGAAAACAAAGGGAATCTAAATTTTTTATAAATTCTCTCGGAGCATTTTCATTAATATGGCCATCTTTTCTGTAAACAATACCTTTAATGTCATTGAAATCCTTTTGGGCATCTATTGCATTAAGTAATTCGATAATAGTATTTTCACCCTCACCTCTGACACCCACATCAATATCTGAACAATTCAATACATCTGATCCCACCATGGAAGGATGAGGACCACCTACTATCACGATAATTTGCCTGTTTATTTCTTTGGCAAGCTTAGCCACTATGCATGCTGATGCAAAATTTTGAGATTTGGCAGAAATTCCAACAATAGCAGGTTTATACTCTGATATAGCTGATCTAATCTCCCCCCACACACGTCCTGATAAGTCTTTTAAGTTATTTAGATAATTATAAAAGCCGGTACTTGCCAAATAACTGACTTTGACCGGCTCACTATGGGAACTAAAGTCGGCGTTGTAAGCCATTACACTCCAATTCGTTTCTTTCCTTATCATCCCGGCCAGATAACCTAAAGATAGAGGATATCTGTTAAGAGAATGTGTGTCTTTATATAACCTGTAAAAGGGAGGCTCAATGAGTAAAATTTTATTGTTTCGCTCCATAATAAATAATTTCTCCATGATTTAAATTTAATTAATATTAACCATGGTTTCCGATTTTGGCAACAAAGCTACCTGTTCAGTAAAGACCATGCTTGAATTCCATTGTTAACAAATTGAAAATGCGCTATTTGACCTCCAACTTGTTGTACTCGTTCCATAACCAAATGACGTCTTATTGGATCACATAGTAACAACATATAACCCCCTCCACCGGCACCTAAAATTTTACCGCCTATCGCACCCGCTCTACGTGCTTCTTCATAGACAGCATCAATGTACTGGTTGGTAATTCCTTTGGCTATCTTCTTTTTATGTTCCCATTCTTCATGAAGAAGATATCCCAAATCCTTAATTTCACCTTTTAATAAGTTATGTTTCATTTGTACAGCAATCTCTTTTAATCTATCCATTGCTGACAACGCTACCTGATCTTTATTTTTATAATTTTCAACTTGTTCGTTTATAATATTTGAACTATCACGTAAACCTTTCAGATAGACAAGAAGAATGGAATATTCAAGTTCATATATTATTTCAGCTTTAATTATAAGGGGGTTAACTATAACTCTCGAACCGTTAAATTCCATTAAATTAAACCCCCCAAAAACTGTTGCGTAATGGTCCTGTCTTCCACCGGTCATACACAAGTCAATTCTCTCAATTTCATAAGCTAACTCAGCTAGTTCATATTGAGTCCAAGAAATTTTCAACCATTCCTGTAGTACTCTTAGGATGGCAACAACCATTGTGGAAGAACTGCCAAGGCCAGAACCGGGAGGCGCATCATTTTGTAGATATAGTTGAAAACCCGAAGGAAAATCAAATCTCTTTCTTACCTTTTTTAGTACTCCCTTGACTAAATCTAATTGTCCGTTAAAAGCAAATTCTTCTTCAATTGAATAATTAACGCTTAAGTCATAATCTAAACTGAGAACTTTTATATCATTATTCTCATTTGGAAATAAAGTAGCATATGCAAACCTGTTAATTGTACTATTTAAAACAATACCTCCCCGTTCATCAGCATAAGGAGAAACATCAGTTCCTCCGCCACCAAAACTAATTCTTAAAGGAGCTTTAGCCCTAATCAACATTATTAATCATATCTTCCTTTTCGTTTATGTTAAATATTATCATAAATAATTTAGTAAGTCTGTTAACTTTGGGATTACGAAATCAGGTTTAAAAATATTCCTTTTACTTATTATTTTTTTTATTTCTTGTATTCCATAACCGGTTAATACTAAAAATGTTATGCACCCTGCTCTTGAACCGGCTCCAATATCGGAAAGCTTATCCCCAACTAGCCAGCATTTCTTAGGATCAATTTTAAAATCCTTACATGCTTTATAAATCATACCAGGGCTTGGTTTTCGACAGTTGCAATTAATTCTATATCTGGATACATTGCCTTCAGGATGATGGGGACAATAATATAAAGCATCTATTGCAACACCTTCTTCTGAAAGTAACTTTATTAATCTGTTATTAACTCTCATTAAATCTTCTTCAGTAAAAAGCCCCTTTGCAATACCTGCTTGATTAGTTACAATAATAGACTTTATACCCCTTTTTTTTAAGTGCCTTAAAACAGAGGCAGTTCCATACAATAAAGACAACTGCTCGGGGTTGCCAAGATAATTAACTTCAGCATTTATTGTGCCATCCCGGTCAAAGAAAACCGCATTCGGGTTTAGGCAGCGCATAATTCTTCCACTAGACCACAAATGATGTGGCCAATCATAATATGAGTCTCTTGTATTCTCGGAGTATCATCAGAAGGCACGTCTAATAAACAATCAACAATACCGGCCATAAGGCCACCACCTTTTCCTGTTAATCCGATAGTATGGATTCCCATATGTTTAGATGTATTAATCGCTTCAAGGACATTTTTCGAATTACCGCTTGTGCTTATAGCAACTAACACATCTCCAGTTTTACCGATAGCTTCGATCTGCCGGGCAAAGATATATTGAGAATTATAATCATTGGCGATAGCTGTTAACAGAGAATTGTTGTCAGTTAAAGCAACAGCCGCCAATCCACGCCGGTCTAGTCTAAATTTACTAACTAACTCAGTAGCAAGGTGTTGAGCTTCTGCAGCACTTCCACCATTACCACAAAACATAACTTTATTTCCCGCAGATATTACAGAACATATTAAGGACACTGCTTGATATATCTTAATTGGCATTGATTCTAATGACATCTTTTTAGTAGATAATGAATCCTCTATTTCACGCCTAATTTTACTCAACATTTCATTTTTTACCATATAATTTACACTCACAAAAATTTTTTTTAAAAAAAATATATCTTTCAGGGTTTCCTATATCAACAAACATTTTAGCTATAACAAAAGCCCTTACAAAAAACTTATCTACCATTAATGGCAAAATTTCTTTTTCTAATGAAACTACATTCCCCTGAGGTATCATTTTAATAATCTCTTTTTTGAATATATAAACACCGGCATTGACATAACCCTCTTGACAACTCACTCTACCTATAAAATTAGTCACCCTTTTTTGTTCGTTAATTTTAACCTGACCATAATCCTCACAATCCCTAACATAACACAAAACTATCATTGCATCAGCTGAGTCATTTCCCCAACTTTCTATTAAATCTCTAAAGTTGATAGGAACATAGGTGTCCCCATTTATAACTAAAAATTCTTTATTTAACATACCAAGTGTATTTGCGAGAGATCCAGCCGTTCCCAATAATTTCTTTTCCCTGGCATAACGAATTGACACACCCCATTTAAAACCGTTTCCAAAGTATTCTTCGATCACATTACCTAGATAGCCGACACAAATAATAATATCTTTAACTTGGAAACGAACTAACTGACATATAATATATTCTAAAAAAGGTTTTCCTTTTATTATAGCCATAGTTTTTGGTATATCATTTACTATGCCGCGTAAACGTGTCCCCATGCCACCAGCTAGAATAACTGCTTGCAATTTAATTCTCTCCCCTACCACTCCATAACTTATACATCTATGAAATGATTTTTAAAGATCAAATAAACTGTTTCATTATTTATTTAAGATCCATTTTATTATTTTGAGATTCAATAAATTTTCTATATATAATTTCATATGAATCTAAAATTATAGGAATAATTCTACTTGAACTATACTGGTTAACTGAAGCAATGCAATTCGCTTTACAATCTTTGTTTTCTTGCAGGCTCAAGGTCTTTAAAATAACTTGAATCAAACCATCTACATCCTTTTTCTCGGTACAAAAACCATTCTTTTGGTTATCAATAATAAGTGGTAAATCCCCTGCACTAAAACATGCAACTGGCACCCCTGTGTTTGTCAATCAAAAAGTTTACCACTGTGATCACGTAAAAGTTTACCACCCATAAAAAGGGGATCAGCTCATTTGGAATGGTAATTATGGAATATTATTACTGGCGGTCTTTTAGCAATATTATTTTTGTCTCTACCGTCGCAGGGGTTGTGGGTATGTGAATAACGCAGAGCGTTATTCAAG
>NZ_QFFZ01000046.1 GCF_004369225.1 Pelotomaculum propionicicum
TTATCCAAGCACAAAACCATAAAGGAAACCAAAATAATGGTCAGGTAAATGGATGATAATCCCAGTCAATTTTCTTAAGGGGAAAATGTAAGAAAAAAAACACCATTTTTTGCAGTGGAATCATATAATAAAGTTAAAGTCAGTAAAAGTCAGACAGGAAAATATTGGTGGTGATTAATGTGTCAAATATTTCGGACTTAATAGAGCAATACTTAAAAAAACTTGTAGAGGAGAGCAGTAAAAATCTGATCGAAGTGCAGCGCAGTGACCTTGCTGTACGTTTTAACTGTGTTCCCTCCCAAATAAACTATGTCCTTACCACACGTTTTTCCGCCGGACACGGTTACTTTGTCGAAAGCAGGAGGGGCAGCGGCGGGTATATCAGAATCGTTAAGATTCCTTTAGACCAGCGGTCTGACTTGATCCTGGACCTGTGTAATTTAATCGGGGAATCGATCGCGCAGGCTGATGCCGAAGGCTTGATTAAACAGCTGCTGGAAGAGGAGTTCATTACTATGCGGGAAGCCCGTTTAATGCGGGCGGCTGTTGACGGCAACATCTTAAGGGTTGGCCTGCCAGCGCGGGATCAGCTGAGAGCGCTTTTATTAAAGGCTATGATTGTATCCATTTTACGTGAATAAAATCTACTGTTATGACAGATGCGATAGTTAAGGGGAGGATATTTAATGCAGTGTGAACGGTGCAATGAGAGACCGGCTACGGTACACCTGACAGAGATCACCAACGGGCAAAAACAGGAAACCCACCTTTGCGAAGTATGTGCTAAAGAAATACAGCTGCAGGGTTTTGGGCTTTTACCGCAGATGAACCTGCATAATTTTTTGGCCGGCCTTTTAAATTATGAATTTAACGGCAGCAAATTCGGGCAGCAGGAGGCCGGCGTCAAGGCATGTGCCAAATGCGGAGTGGCGGAAAGTCAATTTGTTAAGAAGGGGCTGCTGGGCTGTGGTGACTGCTACCCCTGTTTTGAAGAAAAGCTGCAGCCGCTTTTGCGCAGGATTCACGGCAATACCCGGCATACAGGAAAGGTGCCGGAGCGTACCGGAGGCAATGCCAGGCTGCTGAAGGAAATTGAAAACATGAAAAGAAAGCTGACTGAGGCTGTAAGCCGGGAGGAATTTGAGCTTGCCGCGGAACTGCGCGACACTGTGCGTCAGCTTGAAAAAAGACTCGAAGAGGGGGGTGAGGCCTGATGTCGATCAAAGACAAGGTTGGCAGCGCCCGCAGCCTCTGGATGGATGCGGACGGGCCTGACGCCGATATTGTGGTAAGCAGCAGGGTCAGGGTGGCCAGAAACCTTACCGCCATCCCCTTCCCCCACCTGCTGGACCTGGAGAAATCCAGGGAAGTAACCGCTAAAATAAGAAAGGCTATTGAAAACACAGAAGCCTCGGAACTGATAGGGAACCTGGAACTGACTGAACTGGGCGAACTGACCCCGTTGGAAAGACAATTGCTTGTTGATAAACACCTGATCAGCCCTGATTTGCTTAATGATTTTCAAGCCAAAGCTGTGGCTATCCGGCAGGATGAGGCTGTCAGTGTGATGGTCAATGAAGAGGATCACCTGCGCATACAGTGCCTCTTATCCGGGCTGCAGCTGAAAGAAGCCTGGGAGATCGTAAACAAGGTTGACGACGGGCTGGAGAAAACGCTGGACTATGCCTTTTCCGAAAAGCTTGGCTACCTTACCTCTTGCCCGACCAATGTGGGTACCGGGATGCGCGCTTCGGTGATGCTTCACCTCACAGGTTTGAAAATTACCAACCAAATAGGCGGGGTTTTTCACGCCATCGGCAAGCTGGGCCTGACGGTGCGGGGTCTTTACGGTGAAGGGACGGAAGCAGCGAGTGACCTTTTTCAAATCTCCAACCAGATCACCCTGGGGCAGTCCGAAGAGGAATTAGTGAACAACCTGACTTCCATCACCAGACAAATACTGACCCAGGAAAGGGCGTCCCGAAAATCTTTATATATAGACAGGCGTGAGTTCATTGAAGACAGAGTCTACCGGGCCTACGGAATATTGAAAAATGCCCGGATTTTGACCCTGGAAGAGGCGATGCGGCTTTTTTCCGATCTAAGATTGGGGATAGGGTTAAAAATAATCTTAGGGATACATGATAAACTCCTCAACGTCTTAATGGTGGAGGCCAGCCCCGCCTTTCTGATGAAAATGGCCGGGCGGGAGCTGTCAAGCCACCAGATGGATGTTTACCGCGCAGACCTGATTAGAAACGAATTTGAGAAAGCTGAGAAATGAGCCGTGAGAAATGAGACGTGGGAAGTGGGACTAAAGGGATTGTCTCATGGGTCAGAAAGACCCGAAAGGAATGCCTGAATCCCACGTCCCACGACCCACTGCTCACGGCCAATATTGGAGGTGTGGATATGTTTGGAAGATTTACTGAACGGGCGCAAAAAGTACTGATGTTTGCCCGCGAGGAGGCTAAAACTACTAATTACCCATACATCGGCACAGAACACCTGCTGCTTGGACTGATCAGGGAAGGAGAAAATGTTGCGGCCAAAATTCTTTCCGCGGTAGGTATGGACGCTGACAAAGTACGGGAAGCCGTAGCGCAAATGGTAGAGGCGGGCAAGGAACAGGCCCAGGCGGAGCCCGCGCTTACAGCCAGGGCTAAGAAAGTACTGGAGCTATCTTTGGACGAAGCCCGCCGGATGAGTCACAGTTACGTAGGCCCGGAGCACCTGCTGCTGGGTTTAATTCGTGAAGGAGAAGGGGTGGCGGCTCAAATTTTAAACGCCTACGGCGCTGATTACCGTAAGGTGCGCACCATGGTCGCCCACCTGCAGGGGGGGCAGACTCCCGCTGAGGGACAGGCGCAAGGCCAGGCCAAAAGCAGCGGGACACAGACGCTGGACCAGTTTGGCCGGGACCTGACTGTGATGGCGAGAGAGGATAAACTAGACCCGGTAGTCGGCAGGGATAAGGAAATTGAAAGAGTGATTCAGGTCTTAAGCAGACGCACCAAAAACAACCCGGTGCTGATCGGGGAGCCTGGGGTTGGGAAAACTGCGGTCGCCGAGGGGCTGGCCCAGAGGATTACCGCCGGTAATGTCCCTGAAATCCTGGCCAACAAACGCGTGGTCACCCTTGATATGGGATCTCTCGTGGCCGGTACTAAATACCGGGGTGAATTTGAAGAAAGGCTGAGAAAGATCATTGAAGAGATCCGTCAGGCGGGCAACATAGTCATGTTTATCGATGAACTTCACACACTGGTGGGGGCAGGCGCCGCTGAAGGCGCGATCGACGCTGCCAATATCCTGAAGCCGGCCCTGGCCAGGGGCGAACTGCAGTGCATCGGCGCCACAACCCTGGATGAGTACCGCAAGCATATTGAAAAGGATGCCGCCCTGGAGCGCCGTTTCCAGCCTATCACTGTAATGGAGCCGACCGTTGAGGAAACCATCCAGATCTTAAAAGGCCTGAGGGATAGATATGAGGCGCATCACCGGGTAAGAATTACCGATGCCGCCCTTGAAGCAGCCGCCAAACTGTCCAGCCGGTATATTACAGACCGGTTTTTGCCTGACAAGGCTATCGACCTGATGGATGAGGCAGGTTCCAGGATCAGGCTGCAGGCTTTTGTGCCGCCGCCCGAGCTGAAAGAGCTGGAAAAGGAACTGGAAGTGTTGCAGAAAGAGAAGGAAGCGGCTGTCAACGGGCAGGAATTTGAAAAGGCAGCCGAATTAAGAGACCAGGAACAAAAGCTCCGCGCCCAACTGGAGGAGCGCAGGGAGTCCTGGAAGCAGCATAAAAGCGGCGCTGAGCTGGTTGTGGACGAGGAAGCCATCGCCCAAATAGTTTCCAGCTGGACCGGTGTGCCGGTTAAGAAACTGGCGGAAGAGGAGTCTGAAAGGCTGCTGAAAATGGAAGAGGTGCTCCACCAGAGGGTGGTCGGGCAGGATGAAGCCATCCGGGCCATATCCAGGGCCATACGCCGTGCCCGGGCAGGCTTGAAGGACCCCAAGCGGCCGATTGGTTCTTTCATCTTTTTAGGTCCTACGGGAGTGGGCAAGACGGAGCTGGCCAGAGCCCTGGCGGAGGTCTTGTTCGGCAGTGAGGACGCTATGGTCAGAATCGACATGTCGGAGTATATGGAGAAGTTTGCTGTGTCCCGCCTGGTTGGCGCGCCGCCCGGCTATGTCGGTTACGAGGAAGGCGGCCAGCTGACCGAGGCTGTACGGCGCAGGCCATACACGGTGGTGCTGCTGGACGAGATTGAAAAGGCTCACCCCGATGTGTTTAACATCCTGCTGCAGGTGATGGAGGACGGCAGGCTGACAGACGCCAAAGGGCGCACGGTCGATTTCAGAAACACTGTGCTGATTATGACCTCAAATGTGGGCATGCAGACTATTAAAAGGGAAGTCACCCTGGGCTTCCGCATGGGCGACCGGGATGATTCCGGCTACGAGGATATGAAAAAGAGAGTTACTGAGGACCTGCGGCGGACTTTCCGGCCCGAGTTTCTGAACAGGGTTGACGAGACTATTGTGTTCCACGCGCTTACCCTTGAACACATTAAGGAAATAGTAAACCTGATGCTCAAGGAAGTGGCGGGCAGGATGAAGGAGAACTCGGTTGAAATCGAGGTCTCAGAAGCGGTGAAAGACCTGCTGGTCAAGGAGGGCTTCGATGAAGCTTATGGCGCCAGACCGCTGCGGCGGGCCATTTTACGCCTGGTGGAGGACCGCCTTTCAGAGGAGCTTTTGAAAGGGACCTTCCAGCAGGGCAGCAAGGTTCTCCTGGAACTTGACGAAACAGAAAAAGGTGTAAAAGTTAGCAAAATATCATAAATAATCTAAGCTGCCTTGGATGCTGCCTGCACAAGGCGCGTTAAAGACGCCCTGGGTTACGCCGCAACCAGCGCAACTATAACAGGCCTGACCAACGGCACCACCTATTATTTTATGGTCAAAGCCAAAGGTGACGGAGATGTTTATAGCCCTGCTTCCAATGACATTGGCTGCAAACCAACCTCATGGTTAGCCCCGTGAGGTTTTTTTCGTCCTGTAAAATATCAACTGGTTTCAGATTGAAGATATGGAGTGAATATTATTATGATATAATTTAGCATCCTGGTATTTATAACAAGCCCATATTTAATCAGACCCGGGACGACACTTGTGGTATGTCGTTTCAAATGTTATAATTTAGAAATAACCAAAACCTGGAGACTTTTTGTCGATGCGTGCAAAAACCAGATACTTTTGCCAGGCATGCGGCCAGCAGTCCACCCGCTGGTTGGGGCGCTGCCCGGGCTGCGGCGCCTGGAACAGCTTTGTGGAAGAACTCATCGGTCCCCAGGCGGCGCCTGGCGAATTAACCGCTGGTGGTGACCAGCCCCGTTCTATAACTGAAGTGCCTGTGTTGGAGGTGGAGCGTTTCCAGACGGAACTCGGAGAAATGGACCGGGTCCTGGGCGGAGGCATAGTACCGGGCTCACTGGTTTTAGTGGGGGGAGACCCCGGCATCGGTAAATCTACCCTGCTCCTGCAGGTCGCCCACCTGCTGAGCAGCAGGCTAAAAGTACTTTATGTTTCAGGCGAGGAATCATCCAGCCAGATCAGGATCCGGGCAGACCGCCTTGGCGCCCTGTCACCAGGCCTGATGCTGCTGTCGGAGACGGATATCGACGCCGTGGAGCGGCATTTAAGAGAATTAGCCCCGCCTGTGGCTATAATAGATTCTATTCAGACAATGTTTAAGAACGGGGTGGCTTCCGCGCCGGGCAGCGTCGGGCAGGTGCGGGAATGCGCGGCCCAGTTGATGCGTTTGGCTAAAACCACCGGTATTTCAATTTTTCTGGTCGGGCATGTTACCAAGGAAGGATTGCTGGCGGGGCCCAGAGTGCTTGAGCATATGGTTGACACGGTGCTTTACCTTGAGGGTGAGCGGCACCAGTTCTTCCGGATCTTGCGGAGTGTTAAAAACAGATTCGGCTCAACCAATGAAATTGGCATATTTGAAATGAAGGTTAACGGTTTGGTGGAGGTTGCCAATCCGACCGCTTTGTTTTTGATCCAGCGCCCTCATGGCGATGTGACAGGATCAGCCGTAGCGGCCGGCCTGGAGGGCACCAGGCCGCTCTTGCTGGAAATTCAGGCATTGGTTACCCCAACCGCTTACGGTATGCCGCGCAGGATGACCGCCGGTGTGGACCATAACAGGGTAGCCCTGATCGCGGCGGTGCTGGAAAAGAGGGTTGGCTTAAACCTGGGCAGCCATGACATTTATGTCAACGCGGTGGGCGGGGTAAAACTTGACGAACCGGCGGCGGACCTGGCCATAGCCTGTGCCCTGGCCTCCAGCTTCAGGGATGTGCCGGTTGACGCGGGGATAGCCCTGGCCGGCGAAATAGGGCTGACAGGCGAACTTCGCCCCGTGACCGGTGTGGAGAAGAGAGTCAGAGAGGCTTTCAAGCTTGGCTTTAGCAGATTTTTGCTGTCCGCTCAAAACGCTTCCAGTATAAAAGGGGAGCATGGTGTTGTAGCGGCGGATACACTGGCGGAGGCGCTGGAGCTTGCTTTAAAGGTGTGAGGTGGTCTATTTGAAAGAAGAAAAGATGGAAAAAACGGAAAAATTCGAGGACCGGTTTATCAAAGTCCTGCGCTCGGTTGCCCCGGGTACCCCGCTGCGGGAAGGGCTGGAAAATATCCTGCGCGGCAAAACCGGCGGCCTGATCGTCATCGGTGACACACCTGAGGTTATGGAAATAACAGAAGGCGGTTTCGCGATCAACGCCGACTTCACTCCCGCCCGTCTATATGAGCTGGCCAAGATGGACGGGGCGATCATACTTAGCAAAGACGCCAGAAAAATCCTGGCGGCCAACACGCAGCTGGTGCCTGATCAAAATATACCCTCGAGTGAAACAGGGATCCGCCACCGCACGGCAGAGCGGGTAGCCAAGCAGACTGACACGCTGGTTATATCAATATCTCAGCGCCGGGGAATTATCACAACCTATAAAGGGTTTTTTAAATATGCTTTAAAGGATCTCGGAGTAATCCTGACCAAGGCCAACCAGGCCATTCAGACCCTTGAAAAATACCGTTCGGTCCTGGACAAGGTGCTGCTGGGGCTAAGCGCGCTGGAATTCCGGGACACAGTCACTTTATTTGACGTGGCCAAGGCTATCCAGCGGGTGGAAATGGTTTTGCGGGTAGTCAAGGAAATAGACCGCTATATCAGTGAACTGGGTGTTGAGGGCCGCCTCATCACCATGCAGTTGGAAGAGCTGGTTTCCAATACAGAGGACGAAGGACTGCTGGTGATTCAAGACTACGCCACCACCTACGGGGAGAAATCTCCTTCCAGCATTCTCAATGTTATAAGGAGCTGGCCGGCGGAGGATATTCTGGATTTATCCCTGATCTCCAGGGCGCTTGGTTTTCCCGGAAGCGCCAGCATTTTAGACCAGCATGTGTCCCCGCGGGGCTACCGCATATTAGAAAAGATACCAAGGCTGCCCCTGCCGGTGATCGATAACCTTGTCAAGACATTTGGGAACCTCAGAAACACTCTTGTGGCATCTATTGAAGAACTTGACGAAGTTGAAGGCATAGGAGAAGTCCGGGCGCGTTCCATCAAGGAAGGGTTAAACCGGTACCGGGACCAGGTTTTACAGGAATGGCACAGGTAAGTTGCTGTAAATAGTGTAAAAATAAACCACTCCAAACAATTTTTAAATTTTCTGTTGACACTGCCATGCAGCTATGCTAGAATTATAGTTTGTTTGACATGGGCGGCCTTTCGTGCTATACTTTATACGTGGTAAATTTTTTACGGCAATAGATAAGGAGGGTACGGACTTGTTTAAAATAGGAGACAAAGTGGTGTACCCGATGCATGGCGCTGGTGTGATTGAGTCCATTGAGGAGAAGGAGGTTCTGGGGGAGAAGCGACAATATTACATCCTCCGCCTTCCCGTCGGTGACATGAAGGTGATGATCCCGATTAACAACGGTGAGGAAGTTGGGCTGCGCGAGGTCGTTGGCTGGGAAGGTGTGGAAAGGGTGCTCAGCATCCTGCGCCAACAGTGCTCGGCTATGTCCCCCAACTGGAACAGAAGATACCGTGCTAATCTGGAAAAGATAAAAAGCGGCAATATATACGAAGTCGCCGAAGTTGTGCGCAACCTGATTAAGCGTGACCAGGAAAAAGGGCTCTCTTCCGGTGAAAGAAAAATGCTGGAAAATGCAAGACAAATACTTATCAGCGAACTGGTTCTGGCCACGGAACTGGAGGAAGAAAAAGCCCGATTGCTTCTGGACGGCGCCTTTGCGTAATAGCGTCAGGTAAAACTGGCGTTTTTTATTTTCCAAAAAAAACTAACTTTTTAAGTTGATGAATTATTTATAAAACTTATATAATAGAGTTATAAATTTTTGTTTAAAATACTTTTAATTCCCAAAAGCAGAAGGAAAGGAGGTGAAGAAGTGGTCAGAAAAATAGCTTTTATCGTCCTTGTTGTCTTGTTTACTGCCGCAGGCTCCGCAATCGGAATATTATTGGTGAACAGTAATAGTGATATGTTTACTTTCTTTGCCAACCTGCCCCAACAATTTAAATTCAGCTTGATCGGGCTTTCCTCATTAATTGCCCTGGCAGCCGGCATTCTACTTGCTCCACTGATGATCCGGGGTGCTGTCAGGATCACCGTATTCATAGAGCAGTATCTTCAAAGAACGCCAATTCAGGACCTGGTAATGGGTTCGGTTGGTTTGATTATTGGACTTATAATAGCTAATTTAATTGGTTCCATACTTTCTTCCATAGGTATTGTCGGTAAAATTCTGTGGATTTTAATCACCTTGCTTCTGGCTTACCTGGGTCTCAGTATCGGCATCAAAAAAAGGGAGGACCTGATTACCCTTTTTGCGGGTTTTCCCAAGTTCGGCAAAGAACGTGCCTTAAAAGCCGAGGCCCGCACCGGACAGTTTAAAATTCTTGACACCAGCGTTATTATTGACGGGCGGATCGCTGAACTATGTGAAAGTGGTTTTGTTGAAGGGATTCAGCTTGTACCTGCTTTTGTCCTTGAAGAACTGCGCCATATCGCGGACTCGCCCGATCTCCTCAAGCGCAACCGCGGCCGGCGGGGCCTGGATATTTTAAACAAGATGCGCAAGGACCCGGATATAAAAGTACAGATATATGACAATAACCGTGGGTTGGAAGATGTGGCGGAGGTTGACACCAAACTGGTCAAACTGGCCCAAAAGCTGGGCGGCAAGATTATCACCAATGATTTCAACCTGAATAAAGTAGCTGAACTGCACGGCGTTAAGGTCCTCAACATCAATGAACTGGCCAACGCCATTAAACCGGTGGTGCTGCCGGGAGAAGAAATGGTGGTTCAGGTAGTCAAGGACGGCAAGGAAAGCGGTCAGGGAGTAGCATATCTGGACGACGGCACAATGATCGTTGTGGACGGCGGCAAGCGGTATATGAACCAGACTATCCCCGTACTGGTAACAAGTGTCCTGCAAACGGCAGCAGGGCGAATGATCTTTGCCAAGCCCAAATACGACAGGCGTATTGAAGGACAGGCCGGTTACGGCGAGGTGAATATTATTGGTTAAAGTGGCTGCGGTAGTGCCTGCCGCCGGGAGCGGGGTCCGGATGGGGACGGATACTAAGAAACAGTATCTTGACCTAAACGGCATACCGGTCCTGGGGCATGTTCTTAAAAGTTTGGAAGCCAGTCCTGTAATTAATGGCGTTGTGCTTACCGTCAACCCCGGGGAGGAAGAATACTGCCGTAAAGCTGTGGTTGACGCGCTTGGCTTAAGTAAAGTAACTGCGATTGTACCGGGAGGAAAAGAGCGCCAGGATTCCGTGTATAACGGCCTTCTGGCGCTTTCCGGCGATTATGGCATAGTGGTGGTCAATGACGGAGTCCGCCCTGTTATCGACCACGCGGTACTCCGGGCAGTCGTGCAGGCAGCCGCGGCGCACGGCGCCGCGACCAGCGCGGTCCCTGCCAAGGATACTGTAAAAATGGCCGGGGAAGACGGCTTTGTTGCCAGGACTCTGCCCAGGGAAAGCCTGTGGCTGACTCAGACCCCCCAGGCTTTTCGCTATGAGATAATTATGGAAGCTCACCGCAGGGCGCGGCTGGAGAAATTCTTTGCCACCGACGACGCCGGGCTGGTTGAATTTACAGGGCAGCCGGTAAAGTTGGTGCCGGGCTCTTATAAGAATATAAAGATAACAACCCCGGAGGACCTGGTCATGGTGTCAATTTTCTTGCAGGAAGGGACGGGGAGCCGCAGTTGAGAATAGGCTTGGGTTATGATGCGCACAGGCTGGTTGCAGGCAGGAAGCTGGTGCTGGGCGGTGTTGCTATTCCCTACCAGAGAGGGCTCCTGGGGCACTCTGACGCGGATGTGCTGGCGCACGCAGTTATGGACGCGCTTTTGGGCGCCGCCGGAGCAGGTGACATAGGCAGGTATTTCCCTGACAGTGACAGCCAATACCAGGGTATCAGCAGTATGGTCTTATTGTCCAGGGTGAAGGAGATCCTCAGCGGGAAAAACCTGAAGGTAGTAAATATTGATACTGTGATCGTCGCCCAAGAGCCCAGGCTGGCGCCCTACATGGAAAATATGGTCGCCAACATGGCACAGGCGCTGGAGATCGATGCCAGCCAGCTGAATATAAAGGCTACGACAACTGAAGGCCTGGGTTTTACCGGCGCGGGTGACGGCATAGCCGCTTACGCGATAGCAATGATAGAATAAGATCAGGGCTTAGCCTCGCTGCTGCCAGGATCTCCCCACGCAACTTGCCGCCATTTTTCAACTACTTCCCTTTCCTTTCCATCCGCCCTGTGCGAGTCTCCGGCAAGTTTTACGAGTGTTTTCAGATCTTCCAGATTGATCAGCTCATAGGCGGCTGATTTGCTCAAGTGACCTGTTATTCCCCTGAGTTTTTCAATACGGCAGCTAGGGCAGTGCATTCTGGTAAGCAGGCAGTTGTCACAGCATCTTTCCAGAAGGCGATCTATTTCGTAGAAATCATTATGATCCATCATGCGGGGTTCCCCCTTAAAATAAAAAAGACCTTGTGAATTTCCAAGGACAGCGTCGGCCTTGCGCCTAATTAAATTATATAAGATAGTACCTTGGCATACAAGTATTTTTTGCCCGCCGCTGTTATACAGCCTGCTCCTGGCCTGGGGCGGTTAGAAGTTGCCTGCCTGTTAATGGAGGTGTTATAATAAGCTCGGCAAAAAACGGTATTTGTACATAGTTTTTAACAAGGAGGAACATATTTTGTCGGTTCGGGTAAGATTTGCGCCAAGCCCCACAGGCCCCCTGCATATAGGTGGGGCGAGATCAGCGCTATTTAACTGGCTGTTTGCCCGCCGTCACGGCGGCACTTATATTGTTCGCATAGAAGATACCGACCTTGAGCGCTCATCCAGGGAGTCGGAGAAAAATATTTTGGATTCGCTGCACTGGCTTGGTCTGGACTGGGATGAGGGCATCGATGTAGGAGGTCCGCACGGGCCGTACCGGCAGACTGAAAGGCTGGACATGTACAGGCATTACGCTGAAGTGCTGTTGCAAAAAGGCCTGGCTTACCGCTGCTACTGCAGCGAGGAAGAACTTGCCGCGGAAAGAGAAGAACTGCTGGCCAAGGGCGAACTGCCGAGGTACCTGGGCCGCTGCCGGGCCCTTACGGAAGAGGACTGCCGGCGGCATGAAGCGGCGGGGCGCAAGCCTGTGATACGCTTCCGGGTGCCTGCCGGCGATGCGATTTTAATCAGGGACCTGGTCCGGGGGGATGTTACTTTTGAACGCAGCGAGATCGGCGACTTTATCATCATTAAGTCCGACGGTATCCCCACATACAATTTCGCGGTAGTGGTGGACGACCACACCATGCTGATCAGTCATGTGATCAGGGCGGAAGAACACCTCTCCAATACCCCGCGCCAGGTATTACTATATGACGCCATGGGTTGGGACAAACCGGAATTTGCCCATGTGTCGCTTATTCTGGGCAAGGACCGCAGTAAAATGAGTAAACGCCACGGCGCCACAGCCATTGAACAATACCGTGCAAAAGGTTATTTGCCTGAAACCCTGGTTAATTTTCTGGCCCTTCTGGGCTGGTCGCCCGGCGGCGAGGAAGAAGTGTTTCCCCTGAACGAGCTAAAACAGCAGTTTTCCTTAGACCGGGTAGCTAAGAGCCCCGCTGTTTTCGACCTGGAAAAACTGAACTGGCTGAACGGCCATTATATTAGACAGGCGCCCCTGGACCAGCTTACCGACATGGCCGTCCCCTATTTGGAAAAGGCCGGGTATCTGAGCGTCCCGTTATCGCCGGAAAAATACCAGTGGGTTAAAATGGTGGTAGCATCACTCCAAAAACACTTAAGTTACATGGAGGAAATAACCGGCCAGGCCAGGATTTATTTTGAAGACGATTTTGAAATCGAAGGGCAGGACGCTCAGGACATCATGGCTGGTGAGCAGGTACCCGGGGTGCTGCGATGTTTGGCCAAAAAAGTAAGTGTTTCTGGTGAGATAAAAGAAAATGACGCGAAAGAACTCTTGAAAGAAGTGGGACGCGACCTCGGGCTTAAGGGGAAACAGATATTTATGCCGGTGCGCGTAGCGCTCACCGGAAGTACACAAGGGCCCGATTTGAACCAGATTATGGCCATCCTGGGCGGTGAGGGAATTATCCAGCGCCTGTCCAGGTGGACGTGAGAACTGGGACGTGAGACGTGAGACTTGGGATGTGGGAAGAGGAAAGCTATGATTTGTGATTTTTAAGAGGCTCAACAGGAATGCAGTATATACCCACGTCCCACGGCTCACTTCTCACGACTAAATGGGAGGTCATTCTTTCATGGAAGTTTATAACACTATGACCAGGCGCAAAGAAACATTCCAGCCAAGGGAGCCTGGCAAGGTTGGCATATATGTCTGCGGCCCGACAACTTACAACTATATACACCTGGGCAACGCCAGGCCGCTTGTCTTTTTCGATACCGTCCGGAGGTACTTTGCTTATAAGGGGTACGAAGTCCTTTATATTCAGAACTTTACTGACGTGGATGACAAGATTATTAACCGCGCCGCCCAGGAAGGCAAGGACCCCCTGGAGTTGTCCCGCACCTATATCGACGAGTATTTTAAAGACGCCGGCGCCCTGAACGTGCGCCGGGCGGACCAGCACCCTAAAGTCACCGGGCACATGCCTGAAATTATTAAAATGGTGGAGGCTCTGGTGGAAAACGGCTCTGCCTACGTGGTGGAAGGCGATGTTTACTTTGAAGTGAGGAAGTTTGCCGGTTACGGCAAGCTTTCCGGACGTACTCTGGACGACCTGCTGGCCGGGGCGAGGGTGGAGGTTGATACCAGAAAGCGCGACCCGCTGGACTTCGCGGTCTGGAAATCTTCTAAGCCGGGCGAACCTGCCTGGGACAGTCCCTGGGGGCCCGGCCGGCCGGGCTGGCACATTGAATGCTCGGCCATGTCTTTAAAATACCTGGGGACCAGTTTTGACATACACGGCGGGGGATTTGACCTGGTCTTTCCCCACCATGAGAATGAGATAGCCCAGAGCGAGGCCGCGACCGGGGAGACCTTCGTCCGTTACTGGCTGCATAACGGCTTTATCACTGTAAAAGAAGAAAAAATGTCTAAATCCCTGGGCAACTTCTTTCTGGTGAGGGATATTCTGGCTAAGTTTCCGCCGGAAACAGTGCGGTTTTTCCTTCTCTCAACCCACTACCGCAGCCCTCTGGATTTTGACGACGAGAAACTGGCCGCCGCCGGGCGGGGGCTGGAGAGGATCAAGACGAGCGTCCGTCTTTTAACCGAAGCGCTGGCTAAGAAGACCAGTGAAGATACCGTGGCGGTGACGGGCGATCTGCAGACAGCGATTGACACTCTGAAGGCTTCTTTTGACGCCGCCATGGACGATGATTTTAACACTGCACTGGCTATCGGGATCGTCTTCGAGCTGGCCAGGGAAGCCAACACGGCGGTGCAGCGGCTGGGAGAGACGCTGGCCAGGGCTGACCGGGAAGTTTTGAGCAAGGCCATGGATGTATTTAAAGCGTTCAACGAAGTGCTGGGTGTTTTTAAGGTTGACAGCAGCGGCAATATGATCATTGAAAGTGTTTCCGAAGAAAACTCCGGCTTGGCGGAAAAACTCCTCAGCCTGATCATTGATGTGCGGCAAGAGGCGCGCAAGAAGAAGGACTGGGGTACTTCCGACCGGATCCGGGACGGCCTCAAAGAACTGGGCATAGTACTTGAAGATACACCGCAGGGAGTACGCTGGAAGAAGCAGGGGTAATGTTGTTGTTGAATAATGAAATCAAAAACATAGAGCGGCCGGCGGACCTGCCGGCGCTGGTGCTGGCTTACATCGGCGACGCGGTGTACGAACTGGCGGTGCGGGAGCACCTGGTCGGCAGCGGCCTGGCCAGGGTTAACAAACTCCACGGCGAGTCGGTAAGGTACGTCAACGCCGGCGCGCAGGCCAAAGCCCTGCACGCGCTGGAAGGGCTGCTCAGTGAAGAAGAAGCAGCGGTCATGCGCCGGGGGCGCAACGCCAAGTCGCCTCACGTGCCAAAGGGCGCGGGAGTGATTGAGTACCGGCACAGCACCGCCCTGGAGAGCCTGATCGGCTACCTGTATCTGAAAGGTGACACGGCCCGGCTTGCAGAAATTATAACCGCAGCCCTGGAAGCCGCAAGAGATGAGACGTGAGGTATGAGAAGTGAGACGTGAGACTAAAAGGATTGTCTCAAGGGTCCAAAAGACCCGAGAGGAATGTCATAGTCCCACTTCCCACTTCCCACTTCCCATAACTAAGATTTGAGGTGATCATATGGGTGCTAAAAAGTTGAGTGTCACTCTTTTAAGACACACTCCCGACCCACAGGAGATTGTCGCCATGGGGGCCAAGCTGTGCTACTCACCGGCTGATATTGAGGAGCTGAAGAAGGGGATAGAAGCCAGAAGCCAGGCGCCTTTTCTGGGACGGCTGATGGAATTCAGCCACCTTTCACCTATCGAGCACGCCAGTTTCACCTTTGGCATAGAAGGGGTGTCCCGCAGTTTGCTGGCCCAGATTACCAGGCACCGCATCGCCAGCTTCAGCGTCAAATCCCAGCGTTATGTTTCTGAGGTCAGCGCGGCCAGGGATGATGACGTTTTTGGCTATATCATACCGCCTCGCATTGCGGCACTGGGGCCGGAGGCGGTGCAGGCTTTCGCGGACCAGATGAGGCAGATTCAAAAATGGTACGATGAATGGGTGGAAAAGCTTGGCAACAGCGGGGAGTCCACCAATGAGGACGCCCGTTTTGTCCTGCCCAACGCGGCGGAGACCAAGATGCTGGTAACCATGAACGCACGCGAACTACTCCATTTCTTTAACCTGCGCTGCTGCAACCGCGCCCAGTGGGAGATCAGAGCTCTGGCGACCGAGATGCTGCGCCTGGCCAAACAGGCCGCGCCTGTTATATTTAAGGAAGCCGGTCCGGGCTGCCTGCAGGGCCCCTGTCCTGAAGGCAAGAAGAGCTGCGGCAAAAGCAGCGAGGTCAGAGAAAGGTTTAAGAATCTTTAGAATACAGGAGAAATATTTTCAATATAAAAAACAAATTGACAGGATTTACAGGATTAAAGGGATTTACATGATTTTTAAAAATAAAAAACTAAATATAATTAGTTCCTTTACCTATTAACATCTTTTAAGTTGTCTATATAAATCTCTTAAATAAAAATGCAATTTTGAATCCTGTTAATTTTTAAAATCCTGTTAATCTTGTCAATTTGTTTTATCTTTTACTGAACTAAATTCTGCAAGTCTGTCATAAAAAAGTTTATAAAGGAGAGTGCCAAGCTGGACGACATTATTGCCGGCCGCAACCCTGTCAGGGAAGCCCTGCGATCAGGCCGGCCGATTAACAAGATTATGATTGCGGACGGCCTTTTAACCGGCCCGCTGCGGGAAATATTCACTACAGCCAGGGACAAAAAGATTCCGGTGCAGAAAGTGGACCGCCAGCGCCTGGATAAATTCGCTTCAGGCACAGCCCACCAGGGAGTGCTGGCTTTCCTGGCCGCTAAAGAGTACGTGGAAGTTGATGATATCCTGGCAGGTGTTAGGCCGGGGGAAGCCCCTTTCCTGATTATCCTTGACGAGATCAGCGACCCTCATAATCTGGGCGCGATCCTGCGCACAGCTGACGCCGCCGGGGTCCACGGGGTGGTAATTCCCCGCCGCCGCTCGGCGCCGCTGACCCCAACCGTGGCCAAGTCGTCCGCCGGCGCCATCGAATATGTCCAGGTGGCAAGGGTGGCCAACCTGCCGCAAACAATCAAAGGTCTTAAAAAGAAGGGCCTCTGGATTGTGGGCGCTGAGGCGGACGGTGAGCATATTTTTTGGGACGCCCGGCTGGACGGCCCTCTGGCGCTGGTTATAGGCGGCGAGGGCAAAGGCCTGGGGCGCCTGGTTAAAGAACGCTGTGACAACCTGGTGCGACTGCCTATGTCCGGGCGGGTAAATTCCCTGAACGCTTCGGTTGCCGCGGCTCTGTTGGCTTATGAAGTGCTTCGGCAGAGAAGAAGGGCTCTTGAACATGAAAGAGTTTCTGGTCGTTGACGGCTATAACATTATTTTCGCCTGGCCCGAGTTTGAGAATTTTAAAGAATCCGGCCTGGAGCACGCCAGGTATAAGCTGGTGTCGATCCTGGCTAACTATTCTCATTTCTCAGGGCAAAAGGTATTTGTGGTTTTTGACGCGCACCAGGTAAAAAATTCTGTTGAAAGAACAGAGACCGTCGACAGTGTGGAGGTTATATTCACCCAACAGGGAGAGACCGCCGACGCTTATATTGAAAGTCTGGTAGGACGCTTGTCTGATGAGGGAGTTATTTATGTGGCAACTTCTGACTGGGCTGAGCAGGGCATAATTTTTGGCAGGGGCGCGTACCGCCTTACACCCGGCGAATTGCGTGAACAGGTGGACAGGGCCAGAAAGGAAAGCCAGGCGCATTACAATAAAGCCCTTCCCTCAGAGAGCTACCTGGAGAACCGCCTCCTTGATCAGGTGAGATCAAAATTGGAGAGATGGCGTCGAGAAAAAAAATAGACGAGACAAGGTCTCTGTTAATTTTACCTTGACGAGCTATCACCCCTTCGTTATAATTAGGTTGGAAACTTGACCGGAAACTCACCTTGAACAATGCCTTAACCCAGAGAGACAAAAAGCGTAAGGGTTATTACCTGGACTTAGTGTCAGGCGAGGGAGAGGTCTTTTTGTTTTTCTCGTACTGAAAAGAGAAAGAGCGAGGGGATAATGTGAGTCTTCAAGCCCAAAGGGAGGTTCCTAACGGGTATCAGGTTTTAATTGATGAGGAAGTTGTTGAGTTTGCGCGTGAAGGTGATGATAGCGCTCTAGAGTATCTAATTAACAAGTACAGGAACTTTGTCAGGGCTAAAGCCCGCTCCTACTTCTTAATCGGGGCTGACAGGGAAGATATTATCCAGGAAGGTATGATTGGCTTATATAAGGCCATTCGCGATTTCAAGCTGGACAAGCTGTCGTCTTTCCGGGCGTTTGCCGAATTATGCATTACCAGGCAAATTATCACCGCTATTAAAACAGCAACCAGGCAAAAACACATTCCGCTTAATTCATATGTTTCGCTGAACAAGCCAATATATGATGAGGATTCTGACCGCACCTTGCTGGATGTTATTTCAGGCTCAAAGATTACCGACCCGGAAGAACTGATTATTTCGCGGGAAGAGTTTGACGACATTGAAGAAAAGATGGGCGAGATTCTCAGTTCTTTGGAGTGGAAAGTACTGATGTCCTACCTGGAGGGGAAATCATACCAGGAAATTGCCGAAGACTTGAAGCGCCATGTAAAATCGATCGATAACGCTTTGCAAAGGGTCAAGCGCAAGCTGGAACGTTACCTGGAAAAACGGGAAGCTTAACCAGTCAATTAGTTGCAACTCAATATCCAGCACTAGGCAGGCCTTTAACTGATTCCCATTGGTTAGGGGTCTTTTTATCCTTGACATCGGTTGTGATTTCACGTATAATACTTATTGTGTCAGCGCCGGCGTAGCTCAATTGGCAGAGCAGCTGACTTGTAATCAGCAGGTTGCGGGTTCGAGTCCCATCGCCGGCTCCAACTCAGTAGTCAGAGGTCAGAAGTCAGAAGTCAGAGTAAAGAGAATTCGCTTGAGCGAATTTCCTTAAAAGAATCCGACCTCCGACTTCCGATGACCGACATCAGATACGGAGGGGTTCCCGAGTGGCTAAAGGGAGCAGACTGTAAATCTGCCGTCGACGACTTCGCTGGTTCGAATCCAGCCCCCTCCACCAAAGTCAACAAAAGGGCGCCCGGGAAATTTGAAAAAGGGTAACCCTATGTGATATAATAAAATTTAGAAACGTCGCGGGGTAGAGCAGCTGGTAGCTCGTCGGGCTCATAACCCGAAGGTCAGGGGTTCAAATCCCCTCCCCGCAACCAAGCAAAGTGAAGCGCCTCAAGGGATTGGGGCGTTTTTTGTTTTGTGCGACAGGTAGTGTTTATACTTGTTCCGAAAATGCTTCTTGGTTTGGGGGCTGCAGTTTAATAAGTTGATAGTGTAATATCTGAGGGACGCCGTGTAGGTGTATTCTCTTTAGCTCTATTTATCTTTATGGAAAACACCTTGACGATAAGGTGGATGGCATGTATAATTTTAACAGTTTAATGACAGGTATTGTAACAAATGACTAAGTCCTTATAATATGTCAGGTAAAATGGATAGAAAGGAGGGTATTCAGATTGTTTGTTAAGAATATTGTCCGCAGTATAGTTCTAGTCTTATTTGTTTTAACCATTACCAATGCAGCGTTTGCGGCATCGGAAATTGTAGTGCAGAATAATCCACCAGTCAACCAGCAAACAGAGCAAAGCGCCTTTAGCCCGGATGTTCCCATCAATGGTTTATGGTGGACAGAAGGAAGCTATAATAATACTAATGGTTACTGGAATAGCCTGGGCGAGTTTCAGACTCAGCTTCTTACCCCCATCAATGAATAGTTCATTGTAGACAAAGTCAAGTGCTCCGCAGATCGCGGAGCCTTTTTAATTACAAAGGTTAGCAGTCGCTTAATTTATTAGTAATAAAAAAACAGGTAATGTGCGGAAAGAGAAAAACAATCATTAATTTGCCTTGTTGATTTTATTACACCGTATATTCTGTGCTGTCATAAACATATTTGTTTATTAAAATGAATGTGTCCATATCTAAGTCAATAAATTCTATGGCGATACCGTCTTTCTCCGTTCTTGTTACTACACCCTTAGTTTTTAATGAAAGGTGGGAGCCGTTATTGGCAATGATGATAACAATATCAAGCATTTGGTTTTTGTAAAACTCTTCACTGGTTTCAAAATAAAGACCACCAGCACTGATGTTTTTAGCACAACCACTCACAGTGTCTTTCCCGTTATAAAGTTTGTTTTATCCCTATGCTCCGCCGGAGCGGTTGGTTGTCTAGTCAAAAATATCCTGCAGAGTTCTGAACAGGCTTTTCTTCTTATAGTGGTCGCCGTGCCCATAGTGATGCTTGTCATAGTGATGATGATCGTGGTCGCTGTGGCGCCTTTCATAATAAGATTCATATTCCGCCTGCTCTGCCCTGGCACGCTCCAGCAGCTGGTTTAATTCCCCCCGGTCCAGCCAAACGCCCTTACATTTTGGACAGACGTCAATAAGGATACCTGACTTGGTGACTTCATCCAAAAAAGTGGTACAAACCGGACATTGTTTCATGACCTGACACCTCCAAAGAGTTTATTAGTTTTATGCAAATCTAAATTTTTAGTTCACCGAGACGCTTAATCCTTTCGCTCATAGGCGGGTGAGTGCTGAAAAGCCTGGCGATGGATGCCCCTGACAGCGGATTTACAATAAAAAGGTGTGAAGCCGCCGGGTTTACCTGCATGGGCACCCGCTGTGCCGCGCTTTCAAGCTTTACCAGCGCGTTGGCCAGGCCGCCGGTGTTCCCCGCGATGCGGGCCCCGGTATCATCCGCCTGGAATTCCCGTGAACGTGAAATAGCCATTTGAATGAGCATGGCCGCGATTGGCGCGGTAATGGCCAGGAAAAGCGAACCTATAAAACTGCCGCCTTCGTCATCATCCCGTCCCATACCTAAAATCGCTCCCCACTGGATAATGTTGGCGATCATGGTGATTGCCCCGGCAAAGGCGGCCGCAATCGTACCAACCAGGACGTCACGGTTTTTAATGTGGGCCAGTTCATGGGCCAGCACGCCTTCCAGCTCGTTGCGGTTCAAGATACGTACCAGCCCTTCGGTGACGGCCACTGCCGCGTGCTCCGGGTTTCTTCCGGTGGCAAAGGCGTTAGGCTGCGCTGACGGAGTGACATAGACGCGGGGCATGGGCAGGCCCGCCCTGCCGGCCAGCCTTTGTACAATGCTGTATAGTTCAGGCGCCTCTTCCTGGGCGACCGGCCGGGATCTGGTCATGCTGATGGCAATTTTGTCACTGTAATAGTAGCTGAAGAAGTTCATCCCGAGGGATATCAGGAAGAACAAAGCCGCTCCGGACTTGCCGCCTATCGCCCCGCCAATGAGAACCAGGATAATTGAGAGTATGCCCATTAACAGCCATACCTTAAAACTTTTCATCTTAAATAACCTCCTCGTTTTTGATATCTGTTTAGAGAGCATTTTGTTGGTTTTAGCATCAACCTCCTGTTTTTACAGCATTGTTATGACCAGTATCAGAAAGATACCGTAGAAAACCACCGGGTACATGAAGATGCCCGCTTTTAAATTCTTTTTCCTGGCGGTAATCATATACATGGTCAGGCTTGACATCAGGGCCAGGCCTGCGCTCAAAGCGGCCAGCGGGGTGAGCAGCCAGGGAGTCAGCGAGATGCCTATGGCCGGGATGATCGATCCCTGGAAAACCATGGCGCCGGTGATATTGCCCAGAGCCAGGGTATCTTTGCCGCTTTTGACCCAGATCACACTGTTGAATTTCTCCGGGAGTTCCGTGGCCACAGGAGTAATAATCAGGGACAGGAACAAGGCCGGGACCATCATCCAGGTGGCTATGGCGTCCAGGGCGCCGATAAAATAATTGGCGCCGGCGGTGATTAAAAACAGGCTAAAAGCTATCTGCAACAGAATCAAGATAATAGGGGCCTCAGAGCTTTTTCTCCAAAGGTAAAGCGGGGGCAGGTCCAGTTCGGACAGCCCATCCCCGTCCCCCAGTGTTTTAATCACATAGTACCCGTACCCCATAACCAGGGCCAGAGCTACAGCAACTTTGGCGTTATGGCTTGGCAGGAATGTCGATATTATCGCAATGGAATAAAAGAAAATGAAATATTTCAGGTCTCTGATGAATATTGACCGCTTGACATCGACACAATTGGTTTCCGCTCCCCGGCAATAAAACATTTTAGACACGCCCACCACGCCAAAGGCCAGTGTGCTCAGCATGAACGGGGCGCCTAAAATAGCCCCGATGGCAACGTCGTGGGCACTTCCGGAGTGGGTAAACAATATTGCGATTAAAGGCACCATTGTTTCAGGCAGTGCCGTCCCTACCGCCGCCAGGACACTGCCGACCGCGCCCTCGGAAAGATTCAGCCTTTTACCCAGCCATTCCACACCGTTGGTGAAAATTTTAGCGCCGGCAAGGATGGCCAGCAATCCCCCGGCCAGTATAAGGATATTAATTCCCATGATGACTATCACTCCCTATGCAAATTTAAAATTAAAAAAGACCCACGTATTTCCTCGTTGAAAATACGAAGGTCTTGCCTACCGTTTCAGGTTACAAAAGCCGGGCATTGCTACCGTACTGACGGCTTTTGCTCCGGGCTGGCGCCCGGTGGCTACTCCCCTTGTCCAATTTGTTTCTAGGGAGTATTATTACAGTAATAAGAGATTATGTCAAGTGTTTTTTGGGGTGTGAGAACTAAGAAAACCCAAGTTGACAAGGCAAATTAACCTGTGCTAAACTATACAACGAGGCTTAATCGCCTTATGACAATATGCCACTATAGCTCAGTAGGTAGAGCGCATCCTTGGTAAGGATGAGGTCACCGGTTCAATCCCGGTTAGTGGCTCCAATTTTAGTAGTCGGTAGTCAGTAGTGAGTAGTCAGATCAAAGGAAATCGCAGAGCGATTTCCTTCAAGCAATCCGACTACCGACTACTGACTACCGACAACCAAATACGGCGGCGTAGCTCAGCTGGTCAGAGCACACGGTTCATACCCGTGGTGTCCGGGGTTCAAGTCCCTGCGCCGCTACCAAGAAGAACAAAACCGGTGAAACGCGCACCGGTTTTTGTAATATCAGGCGTCATGTTTTATCACCCGCCCCTTTTCCATGGCTATCCGGGCGAATTTTTCGGTGCTGTTTTGCGGGGGTTGGTGTAAATCCCGGCGCCGGGACATGGTCAGCGCTCCGGTTGGGCAGGCACAGGCGCAAACGCTGCAGCCCAGGCAGATATCTTCTTTAATTAAAGGCAGCTCGGTGCCGCCGGCCTCGCCCCGCATGGTAATGGCACGGATCTGGCAGGCTGCCGAGCAGGCAGCGCAGCCGCTGCAGTCCTCTTTTGCCAGCCGCGGTATGAAATTACTCGGGTGGGCCATGAGTTTTCCCGACTCCCTGATCGAGTGAAGCACGGTACAGCAGCAGCCGCAGCAGTGGCAGATAAAAGTGGGCTTGTTGAGCACATTGTCGCCCAGGTGGACCAGCCCGGCTTTTTCAGTTTGCTCCAGCACCCGGAGCAGTTCATCAACCGTGGCCGGCTTACCCAACTCCCTGCGCACCAGCCACTCCGCCCCGTTTTTGCCTAGCGTTGTGCACACATCAAGCGGCGCGCCGCAGGCTTTGTTCAGGTGGCTGGCCTTATGGCGGCAGGAGCACATTGACAGCGCCCCGCCGCCGGAGGAACGAATTATATCAGAAGCTCTCTCATAGCTCAGCACTTCGGTTTCCACAACGGCAGGGACGATTTTTTCATAAACCAGAGCTTTAAACATCTTGGTGGCGCCCCCTGAAAGTTCTGCCCTTGCTTCATCATTCTGGAAGTACCTTTCGAAAAGCTCGGCCAGTTCCTTCATGTTTATATCGTCCCGTACCCGCATAAAGGTGTACTCAAAGAAGCCTATGACCATCGGAGCAAGTATGTACAGCACTTTATCCCGGCGGGGCAGGTCAATTACCAGCCCCTTTTCAGCCATACCCTCCAGGATGTTTTTCAGGCTGTTTTCCTCAATCCCGCTGCCGGTGGCGATTTTGTCTATAGTCACCGGGGCTAAAGGGAAACTGCCTCCCACCAGTGCCTCACTTTCCGTATAGAGCCGGTGCAGAATTTCCATCAAGGTTTTATTAACCTTAACCCCTACCGGGTTTTTGCTCAGCCTTTCGGCCAGAGCCCGGTAGACCGCCTCCTTGGCGTCGTGCAGGTGTCCCATTAATTATACTCCTTTGCTGGTTACTGCAATTAACATAGGAAGATTTCTATTCCCGCGTGCTAGTTTATCACAACGGCCAGGCAGTTGGAAAGGGGACGGCCCGGCTGAGTAATGTATTGGCCGCTGTAATAGAGACCGCAAGAGGCGCCGCCGTCGAGGTTCAGGGCGTCTTTCAGGCCCAGGTTTTTAGTTAACTCCGCCAAACCCCAGACATCAGCACCATCGACCATACCCAGCACCAGGATATTATCCCGGTCAACTCCTGCGAAGCTCCTGGGCGCCGCTATGGTAAGCTTGGACTCGCTCACTTCACCGACTGCTGTCTGGCCGCCCAGCAAAAGCAGGGGGTAGTTCCCGATAGCGGACTTAAAATTAATACTGGGGTTTTCTTTATAGCTTATTTTATAATCAACCTGCTTGCCTATGGAAAACTGATCTGACCTTTCGCTGTTGTTAGGCCCGTACCAGATTACGTAACCGTCCTGGGGTATACGGGCTTGACCTGCTGCGATGCCGGCCACCATGTTGTTTCTGACGGTTACACAAGTCCTGCCGGCTGGGGTCATGCCGTCTTTATAGGCGGGCGTGAAAATCACAATGGCGTCATCAGAGTAAACATGGTTCACGCCCCAGGCATACCACCAGTTGGGCCAGACCCACGAGCCGCCTGAGCCTCCTGTTATTTCAGGGGTGTATTTGCCGATAAACACCCGGTTGCTCTCATTAACGCCCAGTGTGCCCTCGCCGCCAAGGTGAAAGTAGGTGTGATCAGCAGCCAGGGTGCCGTGCGGCAGCAAGTCATTTTGGTCGTAGGCGTTGAAATAAGTCCCGTTAATTGCCGCCACGGCCCCCGATCGTTCAGCCATGGAAGACAGTTCCTCACTTTTGCCGATTCTGTCTTCAGCCAGTACCGGCCTGATTTCCACATGCGGGTTGTTCATATTTACGAAAATCAGGTTGGCGTGCAGGGTACCATAGCTGGTTGACACGTCCCTCTGATCGTACCTGACTTGCCATGTTGGACTGGGCGGCTCCGGCAGGGCGCCGGGCGGGCCGATCAGCACAGCCTGGGCTGATTCGTCCCAGCCTGCCCCATAGCCAAAAGCTTCCGCGACAAAACGCGCCGGAAGGTAGACCCGGCCTTTTCTGAGAAGCGGTGTGACATCCATCACCGACATCTTTTCCCCGACAATAAGATCATTGCTGCCGACACGCATGCTTACAGTAACGGGGTTATAGCCCGTCATAGTCAAGGTCGCGGTCTGGCTTGCTCCGTCCCAGCCGATATCGCTGTCCGCGATACCCAGGGAGTTGGCCAGAAACCTGACCGGCACATAGGTCCGGCCGTTTTCCAGAAAAGCAGCAGCGTCCATGTTTTTCTCCAGTCCGTCCACCGTGTAATTACTAAGTCCGATGATGAAAACAACCCTGTGGGCCGCGGCAGCTCCTGCTCCTGAAGGTGCTGTGAATATTACGGCGATAAGTATCGCCATGGCTAACACAAACAGTTTCCTCATACAAAAATCCTCCTATCCGGGCTTTAATGCCAGCTTTTAAAGATAAATTCGGCGGAGAAGTTTTAAATCCTGGAAGCACAGCTATTATTTGTTTTAAAATTTTGGTTAAAATAAACCTTAGAGCGGATTATTTTAAGTGGCCGATTTTCTGTATTTTTTATAGCGAGCAGAAGGATTTTTAACTGGTGCATAGAATTAATGATTGTTTTCCACTGTTTTGAATGCTTTGAGGAAATGTGGAAATAACTCTAGTATATGAAGTTTGGTTGAGTATCAGTAAGGAGGAAAACCAAATGGCAAAACAAAGATTTGAGCGGACCAAACCACACGTTAACATTGGCACCATTGGTCACGTGGACCACGGCAAAACAACCCTCACCGCGGCAATCACCCTGGTGTTGCAC
>NZ_QFFZ01000047.1 GCF_004369225.1 Pelotomaculum propionicicum
ATCATTTCCTTTCCTCCTGTACGCCTGTTAATTTCCAGTTACAGTGTACAGGATTGGTTTGATCGGGTGGTCAACTTTTTGGTGATCAATGGGTTAAAATTGGTACACTTTTAGTTTAGCAAATACAACCCCACATGAAAGGGCTTCTAAAACTGACATAGGTGTTCCTTCCGCTATTGATGGAAGGATTAATAAATCACAACTTGAGAGAATCACAGGTATATCCAGATGCGGTTGCTGACAGATAAATTTTATAGTGTCTTCTAAACAAGCTTCAGATACTTTATGTTGCAAAGAATTCAACAAGGAACCCTTTCCTACAATGAGAAGCTTAATATTTTCTCCCGAATCCGATAAATATTTTACAGCATCAATAATTTCCTGCAGTCCTTTACCATTCTCCAGTCTGCCAAGAAAGACGCCAACAAAATCATCTGTATCGTATCCATAATATTTACGCATTTCTATTCGCTCAACTGAGCTCAGAGGGGAAAACTTTTTTATATTAACATAAGGAGGTATATAAAAAATTTTAGCTGAGAGATTAGGATATTTGGATAAATAATGCCGCTTTCGTTCCTTACTAACACAAATAATTGCATCGGCCTTTTTTAAAATTATTGGTTCAATAAACTTGTAAAACCAACACTTTAAAATCAACCTTATTGATTTTTTCGAATGCACTAAATCTATTAGATAATGTCCGTGAAAACCATGAATTGTTATTATAATACAAAAAGATTTTGGTCCAAAAATAAATGGTAAAGCCCATTCAATTTGATGAAAAGATAACAGCGAACCGTTTAAACACTTCCGCTTGGTTAGCCGTATTATTAATAGCAATACGAGTATTTTAATCGTTTCCGGCACACGCAAATACGAAAAAACCGTTTTAGGAGTGCTGCTTGGATTTCCCCGTGTTTTACCTATAAATACAATGTTATTATTTAACGCCTCTTCTTTTATACCCCTAATATAGTTTGAAATAGCGTCTGAATCAGAAATCAAATCTGTAGGATGAACAAAAAAGATTTGCAAGAAAAGCTCTCCCCTTTAAAAACAAGCCCTTTCGTTTCACTACCTGTTCAACAATCTTGCCCTAAAAAGAGACAACTTGTTTATAATCAATAATCCTACCCAGAAAAATTTCATTTTGTATTCCGTTCCTGTAAGAGAGGCAAAAAATAGATATACAAGCATACAAATACCCAACGTTTTTTCCGGATCACCAGGCAATCGACCAGTGTATTTCCAGGAAACCAACCAAAACATGCTGTATAAAAGTAAGCCCAACAATCCCAGTTCAGCCAGAAGACAAAGAAAGGAATTATGAGCATCCAGCATTACGTCTCGATCTTTGATCCCGTTGTATGATTTAAGAAGGTAATCGTTGTAAGCCGTGGGAAAACCGTAGATACCGACTCCGGTCAGCCAGTTTTCCTTGACCATCTCCAAACCGACCATCCATATATCAAGCCGCCCACAGCCACGGTCTCCAAGAACGGCTATGGAAACAATTCTCTCTGCGATTAGAGGTGGCATCGCATTAATGATTACGCTGTTAAAAAGCAGGACAACAATCAGAATAGCGGCGAAAAGGGTGATTTTGAAAATCCTGCTTTTTGTATATAGACCGGCAGCAACTATTGAAGCCAGCACGGCCAACCAAGTTCCCCTGGAACCGGATAACAACAATCCCAAAGCCAGCAGAAAACCGCTGGCTGAATACAGGAAACGCTGATAACCCCGGCATGTGCAGGTCAGGTATATCGCCAGAATGAGACCAACGCTTATAGCACAGGCAAAGTGGTTGGGATCTTGCGTACTCGAAACGGAGGCTCTTGTGGCAAAACCAGCCTCATATACACCTAAGATAGCTATAATGGCAGCGATAGTGGCGCCAATAATGTAACTTCCCATAACAGCCCGAAGCTTTTTATCAGAATCGATTAAATTACAACTCATCAAATAAAAGAGAACCAGTTGGATTATGGTTAAGATAGCGTCTATTCCATTATCCCGGTCAACGGTCCATAAAAGGGAACAGGAAGACCATGCCAGGAAAAGCAGCGCCACCCACAGGAAAAGGTCTGTCTTGATTTTTTGCCTCTTGAATATTGTTTGAAAAAACCAGAAGATAAAGGTAGCGGCCCCTATAACTTTTACCAATGTAAAGGAAAAGCCAAATTTGGTCAGTTCCTCAAACGGTACCAATAACAACATGCCCGTCAGCCCCAAAAAAGGCTTCCAGATCATTAGCGGGACAACCAGAGCCGCTACAACAACTATGAGTAAACTACCGGTTGCGGAGGCCAGACAACCAATTATTGCACCACAGGCGACAGCTGAAAACAAATACGATATTGGTTGTTCACCGGTTTTGGGCCTTCCCCTCACCGGCCTAATAACCTCCACTTCTTTCATCTTAAGAATTTGTCCTCCAGCCAAAATGAAATGATGATTGCTACAATCAGTCCGGCTGCACCGGCTGCAACTGTATTTACTAAAATATCTGGTTTATCTTGTTTTAACGGAACTTCGGCAGGGCTGATTACTTTAATGTTATCGCTTCCATACAGAAGATTTGCCTTTTTCCGCAAAACATCGACTGTGGTGTTGGCAATAAAGGCGGCTCTTTGAGGGTTTTCGTCTTTAACAGATATCTTTAACAGTTCTAATTCCTTGACGGGAGAAACAGTAATTTTTCTTGTCAGTTCATCGAGAGAAATACCTTTTAGCTGCTCGGCCACTTTCTGTAAAGAATCCTGTTCCAACGCTAATGCGCCGTAAGTTTTAACTAGCTGCCGGTTTAAAAGTAAAGAATCGTAACCTGACATAGTACCACCGGCACTGGTGTTAGCAACCATGATGGTAGCTGTTGCCCTGTAAACAGGCAACATAATCATACTGACGGCGCCCGCTACGAATATGGCTATCATGGGAATAATGATTATAATTAACAGCCTTTTTTTTAAAACTTCAAGCAAACATTTCCCTCCCAACAGAATAGTGGACTGGTTTTCTCATATAACGTTAAAGTTGCTTCTCCAGCGTTTACATATATCTTATGAGTTTTTACGCAAGAAGGTTACTATGAAGCCTTACTTCCATTACTTATGGAGTATATTAATGTTTAAGTTGGAAGAAATGTTTTCTGATTGTGTTACTGTGATGACATTATAGCCGTGACCGGGAAGGTTCTGCGTGGTTCAAAAAGTTGCTGGAGCAAACCTGTACATCTTGTCCGAACGAACAGTAATCGGCCAGCAGCAGATGAGATAAAAAAGGCCATGAGACGGCTCCAGTGTAGAACCGGCTGACTTAAACCTGACTATTTACATTTCAAACCTATACCTTCACCGCGAATCCATCGACGTCCACCCGGCAGCTTGTTGACTGTTGGTTATTTGTCCCTGCCACCTCAATACGAATTATGTGTGTACCGCCATCTAGGAAAGCCAGGAACACCGGACATCGGAGCTCGTACTCAGCACAGTAAAGATCGACTTTGGTATGAAGCATGTCATCAATATAAACCATTGCGTGCCCGCGATCCGGCCCCCGTGTGGAAAACCAGGCTATTTCCATGCCGGTGAACCTGAACGAAGCGGCTGCACCCGGACAAACCGTATGGTGGAGTGTATTTAAATAAGCTTCCTCAGAATTGACAAAATCCCAGTCACCCTCGTACTTGATCAGCGGACTTGTGTCATCCGTGGGAACAACTGTATACCTGTGATCGGACCAATTCCCCCAGTTTCCAAGATCATCTCTAGCCCGGACACGGAAATAATAGGTGTGTCCGCCTGTGCCCCAAAACACCCCTTCATTTTCCCTGGTTTCCGCCAGCCAGTTTTGCCAGGCTCCTCCGATCCCATCTTTATATTGGATATTGAAACCGCCCACTTCCCCTACTTCAATAGATCCTTCCCATTTTATATTAAATTTGAGAGAACCCGAGCTGTCACATGAATAGTGAGGGGTATGAGTTATGGCCGCTGAAGGGGGAATAAAACTTCCCTCTGCTGATTCGTAAGGACCTATGTCAATTCCCCAGCCCTGCGGACGAATATTACCGTCAATATCGGCGCCTGGGGCGCTCTCTTTGGCGCCGCGATCAATTGCCGGGCTATTTTTAGCCAGCCTGAAATCATTGCGTGACGGGTCTACAAACAGGGGATCCCGGCAAAAACTATGCTCTCCCCTGCCGGTTTCTTTAAACCAGGACCGCTCATTTATTTCGTCCCTGGAATACCTGCGGTTATTGTTAGAAAGCTCAGCATCCTCACGGCTCCAGAAGATATTATAATCTTCCTTTTCGAGAACAGCGGAACTGTC
Source organism: Pelotomaculum propionicicum (assembly GCF_004369225.1). Classification (GTDB taxonomy): domain Bacteria; phylum Bacillota; class Desulfotomaculia; order Desulfotomaculales; family Pelotomaculaceae; genus Pelotomaculum_B; species Pelotomaculum_B propionicicum. The sequence continues at coordinate 4,339 of NZ_QFFZ01000047.1, forward strand.
AAAATGAACGCCACCGTAGTTATAGGCAAAAATATTGTTGATAAGTGATATCCGGATCGGGAAAGCGCTTGCTACTGAACTGGCGGACAAACCATAGCCGCCTTTTACCCCGCATTTCGCGACGAGATTGTTGTATAGCTCATACCCCCCCCCGCCCTGCAAGGAAACACCCGCGGCTCCGTTGCTGTCTATGATACAGTTAACCAGTCTGCATTTCTCACTAACACATTTTATGCCGTATCGGTCATTTCCCCGGGTAATGCTGGCGGAAATGGTCATGCTTGAGGCCAGGCAATTAAAACCGCTGCCCGCGTTATGATTCGCGGTGCATTTTTCAATGATAATGCCGTCTCCGCTGTGAAGCGCAAAACCATCCGGGTTATTAGGGCTCTCATTATAAGAGAATCTTGAATGAACTATCCGGGCAGTCTTCAAAGGCCCGGGGGAAACCTCCAGACCTGGTCCGCTGTTATTATGACAGTTACAGCCTTCTATAATTAAATTTTCAGCCGATATAATATGCAGCCCGGTGCCGCAGTCCAGCACTTCCAGATCAATTATTTGGACAGACTTATTTCCCCCCCATAGGGCAACCCCGTATTTCTCAAAATTTCTAACTTTTAAACCAGATAAAATCACAAAAGAGGCGCCAAATTCAAAGTTGAAGCCGTATTTCCAGGAACCCCCTTCTCCGTCCAACACCACTTCTTCTCCTTGAAATGCGCTTACTATAATTGGCTTCTCGCCTGTGCCGGATTTTTTTAAGGAGACATACTCTTTATATATGCCTTCGCGAATCAGCAGCTTTTCACCCGGCTGCAAATTATTTATGGCATGCTGCAGGGTTTTCCAGGGGCTGGTAGGAGAACCGGCGTTATTATCATCACCCATGGGAGATACAAAATATATTGTGTCTTCTTCAATGATCTTGTTTCTTAAACCGTTTGGGAAACCTCTATCTTCTTTTTCCCTGAAATATTTTAAATATAAAAATACCCAGACCAGGAGAAGCAATACTCCAATAATAATTAAAACCTTCAATTAAAAGCCCCCCCGGAACTCTTTTACCTTACACAGATATCTATTTTTTACCGATAACATGTACCCTTATCTACCTGATATAACATAAAATACCATAATGAATCGAAACGATTTTCTTCGAATATAGTAAAATATACGGCATTGGGAGGAAGATTATGTACCTAATTTTACCCCTGTTAATTATGGCACACATTTTTGCGGATTTTTTTCTTCAACTCGCCAGATTAGCAATCTATAAAAGAAAAAATATTCTGGGACTTGCCGCCCATGCTATGACTTGGGCTTTCTTTATTAGCTTGGTTTTAGCTTTTACAGGCATCTTTTTACCATGGAAATTTCTTTTCCTTTTTGCCACCCATTTCCTAATTGACTTGCTTAAAATACACTTCTTCGAGGTATCGCTTCCTATGCTGCACCCGGTTAATATTGCCGATCAGTTTTTGCACTTTTTCACCATCCTGGCAGTCGTTTTCTACCCCTGATAAAAACCATGGTTATCCTGGAGCCAACAGTAGGTTAGGGTAAGCCCTTGGTTAATATTAAACGCAGGTTCAAAACCAAGAACCTCTTTTGCCCTGCTGTTATCTATGAACAACCTGCGACCGGTCGCGGGGCTGTCCTGAAAAAGAATTGGGCTGCCGCCGCCGGTAATCTTTATGACTTGATCCGCCAACTGGAGCATAGAAACGCATTCATCCCCTCCGATATTAAAAATGCACCCGATAGCTTTTGGCTGGATTAAGCTTAAAACAACCGCTTCAGAGAAGTCATCGACATAAGTGTAGGTGCGGCTGTCAGAACCGTCTCCGTATATTGTCAATGGCTCCCCCCTCAAAGCCTGCAGCAGAAACTTCATAGGCACGCTTATTCTGGAATTTCTCGGTCCGTAAATATCCGCCGCCCGCAAAATAACCGCCCGCAGCCCGTTACTCCTGGCCAGCGTCGTACAAAAATTTTCTCCGGCCAGTTTTACAGCGCCATGAATCAGGACCGGCTCAAGCGGGTGGTTTTCGTCTATTAGGACATGTTTCCCGTTGCCGTATACGGCAATGGATGAGACATAAATAAATAACGCGTCGCGTTCCAGAGCCGCCTTGATTAAATTAAGAAGGCCTGTTAAAATCTCCGTTACAGCCCTGGGTTCGATTGATCGCTGGCGCAGGGCCATGGGAAACGCCAGGTGAATAATTGTGTCGATGCCCTTGGAAGATTTTAGCACAGCATCTTCATAAGCAATATTACATTTTATTAGTTCGATTTGTTTTAAAACCGCGTATAGATTCGTTTCCCTGCCGGAAGAAAATATGTCTAAAGCCCGGACTTTCGCGCCTTCCACAAGCAGTTTTTCACAAAGGTGGGAGCCAAGAAAACCCGCACCGCCTGTTATTAAAACATTACGCCCTGTTAATCTCACTTTGCCCTCCATCTAGCTTCAATTCCTAATTTTTAATACAACTTGCTGTAAACAAGGTAAAAAAGGCTTTAACTCACCCTTTGAGATAGCGGTGATTAAAACCTTAAAATATATTTTCCTTATGGTTTAACAACCACATAATCTTTCTCATGTGCCTTAAAACTAATCACTTCTCTTTTCATTTTCCAACCAGGCCTGAAATATTAAAACATTCCATAAATAATACTGCCAGTTTTTTTCCCCTCTAAGATGCTCCCGCCATAACTTCAAAATTGGTTCCGGCCTAAGAAAGCCTTCCCGTTTTAAGCTTTCGCTATCTAATAAATCATCAGCCCATTCCCTCAGCGGTCCACTAAGCCAGCTGCCAATGGGCACTCCAAACCCCGCTTTGGGCCGTTCAATCAGTTCCCTGGGCACGTACCTGTAAAGCAACTGGCTAAGCAGCCACTTTCCCTGCCCATCCCTAATCTTCATTGAAAGCGGCAGCCTCCAGGCGAACTCGACTACCCGGTGGTCCAAGAGAGGCACCCGCGCTTCCAGACTTACGCCCATACTGGCCCGGTCTACTTTGGTAAGGATGTCGTCAGGCAAATAAGTCACGGTGTCCAGGTATATCATTCGCTGGGTAAAGTCAGGCAGCTCCGCCCAACGGCTGCGGTCGTTCAATATCGTGGGAGGTTCGCTGGCGTCAATCACCACTTCGGCAGGTTTTTTCCAGGTGGAAACCAGGCCGCGATACATTTCCTCGGGATTTTCCACAGCCAAAATTTCGGCCAGTTTATGCAGCTTATCGCCTGGGGTTCTCTGTTTTAGCTTTTCCGATAGAATAGGATCCAACTTGCTAAAAACAGTTTCCAAGCCTTGTGGCGATAACATCGTCAGTGCTTTGGCGGCCATACTCCTCAGATTCTGAGGCATCCATCCGATTTTATGCCAGATGATCCGGCCCCAAAAGTATCGGTTGTAACCGGCAAAGAGTTCGTCCCCTCCATCACCCGAGAGGCTAACAGTAACCTTCTGCCGCGCCAGCCAGGAAACCAGGTAAGTAGGAAGCTGTGAAGAATCAGAAAATGGTTCATCATACAGGGTTGACAGTTTGGGAATAACCGCCATCGCCTGCTCAGGCCTAAAATACAGCTCAGTGTGGTCGGTCCCCAGATGCGCCGCAACTTCCTTGGCGTGAATGGCCTCATTGTAACCGTGCTCATAAAAGCCAATAGAGAATGTTTTGACCGGCTGATCGCACTGGGCCTGCATTAAAGCTACCACCGTTGAAGAATCAACACCGCCTGAAAGAAAAGCGCCAAGAGGCACATCCGCTATCATGCGCAGCTTGACGGCATCCCGTAACAGGGAGTCCAGGTGGGCGACGGCTTCGTCCACTGATCCCGTAAAGGGCCGGGCTATGCCGCGCTCCGCGACTTCTCTGGCTGACCAATAAGGAATGGGGGCGGGATCGGATCCTGTATCCGCGCAATGCAAGGTCAGTATCGTACCCGGCAGGAGTTTATAGATCCCCTCGTATATAGAATAAGGAGCCGGTATGTAGCAAAAGCGCAGATACAGCGCCAGAGCGTCACGGCTGATTTTGCCTTTGAAATCAGGATGGGCGCGTAGGGCTTTCAATTCAGATCCAAAAAGAAATGTCCTGCCCATCCAACCGTAATACAGAGGCTTGATTCCCAACCGGTCGCGAACCAAATACAACACATATTCTCTCCGGTCCCATAGAGCAAAGGCGAACATCCCGACGAAACGCTCGACAGCCTGCCAAACACCCCATTGTTCAACAGCGGCAAGCAACACCTCTGTGTCAGAATGTCCGCGAAAACCATGCCCAAAGGATTCCAGCTCCTGCCGCAATTCCAAAAAATTATAGATCTCCCCGTTAAAGACCACCACATAGCGGCCACATTCCGAGTGCATAGGCTGGCGGCCTTCGGGGGAAAGGTCCACGATAGACAAGCGCCGGTGTCCCATGGCTATGCCTGCCTCTTCTTCCACCCAGGCGCCCCCGTCATCGGGACCACGATGAATAAGTGTATTAACCATACGAATAACTGTAGCCTGGAGTTCTTCCGGCGCAGTTTGGCGGGTTGCACTATAAAAGCCGGTTAGACCGCACATGGGGCCGCAACCTCCTCGTATACTTCATCCGGTGCGACAAAGGTAATAGGCGTACATGCCGCTGACGCAACGCCAGCAGAAGAAAAAACTAAAACAAATAGACAGGATTAACAAGATTTAAATTGATTAACAGGATTTTCAATAAAATTTGTTAGAAATATCATTTATTACACTTATTAGTAAAGTAACAGTAATACAAAAAGGTTATTGAATATTTTGTTTAACTTAAAAAGGATTAAATTGAATCCTGTAAATCCTGATTAATCCTGTAAATCCTGTCAATATGTTTTGAATTTTTGGGATAGAAAAATGCTCCTCAACGTGACACCGAGTATGAACATGGTTAGAATTTATGTGTGCATTTTTTTATAATTTCATGAAAGGGTCTACGTTTTTGCGGTCCTCCCTGGCAGCTCCGCCATGTCGCGATAAAACCACGGCAACCGTCTTAAACAGTATTTTCAAGTCTAACCAGGTAGAATAATGTTCGACATACCAGAGGTCCAATTCAATGCGCTCAGGCCAGTAAAGGGCCAGGCGGCCGTTTACCTGCGCCCATCCGGTGATACCCGGCTTCACGTTTAACCTTTTCCTTTGCCTTTCATCGTATAGACTAAGATGGTGCAATGGGGCTGGCCGCGGGCCCACCAGGCTCATTTCTCCGCGTAGTACGTTCAATAACTGCGGCAGTTCGTCAATGCTGGTCTTTCGAAGAAATCTACCCACCTTTGTAATCCGCGGGTCGTCTTTTTCCACAAACATTCCAGAACCTTGATTGACAGCGTTGGGAACCATGCTCCGGAACTTACACATCCAAAAAATTTCGCCATACAAGCCCAGACGCTGCTGCTTGAAGAAGACTTCGCCCGGCGAGGTTAATATAATTGCCAGCGCCACCGCGATCAGCAACGGACTTAAGAAGACCAGCAGAAAGAGTGCGCCAAGCAAATCAAGTACCCTTTTAAAAAGTTGATTTTCCCTCATTACTGCCATTTCAAAACCTCCGGTAACCAGGAAAGTAACTTTCACTTTCCCGGGGTTTTTTTGCCGCCATCATGTTTTCCAGCATTCCCACCGCTTCGTGGTTGTGCACCTTTTTCCCCACGTAGAAATTCAGCACTCCTTCACTGGCAAAAGAGCGCTTGTATCGAAAGATTCCGTCTCCTTCACGGTAGCCGCCGCCGAGTAAAAAATATCTTATGCCCTTACCTTTTGCCCACTTAATCACTTCGTGTTTTAAAATGTTATTTGGGCGAAACTCATAATATTCTTCCAGCGTCCCCCCCAGAAATGAATGGATATAGGTCTCATTGTACAGCAGTAGTTCTGTTGAAATTATCCGGTCACCCTTCAGGGTGTGGGCATATAAAAAATTATCTTTTAGCTCTTTATGAATGTAATCAAAAAATTGATCGCTGAAGTAGTAAAATTCACCTGCCCGGTTTCTTAAGAGGGTAAGGTGATAGATGGAAATAAAATCGGTAAAACGCACCGGTGTCTTTTCCAGGATTACTTCCAGCCCCTCACGGCAGGCCTTTTTTATATTTTTGCGGTTATTTCGCTCATAACCCGACCAAATTTCCTCCTCTGATTTGGCAAGATCAACACAGACCACGGAGGATGCCTTTTCAACCCGAACATGATTTTGCAGCAGCCGGTGGTTCTCCAAAACGGGGTGAAAGCGGATGAACTCGGTTATGATGTCATTTCTTTCACAGTACTCTGCAAAACACCGGTAAAAGTTATCCCACACACATTCACTGACCTCCGGATCAGCTATTGGCCCGCCATAACCATAAGGACTGATGATATCATATAAAATCCGGTCAAGTTTGTTTTCTAGCCCGGGAATCAGGTTAACCTTTCTGAGTAAAAAAGGATAAATAACAGAGGCAGTTCCTTCACGGTATATAAAAAGTATGGCTTTCCCCAGGTCGCTGAACAGCTTGCAGTATTCAGGCAGATAGTGAAGGTCCGGATTTAACCCCTTTATATTTTCCAGTTCCCGCAGCCATTGCTCCCGGTCTTGCATGCCCAAAACATAATAATGTCCCATCCCTTTACACCACCCGGTACTTACCAATACCTGAACCAGTAATAAACCAATTTTATATATTCACTGCGGACTATTTGTCTGTCAATTTCGCTTGTGCACCGGCCATCCACGTTGAAACCTGAATCCTTGGTTGAGCTGTAAAGCAGTTTTACACCGGTGTTTCTAAATACCCTTTCAAATATCAGTTTGGAACGCCTCATATGATATGGTGAGGTAACGATAATGGCAGACTTAAAGTTTTGCGCCAACACGATATTTCTGGAATAAACGGCATTGTGATAGGTGCTTTCAGATTTATCCTCTACAATAACGTCCTGTTCTCTTACACCTGCACTGACAACCCTCTTTGCCATATACCATGCCGACGACCCATAGCCGGACATGATTATTTTAGGCGCCAGACCTTTCTTGTATAGTTCCGCCGCGTATAGATCCCTTTCTGAATCACCTCCGAGGACAATCAGCACATCAACCTTCTGAAGTTTGTCATCAACAACCAACAGTTTCGCCATTAACGGCCATGGGGAGTGCAAAAACATTGCAGATATCACGGCAAGAAGAAGGACTCCGGACAATATGGCAATACACCAACCTTTTCTTTTTATCTCCACCACCCCAGTCAGTCCCCGCCAACCATATTATTTACTAGTTATTGACATATCGCTGATATAGCTCCACATATTGTTTAGCGGTTTGTTCTATGCTGAATTTTTGTGCCTTTTCCATGCCGGCTTGAGAAAGTTGACTCCGGAGTTCTTGAGAGGAGAGCAACGACGATATTGCTTCGGCCAGGGCGTCTGAATCACCGGGGGGAAATAGTATTGCGGCGCCCCCAACAACATTATTCAAACCCGGCACATCACTGGCGATAACAGGCAAACCTCCTGCCATGGCTTCCAGCGCGGCAATGCCAAAACCTTCAAAATTTGAGGATTGCACATATATATCCGCCATTTTGATTAGTTCAGGAACATCCAGGCGCCGGCCCAGGAAATGCACACGGTCGGCTATTCCCAGACTAATTGCCAGCTGCTCCAATTGCTGCCGCATTTCACCGACGCCAACTATAACTAATTGCGCGTCAGGAATCTTAGTTATGGCGCGGAGAGTAGCGGCATGATCCTTTTGAGGTTGCAGGCGGCCGATGGAAAGTATTACAGGCCGGCTGTCATCGAGAGGGATTTTGCTCTTACTGGCGGCTCCGGCGGCAGTAATTCTTTCGAAATTTATGCCGTTTTGAATAACAGTTGCTTTCCCTGCAGTATCAGGAACCCAATCTATTAAAGCTGACAAGGCATCCTGGCTAATACATGCTATAGCATTGTACTGTCTGTACATCCACCTGTCGATTGGCCGCAACCAGGCCTTCCTTCGATAATTATAGGTACTGTGCTCTGTAGTGATGAGGACAGTCCTTTTATCTGACAGGCGTTTCGCCATAGCAGCCCAAAGCTGCGCCGGAAAAAGGTGCACATGTATTATGTCAAAATGGCGCAATTGACGGGCCAGCCTCAAAACATGCATTGGTGAATATACGCTGGCTTGAACGGAAGATAGAAAACAAACACCCATATTTCCCAGTTTGCGTTCGAGATGGCTTCCCGTAGAATTCAGAAGAAACATGGATAAATCAATCCCACTCTGTTGAAAGAATGGAACCATATCCGCCAACAAAACCTCTGCGCCGCTTATCTCCATGCTATCTATGACTTGTAGAACTTTCACAAATCTCTCACATCCCTCTCCATATACCTCCGTTAAAACTGATTTGGATAATAAGAATATTTTTTATCGTTCAAGACTTCCTTATAAATAGCCATAACCTTTCGGCCTACTTCAGCCTCATCGAAGCATCGGAGCATCCGCCGCCTTCCCTCCCGCCCCATCCGCAGGCGAAGTCCAGGTTCCTCTAACAGCTTTTGCAGCGCTGATTCCAGAGCCACACTATCCCCGGGCGCTATGAGAAATCCTGTCACACCATCCTCTACCACTTCCCTGCATCCCCTGATATTCGTTGCAACGCAGGGCACAGCCATGGCCTGGGCTTCGATGAGAGAACGCGGCAATCCCTCCCGGTAAGAAGGAAGTACGTAAATATCAGTAACTGCCAACAAATCGGTGATGTCTTCACGCTGTCCCAGGATCTGAATTCTGTCCCGCAGCCCGTGCTGATTAATCTGATGCGTGATACTGGCAAGAAATCCCTCGTCAGGACCAATAAAAAGAGCCTGCCAGGGCACATCCCTCACCTGCCGCAGCGCTTCAACCAGGTCGTGGTATCCCTTTTCCCGGTTCACGCGGCCTATCATTGTTATCACCGGATCCGTCGCCCTGATTGCCAGAGTATTTTTAACCCGCAGGCGTTGGTGGGAAGAAAAACTGCCCGGGTCAAACTCATTGAGATCAACACCGTTTCCAATGTAGACCAGACCACCAAGGCGAGGCTTGATGCCCGTTTTAAGAGCGGTAATCACGTCCTCCTCGCTCTGGGAGAGCATGATGTCGGTGATTCCGGCCATCCACATTTCAATTTGCTTGTAAGTTAAATACTTCAATCTGGGCATTCCGGGGTGAAAGGGAAATCCATGTACCGTATGAATCACGCTGGGAACCCCTGCCAACCTGGCGGCCACCCTGCCGACCACGCCGGCTTTGGTAGTATGAGTATGGACGATGTCCGGCCGTACAGTCCGGAAATAACGGCACAACCTGCGTACCGATCTAAGATCTGAGAGAGGATTAATTTTTCTGTCAATGTAAATCTCTTTCACGGGAAATTGCAAACGACGCAGCATTTCTCCCTCAGGCGAGGGGCTGAATACAAACCCCACCTCCAGTCCTCTTTCACGGAAGAACCGGCATTGAGCAAGTAAGGCCCGGTAAGCGGTAATACCGATGGTGGTTACGTGAATAACCCGGGGAACACCGCGTTCTTTTTGAGGAAACCCTTTAATCATAAGCATTCTTCTGCTTAAACCAATTAACTGTTAATCTCAATCCCTCTTTAATTTCGGTTTTGGGGATATAGTCAAGCAACTTGGAGGCTTTTTCTATACTGGCCATTGAGTTTTTGACATCACCCGGGCGTGGTTCCGAGTAAATTACATCAACGTTAGAACTGGTAATATCAATTAAAAACCTCAACAGTTTGTTTAACGTAATTTTGTTTCCGTTAGCGATATTAAAAACTTCACCTGCAGCCCCGGCGGCCTGCCGGGATAAAAGATTTGCCTCTACCACGTCGTCAATGAAAGTAAAATCCCTGGACTGCTCTCCATCGCCGTATATTACCGGTGGTTTTCTTTTCAACAGCGCGTCAATAAACCGGGGGATCACCGCCGCATATTCCGATTCCGGGTCTTGCCGCGGTCCGAATACGTTAAAATATCGCAACCCCACCGTCTCCAAACCGTACAATTCATAAAAAATCCTTCCATAAACCTCCCCGGCCAGTTTGGTTGCCGCGTAGGGAGACATCGGCCGGGGCTGCATGTTTTCATGTTTTGGAAGAACATCGCTATTGCCATAAACAGATGAGGAGGAGGCATATACCACCCTCCTGACCCCTGCATCCCGGGAAGCCAGAAAAACATTCAGCGTTCCGGTAACGTTGACTTCGTTTGTCGCCAGCGGGTCGGCAACCGATCTGGGCACAGAAGGAAAGGCGCCCTGGTGAAAAACCACCTCCACCCCTGACACGGCCTGCCGCACATCACTCAGGTTGCGCAGGTCTCCTTTTTTCAGTTCAATGTCTTTTAACACCGGCTGCAAATTCTTAACGCTGCCGGTAGAAAAATTATCGAGAACCCTTACCCTGTGGCCCTGTTCCACCAGAGCGATGGCAAGGTTAGAACCAATAAAACCAGCCCCGCCGGTAACCAGTAGGGTGCTCATTCAAGAACCACCAGCTTTACTTGACTTGCTTTTTTAATTCCTGCTGATTTGCTTTTTCTTTTTTCTTTTTTGGTTTTGGAGGAATATTAACCCCTTCAGTATAGTAGGAATAGTAATCTTCACTGCTCTCTTTCATTCCGGCGCAATTTAAGGCTACTCCCAGGATATTTGCCTTTGCGTTTGTCAAGAGTTCCCTGGTTCTGATAATTGAAGCACGGGAGGCAACCATGGACCTTACCACCATCAGCACGCCGTCCAGTCCCTTGGATAAAATTGCGGCGTCAGCCACCACAGCCAGTGGAGGAGCATCCAGCAAAATTACATCCGCTTTTTCTTTCAGACTTGCCACCAACCGGCTCATATTCTGGCTGCCCAGCAATTCTGTCGGGTTGGCAGGCAGAGGTCCAGCCGTTAATATCTTTACTCCGGCCATTGGAAGAGGCTTCAAAACCTGATCCGCTTCTTTGAACCCGGTTAGAATACTGGTTAATCCGAGCTGGTTATCCATGTTAAATATCAAATGCTGCTGAGGTTTACGCAGGTCACAGTCAACAATAATCACGCGTTGGCCTGTTTGCGCAAAGACAATGCCCAGGTTGGCTGTAACAAAAGATGTGCCTTCACCGAACCCCCCTCCGGCCAGCAAGATAGTCTTTAAGGTATCTCCCACTCCGAAAAACTGCAGGTTCGCTCTTAAAGTACGAAAGCACTCTGCTATAAAAGAACGGGGCTGGCTGTAGGTGATCAGTTCGTAACTACTCAACTTTTACGCTCCTTCCTCCGTCGGTTAGCGTAACCGCAGGAATCAATCCCAGTATGGGCAGCTTAAGATAGCTTTCGACCTCATCAGAATTTCTGATGGTATCGTCCAGGTACTCCCGGACAAAAATAATCGCCACAGTAATGATGAGACCTAAAATACCGGCAAGAACAATATTCAAAAAGGTTTTAGGGCTAACCGGAGTATAGGATGGGTTAGCCGGGTCGAGCACCTGAATATTTTTAACATTTATGATTTTTTGAACTTTGCCTGAGAGCGCCTGAGCCACCCCGTTGGCAATTAGAGCCGCCATTTCCGGGTTAGAGTCGCTGGCTTTTATTTTCAGGATTTCGGTATCACCGGCTAAATCCACTTGAATTTTTGAACTTAACTCTTCCGGGGTATAATCTAAATTGTTGTTTTTGATGACCTCTTCCGCGACAGCACGGCTTTTGGCCAGTTCGCTGTAAGTCCTCACCAGCCTTTGGTTTAATGTAAGAGTATTAATGGTTATCTCGGAAAAAGGGGTCATCTGGTCCCGCAACACAATAATTGTTGTTGTTGAATTATAAACAGGTGTCAGTATAAATAAGCTGATTACAGCGCTGGTAAGCATCGCCACAACCGGCACCAAGACCAGCACCAACTTCAGCTCTCCTAGTATTCTTCCGAATTCCTTGAGCTTCATCTAGCCATTCCTCCTCGATACATACACTCTATAAGCAGCACACTAGTAACTGCCGACTGTTACGTTATCATATGGAATATAATTTGTTGGCGTTACTTAATAAGTCATAGACTAGCGAGTCAAAGCGCCAATCAAAAAATTTTTAACTTAAAGTAATATTTGTATGTAGTTTTTTAAAACCCACCCTATTTGTCCGTCGTTTAACTTAATCCTGATCCATTCACCGGTTTCATTTTTATCTATAACTTCTACAATATCGCCTGTATTTAACGTCCCGATGATTCTACCGTCAAAGCCTCCTTTATCCCTGACATTAAGGGAAGACACAAGAATTTTGACTTTTACTGCTTGTTGTTCTCCCTTTTGGTTATCTTCTTCTAAATCGATATTTTCCTGATCCGTTGGGATCATGGCGCCGGCATCATCGGACTCTTGTGCCGGGGATTCCTCTGAAGAGGACTCTTTACTTTCTTCTTCCGCTTGCCGCTTTTGTTCTAGAATTTCCTCAAGCACAGGGTCCCTGTACTCAACCTTACCGTCTTTACTATTTTTCTTTTGAAGCGAACTGGCAAGCTGATCTTGAATGGTTTGCGGTCCCTGACTTTGCGCCGTAGTACCCTTGCCTGCCTGCTGCGCCTGATTTTTATCCGGAGTGGTCTTGGACTGCTTTTGTGTACCCTGGGTATTACCAGCCGTTCCTTGTGATTTCCCCGCCCCAGTCTGGCTGGTTGTAGAGCCCGTAGACTTAGAGGCCTTAGTTGCTGTATCATTTTGCTTTGCGGCATCTTCCTGAACCAGAGAAGGTGTAGGCATGTACTGAACTTGTTCCATATTTCCCCTGGGCTTAAGAATTATTAGCCCTGCCAGTATAGCAAGGGAACAAAAGGTCCAAGCAAACCACTTGGATTTTACCTTTCTTCTCGCTTCAATCTGGGCCAATGTTATAATCACAAAAAGAGCCGTAAGAACGGCGGTTGAAATTAATGCAACAAACCAAATATGTTCTATTCCTGACAAAATGAAAATAACTATTTTATTGACATAAGGGTTCTCAGACAACTCCAAGAGCCACATGAGGCTTGCTCTCCCTCCTCGAAAACCAACTTCAGTCTTTGTTATTTTATGTCGGGCTAAACAGGCGTGTTACAGTAACCTCTCGTCCATGGTCCGTTCAAAGATGGTAACTTATTACGCATTCATTTCATAAGATATTTCTGAGAATCCAGACTCCGGATACATTTGAGAAAGGTGGTGCAAATGTTCTTAAGGGAACCCATTATGGAAGTACAAAGATCTGATAAAAGAAAAGGGTTAATAGCTGTAAAAGGTATTTTTACGGTTGTTTTGATCATTCTGATCATTATCGGAACCTTTGTACTTGGGGGCTGCAATCGCAAAAAGCAATCTGTGGTAACCATACCTACCACACCCGCCCAGGTGGAAGAAAAGAAAGAAGACCCGGCATTCCGCCTGGCCGCCACAGAAAAAATATCGGGCTATGCCCACCCCGAAGCACTTATCAGCGTCTACGATCTAAATCAAAAAATCTACGACCCCGGTACCTTTATCCTTGACACTCGCGGTCGAAGCTACGCAGTTTTTCAGTCTTCTTATCCGCAAGGTCACATACCCGGGGCAGTGCCAATCCTGCACGAACACTACTCCCACCCCACATATACTGGTCGGATAGCCCCTCCGCTTCAACTGCAGAATCTTCTGGGAGGATTGGGCGTCAGCAACGACAGCGCCATCGTTCTTTATGGAAATGACGGCCTGCAGGCGCGATTGTACTGGGCCCTGAAGATGTACGGCTATGACAATGTAAAAATTCTGGACGGCGGCCTGGATAAGTGGAAGGAGGCCGGCTACGACATTACCCCTGCCAATTCCCCCCGCCGTCCCGAAACTTTTGAGTTTGATTTGGACAAATCAAAAACCGAGCAGATGCTTGCAAGCATGACTGAGGTAAAAGCAGCCGTAGGCAGCGGAAATTACATTATTGTGGATGCCCGCTATAAGGATGATTACTCATACAGACGCATCCCCGGCAGCGTTAACCTTTATTACGCTGAACTGCTGAATAGCGACCAAACATTTAAGCCGGCTCAGGATTTAAAGGCGCTTGCCGAAGGTAAAAACATCGTGAAAAATAAGAATATTATTGTTTACTGTGATTCGGGAGTCAGCTCCTCCCTGGTTTGGTTCGCCCTTTCCGAACTTCTGGGATATCCGAGTGTTAAACTCTATGATGGGGCTTTATACGAGTGGGTCAAGCAGGGATGTACGACTGACAGCAATTTAAATAAAACCTCACAATAAAGGGAAGGTTAAAACCTTCCCTTTTAGGTCGTGGGTCAATTTTGTCTTGAGTCGTTTGTCGTGGGACGTGAGTATCCGGGTATTCCACTAATTGGGGACATTCCTCAGCTTCGAAGGCAGGCTCCAAATAGAGGTGTGTCCCCGTTCCGCTTTCGGGCGGGATTCATCCCGCCAAATGTGCGGCTGAAGCCGCACCTTCAACTCTTACGTCTCACGTCTCAATGGAGCAGCTGGCTTCAAACACCATGGACTTTGAAGTATTTGAATTTGTCGATACTCTGAAGGGAAGGTAAAAAAACCTTCTCTTCCTTTTTGTCAAACAATTAACATTTAAATGGTACTATTCTCCTTTAAATCAATATTTATGACCTAATTCTAATATTATGAAGCAAGCAACCAGATTCTGAAATTTGTTAGCAAAATAGACATTAGCCTCATAGTATAGTGTATAGATTCAATAATAGCCAATGTTTTCCTTTCCTAGCAACTAATGACCATGAATGCTTTAGGCGAAATTTTAAAAAACTTAACATTCTGCAAATAAAAGGAGGGCTGTGTAAATAAGACTTTTAAAACTTAATAAAATATTACGGAGTGTGAAAGAAATATGAACAAAAAAAGACTACCGTTTTTGATTTCCTGCCTGGTTGCTATTTTTATTTTAACTGCCACCCTTGGCATCCTGGCCGGCTGCAAACGCAGCTCAAAACCCGCCCAGCAACCAAGGCAAAAAACTCCGGCTGAACTGGCTGCGGAGAAAATTTCTGAATATACCAAGCCGGAGGCTGTCATCAGCGTTCACGAGTTAAATAACAATCTTAAAGACCCCAGCCTGGTGATCCTTGATACACGCGGCAGGAGTTATCAGGTCTTCGCGGCGACTTACCCCTTCGGTCATATACCCGGGGCTATCCCTATTCTGCACGATGAGTTTTCGCATCCCGTCTTCTTTGATAGAGTAGCGACTCCTTTACAGTTACAAAATTGCCTGGGGGGAAAAGGTGTCAACAATCAGAAAAAAATCGTTCTATACGGTAATGACGGGTCACAAGCTCGGATCTACTGGATGTTAAAGATGTATGGTTGTGAAATTCCGATACAGATCCTTGACGGCGGGTTTGAGAAATGGAAATCGGCTGGTTACGAAGTGACCGGTGCGCTGCCGGCAGTCACACCGTCCCAATTTGCCGTCAATCCAGCAAAAAGCGACCCCAGTATCTATACAAACCTGGAAGAGGTTGTGGACTCAATTCTTAATTACACACCAAACACCATAATTGTCGACGCCCGTTCCCAGAATGAATATCTAGCCGGGCACATACCCTGCAGTGTCAATATCAATGTCAACGATATTCTGAACGAGGACTTAACCTTTAAGACGCAGTCGGAGTTGGCGGCTATGTTGGCCGCGAAAGGCGTTACTCCGGATAAAAAAGTGCTGGTCTACTGCAACGACGGAGTGCTGTCTTCTTTGCAATGGTACGTTATACACGAACTTATGGGTTACCCCAGCGTGAAGAACTACGACGGCGGTTTCGCCGAGTGGATGGAAAGGGAACTGGTGCTTGAATACGGGGAACAGAAACTCGTTGTAAAACCCGCACAATAATGAATAAGGGAAAGGGTTAACTTTCCCTTAATTCACCTTTACCGGTATAATTAATAAATTTACAGGGGAGCATTATGCTTTTTAACAGTTTTGAATTTATATTTATTTTTTTGCCATTGACTCTGTTTATTTTTTATTTCTGCATAAATAAGGGACTTAATCGCCCGGCAATATTTTCCCTGGTTTTGATGTCACTTTTATTCTATAGTTACTGGAATTATAAATATGTTTTATTAATTGCTCTCAGCATTTCATTAAACTATTTAACCGGTCATCTAATAAGTAAAACAGGAAAGAAATATATCTTAATTGCCGGAATATCTTTTAATTTGCTTTTATTAACATACTATAAATATTGCAACTTCTTTATTAATAACATAAACAGAGTTTTTCATACAGACATAAGCTCTCTAAACATTATTTTGCCCCTGGCAATTTCTTTTTTTACCTTTACCCAGATAGCTTACATTGTGGATATTTACAGGGATAGGACAATTAAGTACGACTTTATTACATACAGTTTATTTGTATTATTCTTTCCGCACCTGATTGCCGGTCCAATCGTATACCACAAAGAAATCATACCGCAGTTTACGGATCAAAAAACATTTCAGGTAAATTACCGGAATATATCCACCGGTATCCTGTTATTTTTTATTGGTTTATCCAAGAAAGTAATAATAGCTGACTACTTTTCCCCTCATGTATCCGCGGTTTTTGACCTGGCGGAGCATCCGACCTTCATCGACGCATGGGCGGGAACACTTTCATATGTTATGCAGATATACTTTGACTTTTCCGGTTACACCGACATGGCGCTGGGGTTGGCTTATTTATTTAATATAAAGATGCCGAATAACTTTGATTCACCATATCAGTCGAATAACATTATCGACTTCTGGCGCAGGTGGCATATGACCTTATCAAGATTCCTAAAAGATTACCTGTATATTCCCCTGGGGGGAAACAGGCTCGGCAAGCCGAGAAAATACTTTAATCTGATGGTTACCATGCTGCTGGGGGGGTTGTGGCACGGAGCGGGCTGGAACTTTGTCATATGGGGCGGATTACACGGTCTTTATTTATGCGTCAACCACGGATTCAGAGCGATAAAAATGGAAATTCACTGGCTAATGGGAAGATTGATTACATTCACCGCCGTCTCGGTGGCCTGGATATTTTTCAGGGCAAAGGACCTGGGAAACGCGCTGAATGTTTTATATGGGTGCGCCGGCCTGAACGGGATTAACCTGCATCCAAAATACGCGACAAAAGCAGAGGTTTTTTACATACTGCTGGCTCTTATTGCCGTCAATGTTCTGCCAAACTCAAATTACCTGGCAAATAATATCAAACCACAGTTGAAATGGCTGTTGTTTACCATTGCTCTCGCTCTAATCTCCTTAACCATGATTGATAATCCCAGCGAATTCTTATATTTCCAATTTTAAGGCCGGGTGGGAAAATGTCTTTTAAACGTTTTGTTCAATTATCGTGTATAGTTGTAACTCTGTTTTTACTTGTTCATTTAATTTTATATCAATTTACAAAAGAAGCCCTGGCATGGCCGGAAAGAATTATCAAGCGCTCCGCCATTACCGGCAGACATGAACCCTTAAAGCATGTTGAGGTTGTTACTATCGGGGATTTGGCGCGGCTCTCTTACCTTTACCGGCTGGGAACAGAACGAGTAAATGTTGACACTTCCGACCGGTTGGGATACTTAAACAAGAATAACGATAAGAGCAAACAATACCCGGTGGTAGTGGTCGGTGACTCCTTTATGTTGTGCAACGGCGATGACAGGCGGTTTACCGACCTGCTTAAGAATAAATTAAACATAAACTGTTACAACATGGCCGCCAACGGTGTCGAGGATCCCTTCACCTTCCTGCTGAGCGATTTTAAAAAAGAAGCCAAAATCCTGGTCTGGGAAGCGGTCGAAAGGAATATTAAGGCAGACACTTTTAATATGGAATATTATGACTATTATTTTGCAGAGTCCAAGAAAAAAATGGAGCTGGTTGACCAGTGGAACCGCCAGCAGAATTTTAACAAACAATTAAAGATCGTTAATTCATCCAACCTGAAATTTGTCATTAACAATTTATCCTACTCCCTTACCGGCGAACCGCTGATCGGCGATGCGGATATCGCAAAACTTGATAACGGCAAAGAACTGCTGTTCTATAAGAACGATTTGATATCCTTCCAGCGGCTGAATTCATCTCAAGACTTGGAGCGCTCTGTTGAATTTATTACACGCATTGACAGGGAATTAAAGAACAGCGGCGTAACTCTCATTTTTTTTGCCGTTCCCGACAAATATGACGCCTATTATGAAGGAATTACCGGCGAAAAAAAATTAAAAAATGACGCTCATTTTATTGAGAGCCTGACCAGGGAACTGCAAAAAAACAATGTAATTGCTGTAAACTTAAAAGATCCATTTCGGACCGCCATCGGGCAAGGGAAAGATCTATATCACTTTGATGACACTCACTGGAACACTGAAGGCGCCGAAACGGCCGCCGAACTGGTTGCACGGGAAATAAAAACGCGCGGATTACTGGATTAAGCGTTATGGCAGTAGTATATAAATAAAAAAGAAGGTGATGTTATTTATTACAATGATAAGATAGAGAGCCTTAAAGACATTTTTGGCGCGAAGGAGATAATCCTGGAAAATGATCGTTTAGTTGTTGATGGCCGATCTTATCCAATTGTTGATGATGTTATTATTCTCCTTGATCCTGCGCAATACCCTCCCATACTGAATAGTAAATGTAAAAATGAAGAACAGTTACTCGATTTTGCCGAAGATATTCAATTTACTTTCAGCGAGGAATGGAAAAAATATCCTGATATATTGCCCGAACATGAAAATACCTTCTTACAATACTTTGATTTAGTTAACTTATCGGATTTGTCGGATTCCAGGGTGTGCGACCTGGGCTGTGGCATTGGCCGCTGGAGTTTCTTTATAAAGGATAAATGCCGCGAATTAGTTCTTTTAGACTTTTCCGAGGCGATCTTTGTAGCTAGAAACAACCTTAGGGATACAGACAACGCAATATTTTTTATGGGCGATATAAAACGAATGCCATTTAGAAATGATTTTGCTGATTTCTTATTCTGCCTGGGTGTATTACACCATTTGCCCACTAATGCGCTTGATGAAGTAAGGAACTTAAAAATATTTGCTCAGGATATATTAATTTACCTCTATTATGCTTTGGATAACCGGCCTTTACATTTCCGTATTCTTCTTGGCATAGTGTCAATGATGAGAATGCCTTTATCGAAGGCCAGAAATCCGCTATTCCGTAATATCTTTACCTGGTTGGCCGCTGCCGGTATTTACATGCCGCTTATCCTTTTGGGGAAAATTTTGAAGCCGGTGGGATTAGCTAAATATATTCCATTATACGAGGCTTATAACGGGAAGAGTTTTAAGGGTATTTGCCAGGATGTATACGATCGTTTCTTTACACGAATTGAACAACGCTTCAGCAAAACGCAAATAAATACTTTGTTTGACACCTTTACCGGTGTTACTGTTTCGCCTCAGATGCCTTACTGGCATTTTATATGCAAAAGGTAAGCAAATAACATTTATTTCATCCTTTGACAATATGGTTCTCCAGCCTGCGTTTCCAAAAAAAGAATAAATCATTTAAAGTCGTTAACAAATTAAACTTCGGCCGCCAACCTGTTTCCCTGGTGATTTTTTCGCGGCAGCCCCGCAGCATTGCAATATCCGTGCCTCGCAACAAGTCTGGGCGGCTTTTAACCCTAATTTCTATTCCCGCCAGTTGACTGAATAAAGATATAATCTCTCTTACGGAATAAACCTCTCCACTGCAAACGTTGTAAACTTCACCTGGGCACCCTTTTTGCAGCAACAGGCGATATGCCTCAACAACATCACGCACGTCAGTGAAATCCCTGGCAGCCGCGAGATTTCCCGCCTCAATTACCGGCTCTCTCAAGCCCATTGAAATCTCAGCGGTCATTTGAGCCATCCGTGAGCAAACAAAAGAGTTCTCCTGACCGGGTCCGGTATGATTAAACGGACGCACCCGAATTACCTTCAAGCCGTTTATACCGTAAGTGAGGGAAACCAAATCAGCTGATGCTTTGGCTGCCGCATAATGATTCACCGGGCAGAGCGCCTGCTCCTCCCGGATAGGCTGCTCCTGTTCCGGCACAGGACCATATATATTGGCGGAGCTGACATAAAGAACCCGGCAGTATGGAACGATTTGCCTGACCGCTTCAAGCAGGTTCACAGTCCCACTAAAATTGACCTGGTAATAAAGCTTTGGCTCATCCACGGTAGTGGCTGAAACTGCCGCTAAATGATAAATTTCCTTTGGCCTGATTTCATCTATTAGTTGATTAACCTTCTCACCGTCTGTAATATCCAACTGCCTCAAGTTTAGGACTGAAGTTACCGCCTGTCCCGGCTCCCGTGAATGATAAGTGCCATAGATATCCCTTGCCCCCTTGGCATGAAGACAATCAATCAGGTGCCTGCCGGCAAAACCAGTTGCGCCGGTAATAAGTATTGTCATGCTCCGCCCGGCCTTTCAAAATTCACAAGGTCTATCATCATAATTGACTTAATCTTTCAAGGCGTTCTTTAATCATTGAGCCCACTACTTTTGGAGAATATTCTGTATGGATGGTTTTCTGCCCGCTCAAACCGATTATTTGATAGAAATGACTGTCGGTGACAAGTTTTTTCATAAAATAAGAGGCATGTTCAACATCAGGCTCC
>NZ_QFFZ01000048.1 GCF_004369225.1 Pelotomaculum propionicicum
GGTTCGGTAGCAGTTCCGATGATGACTGTTTCTTTCCCTGAAGAAGTCGCCTTTCTTTTTTCCGGAAGGCGAATCCATTCCTTCGCCTCCAGCTTTCGCAGTAACTCGCGGCAAGATTCCAGCTTTGGTTTCCCGTTTGGTCCATACCACGACAGGGTTTCACATAGCGTATGCGCCAATTCCTTTTGACTCAATCGGGGAAACAACCGGATCACTTCCTTAATGTGTTCCAGTTCTTCCCTTGTAAAAATGCGTCCGTTCAAGAGAACTTCCTCAGGCCAATCTTCATGTATCGTCATAGTGTGGCTCCTTTTTAAAATTTCCCACACTATTGTCTCATATTTATTTTGTGGTGTCCAGTGCTATTTTGCGAAAAACTTTTTCTCCCCAACTCTTATAAACCTTGTCAGTTATAAATCTTTAGATTCATGCGTCAGCTCTGATTGACTGCCGTATTAGTTTACTTTTATTCTGAGCCTGGATTCAGACTTTCAACGGGTGGTATAATACCTTAACAGAAAGTATATTGCAGGCAAGAGGTGAATGTAGTTGATAACCAAGGAACTGGTCGACCGGATCAACGAGCTGGCCCGCAAACAGCGGGATGGCGGCCTTACCGGGGAGGAAAAAGCTGAACAAAAGAGACTGCGGGAAATATACATTGCCAACATCCGCTCCCAGGTTGTGGAGGCCATAGAGTCTTCAGGCCTCAGGCCCAAAAAGAAACATGACGGGGCATGCGGCTGTGAACACTGCGCGCCGCCACCTGACAGCCCGAAACCCACTTTTCATTAAATTTTTACATTATATCGGGCCAGTCAGTTGATTTATGAATTACCGGATGTAAGGTTGTACGTAGAGGAAGGTGCTGCCATATCAAAATAGAAGCAGTTTTATTCGACCTTGACGGGACTCTGCTGCCCATGGACATGAAAGAATTTATGAGTCAATATTTTAAGGTGCTAACCAAAAAATTTAAGGAAATAGTACCGCCGGACCAGATGAAAAAATCTCTCCTTGCAGCGACAGGAGCAATGATACATAACAGCCGCCCGGGGAAAACCAACCAGGAAGTATTCATGGAGACTTTTGTGCCGCTGGTAAACCGCCCTGCCGCTGAGCTGACACCATTATTCGATTATTTTTATACTCATGAGTATAAAGAGTTGAGATCCTATACCACACCTGACCCGGTTGCCGGAAAAGTAGTCGGGAAACTGGCGGGTCACGGCTACCGCCTGGTATTGGCAACAAATCCTGTCTTCCCCTATAAAGCGATTATGGAGCGGATGAGGTGGGCAGGTGTTGACAGTTTCCCATGGGAACTGGTGACTGCTTACGAGGATAGCCACTATTGCAAGCCAAACCCTTGCTATTACGACGAAATTCTAAGAAAAATCGGGCTCCCCGGCCATCGTGTGTTAATGGTGGGCAACGACACCACTATGGATTTAATCGCTTCAAGCCTTGGCATAAAAACCTTCCTGGTAACTGATTACCTGATCGACAAGGGGGATTCAACCTGGCAGCCAGATTTCAAAGGAAGACTGCACGAACTGCTTAACTACCTGAATATCGACTAAATTTAAAAAGCGCCTGCTTTATGGCAGGCGCTATTTGTGGTCTATCTAAGAAAAGGGTTGTGCTTTTTTTCTTCTCCTATTGTGGAAGCAGGCCCGTGGCCGGGGTAGACTAATGTCTCGTCCGGGAATTTTAGCAGCTTATTTTTGATAGAAGCAATCAACTGGCTGTGGCTGCCCCCAGGGAAGTCCGAGCGACCCACTGAGCCGGCAAAAAGCGTGTCCCCGGTAATAAGCAAGTCTTGGCCGCATTTAAGGGTTATACCGCCCCTGGTGTGACCCGGGGTATGAATCACCTCTATTTCCAGATCCCCGACTTTTATGATCTCACCGTCCTGCAGCAGCCGGTCGGCTGCTTTTACAGACAACTTCGGCCCGACATAGATAGACAGGTTTTTGCTGGCGTCTGTAAGCTGTTGGGCGTCTTCAGCATGAATCCACACTTCTGCGCCTGTGGCATCCTGCACTTCAGCCAAAGCCCCGATATGGTCAATGTGACCGTGGGTCAATACTATGGCTTTTATTTTCAGCCCCAAATTGTCTATTGCCTTTAGGATCCTTTTAGCCTCAGCGCCAGGATCTACTACTATTCCTTCACCCTGATCGCCGATAATGTAACAGTTTGAATCCATCGCTCCTACGGAAAGCCCTCGAAATATCACTGGTATCAAATCCCTCCATTTAATTAGAAATTCTTTTTGCTGTCCAGTAGCAGGGTTACCGGACCGTCGTTTATGATTTCCACAGTCATATGCTCGCGGAAACAACCTGTAGCCACCTTCAAACCTAGTTTTTCCAACTCCTTTACAAAAATATTATACAACTCCTTTGCCTCATCGGGTGAGCAGGCCTCAGAAAAACCAGGCCTTCTTCCCTTGCGGCAGTCACCATAAAGGGTAAACTGGGAGATTGCCAGCACCGCTCCCCCGGTGTCGATTACAGAAAGATTCATTTTACCGTCAGCATCTTCAAATACCCTCAGGTTCGCGATTTTATCAGCCAGATAACTCGCTTCGCCCGTGGTATCACCGCGGCCCACACCCAACAAAACAACTAAGCCCCGGCCGATTTCACCCACGACCCGGCCGTCTACCGCTACTGAACCGCGGGCAACCCTTTGCACTACCGCCCGCAAATACCTCACCCCCGCCTAGTTCAACGGGTTTTCCGGTTGGGCGCTGAAACTTACCCGCCGTACATCATAAACATCTTTAACCCGTTTAATTTTGTTGAATATATGCTCAAGCTGTTCCAGGCCTTTCATTTCCAGGACAAGTTCGATCACCGCGCCGCCGTCTTTCTTGCCCCGCGCGGTCACCCAGTTGGCGCTTATTTTCATCTCAACAAGAATAGCCATAACATCGCTTAAAAAACCAGACCGGTCCAAACCGTTAATTTCAAGTTTTACCTGAAAAGGCTCAGTAAATTCTTTATCCCAAACCACTTCAACCAGCCGTTCTCTCTCATACTGCTGATAAGTAAGCAGGTTCCTGCAGTCGGTACGGTGAATCGAAACACCTCTGCCCCTGGTTACATAACCTGCGATAGGATCACCGGGAACAGGGTTGCAGCAGTGAGAAAGCCTGATTAATAGATTGTCGATCCCCCTGACCCTAATCCCCTGGGTAGGTTTGCCCCATCCCTGAGAAGGCCTTACTTCGCTTTTTAAGACCTGGACTTCTTCTGCCAGCAAGCCCTTTTTTTCATTTTTATTCTCTGTCTTTATTTTAGACAGGACGCTGTTTGCCGTCAGCTGACCGTCGCCTATAGCGGCGTACAGGTCATCAAGAGTTAAAAAATTAAACCTCTTACCGACTTCCTGCAGCTTATCGCCTTTTAACAAATCAACTTCCAGACCCTGTTTTTTGACTTCACGTTCCAGGTAATCTTTCCCTTTTATTATACTCTCATCCCGGTGCTCTTTTTTAAACCACTGCCTGATCTTTGTCTTGGCGTTGGAAGTATGCACAATGTTCAGCCAGTCCCGCTTAGGGGCGCTGTTTTTAGAGGTAAGCACCTCTACAATGTCACCGTTTTTCAGTTTATAATCCAGGGTAACGATCCGCCCGTTAACCTTGGCTCCTATACAACGGTGCCCGACATCGGTGTGAATCCGGTAGGCAAAGTCCAAAGGGACTGACCCTGCCGAGAGTTCCACCACGTCACCTTTAGGTGAAAAAACAAAAACTGAATCAGCGAAAATGTCAATTTTCAGACTTTCCATGAACTCCCTGGCGTCACCCAGATCATGCTGCCACTCCAGCAACTGGCGCAGCCAGGCCAGTTTCTTCTCAAACTCGCGGTCCCCCCTGCCGCCTTCCTTATAGCGCCAGTGGGCGGCAATGCCGTATTCGGCGGTGCGGTGCATCTCACGGGTGCGGATTTGGATCTCTAACGGCTCGCCCTGGGGACCAATTACTGTTGTGTGGATAGACTGGTACATGTTTGACTTGGGCATGGCGACAAAATCCTTAAAACGCCCGGGAATCGGTGTCCACATGGTATGCACAATGCCAAGGGCGGCATAGCAGTCACGCACGGTTTCCACCAGGCAGCGCACAGCCATAACATCATAAATCTCACTGACGTCCTTCTGCTGTTTCAGCATTTTACAATAGATACTGTAGAGGTGCTTGGGCCGGCCCTGGATATCTGCTTCAATACCCATGGCGGCTAGTTTTTCGGTCAGGGTGGAAATAGCCTGGCGGATATATTCTTCTCTTTTATCACGGGTTTTGGCAATCTTCTCAACCAGCGCAAAATAATTTTCCGGCTCTATATATCTAAAAGCCAGGTCTTCCAGTTCCCACTTTATCCTATAAATCCCCAGCCGGTGCGCCAGCGGGGCGAAAACTTCAAGCGTTTCACCTGCTATTTCCTTCTGTTTGGGCTCGCCCTGGTATTTAAGGGTGCGCAGGTTGTGCAGGCGGTCGGCAAGTTTGATCAGAATAACCCTGATATCCTTGGCCATAGCCAGGAACATTTTGCGCAGGTTCTCCACCTGCTGTTCCTCTTTTGATTTATACTCGATCCTGCTGAGCTTGGTTACACCGTCCACCAGCAGGGCAATTTCGCTGCCAAACTTCTCTTTTATATTTTCCAGGGTAATCCCGGTGTCCTCTACCACATCATGCAGAAAACCCGCTACAATGGTCTCTTGATCCAGTTCAAGCTCAGCCAGAATTTTTGCCACTTCCAACGGGTGGACAATGAAAGGTTCACCGGAAAACCGCTTTTGTTCCCGGTGGGCTTCTTCGGCATACTCATACGCGCTCTTAATGACAGAAATATCCACCTTGGGGTTATAAACCTCAATACGTTTAATCAGATCTGCCAATGAGACAGCCAAATCCTCGTCATGAAGCTTTAATGGCTTATTGCGGTCTCCCGGCCTTACTGTATCCACTACTTGGGAGCCTAATTCCGGCATAGGGAACGTGTTTTCCATAACATCATTTTCCTTTAGACTACTGCCTAGCCTGCTTTTTTTAGTAGTTGTACTGGACCAGTGAAATAGTGTCGTAATCCTGCAGCTTTACCCTGCCGCCAAGACCTGTAAGTTCAATAAGAAAGACAGTCCCAACAACCTCCGCGCCCAGTTCCTCAATGACCTTAACAGTGGCGACAGTAGTCCCGCCCGTGGCAATCAACTCATCCACAACCAGGACTTTCATGCCGGGCTGGATCAAATCCCGGTTCAATTCAATGGACCTGCCGCCAAATTCCAGGTCGTAATGGCGGGTCAAATCTTCCTCAGGTTCATTTCCCTGTAAACACAGCGTAACCAGTCCTGTCCCCAGGATATAAGCAAGGGGCGCGCCTATAATCAAGCCCCGCTGTTTTGGGCACACGATCAGATCGGCCTGTTTGTGCCTGCACTGGGTAGCCAGTTCCTGAATTGCCTGCCTGTAGGCATCTCCGTCAAGGAGCAGGGTGGAAACGTCCTTGAAATTAATACCCTCCCTGGGGAAGTCCGGCATCTCTCTTATTTTACTTTTAAAAAGGTCCAATTTAATAACCTCCCTTAAGCGATCCGCTAAAATAACAATAGGTTATTTACAGGTTCATTTAAAAATTTCCGCATGAAGCTGATAGAATCCTCTTTAATTCCGTAAAGAAACTTGTATGTTGGTGATTGAAATAGATCTTTTTTAACTGCGGGCGCCGGTAATAAATGAAAACGCACAAAATCATCCTTGGTTTCAAAATTCAGCAAGCCCAGCTCACTTAGGACAGTAAAAGCAACCTTTAAAGTACAGGCTCCCATATGGATAAACCCCGCGCCTACCATGGCTGTGCGGAGCAGTTTTAGATCCGCTGTCAGGTACTCTTTTTTCTCCCGGCGCAGTAAATGATAGATACTGGCCAGGTACTCCCTGCCCGGGAGCATAGACTCAAGTCCCAGCAAATTATCCTGAAAATCCTCATCACTGCATAAAAAGTGCAGCCTGCCGCCAGGTGCAATATGTTCAATCGAAGCATTAATACTCTGCAGGTCGTAGGGCAGGTTATACAATAGCACTTGCCCCGCACTGAAACAGGCTTGAGAGGCTGCCTCAGGGGTGGCGACCAGAACGACAGCCTCACCTGTTTCGCACAGGGCTGTCAGAACAGATTCTTTGTGCTTCTGATTGCGCTGATAACAACAGGCTACTTTCCCCTTCAAATCAGGCCTGGCCAGCTTAATATGGTGGGCCAGCTCGATCACCTGGTAAGCGCACGAAGCCACAACTAAAGTAAAGTCACCGGCTGATGCGAGCCTGGCCAGCAGGGTGGGCCGGTCACCTGAATTGCGGCGATCAATTAACTCAACATCCTGAATCCGGCTGCTCAATGCTGCCCTATTGGAGTATCTCCCATTATTTAAGTCTTTAAATTTACCCAGAACAAAATCAGGAATAAATAGTTCTTCCCCAATTCCGTCTTTAACTGAGAGTGTCCCCTCCTGAAGTTGTTCTAATCCATCAAGTAAAGCCGGGTTCCCGAAATCTTTAACCTCAATTTGCACACTGCGCCGGCCGTTGTATTCATTCATGCCCGGCACAAAGGCGATATCGACTGATTCAGCGGCAGCCAGAACCTCCGCGTAAGCGCCGAGATTAAAACCTATACCGTCCAGGTCGGCTGCATCTGTACGCAGGCGCAGTTTCAAGTGAGCCGCTCCCTTCCCCACACCGCGGCTTTCCACGAGTGTTGCCTTGCGGCAGGCCAGCAGCGGGTACGGGTTGGCATGCCCATAGGGGCTAAGTTTTATTATTTCGTTAACCAGTTCTTCGGAGACCTGGGTTATGTCTATAAAGCCGTCTACATCCAGCAGCGGCATCAGCTTTCTGTCTCCGAGGACCTTTTCCGCATAAATTTTTAATTCCTCATAAAAGCTTTCAATATTGCTTCTTTTTATAGCGAACCCGGCAGCCATCTCGTGCCCGCCAAAATCCAGCAGGTGCTTTTGGCAGTAAGACAGGGCCTGGTGAATATTAAAACCGGGTATGCTCCGCGCGGATCCCTTCCCCTCATCGCCTTCCAGTGACAACAAAAAAACTGGTCGGTAAAAACGTTCTGTCAGGCGTGAGGCGACTATGCCAATTACACCAGGGTGCCAGTTTTCAGAGGCCAGTGTTATTATCCGGGACTGGCCCATATCGGGTCTTTCCTCCAAAAGCCCCAGCGCTTCCCCCAGTACGGCAGACTCTATTCTCTGCCTCTCCTGATTTCCTTTGTTTAAGACACAGGCCAGTTCCCATGCTTCTTCAGTATTATCAGTCAGCAGCAGCTTTAACGCCAGATCTGGGCTGCCGATCCTGCCCGCGGCATTCAATCTGGGGGCCAGGCCGAAACCGACCTCGCGCGGTCCAAGATCCTCTTTTTTTATACCACTGGACGACATTAAAGCTTCCAAGCCTGGGCTTTTAGTACGCGCCAGCACCTGTAAGCCATGTTTAACCAGAATCCGGTTCTCTCCATGTAACGGAACGATGTCTGCTACTGTACCCAGGCAGGCCAGATCCAGGTATCGCTGCCACGCTACGCTTCCCCTGCCTGCAGCCTCAAGCAAGGCCTGGGCCAATTTCAAGGCCACACCCACCCCCGCCAGTTCTTTAAACGGGTACTCGCAGCCGGGTATTTTGGGGTTCAGCAGGGCAAAGGCCTGTGGCACTTCAGCCGGCGGCTCATGATGGTCAGTTATGATCAAATCCAAACCATTTTCCCCGGACCAGCGCGCCTCTGCAAGGGCGCTGATGCCGCAGTCCACAGTGATTGCGAGGCTCGTTCCAGCCTCCCTTGCTTTTCGCAGGACTTCCAGGTGCACGCCGTACCCCTCTACCAGGCGGTTTGGCACATAATATGACACATCCCGGCCAAGCTCCTTAAATACTTTAACCAGCAGCGCGGTTGCGGTTAAACCATCCGCGTCATAATCACCATATACCAGTATTTTTTCTCCTGCATTAACTGCACTGATTATTCTATTTACTGCCTTATCCATATCTCTGAAAAGAAATGGTTGGTGGAGACTGGCAAGATCACTACTGAGGAAGAGTCGTCCCTGTTCAGTTGTGTGAATACCCCGGTTGATCAGCAGTTGGGCAACAACCTGCGAAACACCCAGCTGGCGTGCAAGAATACGGCTTAAAACAGGGAAGGGCGTTTTTACTTTCCATAGTTTTTGATTAAGTTCAGGAAATCTTTTCATAGATATTAAAATTATAATCGACACCGGCTGGTTTGGCAACGAAGCGGGGTGGAAAAATAAACCGGTGAATTCTCACCGGCATATAAATACCGCCGGGCAGGCAAAGCTGTGCCCAGCGGCGGATTAATCCTAAAACTTACCGTAATCCACATCATCCAAAGATATCACATCCTCCGGGTTTACCCCGGCTACATTAATTTTACAATCCTCACATCTAAGTAAACTTAAAGTCGTTCTTGGTAAAAACCCTCAAACAAACATCTACCGCATCAGAATCATAAAGGATACCGCTATTGTTGCAGATTTCCTCAAGAGCCTTATCTTTACCAAGAGCCGGCCTGTAAGGACGATGGTTCGACATGGCTTCCACGACATCAGCCACGGCCAAAATTTTTGCTTCCAGCAGTATTTCTGAACCTGAAAGACCCGCCGGGTACCCGGAACCATTTAGCCTTTCATGATGCTGAAGCGCTATTTGGGCAACTGGCCAATTGAAAGGGATTATTTCCAGGATCTCGCTGCCAACGCTGGGGTGTGTTTTTATCAGCATCATTTCTATGTCTGTTAACCGGGTGGGCTTATTGAGGATATCAGTGGGAATATATACCTTACCGATATCATGAAGGAGTCCGGCCACACGGATGCCTTCAATTTGTTCTCCGGGCAGGTCCATTTCCCTGGCGACGGCGCAGGCTAACCTGGACACCCTCGTCTGGTGACCTGCTGCATATGGATCTCTTTTTTCGGCCAGCGCTACTATCGCGCGAACTGTGCCTTCCATGGTTTTCTGCAAATTCCTGTAGCTTTGTTTAATTGCTTCTTCAGATTGTTTCCTTTCAGTGATGTCGCGAATAGACTCAATGGCCCCAACCAGTTTACCGTTAGCATCAAAGAGAGGTGAGGCTGTTTCCTTTAGAAAAGCGCCTTTTCCTTTAGACAAGTTAGGAGCGAAAATCTCAACAGACAACTTTTTACCTTTTCTTATAATATTTTTTTTACTTAACTCTATTTCATACTCTAGTACGCTCTTTTCCGAAAAAAGCTGGTCTATTAAGAGCGGCCTTGACTCTCCGAAAAATGGCACGGAATAAGCATAATCACCCTGGCCGATGATATCTTTCTTGTATAACCCCGTCATCTCCTCGATGGCCTTGTTCCAGGATAGTACCTTTCTATCCTGATCAACAACAAAGGTTGCGTCGGGAAGAAATTTAGCAAGGGTAAGCTATTATGTCATATAAAAGCTACTCTTATATCCCTTTGTTTTTTATAAACTAAAATGAATCTACAGTGGAATTGGCATAATCCTGATTTAATACTTTTTATTTCCTGACTTTTTTCAATATATTTATTGAGTTGTTAAATAAGGGTGAACCCTTCGCGAATGGCGTATTTTATCAGCTCAGCCAGGCTCTGTATGCCCAGCTTGCTAAAAATATTTCTGCGGTGAGCTATTATTGTTTTTTCACTTATCCGGAGCATGTCAGCAATTTGAAGTGTGGTTCTCCCTTCAACCAGAAGTTGAAGCACTTCAAGTTCTCTTGGAGTTAAGGCAAAAAAACCCGAGGCTTCTTTATGGCCACAGTGTTTATCTTTAATTGCTACATCAGTTATACTTGGACTCAAGTAATTATTGCCGGCAAGTATTGAATGGACAGCGCCAACCAGTTCCTCAAAGGCGCATTCTTTTAAAAGGTACCCGGACGCGCCGGCATTTAACATCTCAACCACAAATCTTCTGTCCGAATGCATTGACAGGGCTATTACTTTAGTGCCGGGACTTTCAGCCTTTATTCTCCTGGTCGCTTCAATGCCGTTCAAAACGGGCATGGCAACATCGATTATAACAACGTCGGGTGAATATTTCAGGGACAATTGTACTGCCGCACGGCCATCCGATGTTTCTGCGATTACTTCCATTCCAGGATGTCTTTCAAGCAAGGAGCGGAGGCCATCACGTACAATTTTGTGGTCGTCAGCCAGGATGATTTTTATACTCAATTTAGTCCCTACAATTAAACCTATATAAAAAAATACCCCCTATCCCTACACTTATATACTAAAAGTGCTTACAGGGATATAGGAGTATCCCGTATTTTGTCCTTTGCTTTCTCTTAATTATATTATTTATAAAGTGTTTAACTTATCTTGTTCAGACAGACGTCAATCCTTCACGAATGGCATATTTTGTTAGCCCGGCTATGTTTTGTATGCCCAGCTTACCCATTATATTTCTGCGGTGAGTTTCAACAGTCTTTTCACTTACGTGAAGGACAGCGGCAATCTGAATTGTGGTTTTCCCTTCAGCCAGAATCGGTGAAACTGTGACACTCACATCAAGAATACTTCCGTCTTTCCGGCGCCTAATGGCTTCATACGAGATGGCTTGCCCTTCAGCTTTTATTTTTTGAAAGATATTTTCGACATCTTCTATAAAATGAATAGGAACAGTTGGTAGCTTCATTCCAACAGCTTCCTGTGAAGTCCAGCCAAATATCTTCTCAAAAGCTTTATTAACTTGCAGCAAATAACACTGCGGATCCATAATTGCTATGGCATCCGCGGTATTGTTGAAAAACGATTCAAGTTGATCTTTGGTATTCCTAAGTTCCTCATCTGTCCGTTTACGTTCTGTTTACTAACCCGGTTAAATAATTATTGTTTTGTGAGTACAAATATAAAAACCGGTTCCGTGCAAGTAAACGAAACCGGCTGCATTTTTTGCTTTCTGAATAAAAAACTCAACAAACCCGGGTTAAACCTAAAATTGCCTTACTGCTTACCGGGCACATTGGGCGCCTGAGGCAAATTCTTCATCATCTCACTCATATCGGTTACTTCAACACCCGCCGGCAGCTTAAAGGTTTCCGCCGGGATTGACCCAACCTTCAGATTTTTGTACTCCATCACAGTATTGCCGTTTACCGAGTCAGTTGTCTCGATCCGGAGCGGAATACCGTAATCCACACTTACCCATACTTTTTCCACTACCTTACCGTCCTGCGAGGTACTTTCAACAACCTTGCACTTATACCCTTCATAAGTAGTGGTTTCCAAAACCTTGAGCTTAGCGGGATCAATCTCATCAGTAAAATCGGTAGGCGTTTCAGTGCTTTGTCCGGTCGGTGGTGAGGTAATCTTCATAGCCGTGTTCTCGTCCGGGTTATAGGTAATAAAGGTATTGGTGTTGCCATCGATATAGGATATCATCTTTTGGCCCGCCATAACAGTCTCAGACTTCATCATCTTGCCCTGCATCCAGACCTTGCCGGTCATGGTGCCGTCCTTGGAGGTCAGAGTATATTCATAAGACATACCCTCTACTTTTTTCCCTTTTGCAATAATGTCTCCAATCGATTCTTCCTTGGCGCTTTGTGTTCCAGTTGATTGACTGGCCGGCTGGCTCTTTCCGCCGCAGCCGGCTAATGCCAGTACTGCAAATACAAGTGTGAACAGGACTAAAAATAGCGGCAACCTCTTTTTCATTAAACCTCCTCCTTAATAATAAATTATACCAAACCAATTAAATTTTAGCATTTATTTGTCTGACATACAACATCTGAATAGAAAATGATAAAGCCGGTTAGAATCTTAACCGGCTTTACTTAGACCCAAAAAATCCCAGCCCAAACCTGTCAAACTGCACATTTTGCTCTTACCCTCGGTAGCAACCTCAACCAAACCGAGGGCGTAGAGCTGCATTACCACATGATCGAGTACAGCTCTTTTAACTTTGGAGGTCAGGGACAATTCTTCCTTATTCATAGTCCCATAATCCTCCAAGGCCTTGAGCACTCTTTCCGCCTCGCCAGGCAAACGGTGCTGCACCCCGGCGAAATACTCCAAAAGCGCTGCAGTCACAGTTACATGCCCTCCTTGCAAGTTTTACTGATAGTATGGTCATTTATCTAGTTAAAAATAAGTAAAAAATAAAAAAAGCCGAAAATTTTTTATTTTTCCGGCCCAAACCTGCAGGTGGTAGGTGCTCCCTGAACAGGCTCACATTTTATACTGCGCTTCTTTTCCTCGTCCGCCTGGCTGCATTCACGGCACTGCATGGCGCAGGGCTCAGTGTGGATTAAAACCAGCGCTCCCTTTAACCTGGCTTTAATATCCGCTTCAATATGGTCACATAGAGTGTGCACCTTGTTGATCGCCCACTCGCTGGGCACTACCAGGTGCAGGTCCACATAGCGCTGGGAGCCGGCCTTTCTGGTCCTGAGCTTGTGAAACTCCACAAAACTGGAGGAATGCTCTCTTAAAATGTCCCTGATAATTCCTTCATCCTCTTCAGGCAGGTTAACGTCCAGGATACTGTGCATCGAATCACGTATTAAGTCAATCCCAGCTTTAACAATAAGCAGCGCAACAGCTATGGCTATGATTGGGTCAATAATGGTCAGGCCGGTTAACTTAATCGCTACAATGCCGGCCAGGACGCCCAGAGAAGTATAAACATCGGTACGGAGATGCCACGCGTCAGCGGCCAGGGCTGGTGATTCAGTTTTGCGTGCCACCTGCATCAATTTCCTGGAAACAAAAAAGTTCACAGCCGCCGAAATACCCATGACAACCGTACCAAGACCAAGGGCGTGGACTTCTGCACTCCTAAATAGTTTAGGATAGGCATTATAGATAATCATGCCTGCCGCAGCCAATATTAAAAGCGCCTCAATGATGCTGGCCAGGTTCTCAAATTTTCCGTGGCCGTATTGGTGCCTCTCATCAGCCGGCTTGGCGGATTCCCTGACAGATAAAAAGGAAAGTATGGCGGCAAGCAAATCCAAGCCTGAGTGTATGGCTTCTGAAATTACACTCACTGAATTCATGGAGATGCCGATACCAAGTTTGCCGAGGGTTAAAATTGTATTAGAAGCAATCGACAAGCGTGCTACTTTTGTCTTCTCGTTCATGTATTCCAAACCCCTTTGAAAGCAAGTAAGCCCGCGACTCATCCTGCATACCAGATAAGTCCCACGGGCTAAACCGCTGCCTCACGGCCCGACCGTTAATAAACCGGCCTGACTAAAAAGTAGTATAGCACAGGATAAGCTTAATATACAACCGCTGGCCAGGCTGTTCCGCCAAAAAAGTTGACTTATTTATTAGCTTTCCGGTCCAAGCCTATTATGGTAAAATAACATTAAGCTAATCCTTGTTTTATAAGGATGCGGCCTCATCCTAAGTCACTTTAAACAAAGGGGCGGGAAACGGCAGGGGATTCGGGATGAAGTGATTTATCAGCAGCCACCCTGTAATTATAACGACTAAACCCAGGAGCCATGAGACCGTGATTTTCCAGTTTGCCCAGTGAGTAACATCGGATAAGTAAAAATAAAGCAGCATATATGGGCACAGAATCAAAAAAAGCCAGGTTAAATCCATACTATGCACCTCAAAAAAGATGGTTCTTACTAATAATCTGGTTTCCTATATACAAAAGAAGGTGAAGCACAAATGATCCCAGTGAAGGTTAAGGAAATAGCTTACGACGTCATGATGAACCCGGTGATTTTGTTGATAGATGAGGATGATGCAAAAGCTCTGCCCATATGGGTGGGACCTTTTGAAGCACATTCAATCGCACTGGCCCTCCAGGGTATTTGCCCGGACAGGCCGCTGACACATGACCTTTTAAAAAATATCTGCAGCCTTATGGAAATCCAGCTGAGTATGGTTTTAATCAACGACGTTAAAGACGGGACCTATTTCGCCCAGCTGCACCTTTGGCACCAGGACAAGGAAATGGTGGTTGACTCACGGCCAAGCGACGCTATCGCGCTGGCCCTCCGTACCCAAACCCCGATTTATCTCAGCAAGAAAGTCGCTGAAGGCTCTCTGGCTATTAAGGATTTGCTGAATGAAGAATTACATCAGGAATTGAAAGAAATGCTGGAATCCAACCGCCCAAATGACATAAAGAAGTCCCTGCACTAAAATTAACCGGCTCAGCCGGTTTTTTTATTTCACCACAGTAACGGGACAGCCAGCCAACTGCACGATTTTCGAGCTTACACTGCCCAGGACTATACCTTTCAGGCTGCCCATGCCCCTGCTGCCGACAACAATTTGGGCAAAACCTTTCTCCCGCGCGTATTCCACCACATCCTGGGCCGGGTTGCCCACTTTTACCACACCCTCAACCTCGATCCCGAAATCTTTGAATATTTTTATAGTGTTATCCAGAGCGTCCTGTGTTTTATCCTTAAAAAATATCTCCACTTCCTCGAAAATCACAGGAGAGCGCAGGGGGGAATAATATTTCATTTTTTCCAGCATTTCATTAACCACTATCACAGTTACCTTAATCGCAGGAGCAGTTTTAACCAGTCCGGCTGTAAATTCAGCCGCCCGCAGGGCATTCTCCGACCCGTCAGAAGCAAGTAGAATCCTGTGTTTCATCCCGTTGCCTCCTTAAAAAAAATTTACTGGTTATAAAATTATCTATTATCTGTCATAACCTGTCAACATAACTTAAATTTTTATCAACTTCAAAATATTTTTATTAAAGAGTTTTTCTTTCTGTTCCTCATTAAAAAATCTGTTTCCCTGATTAAATCTATATATTTTTTCTGGTCCCGCCAGGGGCTGTCTGTGCCAAAAATAAAATAATGCCTTTCCTTTTCTTAAAACCATTTTGGAGATACATATAACTACATTTCACTACATCATTTTACCATACACAAAGAAGGAAGCAAGAGAACCTTCCCCTTGCTTACCCGTTATTACCTGTTCTTATATATCTTTTTCTCTCCGGTATCAATTCTCTCTGCCGGGGTGTCTTCATCGTCCGCGCCACGGAAGCTTTTATAAAACATTCCGTCGTCACCAACTTCATAGGCAATGTTGTCAACGTCCGTTACTTCGCCTTTTCTCTCGATGTCGAAATCGGAATAGCCGTAGTAAGAGCCGCCCCTGGACCACTCATCGGTGGTTTCGCTGTAGCGTGCCACGTCCTGCCAGGCGTCCTCCCCGTCATACCCTAGCTGATCGGTGTCATCTGTAAAACTTCTGGCGAATGGTATCCCCAGTGCTTCCTCCTCGACGGGACGGTCATTCTGGTGCGGGATTTTTTCTTCAGCCTCCTTGCACGCCCGGCATTTTGCGGCGGAAGGAAGCACTTCCAGCCTTTTTACGTCTATCTCACCGCCGCAAACTGTACAGGTCCCGTAAGTCCCGTTCTCTATTCTTGCCAGAGCTTCATCTATGGCGTCAACATTAAGCATGGCGTTTTCCCGCAGGGCGAAGTCCTTGCTGCGCTCAAAAACCTCGGTGCCTATATCCGCGGGGTGGTTATCATAGGCCGAAATCTCGCCGATGGAGTCACCCAGGTGTACGCCCAGCCCACCGTAACCCTGTTCGTCTATGAAGTTGATTTGCCCGGCTAGCCT
The DNA here is from genome assembly GCF_004369225.1 of Pelotomaculum propionicicum. GTDB lineage: Bacteria > Bacillota > Desulfotomaculia > Desulfotomaculales > Pelotomaculaceae > Pelotomaculum_B > Pelotomaculum_B propionicicum. The sequence goes on from NZ_QFFZ01000048.1 coordinate 15,666, forward strand.
GCTTCTCTCACCTAAAAGGCGCCGCTTAAAATCTAACAACTGTTCTTTTTGCACGGTTATACCTCCATCAATCGTTTATTAAGAACCTATTTTTAATTGGACCATCTGGACAATTTCCGCTATAAAACCGCCTATCCAGGGCAGGTTAAGCAAAACCAGGTGTTTCAAAAAATACAGAATAATGGCCCCCAGGATTGTAAAGCCCACAGCTATGCCGACACCCCTGCCAAGCCCGGCGATAAAATTGATATAAAGCAGCCGCCAGGGGTGGTTGAGAAGCTGGACATACTCAGCCATCTTCATCTTCTCCATTTTAACGGCCAGATCGGCGATCCTTTCCTGCAGACTCTTTAAAAGCCGGCTTTGGCTGTCGTCCTCCATACTTACCTCCTGATTGAGATGTGAGACGTGAGACGTAGGACGTGAGACGTGGGACGTGGGAATGAAAGAGCTAATGGCTCCAAAGAAATGCAGGACATACCGATGTCCGACGACTGACGACCGACGACTGAATATGTGCGACTTTAGTCAGCTAAGGTCAGGAGACACTCCTCAATTTCAGGTATTCCTTTTACTGACGAGGAATGTCCCCACTGGAGTGTTCGGATGAATCCGAACCTACATTTTGGGGCTCTGTATTAACTGAATTATGTCTAACAAAAAATGTTTTATCAGACAACAGTATTTTCCCCGAAAGGTTTAAAAAAAAACAAAAAGGCGGTGGCTTTGGTGCCACACACCTTTTAAAGTACTTTTGTAAAATAAACCTGCTATTTTTCAACCTTTCAATCACGCTTTGGCAGTCTTGGGCTTGCCTTTGGTTTCCATCCTTTTAAAATCGAACCAGAGCGGGCTGGCGTTGCAGATGGAAGAATATGCGCCGCTGAGCGTCCCGATCAACAAGGCCAGGACCAGGCTGCGCATGGTAGTGCCGCCCAGCAGCAGCAGAGCCACCAGTACGAATAAGACGGCCAGGACTGTATTGATCGAGCGGGTCATTGTCTGCCACATGCTCCTGTTGATAATGTCCTCCAGAGCTTCGCCTTTCTTTTTATTTAAGCTGTTTTCACGGACACGGTCGAAAATAACGATAGTGTCCATCAGTGAAAAACCGATGATGGTCAGGACAGCGGCCACAAAGTCACTGCCCACCTCAATCTGGAAGATGGAGAACACCCCCAGTACTACCAGGGCGTCATGCAGCATGGCGATAATAGCCGCTAAGCCCTGTTTCAATTCAAAGCGCCAGGCGACATAAATGACAATCAGAACAGAGGCCACGGCCAGCGCCTGAAATGCTTTGTAAATCAGTTCCTTACCCATTACCGGACCGACTCTTTCACTGCGCTGAACAGTTACTCCACCAAGTTTATCACTCAGTTCCTTGACCACATTCGTATTTTCATCTTCAGTCAGTTCCCTGGTCCTTACCAGGTAGTCTGTTTCATTACTCCGCTGAATGGAGGATCCTTCCAGGCCAAACTCATCCAGTACGCTTCTCACCTGTTCTATCGAGGTTGGCTGGTTAAATTTCAGGTCCAGCAGGCTGCCGCCGGAAAAATCAATACCAAGATTTAAACCCTGCAGGAACAGCGATATAATCCCCGGGAGGATGATCAGCACGGATATGGTGTACCAAATCTTGCGCAGCTTAATAAAGTGGAATGGCATGCTTTCTCTTAAACTCATTTTTTATCCCCCCTATTTCCCGAATAACTTGAGGTTGTGGATCAGGTTGGTGCCCGCTACCAGCTGCAGGATCCACCTGGTCATAGCCACAGCCGTGAATAAGCTGGCCAGAACACCGATGGAGAGCGTGATACCAAAGCCTTTAATCGGTCCTGTACCAAAATAGTACAGGACCATGCCAGCTATTAAGGTAGTAACGTGCGAGTCAAGGACAGCCACAAAGGCCCGCTTGAAGCCCGCGTCAATGGCCGACCGGAGGGTCTTGCCCGACCACAGTTCCTCCTTCAGTCGCTCAAAGATAATGATATTAGTGTCAACAGCCATGGCCATTGACAGGAGGAATCCGGCCACGCCCGGCAGGGTCATGGTCACGTGCAGGGCCGCATAAATCATCAAGACCACCAGGGTGTAAATTACCAAAGCCAGGTTGGCCACCAGGCCGGGTACCCGGTAATAGCCGATCATAAAGATCAGGATGGCGATACACCCGGCAAGGCCGGCTACAATCGATTTATTCAGGGAATCGGCGCCCAGGGTCGGGCCAACAGTCCTCTTTTCCATTACCTCCAGCTTCACCGGCAAAGCGCCTGAGCGGAGCAGGATGGCAACATTGTGTGCTGCTTCCAGTGATTCGTAAGGTGAAATTTGAGCTTTACCGTTGGGGATTGCTTCCCGTACGGTAGGCGCCTGAACAACTTGTCCGTCAAGTAAAATCATAATCGGCTTTCCCACATTGGCCGCGGTGACTTCTGCAAATATTTTGGCTCCGTCCGGCTCAAATTCCAGGTTAACCTCCGGCTGCCCGGTTTGAGGATTTTTCCCTTCCTGGGCGGTTTTCAACTGGCGGCCGGTAAGCACAGTCTTGCCATCCGACGTCTTAAACTCAAGGTAGGCAGTTTTAATCAGGTTGCGCACTGCCTCGTCCGGGTCGCTGACTCCGGCCAGCTCAACAATGATCCTGCGCGAGCCCTGCAGCTGAACAATCGGCTCGGCCACGCCGAAAGCGTTGACCCTGTTCTCAATGATGGCCATGGCCTGCTTCATGCTGTCTGCCGTTACCGGTATATCTGGAGTATCGACAGCCTCCAGCACAACATAAACGCCGCCTTTTAAATCCAGACCCTGTTTGATCAGGTTTGTAAAAGGGATCCACTTGACGTTCGGTATGACCGGCCATATGGCCAGTACCGTAATTATTGCCACACCGACAATAATGCCTGCGAGTTTTAAAACCTTGTCCAGCTTCATGATAGTCCTAAACCCCCTATTATTCAAAAAAAGCGTTAAAACTACAACAATTTTGCCCCGTTGATCACCAGTTCAAATTTGCATTTCAAAAAAGATGAAGCCCTCCTGCACATAATCATGCGGCTTAAGAAAATTTCAAAGTATTCCATGACGGGGCAGATATCAATGTCAATGGTAAGTTCCATGGTAATGGTCCGCTTGTCGTCGGCAACCCAGAGGAAAGAATGTTCAACAGCATAGTTTACCCGGTCGTGGATGTCGAAGGTGGCAAAATCCGGGTTGCGTACCCTGGAACGGTGCACGTCTGACTTGTCAGCCACGATTAAAGCGGCAGCCACACTGTTTACCGCATGCCCGTACTGTTCCTCGTGGTTGGCGATAGCTGAAATAACAGTGGCAATTTCGTCAGGGTGCATGCCCATCTGCATCAGGATCGGGTAAGCCATCACCGCGCCGGAGATACCGTGGTCGTTACGGCTGACCACGTTGCCTATGTCATGCATGTACCCCGCTATGGCGGCAAGCTCGGCCTGCCTCTCGGAGTACCCCAAACGTTCAAGGACATTTTTAGCTATGCTGGAAACCAGGCTGACGTGACGGTAGCTGTGTTCTGTAAACCCCATGACACCCAGATATTTATTGCCCTTACGGATAAACGCGTCGACCACAGGGTCCTTTTTAATATCCTCCAGGGTTACCATACCGGAAAATTACCCCCTCAGCAAGGAAAGGACATACTTTCTTTGATTATGCCATGTATCATGTCCTTATCAATAGCAGCCATCCAGGAAAAAGAGTAGACTAAAAGGTCTACTCCTTTTTTGTTAACTGCCCTTCTCTGGATCTTCTTCTTCCTTGCTAATCACCTGGGAGATGGCCGTTTTCAGGAATTCGATCCGGACATTGTCGGCTACCTTTATTACAACGGAATTATCTTTTATTTTTACAATGGTGCCGTATATCCCGCCAATAGTGATTACCCTGTCGTCAGTCTTGATGTTTCTGACCATTTCCTGGTGCTTTTTCTGGCGCTGCTGCTGGGGCCGGATCATCAGAAAGTATAATATGGCAAACAGCCCGACTATATACAGCACAGATAACATTTGGCTATTATTACCAAGCGACACTATCAGACCTCCTTTCTGAAATTATGTATTTCTTCCTCTGCGACATAAATCCTTTTTTTGAGGGGAATTTTATCGCATCAAACTGCCTGATAAGTACTGAGAAATCTGTCCCTGAATTCCATAATCTCACCCTGGCGCAGGGCTTCTTTTATTTCTTCCATTAGATTCAGCACAAAGCGGAGGTTATGGATGGTGGTAAGGCGAATGCCCAGCACCTCGCCCGCCTTGATTAAATGCCTGATATAGGCGCGGCTGTAGTTACGGCAGGTATAACAGTCACATGTGGGATCGAGCGGTGAGAAATCACGCGCATACTCGGCATTGCGCACAACCAGTTTGCCCTGCCGGGTAAATACTGAGCCATTGCGGGCAATCCGGGTGGGCAGGACACAGTCGAACATATCAATACCCCTCACCACGCCCTCCACCAGGCAGTCTGGAGATCCTACACCCATAAGGTAACGGGGTTTATCTTCAGGTAAAAATTCCACCGTGTGGTCAAGCATTTCATACATTATCTGCTTGGGTTCACCAACGCTAAGCCCGCCGATGGCGTAGCCGGGGAAATCAAGTTCAACCAGTTCCCGCGCGCTCTTCTCGCGCAGGTCGGGGAATGTGCCGCCCTGGACAATGCCGAAAAGGCCCTGCGTCTCACTTTGGTGCGCCGCTGCACTTCTCCTGGCCCAGCGGGTGGTCCGCTCCAGTGCTTCCAGAGCGTATTCCCTGCTGCAGGGATACGGCGCGCACTCGTCAAAAGCCATGGCGATATCGGAACCCAGCGCCAGCTGGACCTCCATGGCCTTTTCCGGGCTGAAAAAGTGCTCTGAACCGTCGATATGAGAACGGAAGGTGACCCCTTCCTCAGAGACCCGCCGCAGCGGGCCCAGGCTAAAAACCTGAAAACCACCGCTGTCGGTGAGTATCGGCCCGGACCAGTTCATAAAACGGTGCAGCCCTCCCGCTTCCCTGACCAGTTCATGGCCCGGCCGCAGGTACAAGTGATAGGTGTTGCTTAAAATCAGCCTGCCGCCCACATCCCGGACTTCTTCGGGTGTCATTGTTTTCACTGTGGCCTGAGTGCCCACAGGCATAAAAATAGGGGTCTCCACCGTCCCGTGAGGCGTGTGCAAAAGACCCAACCGGGCTGAGCAAGCTGAATCTTTCCGGACAAGAGTAAAACTTACCGGCATCAACTCTCCTCCATCTATATTACAGCTATTACCAGTATAACGTTTTTTATGTTATTTCATTCAAAAAGCAATGTCCATTACGAAGACTTCCTTTTATGCACGTACCTAAAGTATACAAAAAGAAACACCAGGTAAAGAACTACGGCCAGGGCGAATTTAGCATTTTCTGAAATGGGCAGGGCGAATACAATAAAACCGAGCACCACTATAACCCAGATTGTCCACGGCCATTTTCGCACTTCAACTTTATTCTTTTTCTCCATTTTTCCCATCACCCGCCAAAATTCTTCTACATTAGGACAAAATATTCCTGCCTGTTTAGATTATCAACATGGCGTCTCCGAAACTAAAGAAACGGTAGCGCATCTCAACGGCCTCCTGATAAGCCGCCAGGATTTTTTCCCGCCCGGCTAAAGCGGCCACCATCATCAGCAGGGTAGACCTGGGCAGGTGAAAATTGGTCACCATCCCGTCTATAGCTTTAAACCGGTAACCAGGGTATATAAATATCTCAGTCCAGCCTGAGCCCTGGCAAACCCTCCCGTCAGCCGCGGCGGCGCTTTCCAGGCAGCGGGTGGTGGTAGTGCCTACGGCAATGACCCTGCCGCCGCGTTCCCTGGTTTTAGAAATGATCTCCGCGGCTTCCGCCGAAACCTCGTAAAACTCCGCGTGCATACGGTGCCTGGTGATGTCTTCCACCTTCACCGGTCGAAAAGTGCCCAGCCCCACGTGCAAAAGCACCGGCGCCACAGCAATACCCTTATCTTTAATCCTGCTCAGCAGCTCATCTGAAAAATGCAGCCCGGCGGTAGGAGCAGCCGCGGACCCTGACAGGCGGGCGTAAACAGTCTGGTAGCGGTCCCGGTCCAGCAGAGGCTTCCTGATATAGGGAGGGACAGGCATAAGGCCAACCTGATCCAGGACCTCCTCAAATTGCCCGTCCCAGGCAAACTGCAGCACCCTGCCCCCGTAACCGGTGCTGTCCAGGACCTCACAAGACAGGAGTCCCTCTTTGAAAACCAGCCTCGTCCCCACAACGATTTTTTTGCCGGGACGTACCAGCGCTTCCCAGCGCCTGTTGTCCAACTGTTTGAGCAGCAGCGCCTCCACACGGGCCCCCGTGCCCTCTTTCACACCCAGCAGGCGGGCCGGTATTACCTTGGTATCGTTTATGACCAGTGTGTCCCCCGGCTTGAGGTAATCAACCAGATCGGTAAACCGGCGGTGTTCAAATTGTTCTCTGTCTGTACGCACAACCATCAACCGCGAAGCGCTCCTTTGCGCCGCCGGTTCCTGGGCAATCAACTCCGCGGGAAGAGCATAATCAAAATCAGAAGTTTTCATCTGTATCGTCATTTAAGCAATTCCTGTCAGCGGCCGTAATCTTTGGCAAGTACCGCCCCGGTGTAATAGTATTTCAAGATCTCCTGGTAATTATAACCTGCCCTGGCCATGCCCCGTACCCCGTATTGCGACATGCCGAGGCCGTGACCCCAGCCGCTGCCGGTAAAACTCACACCGGTCAATTTTTTATTTTTATCATACTTTTTAGTAAACGTGAAAAGTGAGCTCTTCAGTCCCAGGGCGATCCTGACATTATCCGAGTTGCTGATTTCCACAGTAAGAGCCTTGCCGGAAGGACCCTCTCCTTTTACCGCCAGTTTTTTCACCCTGGCCCCGGACGACGTGCGGGCCAGTTCCTGCAGGTCGGATATTTTGCTGAATTCATAGCCGGCGCCGGAAAGTTTCTCCTTGAGCTGTTCAACAGTGTAGTTGACCTGCCAGTTATAATAGGTGTCATTTTTGTCGAATTTGTCCTCTTTCCACCTCAAATAAGGCAGCTTTGCCACCCAGACATCCTCGGAATTCTCCGTGTACCCTCCGCTGCTGGAATGGAAATAGGCGGCGACCAGATCTCCGCCGCTCAGCATGACCATCCCCCTGGTAGCCTCAACAGCCTTATTTGTCGCAGGTGACTCGGCGTCGTACCCGCCGTACATCTGGGAAGACATGTCACAGGTAACATTATAACTTGACCCTCTGGTAGATTCAACGCGCTGCAAGGCGAAATTTCGGGCAGCCACAGCTTGGGTTTTTAGGGCCTCGGCCGGCCACGAGGCGGGCATCTCCGAAGCAACAACACCACGCAGGTAGTCTTCGATGTCCAGCTCATTTATTACAGCCAGCCTGCCGCTCTCCTCCCGGAACTCCAAACCTCCCCGGTACCTCTTGCTGCCGGTGCCGCCAGTATAGGTGATCAGGTTCAAATCACCACTGCCGGGAATAGTCATTTTCCCCGCAGCTGTCCGTACGGACGGGTTCAGGGAATCCAAAACAACCTCCCGGCCTGCCCCGTTAATAACACTCAGCCCGGCGTTTACTGATTTATAAGTCCTTTCTCCTTCTCCATTAAGAATAACAGCGGTACCGGCGTCATTTGCACGGACCATAACCGGTCCGGTCAAAGGTCCATATTTTTTCGAGGACCCGCGCACCTCAATCTTGCCGCTTTTTACAATCACCTGCCAGGTTTCACCCTGGCCCGGTTCGGCAAGCTGTTTACCATTCGACTGGTCAACTAAGGTATAATTGCCATCCACCTCGAATGACGCGGACTCCACCCCGCTTTCCAGCGCCACCCTGACGGTCCCCTTTGGTGCGTCTGCGGCGGCATCCTTATCAGAAACCAGTGGAAAAACCAAAAGCAAACTTAAAGCGATAAAGATATTTAATAATTTCACATTTTATCCCCTCTTGGAAATTATAGCCGAGATTTAAAATTCGCCGTCAGGGCCTGCCTTTCCTTCTGAATAAAGTCAAGACCACCCCAGAATGGGGTGGCTTGAAAGAGCCCTATAAGGGCTTATTACAAGCCAGCGCCTAAATGACGCTGGCTTAAACTTCGTTCAAGCCATGTGCACTGATTACTTGGCAGGACCCT
>NZ_QFFZ01000049.1 GCF_004369225.1 Pelotomaculum propionicicum
TGGAGACCCGTGGCAACGAGACTGCCTTTACCGGTGACTGGGGCAAGCTGGTAGGCGGTATGAACGGGTTAATGGAAGCTGTGGCCGAGCCGGTTGAAGAACTGATTGCCGTTCTTGGTAGAATGTCGGTAAACGACCTCAGTATGAAGATGGAGAAGAATTACGCCGGCAACTGGGATGAGCTAAAACAGGCTATCAACGGGGTCCACGCAAGGCTGACCAATATTCACATGACAATCGGCAAAGTTGCCGTAGGCGACTTAAGCGATTATGAAACGTACAAGAAGGTGGGCCGCAGAAGTGAAAATGACGATCTGGTGCCGGGCTTTATCCGGATGCACGAAGCCATTCAAAAGCTGTTGGACGACGCCGACATGCTGGCCGGGTCCGCTGTTGAAGGCAAACTGGGCACACGGGCCGACGCCGGCCGGCACATGGGAGAATACCGCAAGATTATCGAAGGCGTCAACAACATGATGGATGCGGTAATCAACCCGATCAACGAAGCTGCCGGATGCCTTAAAGAAATGGCCGAAGGCAACCTTGACACGAGGATGAACGGCAATTACCGGGGCGACCACGCTATTATCAAGGACGCTCTTAACAGCACCCTTGAGGCCATCAACGGGATTATCAAGAAAGAGGCGGTCAGGTGCCTGCAGGAAGTAGCCCAGGGGAACCTGAACGTGGCGGTGACCGGCGACTACAAAGGAGACTACGGTATTATCAAAGAGGCTCTTAACACAACCATCGAAGACCTGAATGAGACGTTGAGCCAGGTCGCCGTCGCCATCGAGCAGGTCAACACAGGCGCGCAGCAGGTGTCGGACTCCAGCCAGGCGCTGTCGCAGGGCGCGGCCGAGTCTGCCAGCACCATGGCCCAAATTACCTCCTCCATGCAGCAGATGAACGACCAGACCAGGCAGAACGCTGAAAACGCCACCCAGGCCAACCAGCTGGCCACTCAGGCCAGGGCCAACGCCGAGCGCGGCAACGAGCAGATGGGCCAGATGGTCAAGGCTATGGGAGAGATCAACGAATCAGCGGCCAACATCTCTAAGATTATAAAAGCCATCGACGAAATCGCCTTCCAGACCAACCTGCTGGCTCTAAACGCCGCAGTGGAAGCGGCCCGCGCCGGCAAGCACGGCAAAGGGTTCACCGTAGTGGCCGAGGAAGTGCGCAACTTAGCCCAGCGCAGCGCCAAGGCTGCCAAGGAGACAGCCGAGATGATCGAAGGTTCCATTAAGAAAACCGAGGTCGGCACCAGGATCGCCGAGGAAACATCCAGGGCGCTGGAGGAAATTGTCCTGGGCGTCAGCAAGGTCACCGACTTTATCAGCGAGATAGCGTCCGCCTCCAAGGAGCAGGCGCTTGGCATAGGCCAGATCAACGAAGGCCTGGGCCAGGTGGACCAGGTCACCCAGCAGAACTCCGCCAGCTCGGAAGAGCTTGCCGCGGCCAGCGAAGAGATGTCCGGCCAGGCTGAAATGGTCAGGCAGATGCTGGGCAAGTTCAAGCTGAAAAGGCAGGCGGGGGGCGGTTCTTTCGGCGCCGGCCCCGTGGCTGTGGGCAAGCCGTACCTCGCCCATAAACAAGGCCGGAGTGCCGCGCAAAAGTCCAGACTTGAGGTAGCCGCTGCCGGCGGCGGGGGCGGCAGGCTGAACCCCGAGGACGTCATCTCCCTGGATGACGTGGATTACGGCAAGTTCTAGTATTAAAGACGTGAGAAGCGGGAAGTGGGACGTGGGAAATGGTCGGAAAATTAAAGATTGATACTTGAGAGGAGTACCTGAATCCCACGTCTCACGACCCACGTCCCACTACCATTTCAGGCGCAGGCAGCTTTTGCTGTCTGCTTGATCCTTGCAAGGAGAAAAGAGATATGAATAGTTTAAGATTGACAGACGAAGAGTTCAACCTGATCAGCAAGCTGGTTTACGACAAGTTCGGCATAAATCTGGGTGAACAAAAACGAGCCCTGATCATCGGGCGGCTGCAAAAAGTACTGCACCTCGAAGGATTTACCAGCTTCAAAGATTATTATAATTATGTGGTGCGGGATCCCAGCGGCAGGGCTTTGCTGACCATGGTGGATAAAATCTCAACTAATCACACTTTCTTTTTTCGGGAAAATGATCACTTTGAGTATTTTTCATCAGTAGTCCTGCCTCAGCTAACCACCAGGCAGCAGAGGAAACCAAAAATTGACATCAGGGTCTGGTGCGCCGGCTGTTCGTCAGGGGAAGAGCCCTACACTCTGGCCATGGTTATCAGTGAATATTTCAGAAACAATGCTGTAGACGCTGATATCGGCATCCTGGCCACCGATATTTCAATCACCGCCCTGGAAAAAGGGGCGGCCGGGGTTTATCCGGAAGAAAAGATGGCCCAGGTGCCGTTTATATACCGGCAGAGATATTTTGACCGCTCCAAAGACGGCAGCTATACAGCCAAAAAAGAGCTGAAGGAAATGGTGCTTTTCCGCCGCTTAAATTTGATCCAGCAGGAATACCCTTTCAAAGGACATTTTCAGGTTATTTTCTGCCGCAATGTGATGATTTATTTCGACAAAGAAACCCAGCGCTCCCTTATCGGCAGGTTTCACAGGTACACCGAGCCGGGCGGCTATTTGTTTATAGGGCATTCAGAGACGCTGGACCGGTCTTTGGGCACATATAACTATATTCATCCTTCGGTATATCAGAGGGCGTAAATAACTAGTTAAGGCTTCCAGCAATGGACATTAAATAACCGCCGGGGGTGGAATTTTTGAGAAAAATTAAAGTGTTGGTTGTAGACGATTCCGCGCTGGTCAGAGATATTCTGTCCCAGGGTCTGGCCAAGGACCGGGAGATCGAAGTGGTAGGAGTGGCTTCCGACCCTTTTATTGCCAGGGATAAAATTGTCCAGCTGAAACCTGACGTGCTGACGCTGGACGTGGAAATGCCCAGGATGGATGGTGTGGAATTCCTGCGCCGGCTGATGCCGCAGTACCCGATGCCGGTGGTAATGGTCAGTGCCCTGACCAAGAAAGGAGCGGCGATAACATTGGCCGCCATGGAGGCCGGGGCTGTCGATGTGGTCACCAAGCCCAGCACCGATATAGCCAGAGGATTAAACGCCATGCTGGGCGATTTGCGGGAGAAAGTTAAAATTGCCGCGACTATGAATGTCAGCGCCTGGAAGACAAATCAGAGGACTTCCGCCAAGCCTGTCAGGGTAGACAACCATGCCCTGGCTGAGTCCACAGACAAGGTGATTGCCATCGGCGCTTCCACCGGCGGGACTCAGGCCATCCGTCGCATTGTGCAGTGTTTCCCTTCCGCCACGCCTGGTGTGGTGATTGTGCAGCATATGCCTGCCGGTTTTACCAAACATTTTGCGGACAGCCTGAACAGTGTCTGTAAAATGGAGGTTCTGGAAGCAAAAAGCGGAGACAGAGTTTTGCCGGGCCGGGTGCTGGTCGCGCCGGGCGGCTACCACATGACGGTGCGCCGCTCAGGGGGTATGTACCTGGTTGACTGTCAGAAAGGTGAAAATGTTAACGGGCACTGCCCGTCAGTCGAGGTGCTCTTTGAATCGGTGGCAAAATATGTGGGGGCGAACGCCATTGGTGTGATGTTGACAGGAATGGGCAGCGACGGGGCTGACGGCATGCTCTCTATGCGCAGGGCCGGCGCCAGGACCCTGGCTCAGGATGAAGCCACCTCAGTAGTGTACGGCATGCCGAAAGTGGCTTACGAACGGGGCGGCGTAGAATGTCTGGTGCCTCTTGACGCCATACCGAATACCATTTTAGGTATGCTGGGCGGTAAAAAAATGACGAGTCATTAGCAAGCAACAAGCGAACAAAATATATATCATTGGAGTTTTTATGCGAATTTTTGGGACAATCAGTTAGATTATTTATTTTACATGCCAGGCCTGGCCTTTCTGATTATGGCAGTTATATGTTTTCGCTCAGGAACCAGAGGGACCAGCGCCTCCCCTGGACCTGGCTGGGTTTGTTCTGCGCTGTTCAGTGCTTTTATCACTGGTTTAACCTTTTTGCCAATTGCGTTGGCGAAAGCCAGTTTTTCATGATCATACGGGCTTATGTGATGGCAATTTCATTTATCTTACTTGGTAAATTCACCTATGCGGGTACTATCAATGTCCAGGGAAAAAGGTCGGGGCTTATAAGCCTGTCGCGGAGATTTTGCGTAAAAAAGTTGAGGAACTCAACATTGAGCATGTGAATTCCAAACATGGCGGGCATGTTACTATCAGCCTGGGTGTGGCTACAATCATACCGGGCAGGGGGTCTTCAACAGTGGCGTTAATCAACGCGGCTGACCAGGCCATGTACACGGCTAAAAAAGATGGCCGCAACTGTGTAAGTACGGCCAGAGTGGTGTCGTGATTTGTAATGTAAATGTTATTTTACCGCCGCCGGCTCTTTCTGTTCGGAAAAGCTGCCGGCCAAATCAACCAACTCGTGGTACAGGGGGAGTTCTTCACGGCTATAGTAAATAGTAGCATGCCCCTTGTACACACACCCGTCCAGCAGGTTTTTGCCCTGGTAGTCATAGTGGCCGTATACCCGGCAGAAATACGGGCGCACGGGATAAATCGAGCAAAGGACTCCTGTCTGAAAAGGGCACTCACCTTCAACCATACCCCAAATCCGTACAATTTTGTTATTGACAAAATCCAAAAACTTCTTCATCGACCTTTCATTGTTTACATGGCTTTTGATATTTTCCAGCTCCAGCGGGAAAATCTTAAGCATGGACGCTTTAATGCAACACTCGCCACAGGCTCCGCAAACTCTTTTTGACGGCTGCAAAACCTGATCAAGCTTTTCATAAAACTCCGCCAGTTCATGCAGCTTAGAATCCATATATCACCCTCCTGTGTGGTAGCGTTCTTAACCTTATGGTACCACATAGAGGGGTTAATTTAAATAAATAACATTCAGAAATTTCAGATAAAATTCGTGCCAATATGTATTTAGATTTAGTGGATCACATCATCCCTGTTCATGGCATACTCCAGCAGTTTTTTTTCTACTTGATCGAGCATCTCAACCACGATTTTTGTTGTGACCTGCTTGAATTCTCCCGGCCGGTACTCGGGCGGCCTTACATTCTTTGCATTACCGGCGGCTTGTCTGCTTTCAATATTTTCTGAACTCACTATCGGCTGCACCGAACCCTCCTCCTGCAGGGATTCAGCCAGCACCCCCTTTAGCCCGAAAAAGCTGTCCTGTGGTGTGTTCCTGGCGAGGTCCATGGCCTTAAAAATATCTCTTGCCGCTTGGCAGGTTAAAATGCAGGATTTGGATGTCTGGCTGTCCCCCGCGCCATCATTGTTTACCCAGCCGTTAAAGGCAACCCACTGAATGTGCCTGGCGGGCATCACCTTAAAAATAATTTGCAGCGCGCTTAACGCTATTTGCAGGACCAGTGATCTATAGAATAAATCATATTCCTGTTCTTCCATTTCAGTTGCTGCTATTGTTCCCCCTGCTTCATCATATCTGTAGCTGACAGCGCGGGGCAGTTCATAATAGCCGGGCAGCAAACTATTAACAAGCAACAGCTTTTCCTCAGGCCGGCAGGAGACGTCAAAGGCGGCTGTGATTAAATCAGGCATGATCATTTGGTCAAGGGCTATCCTGGCAAAACTCTCAATGGCTGCGGGACGTCCTTTTTCAAAATCAAACTGCAGCTTTTCAACTTCACTGTTATAGGCCGACTGTGCGGCCAGGTAAGCTTTTCTTTCCTCTTCATAAGCAGCCAGCCGGGCTGCTTTTTCTTCTTCATATTGTTTCATTTTTAAATCATAGGCTGTTTTCGCGTCGGTTTCCTTTTGCAGCCGCCTGTTCTTGACAGAAGGAAACAGCAGCTCGGATAAAAAATTTCTTGGCGGCACACCAGTTTCCAAAACCACCTGTTTGTAGCGGGGAGCAGGATTTTTAGCGACAAAGGGCGGGAAAGGTTTATCATTATATAGAGATGCCCAGTCAGCGGCAGCGCCTGCGGCAAGGTTGTCTTTAAGAATGTTTTTGCAGCCTTTGATTAATAGTCCCGCTTGTTTTGTTTCAAATTCAGCCAGTTGCCGCAAGTCCTCAAGGCTGTTTCTTTCCTGTTCAATCTGCTCCAGCCTGTCCCGGCGGGCCAGCAAGTTTTGTTTTTTGGACTGTATTTCCGGGAGGGTTTCACCTTTTATTTCTTCAACATCTGTCAAGATCGGTTGAGCAATTTCTTCATTCACTATACTCCCACCTTTCCACTAAATTTTAGCTTAACACAAGATCTATTATTAAGATATAGGACATCCTTATTGTTTGCAAATCATTTTCACCATAAACACATTGCTGTAGAGCGGCAGCAGGGCATATAATGTTAATTGCACAGTCGTAAGCCATAGGGCGTAAGGCGTAAGTATGAATGTAAGTTTCATGGGCAAAGACCTTATAGAAATACTGGACATACCTACGGCCTACGTCCTACGCCGGATCGCATTATTGCCGAGGTCGATAGTAAAAAAGCCATGATTGTCGAGAACGGGACAGAAAGGAGCTGCCTTAATGAAGGATGGCTGCAGGGTAAAGATCTGCGGGATTACCAGCTTAAATGACGCCCGGCTGGCGGCAAATGCGGGAGCGGACTATATCGGGATGATCATCGATGTCCGGTTTTCCCCGCGTTCCATGGGGCTTAACGAAGCCGGCCAAATTTTTAAGCATGCCCCGCTTCCCGCTGTGGCGCTGGTCCACCAGATGGAACCTGACAAGCTTGATCAGCTGCTGCTGAAACTGAGGCCCCACGCGGTTCAGTTCCTCAGCCCGGAGGGACCGGAACTGGCAGGACGTTTAAAAGACAGGCAGCCGGGTCTACAAATCTGGCAGTCTCTCTTTATGCCCGCGGGTGGTGAGGTTGGTGATGGCTATGACTTCCGGACGCTGGTCCTAAAAACCAGGCAGTGCAGGGAAGCCGGTATAGATGCGGTCTTATTTGACACGGCGGTGCTGTCAAGCGGCAGGTGCGGGGGCACCGGGCTGACCGGTGACTGGGAGCTGGCGGCAAGGCTGGTAAGGGAAGCGGCGCTGCCTGTTTTTTTGGCGGGCGGGATTAAACCGGGCAATGTCCGCAGGGCTGTGGAAAAGGTAAGGCCTTTTGGCATTGACCTCAGCTCCGGGGTTGAGGAATACCCGGGCAAAAAGAGCCCCGCGGAGCTCAAGGCTCTAATGGAGGCGCTGGAGCAGGCTGAGAACCGTAAAAGGTAATGTCAGACCTGTAATGATAAGGGCTTAACCGGTAAAATAAAAAAGTGGCCAGGTTTGGAGATTCCATAGCCTGGTTTTTGTTTTTGCCTTTGAGCAACAAAAAAGTTGTCTACATAAACCTGAATGCTTATGCAGAAAATATTATCTATGGCAGAGAATGTAACCGGTGACTTCGATAACCAGCCAAGTAATCTGGGGCAAAAGGTGAAACTAATATGTTCCGTAAACCACGCAGACCTAAAACGATGGAAGAACGGAAACAGCGGCAAATCGACGCAAAGCTGGAGGCTCCGCACCCCGATTCTCAGGAGCTGAACATACCTTTCGGTTTAAGCCTTGATGATAATTTGGCATTGTTTAAAAACCTGTTCGGCAATGCCAGCGACCTGTTAGTGCGGGAGTTTAGCTTCGGGGCGCGCCAGGAGATCAGAGTGGCACTTGTATACATCGACGGGTTGAGTGACACGAACTCAATCAGCGAGGCGATCCTGAAGCCTTTTGTCTACCGTTCGTTGAGCGACGATAAGTCTCCAATTCTGCCCGAGAGCGCCTATCCCATGATCCGTGACTGGCTGATCACTTTTGGTAGCGTTAAGGAAGCGGCCAGGATCAATGAGGTGCTCGATTACGTGTTGACGGGCTGCGCGGCCCTGTTTATTGACGGGACCTCCCAGGTGCTAATCGTGGTGGTCAAGGGCTGGAAGGCCAGAGATGTGGAAGAACCTAAGGCTGAGGCTTTTGTGCGGGGACCCCGGGATAGTTTCAACGAAACCCTGCGTACCAATACCGCGCTGATCAGGCGGCGGATCAAGACACCCCGCCTCCGCTTCGACACGCTTAAAATAGGCAGGATGACCAAAACCGACATCTGCGTGGTTTATATCCATGGCCTCACCGACCCGGCCCTTAAGGATGAGGTAATCAGCCGCCTCAAAAGGATCGATACCGACGGAATCCTGGAATCCGGTTATCTTGAAGATTTTATCAAAGACAACCCCTGGACTCCTTTCTCCCTCCTGGACCGCACCGAGCGTCCGGACAAGGTGGCGGGGGCGCTCCTGGAAGGCCGTGTGGCCATTGTCATTGACACTACCCCTTTCGCCCTGCTTGTCCCGGCTGTTTTCAGCGAGTTCCTGCAGGCGCCGGAGGATTACTACGAGAGTTTTGACTACATCCGCGCGTTCAGGTGGCTGGGGCTGATTATCGCCACGTTCCTGCCTTCAGTTTATGTGGCCTTGAGCACCTATCACCAGGAGATGATCCCGACCGGCCTGGTTCTAAGCATGGCCGCCGGGCGGGAGGGTGTGCCCTTCCCGGCGTTGGTGGAGGCTCTCTCGATGGAAATATCGTTTGATTTTCTCAGGGAAGCCGGGGCCAGGATGCCCCGCTCGGTAGGACAGGCGGTCGGCATCATCGGGGCTCTGGTATTGGGGCAGGCTTCTGTGGCGGCCGGTATCGTCAGCCCGATTATGGTGGTCATTGTCTCCCTGGCCGCGGTGGCCTCTTTCATGATTCCCAACTACTCGTCCTCGCACGCCATCAGGTTTATCCGCTTTCCCTTCCTGCTTCTGGCGGGAGCCTTCGGCCTGCCGGGCATCTTCTGGGGGATACTGGTACTGCTCTTACACCTGGCGTCTCTCAGGTCCTTTGGCGTTCCATATTTATACCCGGTCGCGCCGGGCGTGCCGGGCGAGTGGAAAGATGTATTCTTTAAAGCCCCCCGCTGGATGATGGACTTCAGGCCGAGCCTTCTGCGCGCCCGCAAGATCAGGAGGCAGGCGCCCGGCCAGATGCCCGGACCGCCGGGCGGGTCCAGCGGGGAAGGTGACGACCCGCAAATTGTCTCGACGGGCAGAGAGAAGCAGGGTTGACGTATGATACTGGCGATGTCCATAACAGAGTAAACAACGGAGTGACTGTGTTTGATATACTTCAATCTGTTATTAATCATAGTGATAGGCGGAGCCGTATCTCTCTTTGAGGTTCCTGGGCTGCTGCAGCCGGAAAAGAGGGGTGAACTGATCGCCTTCAGCTGTTTTCTCTTGATCGGTATGGCTTTAGCTGTGGCCATGACCTTGCGGCTGCCCGTTCCCAATCCCACCAGCGGCATTGAATTCGTCTTCAACCCTGTCACGAAGTTAATTTTCCCGGGTAGATAGAATTGAGGGTATAAAATGAGTCTAGAAAGAGGTATGATCTCCTCCCGCCAGGTCATGTTTTTGGTTACAAATATGATCTTTGCCACTGAGATCCAGTTTGTGCCGGCGTTGCTGACCATGTATGCCGGGCAGGACGCCTGGGTTGTGGTCCTGATTGTAACTATTGTGGGATTCCTCTTCGGGGTCCCCATTATTTCCCTGGGTCTCCGTTTCCCCGGCAAGACCCCCGTGGAATACGGCATGGACCTGCTGGGCAAGTGGGGGGGACGGGCGCTGGGTATATTCCTGGGCCTCTTCTTCTTCTATGTGGCCGCAGTCGCGGTCAGGGAACTGGCCGACCACCTGGTTATCGCGGTTATGCCGCAAACCCCGCTGGTAGTATTCATCGCGCTGTATGTGTTTGCCATAGCCTACGGAGTCTACCTGGGACTGGAGGTATTCGCCCGGGTCAGTGAGATTCTCTATCCAGTTTTTTTGGGAACTTTGATGTTGGGCACGATTTTTCTGATTCCAAGCTTAAACCTGAATTTGCTTAAACCTGTCCTTACTCACTCGCCGCTGGAACTGCTGCGGGGTTCTCTGACCCTTCTTGCTTTCTACGGGGAGGGACTGGCCATACTGTTTCTCATTCCCTGCATGCGCCGCCCTGAACAGGCCCCAGGTCTTAATATGAAGATAACCTTATTATTAAACATTCCGTTGCTGGTGATGGTGGTGATGGAAGTTGCCATGTTTGGCGCCATGGAGACGAGCCGGATCCTTTTCCCTTCTTTTGAACTGGTCAAGATGATTAGTGTGGCCGGCTTTTTCGAAAGGATGGAGTCTTTTCTTCTGGCTTTCTGGGTGACGACAGTATGCCTCAAAGTGGCGCTGCTTTATTACACAGCCATGATCTCCTTTGCCCGGTCCCTGAACCTGCGTGACTACCGCCCGCTGGTATGGCCGGGCGCGGTTAGCCTCACGGCGCTGGCTGTGTTAGTGTTCTCCGACGTTACCCAGGCCAGGGAGTTTCTGGCAAGATCATGGCCCCTCTTTGGACTTTCTGTGGAAGGGGGGGTTCCCATCCTGCTTTACAGCCTGGCGTTGCTCAGGAAGAAAGGTGTCTCATGGCGGGGGAGGCAAAAAAAATGAAAAGGGCACTTAAGTCAATGAGTGTGGTAAAAAGGCTTTGTTTGGTATTAGCTATTATTCTACTCCCGAATATTTGCGCCGGGTGCTGGGACCGTGTTGAACTTGAACAACTGGCTTATGTTACTGTAGTTGGCATAGACAGAGACGGTCCTGACGGTGTTTTGGTTACTTTTCAATGCGTTATACCCCGCATGCTGGCGAGAGGGCAGAGTGGCGGCGGCGGAGGCGCCGCACCGGTCAAGCCTTATACCAACTATAGTGTTAAGGCGCGCAATGTCAGTGACGCTGTACGGTTGTTTGAAATAAAGCAGCCGCATAAGGCGTTGTTTAAAACATCCACAGTCATCATTATCGGGGAAGACCTGGCACGTAAGGGTGTTATACCGTCTCTTGATTTCTTTACCAGAAAGCCCGCGCTGCGGCGCTCCGTCTGGGTTATGGTGGCTGAAGGAAAAGCGGCGGATATCTTGCTGAAAGGAGATCCCAGCCCGGAAATTATTCCGGCCAACAACATCAGAACTGCGTTTCAGCGCAGGCAGGACGTGACACTGACCAGTTCGGTCGACTTTGGACAACTCTTGAGTAAACTTGAGAGGCCGGGAGTAGACCCTTTCATGCCGGAGATTAAGCTGGCGCCCAAGTTGAGCGGGGGGACCGCCGGACAGGGGGAAACCTCCACGCAAGATCAACAAAAAGACGTCAAAGAAGGAGAAAAACAGGTTCTTGAGATTGTTGACTTTGGTGTCTTAAAGTTGGGCAAGTTGGTCTCCTTCCTAGACATTACCGAATCTCGCGGGTTGCTCTGGCTGCAGGGAAAGACAAACAGCGGCACTATTACCGTTCCTGCCCGGGGAGCCTCCTGGGCCTCGCTGCTGGTTTCTTCAAAAAGAGTCAAAATCACACCGGTCATTTCCCAGGACGGGTTCCTCTTCAATATAGACATCAGGATAGAAGGATATGTATCCAGTGTCCAAAACGAGGCGGTTGACCCTACCAAACCCGAGGATTTGGGACGGCTGGAAGAGGAGGGAGAAAAAGCGATCCTGCAGGATGTCATGGCCGCTGTTAAAAAGTCACAGGAAGTGCGCAGCGATTTTCTTGGTTTGGGGGAAAAGATTTATGAGACAGACCCGGATCTCTGGAAAGAGATTGGTGAAGCCTGGCGAGACGAGTGGTTGCCCAACGTACAGGTCGATATTAGCGTCAACTGTAAGCTAAAACGGACCGGCCTGGCGGCGGGACCGGTACAGCCCATACCGTAGGAAAGAGGAGCTGACAACTCAATTAAGGCGCTCCTTTTTATTGACATAAGCGTGACACGGCAATAAAATACGACTATGCGTAAACAAAGTGAGCAAGTATTGGCGGCAAACCCGGGCGGGGAATGGTCCTGCCGCTGGCTGATAGGGCTTCTAAATTTTTTACTCAGTTTCGCCATCCAGGGTTCTATTATCTTTATACCACTGCTGGGGGCGCAGCTTGGCGCCTCTGATTTTCAGGTGGGGTTAATCGGCTCTGTTTACGGGGTCGCTTTTTTATCATCTTCGCTAATCTCAGGCTGGAAATCCGACAGCCTGGGCAGGCTGGTTTTTGTGCGCTGGGGTCTTTTAGTCAGCAGCGCGGCTTTCGCCCTCCAGTTGGTGGCGCACAGTGTCATAGTATTAATGGCCGTCCGCGCGGTTGTGGGGTTTTCCCTCGGCATTGCCACCGCCGCTACCATTGCCTACGCCTTTGAATCAGGCGCAAACATGGGCAAGTTCAGTTCCTACGGGTCCTTGGGCTGGATTTTCGGCGCCATGGCAGCGGCGATAATCGGTAAAATCGAAATGCTTTTCCGGCTCAGCTTTATCTGCTGCCTGCTGGCCTTTCTGCTCTCCCTGGCTTTCAAGAAAGCTCCTTCATATGATTTCCCCAACCCGCCCAACCTCTGGCAGGTCCTGCGGCGCGACTACCGGATTTACCTGGCAGTCTTCCTGCGGCACCTCGGGGCCACCGCGGTTTGGATAATCCTGCCGCTATACCTGGCCTCTTTGGGTATGGATAAGTTCTGGATTGGCTTTTTATGGGCTATCAACTTCGTTGTACAGTTTGTGGTCATGCGTGAGTTGGAGCGGTTTTCTGAGTATAAAATATTTTTTTACGGCCAGCTGCTGTCCGTACTTGTTTTTGCCGCGTTTGCCGTTGCCGCCGGCCGGTTCTACCTGATCGTGATTATGTTTTTTCTGGGGGTATCCTGGTCCTGCCTCTATGTGGGCGCCCTTCTGATCGTCCTGCGCGGCGGGGAAGAAAAGGGTACCGCGGGGGGGATTTTTCAGTCCACGCTAAACCTCTGCAGCGCGGTTGGCCCGCTGTTGGGAGGCCTGATCGCCCAGGGCTGGGGCTACCGGGGGGTCATGTACTTCGCCGCCGCCATAGGACTGGCAGGCATGTTCATCGCCGTGCCGGCCAAAAAGAAAACATCTGGTTAGACGTTTAAATAAGGTAACACTAAGTCCATGGTGTTGAAACAAGCTGCTCCATTGCGGAGCGTCGTCAGTAAACTTATCGAAGCCGAGGTTGCGAAATTGGATTCGCGAACAAGGATGTTCGCGAAAGCCTGAACTGAGCCAGGACGGCGAATTGAAGGCGGTCCAATTTCGCCTGAGGCGAGATGTAGTTTACTAGACGCGGAGCAGAGGAGCCAAGCGGGTTTCAACACCATGGACGACTCTTGTATACAAAGTTAGTCCCAAACCTCTTAACTCGCATTAGAATCAAATCCTTCCAGCATGGCTTTGACGTTTTTGCCCAGCACCTTGTGGTTGTAGCCGCCTTCCAGGACCGCAAAAAACCTGCCGCCACAAACTTTCCGGGCGTGACTTGAGACGATCCGGCCGATTTCATTAAAATCCTCAGTTGAAAATATCAGGCCCCAATCTAGCTTGTGTTTATCAAACCCCGCGGAAACCGCAATCAAGTCATAGTCTGAATGCATGGAAAGGAATTGCTCCAGGCCGTCTAAGTTATACACATGGTAATAAAAGACTTCGGGGTTGTCCGCAAAGATATTGTCCGTACCATCACCAAAATGGAGGTCGGTATCAACAATCAGGACCTTTTTAACTAAACCTTCCGTACGCAGTTTTTCAACCGCGACGGCAATATTGTTAAACCAGCAAAAGCCCCAGCTGGAATTCCTGCTGGCATGATGGCCGGGCGGCCTGTTCAGAGCAAAAGCCGGAGTTCCCTGTACGGCCATTGCTGCGGCTTTAATCGCCGCACCGGCCGAGAAAACCGCTACATTGTAGAGAGGCCCTTTATTTTTAACCCAATCCAGCTGGCTCCGGCTGTGCACCAGCAGCAGATCGTCCTGTGCCGCCGCCTCAGGCTCAACGAACTCATATAGATCTTTAACTTCTTCCACAATACAGTCCATCCTGCCGGCAGCGGCGGCAGGGTCGTAATCATAGACCTGCCGGAACAATTCATGAAAAACGATTTTCATAACACACCTCCAGTTATCCAGATAATAACATAAGAAATCATGCAGTTCAATTACCTTTGGCGGCTGTAAGACACTTGCCGGATATGCAATACTGGCAATTGGGGAAAAAGCGTCAACTGAAATACACTTTAGGATTACAGCGGAATTGTCGATAGAATTATTAAAAATAATACAAAATAGCTATAAATAAAAGGATTTTTTTATAGATTAACGAAAATAAAAACATTATTTCTAAATTATCCGTGATATTCCAGAATTCTTAACCAGGGGGCATTTGGAGTGAGAACAGAACAAAGGATCTGGTTGAAAAAAGACGGCTGGGCGCCAGATACCCCCGGTCCGGTAGGACAGCGGGCACAACTGGTTTTTGTTTTTGGCGCCAAAGAGCCTTTAAAAGATGAAAAGCTTTTTCAGGAAATCAAAGAGGTATATCCGAGCGCTTATATATTTGGTTGTTCCACCGCTGGGGAGATTTGCGGCGCCAGGGTGCTGGATAATTCAATAGTTACTACAGCCGTGGAATTTAAATACACAAAATTACACGGCCTGCAGATTAGGTTGGATGAAATGGAAGACAGTTATCAGGCGGGCAAAAACCTGGCTGAGTCGATTCCTAAAGATGGGCTGGTCCATCTCTTTGTGCTGTCAGACGGGCTGAATGTAAACGGCAGTGAACTGGCCAAAGGTTTAACCAGCCACCTGCCCGGCCACGTGGCAGTGACGGGAGGTCTGGCCGGTGACGGCAGCAATTTTGAACAGACGTTGGTATTCTGGAACTCTGCTCCGCACAAGGACACAATCGCTGTGTTAGGCTTGTACGGGGACCGGTTAAAAGTGGGCTACGGCTCCATGGGAGGCTGGGACCCCTTTGGCACCGACCGTTTAATCACCAGGTCCAGCGGCAATGTATTATATGAGATGGACGGCCGCTCCGCCCTGGATCTATATAAGAAGGGTTGAAGAAGAAGTGGAAGGTGTCCGGGATGTACTGGGACCCGGCACTGTCCTTACAGGTTTTTACTCTTACGGAGAGATTTGCCCGTTTGCCTCAGGGGAGAGGTCCGAACTGCACAATCAAACCATGACTGTTACAACATTCCGGGAGGAATAGGCGTGAGGCACTTTCATAGCTTGCTGCAGCGTCAGATTAATAAGCATTTTGGCGACGTCTCTTCACTTCCGGAAGGGTGGCAGCCCTTTATTAACGCTGTTAATGACGCTTACTATGAATCGGACGCCGACCGTAATATGCTGGAGAGGGCACTTGAATTAAGTTCGCAGGAACTGCTTCAGGCAAATTCTGAAATGCGCGCGGTAATTCAGGCTTTCCCCGACGTTTTTCTCTGGCTTGATTATGATGGAACTGTTAAAGGCTACAAAGCCGGGAACACGGCGAACCTGTACCCTTACACCGGGAACCTGGTCGGGAAAAAAATTCAGGATGTCAACCCGGAAGATGGTGTCGGGGCCAAGTTTTATGAGGCTGTGCAGCAGGTAAGAGAAAAGGAAGAAATCACCAGCATTGAATACCACCTTATGCTGCGGGGCAAAAAGCGCTTTTTCGAAGCCAGGCTGCTGCCTTTGCACAGTGAGCAGGTTATTGCTGTGATCAGGGATATCACTGAGCGCAAAAAGGCCGAAGAGATACTGCTTGAGAGTGAAACACGCCTGCGCCTTATTTTAGATTCCATTCAAAGCGGAGTGTTGTTGATAGACCCGGAAACGCACGTTATAGAGGATATAAACAGGGTGGCATCCGAAATAATTGGCCTTTCCAAAGAAAGAATTATCGGCTCGCGTTGCCACAAGTTCATCTGCCCGGCAGAAGAAAAAAGTTGCCCCATGACAGACCTCGGACAAAGAATAGACCACTCGGAGCGCGTCTTGATCAAGGCTGACGGCAAGATTTTACTCATTATTAAAACAGTGGTCGAGGTAACTTTAGGCGGCCGCAATTATCTGATTGAGAGTTTTGTAGATATTTCAGAAAGAAAAAATATGGAGGAACAGCTTCGCTATCTCAGCCTGCACGACGCGCTGACAGGACTTTACAACCGTGCGTACTTTGAAGAGGAAATGCACCGCCTGGAGAACGGTAGATTTAACCCGGTAGGGCTGGTCCTATGTGATGTTGACGGCCTGAAGCTGGTTAACGACACGCTGGGTCACGAGTCCGGGGACATGCTGCTGATAGAGTCAGCTAATGTTATTAAAAATGCCCTACGCCAGGGTGATATGGTAGCCAGAATAGGCGGGGATGAATTTGCTATTTTGCTTCCCCAGAGCGATGAGGAAACGGTAGAAGCTGTCTGCTGCAGAGTGCGCGAGGCTATTAAAAAGTATAACGACAACGATGCGGGATTGACCTTAAGCATGTCTATGGGAATAGCTGTGGCCAACATTGCGCCTGCGAACATGGTCAGCCTTTTTAAAGAAGCCGATGACAACATGTACCGGGAGAAGCTCCTGCGCCGGCAGAGCGCCAGCAGCGCCATTGTCAACACACTGATGAAGGCTTTGGAAGCAAGGGATTTTATTACCGAGGGGCATGCCGACCGCCTGCAAAAACTGGTGGCTGATGTAGCCATAACAATCGGCTTGTCCGAACGCAGTGTAGCGGATCTGAGGCTGCTGGCCCAGTTTCATGATATTGGTAAAGTTGGTATACCGGACCGTGTGCTTTTTAAGCCAGGACCGCTGACAGCCGAAGAAATAGAGGAAATGCAGCAGCACTGTGAAATTGGCTATCGCATCGCCCAGTCAGCCACCGTGCTTCTTGATATAGGAGACTGGATCCACAAGCACCATGAATGGTGGAACGGTCAAGGCTACCCACTGGGGCTGAAAGAGGATGAAATACCGCTGGAATGCCGTATTCTGGCCCTGGCTGACGCTTATGACGCCATGACCAGCGACCGTCCCTACCGCAAAGCGATGTCCCACGAGGAAGCTGTTTTAGAAATTAAAAGGCATATGGGGACCCAGTTTGACCCCAATCTGGCGCCTTGTTTTCTGGAAATATTGGACAAGTCAAGACAATGATCCCAGGCGACAAATATTAAGGTCTGGTTGTGAGGGGGTAGGGGACGCTGGGAGAAATGGAAGATGCTATACGGTTATATTACAAAGGAGAAATTTTTGAAGCAGAAAAAATATTAGAGGGCATAATCGCGGAGGAACCGGATAATATTAACGCTCAGATCAGATTAGCCGCGATAAAAATGGAACTGCGTGATTTTGCGGCAGCCGGCAGAATATACCTTGGTCTTTACGCTTTTTATGAGCAGGCCGGTAATTATGAAGAGTGCCTGGGGTTTTTAGAAAAGGCTTTGCCATGCCTCTCTCAGGCTGAAATAACTCCGCTCAGGGGAAGGTGCCTATTCCATCTGGGCAGGTACCAGGAGGCTTTGAGCGACCTGATCGTTTCACCGCCCGAGCGCGGAAACTTGTTTTATACAGGCAAGTGTTTCTTTTTTTTAGGCCAATATAATAATGCATTAAGGCTGTTCAGGGAGGTATTTAACAACGCTTCCGACAAAGGGGAACTGCTGCGGTCACATTACTGGATTGGCAGGTGTCTGTACTCTTTGGGTGAAGTGGAAGACGCTGTTTCTTGCTTTGAGGCTTATATCGCGGCCTGCCCTAAAGAAAAGCAGGTATACCTTGATCTGGCCATGTGCTGTCTGGATGCCGGTTTACTCGAAAAAGCAAACAGCTATCTTATGAAATTTAAAAAATTCGGCGGCAGTGAGGATGTAACAAACCTGTATCTTGGAATTATTTGCTACAAGCAGGGGGATTACAGGAAGTCTTTAGACTGGCTGGATAAAACGACTTTAGCCGCCCAGTCGCTGCACTGGAAGGGGTTGGCCTGTTATGAACTGGCCCGCTATGAAGACGCCCTGGATAACTTCACTGCGGCTGTAAAGTATGAGGCTAAACCGCTTTATCTTAAAATGATGGGGAATGCCAATCTAAAACTGAGCAGGTTTTTTGAAGCAAAAATTTGCTACGAAAAAGCGCTGGCATTAGACCCATCTGATGAAGATACGGAGAGGCTGTTAAGTCTGTCAGATCACTTGCTGAAAACAGAAGCTCCTTTTAAGCGTTGATGTTAAGCCTCTAAATAAACACATCACTTTTTCGCCCCTTTTTTTTATTCGGGTTGTAAACCTCAAATTTTCCCGTAAAACTTTCCAGGTTGTATTCAATCAGTGGTGCGGCCTTGTTCAGCCGCTCCATCTGGCCTAAGCGCATTTTTGTCAGCGCGTTCCCATACTCATTGCGTTTTCTGTCAACATGCGATCTATGTTTGCTCATGCTATTAGTATATTCAGGCGGAGGAAGATCATTCATCAACCAAAAGGTTGAAAAGTCCTCGTAATAAAAAAGTTTACAGTCTTTAATGACGGGATTGCCTTCTGATTGTTTTATAAAGAAATACTTTTAAATTATTTGCTTTTCTATTAAAATATTTTTGTCCGCTTGTAAAAGGGTACTGTGTTTAAAGCCCGGGTAATTTGATTTATAGCAGCTGGGAGGTTAAAATGTACAAATATAAAGTAGTGGCAACTATCGTGGAGATACGGGGTGACGGAATATGTTCGTACGGCCATAAGGTCGGGGACAGCTTCGAGTTTTCCGGGTTCACGCCGGGAGGGATGTGTCAATTTGCCTATGATTCACTGCGTTCTGCTGTGGCCGCGCTGCTTTATGGCGGTAATTTTCCCTGGACCGGCGACAGTGAGATAACCACCTGGGCCTGCCCGGATCCGGACCGTCCGGTGATTTTTGAGTTGCGGAGGATTCCTGTTTCAGAACAATAACGACATTAGAAAGTATATAGATTATGCGGAGGTGTTGATGATGCCGATATTCGAATACAAATGCGGCGATTGCGCCAAAATTTTTGAAGTCCTCCAGCTGCCCGGTGTAAATAAGGAGCTGAAATGTTCCGCCTGCGGCGGCACTAACTTGAAGAAATTAATTTCCGCTCCATTTTTGCCAAGTTCAGTTGGTAAACCCGCTAATGACAGTCCGTCATGCGCCAGCTGCGAAACCCAGCCAGGATGTCCCGGGGCGGGCAGCTGCGGCGCTGAGGTGCCCTGTGGCGGCGGCGCCGGTTAAGACGAGGTAACTTTAGTGAGTATTTTGCCTGCCAGCAAGAAAAACAATGGAAGCAGCAAGTCTGACTGTCGTTTGGTCAACCTTGCCGGCAGGGAGGTTGCTTACTCATTGATCAGAAGTCAGAAGGCAAAGAGCCTGCGGCTTATGGTCAGTAACGAAAAAGGCCTTGAGGTGGTAATTCCTTCTAACTTTAGTTTGGATTTAGTAGAACCTATTTTAAATAAAAAGCAGAAGTGGATACTTGGTAAGCTTGCTTATTTTGAGCAGCTGAAACAGCAGCAAAACGAGCGCAAGGTTCTTTACCGCGGGCGTGAGTATGAAGTTGAAACCAGGGTCGTAAAGGGTACTGCCGGAACCGTAAAGGTAGAGGAAGGAAAACTGCTTTTGCTGGTGCCGGCAGGAGCTGAGGGCAGCGCTGCCGCTGTGCTTGAAGGCTGGTTTAGAGCGATGGCTCGTTTGTTGATCAACCAGCGGGTCAGAGTTGTAAACAAAGAACTTAACCTTGAATTCAACAGGGTTTTCATTAGAGGCCAGAAGACGCGCTGGGGCAGCTGCTCCCGGCGGAAAAACCTGAACTTTAACTGGCGCCTGGTTATGGCCCCCCTGCAAGTTATTGATTATATTGTTGCGCATGAACTCTTGCACCTTATTCAGCCTGACCATTCCCAAAAGTTCTGGTCGCTGGTGGAAAGGGTCTGTCCTGATTACAAGGACTGCCGGAAGTGGCTGAAGACTAACGGCCACAGGTTGAAGTTCTGGTTTGAGCTGCTTTGAGGAGAAGTAAGAATGGAAGCAAAAAGAACGTCCCTTTGCTTCACTTAGAATGGAAGCAAAAAGAACGTCCCTTTGCTTCTCCGCCTTTGCTTCTCCTTTGCTTCTTCCCTTGCTTCCTGGAACCATTTCAGGAAATACGGCAGTTGGATATTTAAAATGAATAGGCAGTCCTCTAACGGGCTGCTTTAACTTTTATCAACCACTTGGCAGCAGGTTTTTTTTATATTTGCAGGGTTAAGAGAATACAAGGCGAATTATGCATAAAAGTTTAATTAAAGGGGGTAATCAAGCTGCGGGCGATATCTGTTAAAGAGCGCTTCCTCACAGGTGAGCAATTTTACCTCAGAATAACAGCCTGGGTTTTATTCTTCCTTTTCCTGAACTTTTTAGCCTATAAATACTACTTTATTTTTGACGGGACTGTTTACCCGATTGTTCACCTAGTTATTGAGTTCGTCATAGTGGTGTCGGCTTTATGCGCGGCATTGATGGGCTGGTATGATTACAAGTACAAGCATGAGCTGAAAATGCTGATAATTTCCCTGACTTTCTCCATTGTGGCTCCTATTGAATTTACACACGTTCTCTCTTACCAGGGTATGCCCGACTTTATCACACCCAACTCAGTCAACAAAGCTTCAACCTTCTTTATAATCACCAAGTTGTTCTTAGCCTTCGGGCTTTTTGGCGCTGTTTTCAGCGGTGATAAGATGATAATTATGCGGCGTTCGGGCTTGATTCCCTTATCTTTTGTCCTTTTGGGCGTGCTCATAGTGCTATTCGTTGCCCATAACCTTAGCCGGCTGCCGGCTATGTACGATCCGGTAATGCTCAGCCAGACCCCTGTCAAGATATTTCTTGGCTACCTGGTTATGGCCGTAGAGGCGATGGCGGCAGTTCGCATTCTGCTGAGGAAAGAGGCAGGAAAACAGGGTTATTACCTGGCCATTGCTCTGATCATTATAGTGCTGAGCGATCTGTCGTTTAACCATTACAGCAGCCCGTACGACACGTATAACCTGCTGGGGCATATTTATCAGCTGATTTCTTTCGCCTTTATTTTCAAGGCCATTATAGACCAGGCGGTTGGCATGATTTACGAAAACAACAAGGCACTGGAAAGACAGTGGGAGTTGCTGGCGGAAAAAAACCGCCAGCTGCAGGAAGCGGACCGGTTGAAAGACGAATTTCTTGCCAATACCAACCATGAACTGCGCACACCGCTTTCCGCTATTATTGCTTTTACTGAAATGCTGCTGGACGAAAGTACAGGCAAATTAAATGAAATACAAAAAGATTACCTTAATGAGATCAGCGACAGCAGCAAAGAACTGCTGGGCAGGATTAACGGTTTTCTGGATCTCTCCAAAATTGCCGCCGGCAAGACGGTCTTATATAAAGAGGAATTTGAGGTGGCTGAACTTATAGAGGAAATATACGGTAAAATGATGCCTCTTTTCAACCGGAAGGGGATTACTTTAGAGATACCCCGGGAGAAATTTCTGGTTAAAGTATGGGCGGACAGGGAGAAAGTCGGGCAGGTGCTGACCAATTTGCTTTCCAATGCGCTGAAGTTTACGGCGCCGGGCGGGAAAGTGATTGTTGACGCCGGTCCTGCCGATACTGGTGATGGTGTCTGTATATCAGTAACTGACTCCGGCATCGGCATAGACACCAGCGACCAGGAAAAAATCTTTCAGCCATTTCAACAGGTTGACGGAACCAGCGCCAGGAAATACAGCGGGACTGGCATAGGTTTAACCCTGACCAGAAAGCTGGTTGATTTGCATGGCGGCTCTATTTGGGTTTCCAGTGAGATCAATAAGGGAAGTACATTTACTGTTAAACTGCCGGCGAGATAAAAAAATTTTCAGGAGGGTGGTTTAAACATGTCTCAAAGTATCTTAGCGGTTGACGACGACCCGAAAATTCTAAAAATACTGCAGCACTCTTTGACTAAAGAGGGCTTTAGAGTAACAACGGCCACCAGCGGCGAAGAAGCCCTGCTCATAGCCAGGCAAACCCCGCCTGACCTGGTGCTGCTGGATATAATGATGCCTGGTATGGATGGCTTTGAAACCTTTCAAAAATTAAAAGCGCTGCGGGAGGTCCCGGTAATTATACTTTCTGCCAGAAGCGACGAAGTGGACAAGATCGTAGGCTTCAGGATGGGAGTAGATGACTATCAGACCAAGCCTTTCAGCCCCACCGAGCTGGCCCTGCGGGTAAAAGCAGTGCTGCGAAGGGTGCGGGAGCAAAAGGCTGACAATAAATATGTGTTGAAATATGGAAAACTTACTCTCGACTACGAAAAGCGTGTAGTCTTGTATAACAATAACAAAATCGATCTGACCCCCAAGGAATTTGAGCTGCTCTGGCTTATGGCCGCCAATCCCAACCGGGTGTTTACCAAGGCCCACCTGCTGGATAAGATTTGGGACAGCTCTTTTTACGGTGATGACAATACAGTTACTGTACACATCCGCAAGCTGCGTGAAAAAATAGAAGCCGACCCGTCAAAGCCTGTTTTTATAAAGACAGTCTGGGGAACGGGCTACAAATTTGAATATAACGAGTGATCATATCAAAGGCGTTAATAGCGCCTTTTTTTTTATTTAAGAAAATATTAAGATTTACGTAATTTGTGCGTAAGCTAAGTTAAATATAATGTATGCCATAATCAGGGGGTGAGTTATTTTGGACAGAGATAAACAGCAGGAAAGCAGCTGCAGTTTTTCCAGGGAGATGATGGAGGAACATGACAGGCTCTATCCTGCTGCTCATTATAGAAAGTTAAAAGAGATCGAGGCCAGGCTGCTTAAGGCCGACACCGCCATGGCCAACCCTACCTATTGTCCTCTCCGGTCCCTAAAGAAAGAACATACATATGCCCTTAACTCCGTAAAACTCCATGCGTATTTTTTTGAAAATGTAGCGGAAAAACAAGTATCACAGCCGTCGCCTGAATTGATCAGTATGTTGGAGCGCTGCTTTGGTTCAGTGCAGGAGTGGGAAAAGCAGTTTATCGCGCTGGCTATGTGTTCAAGGGGTTGGGTTGTCCTGGGTTTTGACCTGACAGAAGGAGTACTCAGGAATTACTTCTCCGATAATCATTCGGAAGGTGTGTGGTCGGTACTACCGATCAGAGCTGACGCATGAATCTAAAGATTTATAACTGACAAGGTTTATAAGAGTTGGGGAGAAAAAGTTTTTCGCAAAATAGCACTGGACACCACAAAATAAATATGAGACAATAGTGTGGGAAATTTTAAAAAGGAGCCACACTATGACGATACATGAAGATTGGCCTGAGGAAGTTCTCTTGAACGGACGCATTTTTACAAGGGAAGAACTGGAACACATTAAGGAAGTGATCCGGTTGTTTCCCCGGTTGAGTCAAAAGGAATTGGCGCATACGCTATGTGAAACCCTGTCGTGGTATGGACCAAACGGGAAACCAAAGCTGGAATCTTGCCGCGAGTTACTGCGAAAGCTGGAGGCAAAGGAATGGATTCGCCTTCCGGAAAAAAGAAAGGCGACTTCTTCAGGGAAAGAAACAGTCATCATCGGAACTGCTACTGAACCAGAAGAGGAACTAAGAGGGAGTGTGTCGGCGTATGCTCCCATCCAACTAGAGCCGGTACGGGTTCAAAAAGAGATTCGTCTGTGGAATGAATATGTCGAACGTTATCATATGCTCGGATACA
>NZ_QFFZ01000005.1 GCF_004369225.1 Pelotomaculum propionicicum
GAAGTCTTTTCATATTTGCCGATAATTCTGGGCTCGAATTCACCATTTCGATCCCGGGGGATTTCAATTTCTGATTTGCCAAACTTGGTTTGGATAGTTTTTTTGTTGTAGCCGTTACGGCTATTACCGGTATTATTGCCTTCAATACTGTGTTTTTTATACCCGAGGTGCTCTTCCATTTCAGCTTCAAATATTTGCTGCAAAGTGTCTTTGAATAGGTTTTTGAGCATCTCATGTACGTCTTCTACACTGTGGCATTCCTTTGCTAATTCTTTGATGGTCTTGTCTTTTAAATCTTGCATAAATGGTCATCTCCTTTATTGGTAGTATTAACCATTTACACGTAACTTATTAATTCTGTATAGCGCGTCTGCCGCTGACGCTTTATAAGGCAGAAAAAGCAAAAGAGAGCTTATTAATATAAAGGAAATTACTTTAATCATAAAATTCACCTGTTTAATTGAAATGCTATCCTGTAGCATTGGCTTTATTTTACATTAGTTGAAGCCATTTAACAATATTGGTTTTAAAAGCCTAATGGAGGGGGGGTAAACCCACGGGAGCGAGTGGCACTGGACTGCATCCCGGCCGGCCACGCCAATGTTATCAGCAAGAGTTACACATTGCTTTATAGAAGGAATTAACAGTATAAAATTTATCTTTTCTTTTTTCAAACTAGGAATATAATATAAACAGTTAATTTATATTATCGCTGAATTCCCGTCAGGGAAGCGGGGGACCCAATATTTTGGGGTGAATCAACTTCAGAATTCAGAAGTCAGAATTCAGAAGTCAGAATTTAAGAAGGAATTCGCCAAGGCGAATTCTAATAAAAATCTGACATCCGACATCTGACGACCGACTTCCGAATTGTAGGGCTAAATCTTTCGGCCCGAATCCGTCAGCTAACCTCGTAAGCGTTGAAAGGAAGGGTGTTTCATTATGTAGATATTGAAGCTCAGGTTTGCTTTGCATTTCCTGAGCTTTTTTATTTTGTTATTAAACGGGACAACTGAATTTACTTGTTTAATTGACTTGTTAATGGGGGTTTCGAGATGGCTAATTTTAAAAGGATATTGATCGGTAAGCCATTACACAATGAGGAAATGATCAGGGAAAAACTTCCTAAATGGAAAGCCATGTCTATTTTTTCTTCTGACCCGCTATCCTCCATAGGATATGGCCCCGAACAAATTGTATTGATTCTGACTGTTCCCTGGGCAATTACCTATGGTTTTGCCTGGTATGTGGCGGTCGCCATTGTAGCACTTATGGGAATCGTAACTCTCTCTTATGCTCAGGTTGCCAAAGTGAATCCGGGCGGCGGCGGTTCATATTCCGTGGCTAAAAAGAATTTCGGAGAATTGGCGGCACTTACGGCGGCGGCATCCTTGTTTATAGACTATACTCTCACTGTGGCGGTCAGCATATCCTCCGGCACAGACGCTATTGTATCAGCATTTCCTACTATGACTGACCACAGGATGAGTTTAAACCTGTTTGTATTGTTCGGAGTGCTGATGCTTATTAATCTAAGAGGTGTCAGGGAGTCCTCCAATACTTTCGTTTTTCCAACGTATGCCTTCGTTTTCGGTATCCTGGCCTTGGTTGCCTCGGGTGTTTTTCATATAATCAGCGGCGACACACTGGTTATTCCCCAGGCATCCCTGGAGAAGCAGCCATTAAATTGGACGGTACTCTATTTAGTCCTGCGGGCTTTTGCCAGCGGCTGCAGCTCAATGACAGGTATTGAAGCAATCTCAAACGGTGTTCCCATGTTTAAGCCGCCGGAAGTAAAAAATGCGCAATTAACAACCTATTGGATGTCCTCATTACTGGTTGTTATGTTCGCGGGAATTACACTCTTAATCATGCATAACCACCTGCTGCCTGTCGAGAATGTAACCATGCTGTCTCAGCTTGCCGAGGCGACATTTGGCAGAAGCTTTATGTATTATTATATCCAGTTCGCGACTATGCTTGTGCTGTACTTGGCTGCCAATACCGCCTATAACGGGCTTCCCCCGCTTCTTTCCCTGCTGGCGCGAGACAAGTATATGCCCCGCTACCTGGCAGCCAGAGGAGACAGGTTAACCTTTAACAACGGGATTATCCTGCTGAGTGTCATCGCCGCCGTTTTTATCGTTCTTTACCACGGCAATACGGAACATCTCATTTCCTTATACGCCCTGGGAGTTTTCCTGTCTTTCACTATTTCCCAGGCCGGCATGGTGGTGCACTGGCACAGGGAAAAGGATTCAGGCTGGGTCTTGCGGGCATTTTTAAACAGTCTCGGTGCAATTGTGACGGGTATTGTCGTGCTCATCATTATGGTGGCAAAATTCCTGTACGGGGCGTGGTTAATCCTAATAGCCATACCGCTGCTGATTTACATCTTCAGGCTTATTAACAGCCATTACGAGGATATGCGCTTGCAGCTTGCACTGCCGCCGGATGATTTAATCACTCCCTCCGGGGGCCGCAACATTGTCATAGTCCCGGTGGCAGGGGTCACACGGGTTGTGGCCAGTACGTTAAAATACGCCAAAGAGCTTTCTGAGCAAATCGTTGCCGTATTCGTCGCAACAGACAAAGAAACTGCCAAAAAAGTTGAAGAGAAATGGAAGAACTGGAATCCGGGGGTGCGGCTTATTGTCCTATATTCTCCACACCGGTCCATCCTTGGCCCGCTGTTTAAGTTCATTGAAAAGGTCGAGAGTAAAAAAGGTCCTAACGATTACATTACCATACTCGTCCCGGAATTTGAGACAAAGAAATGGTGGCACCGCCTGCTGCATAACCAAACAGGTTTATTATTAAGAAATTTGTTGGTATTCAGAAGAAATATTGTGGTAACGGTAGTTCCTTATCAACTTGAAAAATAATGTCGTTACTATCTGGTAAAGGGTCAAAAGTATGTCCGGCTGGGGCTGCCCCAGCCGGACGACATTTATTCCGTAGGGGGCTCTGTACGGAGGTGAGCATAGATTTTCTCTATCCTTGAAAAAACCGCCTCCCACGAGTATTTTCTGAACATCTCTTCCCAGCCCGCCATCGGCACACCGGTATACAGTTTCGCCCTGGCCAGCTGCCTGAGGATACCATCCGTCAGCCTTTTTTCGTAGGCCGGCAGATCTTCCTCAAAGGGAATGTCTGTAGAGCGAAGCCGGGGTAAAGACACGTACTCAACGATTCCTGCCTCTTCCAGCCTGGGACCCACCCATTCGCGCATCCCGGGCAGTTCGCTGGCTACCACCCACAGCCCCGAGGCCAGGGCTTCTATAGTGACCAGTGAGAGACCCTCATAAAAAGAAGGGATAATAAAAATTTGACACTCCCTCATCAGCTGTCCCAGCCAGGCCTGGGGAAGGGAACCGGTGAAGATTGTTTCAAAAGGGCAGGCACTGGCCAGGGATAAGATTTCCTCATATTCAGAGCCGCTGCCTGAGCCGGCCAGAATGAGTTGGAAATCTGCCATGGACACAGGCAGTCGGGAAACAGCCCTGAGCAGGGAAGGGACACCTTTGGCCGCGCTGAGCTTCCCCGCGTAGAGCGCTTTAATCCTGCCTCTTGCCCTTTTTACCGGCGGGTAAAAAATTTCGCTGTTAAAGCCGGAGCCGGTAATGTCAATCCGTTCGCCTTCAATTCCATATGCAGCCTCGATCTTTTGCTTCTGAAAAGAAGAGAGTGCGGCAACCCTGTCGACCTGCCTGCATCCCCGGATCACCTCGGTGCTGAATTGAGCGGCGTTGACTAACTGCCTTAATTCGGTGCCATGACATACTGCGATTACCGGGTGATGCGGGAAAAGCTTTCTGACCAGGACAGCCAGGAGCCACAGGTGGTGTACAATAATCAGGTCCGGCTGAAAGGACGCTGACTCCTTTAAGACACGGGTGAACGCCTGCTCCCAGAGGTGGACCATCTCACTGTTCATCTGGCGGTAGCGGGTGCTCGGGTAGGGCATCTCGTCGCTCATTCCCGGCACAGGAAAAGGAAGTTCCTCTGTTTCAAACAGCACCGGCAGAAAAAGAAGGTCCTTAGGCATATCTTTGCGGTAAACCCCGTCCCTGGCGGAAATGCCAGCCACCAGGCACTGCTCGTGACCTCGTTGAGCCGCTACCCGCATCAGGTTCAAAAGATAAATCCCGCTCCCCGTTTGTCCCGGCTTTTGGGCGAGTACATGCAGTATCCTCATGGTTTCTCCTCTAGAAGATGCCTTTCTATTAATAAATTATACCATTTATCATTTTTTATTGGCAAAATACGATCTTTTTATTTTATAGACTAAATTCAATTGACAAGGTATAATTTGTCCAGGTAAAAAGGAGGAGTTTAAATATGGAAGGTGCTAAATTTTGCCCTGTGGCTAAAGCTGATTGCAGAAAGGAACAGTGTGCCTGGTGGGATAAATATTTGAGTGAATGTGCTGTTTTATCAATAATGTTTGCTTTATGGGCGGACGTAGACGAAGACGAGGATGAGGAAGACGAAGCGGAAGAAAGCGGAGAAGAGGGTACTAAGGAATTCAGAGTCAAAATAAAAAGAATGGAATAAAAGATTCCCTGCTTCCATTTTACATAAGATGGTTATGCCGGCGGTTATAAACAATACAACATCATTTCTGCCGGAAATCATCAGCCAGTCCATCTGCCGCTGCCAGGACCAGATCGAGATATGACACCAGTTGATCTTGACTCAGGCCTAAAGGTATCTTGGCCTGCAGCTCTAATGATGAAAGCAGCTCTTCACTGCCGCCGACCAGGTTGAGGGCATTGTTTTTCAGGTATGATCAAAGCTAATATAAGTAGTATCCTCAGCGAGCGCACGGCCAGGCATCTCCAGTCTTCGTTTTTCAAAAAAGATTACTTCCAGACACATTGGGTGAGTGCCTCTACAATCTGCCGGGGGGCAAATTTACTGACTTCCTGCAGAGCATATTCCACAGGCAGTGCCTCGCCGCAGGGATACTCTTTGTTGTGGGTAATGGCGTCGTAAGTATCGCAGGCAGCCACAATCAGCAGTTCCAGCCCCGGTTCAAGCAGCCCGTCAGGGTAACCGCCGCCGCCGGGCCTCTCATGGTGGCCCCGTACAACCGCTTTTACCTCCGCCGGCACCGCCGGAAATATTTCATTCAAGATGTTTTCACTGGCTATGGGGTGTGCTGTGACCAGCGACCATTCAAAAGGCAGCAAAGGGTGTTTGTGAAACAGTTCCGGCGGCCAGGTCGTTTTGCCGAGGTCATGGATATATGCGG
Organism: Pelotomaculum propionicicum; assembly: GCF_004369225.1. Classification (GTDB taxonomy): domain Bacteria; phylum Bacillota; class Desulfotomaculia; order Desulfotomaculales; family Pelotomaculaceae; genus Pelotomaculum_B; species Pelotomaculum_B propionicicum. The sequence goes on from NZ_QFFZ01000005.1 coordinate 5,258, forward strand.
CAAAGGCCAGTTGTTTATAATTAGGCAGGTTTAAGATGACAGATATTCCTTTTGCCAGAGACGCCACTCTGCGGCAGTGCTGCTCAACAGCCGGGTATTTGGCCAAAATACTCCCGAAGACTTCATAATAATTCATCTCTACCACCCCCATATTTGATTACATATCTCACATTTTCCATTATATTACTTCGGGGTTTAAAAAATCAATATAAAGAAATTGCATGCATAATATCAGCCTTTTTCTTTTATATATAATAACATCGAGAAAAATAATAAGGGTGATTGATTGTGGGCTGTACTATAGAAAAGGCAAAACAGGCAGCGATACGGAGGAAAGAGCGGGAAAGAGTGCTTAAGATTTTAATCGATCAGGGTTACTGCACCAAAAAACTTGGCCAGCCATGCTGTGATAATTGTTTTGACTGCTGGGAAAAATTTGTGAGCAAAACAAGTTGAATTAACGCAAACGGGAGATAATGATCATAACAACGATCTAGATCAAGGCAGAAGGAGATGATCTGCCTAATTAACTCCTACTGATCAAAAATGATCGAGATCGATCCTTTTTGAAGTTTGTAAAACCCCATACTATGTAATATATTAAGCTGGGGTGTGCGGTTTGTGAGTAAATTATTTGTAAAGCCGGTAGTTAAATGGGCCGGCGGCAAAACAAAACTGCTTAATCAGCTGTCCAGGTATTTGCCTGCTGCTTTTAATAACTACCACGAGCCCTTTTTAGGCGGGGGCGCGTTATTTTTTTATTTATTTCCTGAAATAAAAAAAAGAAATGCCCGCGCTTATCTGTCGGATTCTGTTGAAGAGTTAATAAACCTTTACAAAGTAATCAAAAATCAGGTGGAAGAACTTATCACCATCTCTAAAAAGCATATATATGATCAAAAATATTACTATGAAATAAGATCCTTAAACCCTGCCCAGCTTAGTGACCTGCAAAGGGCGTCGCGTATGCTGTACCTGAACAAAACCTGTTTTAACGGGCTCTACCGGGTTAACAGCAAAGGCCAGTTTAATGTTTCCTTCGGTGATTATACGGACCCTGTTATAGTTAACAGCGAGGCCCTGCGCAATGCCAGTATCGCTTTTCAATCAACACAACTGGCTGCCGGCGATTTTGAGCAGGTTTTAGATAATGCCGGGGCTGGTGATTTTGTCTATTTAGACCCGCCTTACGTGCCTCTCTCCGCAACTTCAAATTTTACCGGTTACACCGCCGGTTCCTTCAGCATGGCGGACCACAGGCGTTTAAGAGAGGTTTTTGAAACCCTCAGCGCCATGGGATGTTACGTTATGCTCAGCAACTCAAATACCGATTTTACTCGGGAACTGTTCCAGGGGTGCAATATCAAGACCATAAACGCCTTGCGCGCCATAAATTCAGATGTCAGGAAGCGGGGCTCGATTAAAGAGCTTGTTATACTTTCATACCCTGACAGGGATATGTTTGGAGCCGGCCAGACATGCCAGGAATTGTCCATTTAAGAGAAGTGTCCGCCTAAGGCTTCTCTTTAATTTTTAGTAACCCTATATAATACGTAGGGGGTCGCAATACAGCAATATGAACAATTTGACTGAAAAACCGGAAGCCGTACAAAACAAGAGCAATGGGATCTTTTACAGGGATGTAAGGTTATCTTTAGCCAATACCCTGCCCTTTGTTATCGGCATTACGGTTTTTGTTGCGTTATACGAGGTTTGCAGGGACAGTTTTTACGCCTATCTTTCCAAGCCGGGTGTCCATATTTTCAGTATCATTTTAATGGCACTGATAAGCTGTGCTTTTATCTTGTGGTTTTACTATTTCACCAAAAAGCGGAGCAATGAGGTCAAAGCTGCCAACGACGAGCTTTTACGCGAAATCATTATGCGCAACCAGACAGAAGAACGGCTGAAATATCTGAGCTTTCACGATCACCTCACCTGTCTCTATAACCGGGCTTTTTTTGAAGAGCAAATGCAGCGTTTTGCAGGCGCTCGCTTCAGTCCGGTCAGTATCATTGTTTGTGATGTTGACGGCCTGAAGTTTGTTAATGACACGCTAGGGCATGAGCTGGGGGACGCCCTGCTGGTGGCGGCGGCAAATATCATCAAATCTTCCTTCGACGAAAGCGATGTGGTGGCCAGGACCGGTGGTGACGAGTTCGCCATACTACTCCCGAATTGTGATGAAAAGGCCGCTAAAAAAGCCTGTGACAGGATCACAGCCGAGCTAAAAAGCTATAACAGAGAGAATAACGAACTTCCTTTGAGTATATCCATCGGCAGCGCGACAAGTTGTAACCAATCAAGTATGAACGACCTTTTCAAAGAAGCGGACAACAACATGTACAGGGAAAAACTGCACCGCTCCCAGAGCGCGCGCAGCTCTATTGTACATACTCTTAAAAAGGCGCTGGGGGCGAGGGACTACATCACCGAAGGACATGCCGACCGCATGCAGGACCTGGTCACAGATTTGGCCAAATCTCTCTCCCTGCCTGAAAGGAAACTGGCGGACCTGCGCCTGTTGGCCCAGTTCCATGACATCGGCAAAGTGGGGATCCCGGACAGCATTCTGTTTAAGCCAGGCCCTCTCTCACAAGAAGAATATACCGAGATGAAACGGCACTGCGAAATTGGTTATATTATCGCCATGTCACCGCCGGATCTGGGCCCGATTGCAGATTTTATCCTCAAACACCATGAGTGGTGGAACGGCAAGGGCTACCCGCTGGGACTGAAAGGAGAGGAAATCCCGTTGGAATGCCGCATACTGGCTGTCGCTGACGCTTATGACGCCATGACCAGCGACCGGCCTTACCGCAGCGCACTGCCGCGCCACCGGGCCCTGGCGGAGCTTAAAAGGTGCTCCGGTGTTCAGTTCGATCCTTTTATAGTTGAAAAATTCGTTAACCTGTTAGCAGCGAGTTAAGGAGACCGGGGTGACAGATGGACGGGGCACTTTTGGTCACGGCACTATTCATATCAGCAGCCGGCCTTTTCACTTTATTTATTATTTTTTTTAAAACAGGTGGTAAGGGTGGTAAAAAACAGTTTGGTGTTTCAAGCAAGGACAAGGATGTTGCCAAAGTAAGAGATATGATCGAAAAAATAGAAAAGGAAAACCCAGATTTGGTAGCCAAAATAAGGAGCCAGCTGGCTGCGGAAAAAAAGGTTGAGGTTATCAGCAAAGCAGAGGATGAAGATATTGGCGGTGCAGTTAAACACTGGTTGTCAGAAAATGAAAAAGAATAAAAATCAATAACCCGGCCTGGCCGGGTTATTTCCGCTTTTATAAGCGGCCTTATATTGTCGGGTAAAGATATACCCTGATCTATCATATGCGGGATTAGTTGATTTTTGCTCCTTTTCGCCAAGGTTTTATAAATGCATTTTTTCATACCTAAAAATTATCCGCTCCTGTTACCTTTGCCGTGTTTTATACATAGCTTATAAGGAGATGAAATACGCATATTTCCAGTGGGAAGGGGTGGAAAAAATGATACGCCTGTTATATCCTCTGATATTTACGATGGCTTTCATTCCGGATTCGGAAAAGCACCTGGAGAATTTGCATTCCATTGCCCAGGTGACTCAGTCTACTATTAAGAACATAAAGGACGGACTTGACGGTTTTCACAGCAACATAATCCAGCTGCGCCAAATTTTTGAACAGCAGAATGTTCAAAAATAGAACTTCCTTTTAAACATAAATATGCCGGGGCCGCATATTTGCGGCCCTCAGATTAATGGAAAGGGTGTATTACAAAAAATAGTTTGGTTCCAACCAGCCCGGGTTTAAATCCCGGGTTCTGTTATGTATGTGCAATTATCTAGAATTCAGGCTTGAAGTAGATGGCGTACAGGGAGATGGCAAGAACCAGGGCAGCCAGAATAAAAACTCCAACACCGCCGCGTTTGTATCCCTTTTGCAGCGCCCACCGGCCATAAGTACAGGTGTAATAACAAACGGTCAGGGGGAAAAGCAGTAGCAACCATTTCATTGACCCTCATCCCCCATTAACATAAACGGTGATGTTTTTAAAAGCAAGCCGGTCCTTCTGATCCTGGTGTGAACCGTGACGTTCACCTGGGCGTCGGGATAGCGGTCCATCCACTTGAATTCTTCCCAGGACGGTATGGTCCAAAAGTTACGCTTGACTTGATAGCCGAAGCCGAAGATATCCGACTTGAATTCTTCCTGGGTGCGTTTGACCAGGTTATTGCACCCCTGCTCGATATATCTTGAAAAAGTCTCTTCCAGGACCGGTTTCAAGTCAGGCCTTTCAAAACTGACAGAGCTTGTGGAAGCGATGATCTCCGGCTCTAGAAAAATTTCCGCGTCAATGCTGACATTTCCCTCCTCGTCAATATGCGTCGTGTATTTCGGGCCGCGCCCCTGGTGGATTTGAAAGCCAATATATGTGGTGCTTTGTTCAGGTCCTTCGGCAAAAGGGTCAAGTATGCTGGTAAACCCGCGCTCGAAAAGGCCTCTCAGCATCAGGTAATACCTTGTTTCCTGGCCGTTCAAGTAGCCGGCCATCTTGTCCCCGCGGAACACCGCCGTGCCAATAGCCTGGACCTTGTTGCCCCCAGAGACCGGCACTTCTCCCGCGATGTATTTGCCCACGGCTATATCTCCTCCCTTGCTTACCCCCGGTTTGGCTGATTCCAGCCCGCCTTCGTGCACGGCTACGAGAGGCGCCGCAGCCTCTATGACTTTGGATTTTATATCATTATAAAAATTCTCGAACCGGACGCTCGGATACAGCCCGTTGCTCCTGGACAGGCTGGCGATAAGTTCAAACTGCTTGGTGGGGTTAAGCTCCAGCGCAGGGTTGTTCTTTTCAATAAAGTCCCTGGCCTTGCCGCGGCAGACAAATACTTGGGCGGTGCCCCTCACCTCGCGGTAGCGGGCGAAGGTAAGAAACCATTTGCCGACACCCTCCCTGGCCAATTCTTCTGAAAACACGAAAGCCCTGGTATGCGACAGGGATATCTGCCTGTCAACCACTGTGTTGAATAAATTAAGCATGGCAGCCGGAGCGTACGTCTCAAGGCTCAAAGTCATGGTGCTCGCACCGTCTCCGCCGCCTCCGCCGCCTCCGCCGCCCCCGCCGGAAATACCCGCGATGGTCCTGGGGTTGGCAATATTCACGGTTACAACAAGGTTGTCCTTTTCCCCCTTGTCGAAACCAGCCACCAGCACGTAGGCGACCTCGTCGGTCTCCCTGCTGCCCCAGCAGCCCGGCAGGGTGAGGAGCAGAAATGCCAGAGCCAGGAGTGCGCATAGTTTAACCGCCCGCACGCTTACCCCTCCCTTTATACCACCAGGCGGCAAGTATCAGCGGTGGTATCAGATAATTGGGTAGCAGGGCCAACGGTCTTAAGAACTCCATATCCAGTTTAATTGCAAGCGGCAAGTCCGGCGGCAGGAGGCTGGTGACAAAAACAGCCAGGCCCAGCGGCCAGATTAAAGGGCGGTAATCCGGCAGTTTCAGCGTCCTGGCCAGGGCTACGGACGCTCCATACAGGGTCATGGCTATTTTCAGCCCACCGACAATGCTCCAGATGATTACGAATAACGCCTCAACCCGCTGAAAAAAACGGCCGAGATAAATGTCCCTGGAGAGATTGTAGAAAGGCAGCGTGGCTTCCGATGAGGCGTTTCTGCCCAGGGTCATTACCGTGGTCGCCATGAGCGCCATTAAAAAAATAAAGCCGATCAGCATGGAGCGGGAGCCGATCCTGCCAAAATTTTCGGCACCCCCGAATGTCTGGACGATCACAGCGGCGAAGATAATCTCGGTAACCGCAGCGGTGCTGTACGTCCCCAGGCCGAAGACATTCAGCGGGCCCATACCCAAAAGAGGGAAAAGTTCGTTAATGTTCCACTGCGGGATTAAGGCGAGAAGCAGGACGGCTATGCCGCCCAGGATATAGAGGTAAGTGAGGCGGGCTGTCCGGGCCAACGCTTCTATGCCGAGGTACGCCCCCAGCAGGCCGACAATGAGATAAGAAGAAGATATGACACTTAAAGGTGTGCTGGGCAGGGCGGCGATAATCAGCGCTTCGCTGAATTCCCTTATAAAAAGAGAGCATACAAACATAAAAAACACAACCGTCACGAGGTTTAAAGCAATTCCTATGACAGGGCCGCAGGCCTGTTCAGTTATTTCGATTATTGTACTCCCGGGTCTTTTTTTTAGAACCAGCGATAAAACGTACACACCGGTAAAGGCAACCGCCAGCCCCCCCAGCGGGGCCAACCAGGCCGCTGAGCCGCATAGTTCGACCAGAGACCTGGGATAAGGCTGAAAGATCCTGGCCATGTTGGAAATGGCCAGCAGGATTATCGCTTCCGCCGGACCTACCGTTCCCTCTTTAACCATTCTTTTCACCGCCCTTCCGCCTGAGCCAACCCCTGGAAACCCTGGGCTGGCGGGTGATATCCTGCGGGTTGACATAGTCTGGCCGCTTCTCATGAAAGAACGCCGGCAGTCTGGTCACTATATCCGGACCTCCCATAGTCTTGGGCCCGGTTGGGGCCAGGTAGGGAACGCCGAAGGATTTAAGGTTGGCCGTCAGAGCCACCTGGGCGAAGATGCCCATGGAGATCCCGAAAAAGCCCAGTGTCGCTCCCAGGGCTATGTAGATAAAGCGGTAAATCCGCAGGGTGAAGGATAGCGAGTAGTAGGGTATGGCAAAAGAGGAAAGCCCTGTTACGGCGACTATAATTACCAGGATGGGGCTGACGATGTTTGCCTGCACTGCCGCCTGGCCGAGGATCAAGGCGCCTACGATGCCTATGGTAGATCCCATTACGCCGGGTATCCTCAGGCCGGCCTCGCGGATTAGTTCAAAGGAGAATTCCATCAGGAGAACCTCAACTACCGAGGGGAACGGTACCTTTTCCCGGTTTCCGGCAATGGCCAGGAGTAGTTCCGTCGGGATCATTTCCTGGTGAAACAAAACCACAGCCAGGTAGAAACCTGGCAGTAACAATGACAGCAAAAAGGCCAGGGCGCGCATCCAGCGGATAAATGAGCCGAACTGCCAGCGGTGGTACATTTCCTCCCCGGTGTGCAGCATCTCGTACATCGTAGTCGGCATAACCAGGGCAAACGGGCTGCCGTCGATCAGTACCGCCACTCTGCCCTCAATAATGTTCGCCGCGACGCGGTCCGGGCGCTCCGTGGCCAGGACCGTCGGATTTAAACTATAGGGGTTGTCCTCGATAAATTCCTCTAAAACCCCGCTGTCGGCGATATAATCGGTTTTAATATTTTCTATGCGCTTTTTAACCTCCGCCACCAGGTCTGGATTGGCCAGGTCCCGCAGATACATGATGGCTACGGTTTTTTTACCGCGAGTTCCCACCACCATGAATTCGGTTGTCAGTTTTTCACTTTTGATAGACTTTCTCAGGAGTGCGGTGTTGGCTCTGATCGTTTCAGAAAAGCCTTCCTGCGGCCCGCGGACAATCTGTTCGGTGGTAGGTCTCTCGATGCCGCGGTGTTCCCAGCCTTTTGTCTCAACCAGCACAACTTCCGCGCAGCCTTCCAGAAACAAAGCGGTATCCCCGTAGTTGACCGCGTCCAGGATATCTTGAAAACCGGATACGATTTTTACCTGATTGCCCGGCAGCAGGGCATCTTTAACCACTCCTGCCAGTTTTCCTTTGTCAGCGGGCGCAGGTTCATCGGCGAAAGCCATTAAGGACTGGAAAAGAAGGTCTTGAAGAGTTTTGTCAGTTATGCCGTCTATGAAAACACAGAAGCAATCAACTGGCACTTTAGTGCCGATGACCAAATCCCTGACAATAATGTCTTTGTTGTCCGGCAGGCCGTATAGTTTTTCAATGATCTTTTTGTTTTCCCGCAGAGATGCGCTTACTGAACTGTTATCCGGCAGATGTTCATCCCGGTTTATCTCGGCAGGCCGTACCGGCTTCTTGAAAGAGCGCTTGCCGCTTTGAGGCGATGTGGTTTTTTTATCTTCAGCTGGTTTGTCTTTTTGATCGTCTTTTGTTTCTTTGAGGACAAAGCCCTCACGGTTCAAGTTTTCCCTGTAGGAGATCACTTCAAGGAGAGTTTTCAGGATATTCATGCCACACCTGCCAATTATCCGTCATCAAAGCATATTGTATCCTGCCGTGGTGGATATATACTCCAGGTAGTTTTATTTTAGTGTTTGTTTGTTCTAAATAAAGGAGATACTATGATATTCCGTCGAAGAAGAAAGGACTGATATTTTACTGGTAAAGAGATAAAATATCTGATGTCAGGAGGGTAACAAATGAAGCAAATCTGGGCGCCTTGGCGCATGGTTTACATCGGCGGGGACCATGGCGACAAGTGTGTTTTTTGTGAAAAGGCGGCGGCGGACCCGGGTGAGGATGAAGCAAACCTGCTCCTTTTGCGCGGGGAAAAGACTTTTGTGCTCATGAATCTTTATCCATATATTAACGGGCACCTTTTAATTGTTCCCAAAAGACATGTCGGCGAAATTGAGGACCTTACCGATGATGAGATGATGGAACTCTTTAAAATGACTCAAAAAATGGTCAAAGTGCTCCGTGCTTTCAACCCGCAGGGCTTTAATGTGGGAGTAAATATCGGCAGGGTGGCCGGGGCGGGCATGCCAGGGCACTTTCACATCCATGTGGTGCCCCGTTGGAGCGGTGACACCAATTTTATGCCGGTATTCGGCGACGTTAGGGTGATCTCGGAATCCTTGGAAGGGACTTATAAGAAGCTGAAACAGTCCCTTGCCGACCTTGAGGGACAAAAATAACAGGTTTTCTGACTGTCCTGAAAACTATATATAGGTGCGGCCAGAGACAACTGGGGGATTAACGCCGGAAGTGCAGCGACTCTTTCAGGCGGCTTCTGAAATACTGAAGGAAACTGCTGTAGGACAGGTTACCCCCGGCTACCTCCATAAAATCTTCAATAAGATCCTGGTGGCGGTGCAATACCCGGTGGATGAGTCCGGAGATAGGGGGTATCCAGCGCGTGAGGCGGAAGGATCCGGCCAGGTCCGGGCCTATTTTTTCCTGTACCAGGGCGGTGTATCCCCGCAGGTCAGGATCAGGCCGGCTGATTTGCCCGGAGATTATTTCAGCTGCCAGTCTGGCGCTGTAGACAGCGGGGTAAATACCTTCTCCGGTAAAAGCGTCCGCCAGGCCGGCGGCATCTCCCAGCAACAGCGTGCGGCTGCCGTGTAAATCATCCGGCTGCGGATTCACAGGTATGAGCCAGCCGCGCGTTTTAACACGGGCTTCCAGGCTGTTCAGACCTTCCGACTGGATATAATACTCCAGTTGGAGGCGTAGTTTTTTAGGCCTTGGCGCGTTGGTCCAAACACCCGCCGAAAGGTGGTCGGCTTTGGGGAACACCCAGGCGTAGCCGTAAGGAACAAGCCCGTATTCTATTTTTATAGCGCTGCGGTATTGTTCCAGTTTCTCTGGAGCGGCGGGGATTTCAGTTTCCAAACTGGCTGACAGCTTTCTGCGCCTGCCGAGGCCCAGGCTGCGGGCCACTAAGCTGTTCGCGCCGTCAGCCCCAACCAGGATGTCCCCCTGCCACTGGGAACCATCTGCATAAACAGAAACCTTACTGCCGGTAACTTCCACCCGCTGCACCCGGATTCCTTCGAGGAATTTTGCTCCAGCTTCTTTTGCCCTTACCGCGAGGAGTGCGTCAAAGCGTTCCCTGGCAACCATATAGGCCAGTGGTTTAGGGGCGGTGAACTCAATCGGCCTGGTTAAACGGTAGGAAAAAATGACCTTTTGGATGGTGTCTTCAATTACCGGACTCAGGTCAAAATCCAGAAGGTTGACAACTTTGGGGGTTATTCCTCCCCCGCAGGGTTTATACCGTGGAAACCGTTCTTTTTCCAAAACCAGCACATCTATGCCTGAACTGGCCAGCAAGTAAGCCAGGTAGGAGCCGGAAGGGCCCGCGCCGATTATAATTACCTGGTTCATACAATAACTCCCCCCGCAAAAACACCGAAACATTAAATCTGCTTCAGCAGATCTTCTTTAAAAGATTTGCCATGTTCAGGCCAAGTTTCTTGAAAGTTACTATCCCTTCCTGATCGTTTAAAACATCACCAGGCATCAGGCCGATACCCACGTTCCAATAAGCTGAGCAGGGGATAACCATCTGTGAGATGCCAAAAAACATGTTAATGGCTGAATATACAAAGGTTGCCCCCGCGCGCCGGACGGAAATTACACCCGCGCCAGCTTTGCCCCGCAGCATGTCATCATTTTGTTTGGCCACCATGCCGCAGCGGTCGATAAAAGCTTTGACTTCAGTAGTAACATTGCTGAAATAAACCGGCGAGCCGATAAGAATACCGTCTGCGGCCAGAGCCTTTTCAATAAAGTAATTCATCTCGTCATTTTTTAGAAAGCAGCGCTTGTCTTTAGTTTGCCCGCATTTAAAGCAGGCCCTGCACCCGGACAGCATTTTACCCCCCAACTGGAAGATTTCGCCCTCAATACCTTCCGCGGACATGACATCCAAAACAGTTTTCAGGGAGTGATAAGTATTGCCCCTGGGGCGGGGGCTTCCGTTAAAGGCTGCGACCCTGATGGACATATAGCCAACCTCCTGTATTTTTTGGGGTAAGTTCGATATTGACCCTCAAAAACCCTTGCTTAGCGAGTTAATTTTATTAGCAACTCAAGCTTAATCCACAGAATTATTCACAGGCTTAAACTTTATGTTGATAAATTATACATTTTTAAAAGATCTCTTTTCAATTAATTTTTTTGTATGTAATGCTGAAAGAATAAAAAAGAGCTGTTAACAGCTCAAGCCAGCATCTCTAAGTAAACTTTTGTTATTGTTAGTTTTTTTGAGTTCACTGCTGCAGCAAAGCCGGTGATATGTTTGGACTCAAAGACTTTATTATCTGTTTTAAAAATATTATATACCAGATTTCTGGCCTCAGGTATGGTAGTATTCCTTAAAGCTTCGGTTTCTAAACTTAAAACAGCGCGCAGGTGCTCTCCCAGGCCAGCGGCGATGTCCCTGTCGGCAAGTATTGTGTCTGACAAAAACGCAGACCGGTCATTAATTTCGCTTTCCAGATTAGTCGCTTCGGGTGGCTCAAAGCCTCTGTCCTTAAAAAATTTCCGGATTGCCTCTAAGATGAGTTTTTATATTATAACCGGAAGAAATCTTTCTTACCCTTTTTATATTAAGTCACATGTAAATATTTCTAATCTTTTTTAGGCTGATTATTAGTCTTGATATCAGTGAGAATATTTGTCCGCAGGCATAGTTTGTTAGGGCTGTGGAAAATATAACAACAAATTTGTCAGGAGGGATCCTACTTGGAACAACAGACAGTGGTGGAAGGTGACTTCCTCCCCTCACTGAATTAAGGGGCATCCAGGTTCGTAGACCATAGGCTTTCGCCAGACTACGGGCGCTGTCACCGCGCCACTACTCCGTGGGTTGCCCCAGGGAGATACGTTATAGGACACAGTTAACCTTTGAGCCAAGAACATTTTACGTATATAAGGACTTGTGTATACAACCCGATATGTTCACTTTTCAAAGAACTGTAGTTCTATTATACCATGAATGGATTTATTTGGGTAGTAACCCGGCTGTATCCCTCGTTTAAAAATGAGGGGATTATCCGGAGTTGTATCTAAATGTAACAGAACTTCGACGACAACAAAGCAGTAATTTATACCGTTCGTAAAGAGCGTTGGGGTGTAAAACCCTAACGCTTATTTTCTAAAAAAATATGGGTTTACCAATTCCGGGGAAATTGCTGTTGTTGCGGCTGCATCCGGAAAAATTGCTGTTGTTGTGGTTGCCAATACTGGGGTTGCTGTTGGAACATTCCCTGTTGTATCATTCCAGGTTGCATCATTCTATACTGGGGCTCTTGCTGTTCAATATAGTTAACACGACTTCTTAGTACATGACAGACGCCTTCTATTTGTTTGTTTAAGCTAAAAAACATTTGTTTAGCTGCTTGATCCTGTGTATCCAATCCAAATGTCATTAAATTTGCAGCCGCTCCTTCAAGACTTGCCAGAGTTTGGTGCATTTTGCTACCTATTGTCATCTAGTTCAACATCCTTATAGTTTTAAATCCCTATATATAATTTTTACCGAATGTCCTTTTTTAAATCTGGAAAATTAATACAGTAAGACCATGGAGGGAAGGCAGGGTGGCGATAGAAAATCAGATTGTTGCACAGAATTTAAGGAGAGAGCCGTAAAAGGCTCTTTTCTTTACCACCTCCAAACCTGACCCGGATAAACACCGAAGGTCTTTTTAAACGCCTCATTCCGGCGTTTTTCTTCTCTCTGGCGCTGCTTTTCTTTTTCTACTTAGCTGCCAGTCTGACATATTCTGGCGCCGCTCCCACTCGTAGAGCCCACGGACGATTTCTTTACCGATAAAACGGCCAAAGCTCATGATGTATCCCCTCGTTAAATTATCAGCCTGTTTAAAAATACTTATATGTTTATGCCTGTGTTCTTGGCAGTGACGACCGGAGCCCGCCGCGCCGAAATATTGGGGCTGACCTGGAGTGACGTTGATTTGAAGAAGGGGATTATAAATATCAGGCACGGCCTGTATGTTACCAAGGAGCAGGGATTATTCTTTAAGGAACCCAAAAACAAAACCAGCCAAAGGGCAGTAACCTATTCTATTTAAAAAGAGGACCTAAAAACAAATGTTACCGAAATGTTACCGAAAACTTTATCAAGGCGAAATAAAAAAGCTCTCCAATCCCTGGAGGGCTTATTTTTCATGGTGCGGGCGAAAGGACTTGAACCTTCACGGGATCACTCCCACTGGATCCTAAGTCCAGCGCGTCTGCCGTTCCGCCACGCCCGCTTCTTTTTAAAATGGGTTGGAACCGCCTAAACTGCTCCAACCCTGAAACTGGTGAGCCATGCTGGACTCGAACCAGCGACACCCTGATTAAAAGTCAGGTGCTCTACCGACTGAGCTAATGGCCCATAACTCGAAGTTCGAAGTTCGAGGTTAGAGGTTCGACCATTGTTGGAATTCGGCTATGCCGAATTCCTTCTTAATCGAATTTCGAACTTCGAACTTCGAACTTCTAAAATTGGCTGGGGCGGCTGGATTCGAACCAACGAAATGCCGGTTCCAAAGACCGGTGCCTTACCACTTGGCGACGCCCCAAAAATGTAAGTGGGGTGGATGATGGGACTTGAACCCACGGCCCCCAGAGCCACAATCTGGTGCTCTAGCCGACTGAGCTACACCCACCACGTTGTAAAGAGCAGCACGGAAATTTACTGAACTTCCCGCACAAGATATGTTAGCAAATATAATGGGTGTTGTCAAGGACTGTCGCGGCAGTTTGAAAACTCTGCCGGCAGCGGGCTGCGGCAGTATCAACTAAGATCATATTAAACGGGCAAAATCTTCATATTTTTATCTATATTTTTATTGATAATTAACTGTCTCCCAGATATAATGAAAAGATACATCAGCGTCGCATTAATTAAAATCAGTTTAATTGCAAAGCCCCATCATGTTAAAAAAACAGTACAGCCAGGGCTTTTTAAAAAGCCTTGGTATTTTTGGTTTTTGCAAGGAAATAAATTCCTGACCTCTAGAATAAATCATTAAAATTGGTTACAATATTAATACGGCGTTGGTTGGGGTTTATTGTTAAAACGGCCGGCACAATGGTTCTTTTAATAATAAATACCGTATATAACCAAACGATACAAGGGGGAGCATAATGAAAGCTAACGCTGAGAAGATTGAAAAAAACACTGTATTACTGGAAATAGAAATTGATGCTGAAAGTTTCTCCCAGGCAGTGGACAAAGCCTTCCGGAGACTGGTGAAGAAGGTTAATGTGCCGGGTTTCCGCAAGGGCAAAGCACCGAGGCAGATTTTTGAGCGGATGATGGGAAAAGGGGTCATTATTGAAGAAGCTATGGAGTCGGTTGTTCCCGATGCTTATTATAAAGCGGTAGAAGACACCGGGATTGAACCCATAGACCAGCCCAAAATAGATATAGTCCAGGCTGAAGAAGGCCAGCCGGTTATATTCAAGGCCACGGTTCAGGTGAAGCCGGAAGTGACCCTGGGACAGTATAAAGGTCTGGAAGTGAGCAAACATCCTGTTGACGTGCCGGAGGAGGAAGTAGACAGGTCGCTGGAGAGGCTGCAAAACAGGCACGCCAAACTGCTGACCATGGAAGAGGGGACTGTTGAGAAAGGCGACACAGCAGTTATTGACTTTCTGGGAAAAGTGGACGGAGTGCCCTTTAAAGGAGGAGAAGGCAAGGAATATTCTCTGGAGATAGGTTCCGGTTCCTTTATACCTGGATTTGAGGATCAGTTGGTCGGGCAGAAGGTTGGAGAGACAAGAGATATTTTTGTTACATTCCCTGAAAATTACCAGGCTGAAGAACTGGCCGGTAAAGACGCTACTTTCACCGTTACTGTAAACACTATTAAGAGAAAAGAAACGGTCGCGCTGGATGACGAGTTTGCCAAAGACGTCAGCGAGTTTGACACTCTGGAGGAATTAAGGGCTGATATAGCGAATAAGTTAAAGGAGAATGCGGAAAGCCAGGCCAAATACGGGTTAAGGCAGGAAATTGTCAATAAAGTTGTTGATAACGCCGAAGTTGAAATCCCTGACGTAATGGTTGAAAACCAACTCAGAGACATGATGGGCAACTTTGAAAGGCGCCTGGCCACCCAGGGCATGACTCTGGACAGTTACCTTCAATTCGCCAAAACCACTCGCGCGGATTTTGAGGAGAGTATGCGCCCTGATGCTATTTGGAGCGCCAAATCTAACCTGGTAATGGAGGCTATAGCCAAGCAGGAGAATATTGAGCCAACTGCTGAGGAAATTGATGCGGAAGCGGCTAAAATAGCCCAATACCTGAACCAGGACCTGGAACAATTTAAGGCGGCGGTAGAGAGTAAAGGGCAGATTGATTATATTAAAGACCAGATTGTCAGGGAAAAGACTTTGCAGTTCCTGGTGGATAACGCCGTAATTATTGAGGGCGCTTCCGGTGAGCCTGCATGGGAGGTTATCGAATCTAAGGAGGAATTCCGCGAGCCTGCGGGGGACACCAAAGAACCTGCCGGGGACACCAACGAACCTGCTTCGGAATAGAGTAATATAATTTATAAGTTTTTTTGCTAGCAGTATATAGTAGCACACAAATATGTTAATAAGGAGCGATTGCACTTGAACCTTGTACCTATTGTCGTAGAACAGACTAATCGTGGTGAACGTTCATATGACATTTACTCCAGGCTTCTAAAAGATCGTATTGTGTTTTTAGGTGGGCAGATAGATGACACTGTTGCCAATTTAATCATTGCGCAGATGCTTTTCCTGGAGGCGGAAGATCCGGAAAAAGACATTCAGTTTTATATTAATTCACCGGGTGGGGTGGTTACTGCCGGGATGGCTATTTATGACACGATGCAGCATGTCCGGCCGCCGGTTGCCACTATTTGTATCGGTCAGGCCGCCAGCATGGCCGCACTGCTCCTCGCTGCCGGTGAGAAGGGCAAACGTTATTCACTGCCTTACTCAAGGATCCTGATTCACCAGCCGATGGGCGGCGCGCAGGGTCAGGCTACCGATATAGAAATCCACGCCAAGGAAATCCTGCGGATGAGGATGTTCCTAAATGAAATACTTTCCCGTCATACTGGCCAGCCTTTAGAAAAAATTGCTCAGGACACCGAAAGAGACTACTTTATGTCGGCTCAGGAAGCTAAAGAATACGGCATTATTGACGAGGTGTATAATGTCAGGAGGCAAAGGTAAAAGAGGTGGGAATATGTTTAGCGATAAAGGGCAGTTGAAGTGTTCCTTTTGTGGCAAACTTCAGGATCAGGTAAAGAAACTGGTCGCCGGCCCGGGTGTTTATATCTGCGATGAATGCATCGAGCTTTGCAACGAGATTATTGAGGAAGAACTCAGCGAGGATCTGGGGTTAGAGGTAGGTGACATACCGAAACCCAAGGAAATCAAAGAGATCCTTGATCAGTATGTCATCGGGCAGGAGAGCGCCAAAAAATCCCTGTCTGTCGCTGTGTACAACCATTATAAGAGGATCAATCTGGGCGGCAAGATCGATGATGTCGAATTGCAAAAAAGCAATATCGTCATGCTGGGGCCGACCGGCAGCGGCAAAACCCTGCTGGCGCAAACCCTCGCCCGCCTGTTAAACGTGCCCTTTGCGATCGCTGACGCTACTTCTCTTACTGAAGCCGGATATGTGGGAGAGGATGTGGAGAACATCCTGCTCAAACTGATCCAGGCTGCCGATTATGATGTGGAGAAGGCCGAAAAGGGTATCGTCTATATCGACGAGATTGATAAAATCGCCCGCAAGTCGGAAAATCCTTCTATTACAAGGGATGTTTCCGGTGAGGGCGTGCAGCAGGCCCTGTTGAAAATACTGGAGGGGACCGTGGCCAGCGTGCCGCCGCAAGGCGGGCGCAAGCACCCGCACCAGGAGTTTATCCAGCTTGACACCACCAACGTCCTGTTCATTTGCGGTGGTGCTTTCGACGGTGTGGAAAAGATTATCTTAAACCGCATCGGGAAAAAGGTAATGGGCTTCGGGGCGGAAATTAAAGCCAGGAAAGAGCAGAAAATCGGTGAGATTCTCAGTAAAATCCTGCCGGAAGATCTCTTGAAATACGGCCTCATCCCCGAGTTCGTAGGCAGGCTGCCGATTATTGTGACCCTGGACGCCCTTGATGACGAAGCTCTTATCCGTATCCTTACCGAGCCGAGGAACGCCCTGGTGAAACAATATGAGAAGCTGTTCGAGCTTGACGGCGTGACGCTGGAGTTTTCTCAGGAAGCTTTAAAGGCCGTTGCCCAGGAAGCGCTGAAGCGCAACACGGGCGCCCGCGGCTTGAGGTCGATCCTGGAAGAAGTGATGCTTGATGTCATGTACGATATCCCGTCCAGGGAGGATATCGCCAAGTGCATAATTACCGGAGAAACCATATTAAAGAAAGAGCCCCCGCGGATCATCGCCATGGACCGCAAGAAGAAAAAAGAAGAAACAGCATAGTGGGATGTGGGACGTGAGTCGTTGGACGTGGGATTCATGCATTTCTTTTGAGCCCTTCAATAAAAAATAAAAATCCTGACCGGTGCGGTCAGGATTTTTGCGTAATAATTACTTTTTGCAGGGGCCGACTGGTAAAACTACCTTGCCGTAAACAGTGTTGAATATTCCGGCGGCGGATGTGTACCAGGCGACGATAGCCGTGGCGATGCCCACGTAACCGCCCCAGGTGTGGGCGGCGTGGTTGCCAGCGGCTCCGATGGTCAGAAGTATAAAGGCCAGTAAAAGTAAAGTGAAAGTAACAACCAAGGCTTTATTGGTGCCAAAGCTGCCGATCCACATATAGAAAGTAAATATAGTCCATGCCAGCAGGAACAGCCAGACGCCTTGAGAAGGCACTGTAACCAGCTTTAATGTGGCAAGAAGATCAAAAATACCGAGGGATATCCAGAAAGCGCCATAGGATGAGAAAGCGGTGGCTCCAAACACGTTGTTCTTTTTAAATTCCCACATGCCGGCCAAAATTTGTGTGGCGCCTCCATAGACCAGCGCCAGGGCAATCACCACGATGGTTGCTGCCTTGTCCACCAGACCAGCGTTAATCATGCTGAGGCAAAAGGTAGTCAGGGCGAAACAGGCCAGACCAAGCGGCCCGGGATCGGCAATGGCCGATTCTTTAATCTCATAAACATTGTTCGACATAAGACTCCACCCCCCCAAAAAAATCAAAATAAACAGGATTAAAAAGACCTAAATTCTAAAAAAACTAACTAGCTTGGCCAGTAAACACCCCCTAATAAGCTTTTTGAATATGCGCATAAACAATTTATAAATTAAATTATATATATATTTACAAGGATTGTCTATGACCATAGGTACAATGTAAATGGATTAGCCATGACCTTAGGTACAATATGGTTGTACTGTATATGACCATGGTACAATATTTTGCCCTTGTTTTTGAACAAGTTTTGTTCTTTTTGCTGCATTTTTAGTCATTTTTGATTGGAATAAGGTTAAAATTTGACAAACTTAGTAATACTAATGGTCAGAACCATCTTTAAGGAGGAGTAAAAATGGGGGAATTTCCTTTAGGAATAGGAAGTTTTCTGACCTTTATTCAGGTTTTTTTCGCGGTAATTATAGGTCTTTATTTCTGGAATGCGCTCAAGTCGCAGCAGGGCAATAAAAACGCTGTTGAAAGGGAATCAAAAAAAGAGATGGAAAAACTGCAGCGACTGCGTTCAATTTCGCTGACCGAACCGCTGTCTGAAAAGACACGGCCGACCTGTTTCAGTGAAATCATCGGTCAGACCGAGGGGCTAAAATCCCTGCGGGCGGCATTGTGCGGCCCGAACCCCCAACACGTGATTATCTATGGCCCGCCTGGTGTGGGCAAAACCGCCGCCGCCAGGCTGGTGCTGGAAGAAGCCAAGAAAAACACCAATTCTCCTTTTAAGGAAGACGCTAAGTTTATTGAGATTGACGCAACCACGGCCCGTTTTGACGAGAGGGGTATCGCCGACCCGCTGATCGGTTCGGTGCACGACCCCATTTACCAGGGAGCCGGCCCCATGGGCATGGCCGGTATTCCCCAGCCGAAAGCAGGTGCGGTTACCAAGGCGCACGGGGGTATGCTTTTCATTGATGAAATCGGTGAACTTCACTCTGTCCAGCTAAATAAGCTTTTAAAAGTTATGGAAGACCGCAAAGTCATTTTAGAAAGCGCTTATTACAGCTCTGAGGACAACAATATCCCGTCTCACATCCATGACATTTTTCAGAACGGCCTGCCGGCTGACTTTCGCATGGTAGGCGCTACAACCAGGGACGCCGATCATATCGCCCCGGCCATCCGCTCGCGCTGTCTGGAAATCTATTTCCGGCAGCTTCTGCCGGATGAAATTGAAATTATCGCGGCCAACGCTGCTAAAAAAATTGACATTCCGCTCGAGCCAGGCGCCCTGGAAGTGATTAAAAAATATGCCACCAACGGCAGGGAAGCGGTCAACATCATTCAGATAGCCGGCGGGATTGTCATTACTGAAGGCCGCGGGGAAATCCGCGCCGCCGACATCGAATGGGTTGTCCAGAGCGGCCAGTACACACCAAGGCCTGAAAAGAAGGTGCCTCCCCGTCCCCAGGTCGGCCTGGTCAACGGCCTTGCCGTTTACGGCCCGAACATGGGAGTCCTGCTGGAGGTGGAGGCCAATGCCATTCCGGCCGGGCGCGGGCAGGGAAAACTCACTGTGACCGGCATGGTGGATGAGGAAGAAATCGGCAGCGGCGCCAGGACGATCCGCCGCAAGAGCATGGCCAGGAGTTCCGTCGAAAATGTCCTGACTGTGCTCCGCCGCACTGTGGATGTTGACCCGCGCGATTACGACATACATGTGAATTTCCCCGGGGGCGCTCCCGCCGACGGGCCTTCCGCGGGTGTCACCATAGCTACTGCTGTTTACTCCGCAATCACAGGCAAGCCTGTTGACAACAGGGTGGCCATGACTGGGGAAATATCTATCCGCGGTCTGGTAAAACCAGTCGGAGGAATTGTGGCGAAAGTTGAAGCGGCCCGCCAGGCCGGGGCGGTAAAAATACTGATTCCGGCTGAGAATTACCAGGAGCTTTTCAAAGAGCTGCCGGAAGTGGAAGTGATCCCGGTAGAACGCCTGGAACAGGTCTTCCGGGTTGCCATGAAGTCGCGTCCAAAAGGAAAGAAGGTGGAACTCAACACCTCGTCGCCCCTGGATGTACTGAGTGCTGCCGGGTTCGGAGCCGGGCACAGCCTATCAAAATAGCTCGATGTGCCTGTTAAACAAGCCGGTAAAAATAGAATTTGCCTGGTTGGACGATATTTTTTGAATTTAGTGTTATAGGGCTTTAGAGTATGCGCGGATATATCTGCTGTTCAGGTCCCTGCCGCTTCAAAATTTGAGCTGGAATGAACTAAACGGCGTAAAACTTCGCATTTGATATCCATTTCTTCTTAAACAACCCGGCAGAGGCCGGGTTGTTATGTTCCCGGTAATTATTGCTATGGCGGTGTTTTTAATATTTGTGATAAAATAAATATATATATGTTTGTACTAAAACTTGCCATTAAAAGCAACACAATACAGAAAAGGGGGTGCAGCTTTGAGATCTGAATTTAAGGTATTGCCCTTATTGCCTTTAAGAGGTATCCTGGTTTTCCCTTACATGGTCATACACCTTGATGTAGGCCGCGCTAAATCAGTGCAGGCTATTGAGGAGTCAATGATCAGGGACAGGGTGATTTTTCTCGCCACTCAGAAGGAAGCGCAGACCGATGAACCAGGAGAGAATGATATTTTCCAGATCGGCACCGTTGCCGAAGTAAAGCAGCTTTTGAAGCTGCCCGGCGGCACCATCCGGGTCCTAGTCGAAGGCATAGCCAGAGCCAAAGTGCGCAGTTTTATATCTGACGACCCGTACTTCCTGGTGGAAGTTGAACAATATTCCGAAGAATTTGAGAAAGACAGCGAGATTGAGGCGTTAATGCGCAGCTTGGTTTACCAGTTTGAACAGTATGTCAAGCTGTCAAAGCGTATCCCTCCCGAAACCGTTGTTTCTGTGGTTAACCTTGAGGAGCCGGGGCGGCTGGCCGATATAATCGCCTCCCACCTGGCGCTGCGCATAGAAGATAAGCAGAGTATCCTTGAGGCCGCGGATATTGTTAAACGTCTTGAAAAACTTTGTGCTATAGTGGCCAAGGAGCTTGAAATTGTTGAGCTGGAGCGCAAAATCAATATACGTGTGCGCAAACAGATGGAAAAGACCCAGAAGGAATATTACCTGCGCGAACAGATGAAAGCCATCCAGCGGGAACTGGGTGAAAAAGATGAACGTATGGCTGAGGGCGAAGAACTCAGGGAGAAAATCGCCGAGGCTAAATTCCCTAAAGAGGTGGAGGAAAAGGCGCTTAAGGAAGTAGAGCGGCTGGAAAAAATGCCGCCAATGGCTGCGGAGGCGGCGGTTGTGCGCAACTACCTGGACTGGCTGCTGTCACTGCCGTGGAATAAGAGCACGCGGGACCGCCTGGACCTTAAGACTGCTGAAAACATTCTGGAAGAAGACCACTACGGTCTGAAAACTGTAAAGGAACGCATCCTGGAGTACCTGGCCATCCGCAAGCTGGCTAAAAAGATGAAGGGGCCGATTATTTGCTTTGTAGGGCCGCCTGGTGTGGGCAAAACATCACTGGGAAGGTCCATCGCCCGTGCCCTGGAGCGGAAATTTATCCGGATGTCCCTGGGTGGTGTGCGGGATGAGGCTGAAATTCGGGGGCACCGGCGCACTTATGTCGGCGCCATGCCGGGCAGGATTATCCAGGGTATTCGCCAGGCCGGTTCCAAGAACCCGGTTTTCCTGCTTGACGAAGTTGACAAGATGAGCATGGACTTTCGTGGAGACCCCTCAGCGGCCTTGCTGGAAGTGCTGGACCCGGAGCAGAACAATACTTTCAGCGACCACTATATTGAGGCTCCTTTTGACCTGTCCAACGTAATGTTCATCACCACCGCCAATGTGCAGCAGAACATACCCCGTCCCCTGCAGGACAGGATGGAGATTATTTATCTCTCAGGTTACACGGAAGAGGAAAAAGTTCAGATAGCCATAAGGCATTTGATCCCCAAACAGATTAAAGAGCACGGGCTGACCAAGGATATGCTTAAGTTATCGGAAAATACCATCCGTAAGATTATACGTGAGTATACCCGTGAATCAGGCGTGCGCAACCTGGAAAGACAGATCGCCTCAATCTGCCGTAAGACCGCCAGGCAGGTAGTGACTGACAAAGTGAAAAAGGTGCAGGTTACCGCTCAGAGCCTTAACCAGTTTTTAGGGACGCCCCGTTTCCGCTATGGCGTAGCCGAGATGGATGACCAGGTGGGTGTTGCTACAGGTCTGGCCTGGACGGAAGTAGGCGGAGACACCCTGGCGATTGAAGTTTCGATTTATAAAGGCAGCGGCCGGCTGACCTTGACCGGCAAGCTGGGCGACGTGATGAAGGAATCGGCCCAGGCGGGTTACAGCTATATCCGCAGCCGGGCTGCTGAGCTGGGCATTGATGAGGATTTGTACGACAAACAGGACATCCACATCCATATTCCGGAGGGAGCGATACCCAAGGACGGGCCATCGGCGGGTATAACCATGGCTTCGGCCTTGGCCTCAGCCATTACCGGCCGCAAAGTGCTCCACAATGTGGCCATGACCGGTGAAATCACCCTGCGGGGCAGGGTGCTGCCCGTCGGGGGAATCAAGGAAAAGGTGCTGGCGGCCCACCGGGCAGGTATTAAAACTGTGATCCTGCCCAGTGACAACAAAAAGGACATGGATGAAATACCGAAAAAGGTGAAGGATAAGATCCACTTTATCCTGGTTGATCATATGGACCAGGTCCTGGAGTCAGCTTTGACCGCGAAGCCGTATGTGCCGGTGACTCTGTCGGCTGACACTCCTATTGTCCCGCCCACGCCTCCTTATCAGCCCGCAATTGTTAACGAGGAAGGGACCCACATACCCTCATGATCAAAGTTACCAGTGCTCAATTTGTGACCAGCGCGGTTAAAGCCGCTGACTACCCGGCCGGGGAGCTTCCAGAAGTAGCCCTGGCCGGGCGTTCTAATGTGGGGAAATCATCGCTTTTAAACAGGCTGATGAACAGGCGGGGTCTGGCCCGCACCAGCAATACGCCGGGCAGGACCCGCCTGATCAATTTCTTTTTGGTAAACGGTCTGTTCCACCTGGTCGATTTGCCCGGCTACGGCTATGCCAAGGTTCCGGCTTCCGAGCGGGAAAGCTGGCGCAAGATGGTGGAAGGCTACCTCACCACCAGGAAGACCCTGAAAGGGGTTGTGCTTTTGGTCGACAGCCGGCACCAGCCCTCAGCCCTGGACCTGCAGATGTACGGCTGGCTCAAACACCGCGGCATCCCAGCCGTGGTGGCAGCCACCAAGGCGGACAAGCTGCCCCGCATGCGGCTGCTGCAGTCCGTCAAGGTGATTCGCGCAACCCTGTCTTTAACTGAAGGAGACCGCCTGATCCCTTTTTCCGCCGAAACCGGCCTGGGCCGAGAAGATCTGCTCGAGGTAATAGCGGGCTGGGTCAACGGGACGTGAGAATTGAGACGTGAGACGTGGGAAGTGGGCCGTGAGAAAAACCATGCTGTAAGCCATAAGCCGTAAGGCGTACGGCGTAGGTATGCATGTGATTTTCTTAGCTCGAAGACCTGTTAGGAATGCAGGATATACCTACAGCCAACGACTTACGGCCAACGACTAATAGGAATGCAGGATATACCTGCGCCCTACAGCTTACGGCCTACAACTAAATTGTAGTAATAAGTGAGACAAGAGAACCGTTCTCTTGCCTCACTCTTTTCAATATGTATGTTATTGTTGGGTCTTCCGCTCCGTTCCGTTTGAAGGGGTTTGTTCTTTTTTCGCCGGCGCCGGTGTGGTTTTATTTTCTGTTGTTGGCGCCGGTGTAATTTTAGGCGCCGGCGTCACCGGAGCGGGTGTCGTGGGCGCCGGGGTTGGCGTGGTTTGAGTGGTTCCCGTGGCTGCGGTTTTGGTAAGCTCAAACCCGACACCATTGATAGTCTTGTTCTGGAGGTTGAGGCTGATTACTGTAACCGGGCTGCTTTTTTCGCCTTCTTTAAGGCTTGTGTATTTACCCGCTACCTCAATCCAGATGAAATCCTGCGCCGGGACTTTCTGAATGACGTCACTGATCTCCACTTTGTTTGTTGCGTTTTTGCCTACACTGACCAGAATGTAATTAACACCGTTGACCTGAGCCCAAGTTGCCGCCTCTCTGTCTGAAATAGCCGAGGCGATATTTTTGATCACATCCGGCGCCTTGTTTAAGTCGACCGGGCTAAAGCCCACTTTGGATGTTTCCGGGATTACCGACGGCGCCGGCGCGGGTGTGGGCTCTACTTTTCGCGCCGCCGCGCAGCCTGCGCCCAGGCAGAAGAAAACAAGCAAAATGAGGATTAGAATTTTACGCAACTAAAGAACCTCCCATCGAGTTTTTCATATTGTTTTCTGCTGCGGTTCAATTAATACATTGGGAAAACCAGTTTGAATTTTGCACATAAAGAAAACCTCCTGCTTTGGAGGTCTCAAAACATTTTACCGGCTAAAAAGGTTGAACAGCGTTTTTTTCTTTGGCTGTTCATCGTTACGGACGTATGTCACAGTTTCTATAGCCTGACTGGCGAAACTGGTAACAACTGCTGACTCATAAGGGATTGCGGCGGCAATTTCGCCGGCTCCTTTGGCCGCGGACTGGAACCTTTCATATGATTCCCTGGACAGCAGCGGGCTGCAGTTCCATACCCCAAGCGACCGGTAGCGCTCAATGGATTTTTGCAGGATTATTTTATCCAGGCTGGGGAAGGAAGGAGCCGCGGCTTCCGCAGCTTCTTCCGCACTGTGCTGGCTGAGCCAAAGCTGGGCTTTATAGATGGCGTTGGTGAAGCGCTGAATAACCTCCGGGTCTGATTCGACATAAGCGGGCAGGGCGGCGTAGGCGGTCACTACCATGTCACCCGCGGCGCTTCCTACCGATGCCACCACATGTCCGTAGCCTTTTAATTCCGCCAGTGAAGCGTCCGGCTCCAGCAGTTGAATATAATTGCCGGTGCCGGTGCGGAAGGCGCCCATACGCAGCGTGTCGGGGATATTGTTATAAATAGTCACCTCCCGGTAAGGCTGCAGGTTATTGCGCCTTAAGACATCCTCCAGAGCTATTTCGGAGCTGTCGTCATGCGACCCGCCAATAATGGATTTTCGCTTCATTTTTTGCCATTGGAAGTCTTCCGTATCTTTGCCTTTGCGGGCTAAAAGCAAAGACCCGTCTCTGGCTGCCGCCGCCGCAAACACAACCGGCCGGGGCGCCTTGTTATCGGGGTTGAATATTACCTTCTGCATGCCGCAAATTACTATGTCCGCCCTGCCGTCCGCTAAAGCGGCGCGTATCGCCTCCGGGCTGGTAGTGCTTATGCTGACCTGCAAATGCTCTTCTTTGAAGAAACCAAGGTTTTGCGCCAGGTACTGCGGCAGGAAATATGGTGAGCGGACCGATTCTAGCACGCGGACCGAGACAACCCGCTTGACCGCGGCCGGCCTCATTAATCTTGGTGCGGCGGCTATAGCCGCTCCCAATAAAACTACTATCAGCACAACCAGAGCTAGTTTAACCCGGTAACGCAAGTTCCAGACCCCCAGTAACTTGTGATCTTTTTATTTCTATTTAGAGCAAAAGGTTTTCATACTAGAAAAAAGTCCTCCTTGGCCACTCAATCTGACAGCCAGGCAGGCAAATATTGCATAAAATGGCAGCCGCGGCATAGTAATTAATTAAAATTTTTGCAGGGGGTGTTGGATTGAGGGGGTTAACATTTATGATCTGGCCGGGGCAAGCACCAGCGTTTAGGAGGTTAAAAGCAGGGGCTGTATTTTGGGGACTGGCCTGGGCTATGGGCTCGGCACTGGCTGTTTGCGTCCTGATGTTTGCCTGGGTGGCTCTTTCGGCAGGCCCGGTTTATGATGTCAGAGTCTTTTTGGCAGCCGGTTCAATAATCGGCGCTGTCCTCGGCGGGGCGGCATGCGGCCGGGCGGCAGGCACAATGGGGCTGCTGCATGGTTTTCTAGCAGGTCTTTGTTATGGCCTGCTCCTGGCCGGCTTGTTTTTAGCCGGCCATATGGAAAGCATCGCGTTTGGCGACCTGTTTTGGCGCATGTTTGCGCTGGGTGTGGCGGGTTCAATCGGCGGGTTGGCCGGAGTGAACTGGCGCGACCGTAAAAAAGCCCGTTCAATGATGGGAAAGTAAAAATTGCAGCGGTTGACACCAGCCCATAAAATCTTTATTATATTTTTTGTAAGTTATATTTAAGAAGCAATGAAAGGGAGGGGAGGGTTCCCCGGGCAAGGCCGAATGCCGCTAGAGAAGGAAGCCCCAGGCTGCAAGGTTTCCTGCCCGCGCCTGTCACCGTCGCCCCGGAGCTCCCGCGCAGAAATAGAAGTAAGCTCGGGCGGGTCAGCCCGTTACAGCGAATTAGAGCGGCCAGTATGAGACGTGGGACGTGGGATGTGAAGATCACATCTTGCGTTCGTTTGCGTTCTTTCTGGAATCAGGGTGGTACCGCGGATGAACCCCTCGTCCGTCCTTGAAGACGGAGGGGGTTTTTTTGTAATACTTTACGAGGAGTGAAAGCATTGTCCACAGCAGAAATCCCATCCACATACGATCCTCGCCTGGTGGAGGATAAATGGTACAGCTTCTGGGAAAAAAGCGGGTTTTTTCACACTACTGTCAATGCGGAACAGGAGCCGTTCAGTATTGTGATGCCACCGCCCAACGTAACGGGCCAACTGCACATGGGACATGCCCTGGACAATACACTCCAGGACATTTTGACCCGCTGGAAAAGGATGCAGGGTTACAACGCGCTCTGGCTGCCGGGTACGGACCATGCGGGAATCGCCACGCAGGCCAGGGTTGAGGAGTCACTGGCCAAAGAAGGGTTATCCCGTTACGAACTCGGCCGGGAGGAGTTCCTAAAAAGGGTCTGGGTCTGGAAGGAGCAGTACGGCAGCCGCATTACAACTCAGCTGAGAAGGCTCGGGGCGTCCTGCGACTGGCGGCGGGAGCGCTTCACGATGGACGAAGGCTGTTCGGAAGCTGTCCTGGAAGTGTTCATTAAACTTTACCAGAAAGGGCTTATCTACAGGGATTATTATATTACCAACTGGTGCCCCAAGTGCCACACCACCATTTCAGACATTGAGGTTGAACACCTTGACCAGCCCGGGCATTTTTATCATATAAAATACCCGTTTAAGGACGGCGGCGGCCATGTTACCCTGGCTACTACCCGCCCGGAAACAATGCTTGGCGACGTGGCTGTTGCGGTGCACCCCGGTGACGAGCGCTACCGGGACCTGGTGGGCAAGATTTTGATCCTGCCTCTGGTGGGAAGGGAAATGCCCATTATTACAGACGAGTATGTGGACCCCTCCTTTGGCACGGGGGTTGTGAAGATTACTCCCGCCCACGACCCCAATGACTTTGAGGTTGGCAGGAGGCATGACCTGCCCCAGGTCATAGTCATTGACAAGGAAGGCAAAATGAGCGAGGAGGCCGGGCCGCGCTACCAGGGCCTGGACCGCTACGAATGCCGTAAAAAGATCGTGCGCGATTTGGATGCGCAGGGCTATCTCTTAAAAACGGAAGACCACGCTCACGCGGTGGGACATTGCTACCGCTGCAACACTGTTATTGAGCCGATGCTGTCCCGGCAGTGGTTTGTAAAGATGAAGCCCCTGGCCGAGCCGTCCATTGAGGCTGTGAAAAACGGGCGGATCAGGTTTATTCCCGAAAGGTTCACCAAAATCTATTTAAACTGGATGGAGAACATACGTGACTGGTGTATTTCACGCCAGCTGTGGTGGGGGCACCGGATACCGGTATGGTACTGCCGGGACTGTGAAGAGATGACAGCTTCCAAAGCGCCGGTAAAAAAATGCGCCCGCTGCGGCAGCTTAAATGTTGAACAGGACCCGGACGTCCTGGATACCTGGTTTTCCTCGGCGCTCTGGCCGTTTTCCACCCTTGGCTGGCCCAGGCAGACCCTGGACCTGGCTTACTATTACCCCACAACGGTCATGGTGACGGGCCGCGATATCATCTTTTTCTGGGTAGCCCGGATGATTTTCTCCGGCCTGGCCTTTATGAATGAAGTACCTTTCCGCGATGTTTTTATTCACGGGCTGGTAATGGACGCGCTGGGGCGTAAAATGAGCAAATCACTCGGCAACGGTGTCGACCCTATTGACGTGATTGAGTCGCACGGGGCGGACAGCCTGCGTTTCATGCTGGTCACCGGCAATACTCCGGGCAATGACCTGCGCTTTCATTTTGAGAGGCTTGAAGGCGCCCGTAATTTTGCCAACAAGCTCTGGAACGCTTCCCGCTTTACCCTGATGAACCTGGAGGACTTCGACCCTGAGGGCAGGCCCGGCGCCTATACTCTGGCCGACCGCTGGATTATCAGCCGTTATCAGGCTGTGATCAACGATGTCACCGGCTACCTGCAGGCCTATGAACTGGGCGAAGCGGCCAGGGTCCTCTATGAGTTTATCTGGAGTGAGTTTTGTGACTGGTACATTGAATTGGCCAAGCCACGCCTCTACGGCAAAACAAACCAGACGGACAGGTATACGGCGCAGAGCGTCTTATCTTCCGTTTTAAAAGGAGCTCTCGAACTGCTTCACCCCTTTATGCCTTTTATCACTGAGGAAATCTGGCAGCACCTGCCGGGTCACGGGGTGACAATCATGCGGGCGCCCTGGCCGGCAGCCCGCGGGGAACTGATTGACCAGGATGCTGAGCATGAAATGGGTGCACTAATGGATGTGATCAAGGCCATCCGGCATATCCGCGGTGAAATGAACGTGCCGCCGGGGCGCAGGGCGGAAGTACTGCTGGTCGCGCCTGACAAGGCGGTCAGGGCAGTTCTGGAAAAAGGAACCGGATATATTGAGGCGCTTGCCGGAGCGGCAATAAAAACGCACAAGTCGCTTGAGCAGCCGCCGGAGCAGGCTGCCCATGCCGTAACCAGGGGTGTTGAAATTTTTGTTCCGCTGAAAGGCCTTATTGACGTGGACAAGGAAGTGGCCCGCCAGGAAAAAGAACTGGCCGCCGTGGAGAAGGAACTGGCCCGCGTGCAGGGCAAGCTCAGCAACCCCGGATTTTTAAGCAAAGCCCCGGCGGACGTGGTGGAAAAAGAAAAAGCCAAAGAAGAAGAACTGTCCAGCAAGCAAACGGCCATTAAAGAAAGGCTGTCTATGCTGACCGGAGGCAAATAATATGACGTGAGCCGTGAGAAGCGAGACGTGAGCATGAAAGACAGGCTCAAGGGTTAAAATCTCAAGAGGAATGCCTGAATCCCACTTCCCACGTCCCACTTCTCACTTCCAATTGTGAGGCGAGCAGATGAACTTTAATGAGGCTATAGCATTCCTGAACAACCTGACTAAATTCGGTATTAATCTGGGATTGGGACGTATTGAAGAGTTGCTTAACCGGGTGGGCAACCCGCATCGCAAGTTGAAGATTGTGCATATCGGCGGTCCCAGCGGTAAGGGTTCCACTACCGCCATACTGGCGTCAATACTGCAAGCAGCGGGTTACCGGGCGGGTGTGTTTACTTCGCCCCACCTGCACTCTTATACCGAGCGGTTCCGGATCAATGGTGTTGAGATAAGCCGGGAACGGCTCGCCGGGTTGATCGAGGAGCTTCGCCCCCACCTGGAAGATATGGTGGCCGGCGGTTTTGAACATCCCACCGAGTTTGAAGTGGGTACCGCCCTGGCGTTTTTATATTTCAGCCGGGAAATGTTGGATTTTGCGCTGATGGAAGTGGGTCTGGGAGGAGCCATCGATTCAACCAATGTGGCTCCTTCCATGCTTACGATAATAACCAACATAGCTATGGACCATATGGATTATCTGGGCCATACGATTGAAGAAATTGCCCGGGTGAAAGCGGGTATCATCAAACCGGGGGTTCCGGTGATAACCGCCGCTTCCGGGGAAGGACTGAGCGTGCTCGAGGAGACCTGCCGGCAAAAAGGCTGCCGGCTGACACAGGTAGGGCGTGATGTCACCTGGGAGCACATTTCGCACTCTCTGGCAGGTCAAAATCTAACCATCCGGGGGGTCAGGGCGACTTACCATGACCTGGCGCTTCCCTTACTGGGCAGTCACCAGCAGGTGAACGCGGCGACCGCGGTTGCCGCGGCTGAAGTTTTGATGGAAATGGGTGTGGATATAAGCGCCGCTGCCGTCCGCAGCGGTCTGGCGGCGGCAAACTGGCCAGGCAGGTTGGAAATCATGCGCCGGGAGCCGCTGGTAATCATAGACGGCGCCCATAATTACGAAGGCGCCAGGAGCCTGCGCCTGGCGCTTGAAGAATATTTCCCGTCCAGGGGTATAATCCTGGTTATTGGCATGCTTGGAGATAAGGAGCGGTCTAAAGTCGCCGCGGAACTTGCATCAACAGCCAGGGCGGTGGTGGTGACCAAACCTAACAGCCCCAGGGCGGGCAACTGGCGTGAATTGGCCGGGGCAGCCGGGCTTTACGCGCCTGAGGTGCACCTGGAGGAGGATATTGGAAAAGCGGTGGAAAAAGGCATCTCCCTGGCAGGCCCGGAGGAAATTATCTGCGTCACCGGCTCCCTCTATATGGTGGCCGAGGCGAGAGAATATCTGCTAAAACTAAGGAATGCGGATTAAGGATAGGCGCCTGATGACGGTTTTGTCCATTAGGCGTCTTTTTTATCTTATGAAAAAATGTGTAAATGTTGTATTTTGATGTACTGAAGTATATTTAAGGGATAATTACAAAAAATAAGATTATTTCATAATAATTTAGATATTCCATTAAAAAAAATTTTAGTCAAAGAGGTAATTTTTATACTGTCTCTAAATAAACGCCTGTTAGCTTTATCTGTAGTTTTGGTAAATATTTTTATAATAGTGTACTTAATAGCAACAATAAATCTAAAATCAGATCCGCTGATTCCATTTGAGAAATTGGCATTGCCGGTTAATGAAAAAGAAACTTATGTTATTTTCCTGTCTGGACTTGATTCCCATTGTGACGGCACACCATATAACCAGATGGGATTTGAATATATTCGCAGTAAATTTAACCAGGTAGGACTCACATATAATGATGAACGTTTTTTAATGTATAGCTATACCGGCGGAAAAGTAGAAGCAGGCCGGTGGGATCCAAATCCATATGAACCGGTAGATACCGGTCAACCCATTCAGTTTAGTGTTATGCACTTAAAAAACATGATTGACGAATTTACCCTGCATCACCCGGACGCCCGGTACGTACTGGTGGGTCATAGCCTCGGTGGCAGGATTGCCTTTGATTACGTTATAAAGTACCATTTGGAGAAACCGGAACCCATTAAGGGGGTTATAACTCTTAACTCTCCTCTGATCGGTATATCATATTATCGGATTGTTAATATCCTTGCAACTTTCCGGAGCGTTTGGGGTTCTTCTGTGGTCAAACAATTAGCGGCCGAATACCAATTGAGAAATGAGCTGGGAATAGTAGAAAAAAGAATTGAAGCTGCCCGCAGGATGACTGAGGCAGGTATTTATCTGGCTACATTCGGAACCAGACAGGATATCGTTGTTAACCCGCTGTTGTCCTGTCTGACAGATGAGTATGGATATACGTTAAACAGGGGATATATAATATCCGCCAATTTATTACGCGGGGTTTTTAAAGATTTGGGGAGTCATATGCAAATATTATGCTTTGAAAAAGTGGCAAATTATATAATTTTAGTTTATTGCTGTCCGTCTGATCCAACCCGCACAAATAATAACCATTGATACCCCTGCCGGAGAGGAGGTAACAAAATTAAACCCGTTCTTACAATATATTTTTGAGTCTTATGGCTTCAACCTCATAGTCGAAACTCCTTTGGAGGAAATTTTATATCGCTTTTGACTTGACC
Source organism: Pelotomaculum propionicicum (assembly GCF_004369225.1). Taxonomy (GTDB): domain Bacteria; phylum Bacillota; class Desulfotomaculia; order Desulfotomaculales; family Pelotomaculaceae; genus Pelotomaculum_B; species Pelotomaculum_B propionicicum. Next base: position 36,931 of record NZ_QFFZ01000005.1, read on the forward strand.
TGATAGAATAACTTCCCTTCGGTGTCGAGACTTGCATAAAGTACTTCCTTAAAGCTGTTTACACCAAATTTTTGCAGTTCTGATTTTAACCAGCCCTCATTAAGGTTGATTTTAGCCAGATTTTTGTTGAATACATAGCCGTCAATAATAAGTGTAATAGGCAAGCCCTCATACCTCGTAGGCAAACTCATATCCGCCGGAACTATGGGCCTTTTCTGGGATTTTGGAATAACACTCAACTCACCGCTGGTTTCCAGAATAGCAAATTCCACGTCGGCAATATTGGGCATGTTTTTGGCTCTCAACTGCTCCAGTAAATCGTTAATATTGTAGCGAATCCGGGCCAGTTCTTTTTCGATAATTTTTCCGTTTTCAATCAGCACACTGGGAATACCGCAGATAACCCCCCTGGCCCGCTCGCTTTTTAAGGAGACATACGATAGTGCAACCTGAGCCACTAACAAAGTAAAAATCGGAAAAAGGCCGCTGGCCAGGGGCACTCCGGTATTTTCCATTGGAATTGCAGCCAACGCTGAAAGCATAATGACGATTACCAGTTCGTATGGCTGGAGCTGACTTACCTGCCTCTTTCCCATTAACCTCAAACCAATAACTACTACAGCAAACAAAATTATTGTGCGTATAATCCCAAGGAGCATATTATCCTTCCTTTGCAAATTAATCTCTATAATTATTCCCCGGCGTTATTAATTATATTTTGTCTGTTTCTACCAATGCTCTTCATATGTTCTTACTATTGGCTCCTTTAATACCATTAAAAATCTATGAATAAAATTTTATTGTGGGGAGACCATTATATTTGCAAAAAAGTCCGTAAACGGGGAGGTAAACGCAATGACAGTCGGAACCCAGGTAAAGCAGACACTGGCCAACCTGAAAAGTTGCCAGGCAAACCTTGAGACATTTGCTCTCCAAACCCAGAATCAGCAGGCAAAACAGCTTTTTACCAGCGCCGCCCAGCAAACTAAAGCAATTGTTGACTCCCTGGAGCCAAGGGTTACCCAAATCGAAAATGAAGAGCCCCAGTATAAAGGGTTTTAACATTAAGGGTATCCAGCCCGGAGACCGGATCACCAGGATCCGGTTTCGGTTTTTGTATATAAACTTATTTAGATATACAGAATACTGTCAAGGCAGAGGTGTAAATAAGTATGACAATCAGTGCGCAGGTCAAGCAAACCCTGGCCAGCCTTAAGGGCGTTCAGGGCACATTAGAAACCTTTTCTTCATCCGGGGGAGACCCGGAAGCAAAGGAAATACTGAACCGCAATTCGCAAAAGATTGCTATTATTATAAAGAATTTGGAAAAGAGACTCGGTGTTTTAGAATTTGAAGAGCCGCAGTACAAAGGCTTCTAGCCAATACGTTGAAGGAGTAGCCCAAATGCCTGAATGGTTAAACATTTTGCTCCGCACGACCGGTTTATTTATGCTCACCTTGCTTCTTGTCCGTCTTATCGGAAAAAGGCAAACCTCCCGGTTGACCTTTTTCGATCTGGTTACCGGCATTGCAATCGGAGTGATAGCCGCCGCCATATCTTTGAATCTGGCTGTTAACCTGACCAACGGTCTTATTGCCCTGGTTGTTTGGACCGGGTTTCCTGCGTTAATCTACCTTTTATCAATAAAGTACAAAGCGGTTAGGGACATAGTTCAGGGAAAGGAAACAGTCCTTATCAACCACGGGAAAGTCCTGGAAGATAAGCTGTTGGAAGCCCGTTTTACACCTGAAGATTTGTTGAGTCAGCTGCGAAAAAAAAATGTATTTAATTTCGCTGACGTGGAATTCGCCGTGCTTGAACCTACCGGAGAGGTAAGCGCGCTTCTTAAGAAAGATAAACAACCTCTCACCCCCAAGACCGCAGGATTAAACGTCGGGCAGGAGAGCGTACCCCAGACGGTTATGCTTGACGGAACTATAATGGACGAGCCGCTCACGGCAATGGGACTGAACAGGCGTTGGCTGCATACAGAACTGGAAAAAGCCGGGGTGGCGCCTGAAAACGTCTTTATTGGCCAGGTGGATTCCGTGGGACAGTTATATCTTGACCTTTTTGACGATACCATTCAGGTTCCCAAACCCAAAGCGAAAGAGTTGGCTTTTGCTACCCTGAAAAAATGCCAGGCTGATTGTGAACTATACGCTTTGGGTACAAAGCAGCCGGAGGCTAAGAAGATGTACGGGAAATCTTCCAAGATATTGTCAGAAGTAATCCAGGAATTAGAGCCTTTGCTAAAAAGGTAGAGGGGTGTTTAAGATTGTCCAATAAGAAAAAGAAGAAATTAACTCCGGTGCAACAGCAGTATCATTCCTTTTCTAAAGCGAGGGAGCCTCAACGACCGGTTCTTCTAAATGTTGTCAGGGCTTTTTTAGCAGGAGGGACAATTTGTCTTCTCGGCCAATTTATTCAGGATTTTTTCCTCTGGAATTTTAATTTTACTGAAAAGACGGCAGGAGATCCGACTGTTGCTGTCCTGATTCTACTCTCAGTCATTCTAACGGCTTCAGGTGTGTATGATCATATCGCCCAATGGTCCGGCGCCGGAACAGCGGTGCCGGTAACCGGGTTTGCCAACTCCATTGCCTCGGCGGCTATCGAACACCGAAGCGAGGGGTTTGTGCTTGGTGTTGGGGCAAGTATGTTTCAACTGGCAGGTTCAGTAATTGTCTTTGGTGTTTTTGCCGCCTTTGTGGTTGCCCTCATTAAAACAACACTGGCGCTGTTAGGGGGATCCTAGTATGTTGCGCGGGCGCCAGACCTGGGTTTTCCCCAACAGGCCCACTATTATATCCACGGCAACCGTTGGAGGACCCTTTGAAGCAGAGGGGCCACTGGCGGAGGATTTTGATCTTCTGCACGGCGACTTATGGCTAGGGCAGGACAGTTATGAAAAAGCAGAAAAAAAGATGCTGGAAGTGGCCTGCGAAATGGCTGTTCAAAAGGCCGGTTTACAAAAACAGGACATTCAGTTCTTTCTAAGCGGGGACCTGATGAACCAGATTATTTCCAGCAGCTTTACCGCCAGAACACTGGCGGTACCCTATCTTGGGCTTTACGGAGCTTGTTCCAGTTCGATGGAGAGCCTTACTTTAGGTAGCTTGATAGTAGACAGCGGGTCCGGCAATTATGTTCTCTGTGGCACCTCCAGTCACAATGCGGCAGCTGAAAAACAATACAGGTATCCCACTGAATATGGATCTCAGAAACCTCCCACCGCCCAGTGGACGGTGACCGGCGCCGGTGTCGCCCTCCTTGGCTCCAAGGGGGAAGGTCCAAAGGTTACCTCTGCCACCATCGGTAGAGTAGTGGATATGGGAGTGACCGACCCTTTTAATATGGGGAGCGCCATGGCGCCGGCCGCGGTGGATACTATTACAGCTCATTTCAGGGACTTGCGGATTTCACCCCGGGATTACGATCTTATAGCCACCGGGGACCTGGGACGGGTGGGGCACAGGATTGCCGTCGATCTGTTGAAAAAACACGGCCTGGAGATACCGGAAGACAGATTTACAGACTGCGGCATACTTATTTACAACCAAGACCAACCTGTGGTGTTGGCCGGGGGCAGCGGTTGCGGCTGCTCGGCGACCGTCGCCTACGGGCATATATTAAACAGGATGAAAAAGGGGGAACTGAAAAAGGTTTTGATTGTCGCCACCGGGGCACTTCTTTCTCCCTTGTCCTACCAGCAAAAAGAGAGCATTCCTTGCATCGCCCACGCTGTTTCTATTGAATATGACCATTAGAGGTGATTTTTGTGGAAGCTTATTTTTGGGCTTTTGTGGTTGGCGGGCTTATCTGTGTTATAGGGCAATTGTTATTGGACGTTGGAAAGTTCACCCCGGCCCATACCATGAGCATCCTTGTAGTGTCAGGCGCCGTCCTGGACGGCCTGGGTTTATACGAACCCCTGATTGATTTTGCCGGAGCCGGCGCCACTGTTCCCATAACTAGTTTTGGGAATGCTTTAGTCCACGGGGCCTTGGCTGAAGCCCAAACAACAGGAATCATTGGGATTCTCACCGGAATTTTTGAAGTTACCAGCGCGGGGATATCCGCGGCCATAATTTTTGGCTTTCTCGCCGCTTTGCTGTTTAAGCCTAAAGGATAGAAGAAAGGTGACACCGTGAAAACTATTCTGAGAGTTATTGTTTTTTCTCTTATCTTATTAATAACGGCGGGTTGCGGCACGCAAAACCATTCTTTTAAAAAGCCGCAACCGGGACAGCAGTTAATCCAGGATGAAAAACAAATCCAAATCAACACCGATCTTGCCGAAAAAGCAAAGAAAACAGCTGAAACGGTTAAGGGTGTCAAGGAGAGTACGGCTGTGGTTATTAATAATGAAATATCGATTGCTATTAAAGTAAGTGGTTTTGACAGGTTGCGTTTAAAGCCAATTAAGGCCGAAGTACATGATAAAATCAAAGAATTTAATAAGGATTATAATGTCTATATTACTTCTGACAAAAAGCTTTTTAAGCAGCTGCGGCAAATAGAAAACCAAATTAGAGGTGAACAGGATAAGCCGCTTATAGATTTACAAAAGAAGGTTAATAAAATTAATAAAGATATGCAGGGGTAAGTTTTTATGGATTTGCGAAAAATAGCTGTAACATTAATGATTATTACTATAACAGGAATTGTTGGAATATCAAATTGTAAAGCCGCTGGCTCACCTTCCATGGAAATAGAACTGGAAAAGGAATTACAGACCAAGGTCAATGAAATTTTCGACACCTGTGCCCTTGCCATTATTACCGACGCTGATCCTGGACCGGCCCTTGCCTGTTATGACACTACGGCCGAACTGGGTCGCTGGGCCCTTTCTCATGAGCAAACCAAGCTAAATTATATACAATTATGGGCTAAAAAGCGGGGAGTACGTTTCACTGAAGCCAATTCCTCGCTAGACATTCCCTGGTCGCGGGTACAGGGAGATACCGCCGAATTTATCGTCTACCAAACCCTCCAACTGGGGTATGTTTATCCCGACGATCCTACCGTAAACCGTTTTGGTATCGGTACCCGGCATTGGATGAAGCTGGCGCGTAAGGATGAAAACTGGCTTATCAGGCAAGATTTTTATACCGATGGCCTGTTTGATGATGCCAAAGCGCCCGACCCCTCACCGGCAGACGGTACTGCCTTTATAGAACCGGTGGAAAAAAACGCTTCTACACAAAACGATCCCCCAGGTATTTTTGACCGGGAGGGGGCGGCCCGGTATGCGGATGAATATGCCGGCCTGGCCTGGGGGGCCGGCAACAACCATAATTATAATCCGCGTTACCTCAACCTGAATGGCAATGGGGGGGACTGTACAAATTTTGTATCCCAGTGTCTGGGGGATAAGACAGGAGGCAAACTCCCCATGGACGGCGCCTGGTACTGCCGCTATGACCGGGAAGGAGGTTCAGGAAGTCGGGCCTGGGTACAGGCAGAAGCCTTTGCTGATTGGCTCTTATCTAACGGTTGGGGGCAGCTGTTAGCCCGGGGTGCCTTCCCGGAAATGAATCAACCCGGCTCGAAATTTTCCCGTGGAGCCGTTCGGGAACTGCTGAAAGGGGATGTAATCGGTTATGAAGAGAAGGGGTATATAGAACACTTTGCTATTGTAGTTGGGACCGACTCGAAGGGATATCCGGTTGTAGACGCCCATACGGTGGACCGCTATCATTGCCCCTGGGATATGGGTTGTGATAAAACTACCATTTTTCACCTTTTTCAAATCAAAAACAGGTGATTACCAACGCATACCGACACAAACGTGTGCCGGTTTTTATTTTTTAAGGAAAAACGTCAAGGTCACTCCTGCTAGCCCAGGCACAAAGCCTCTGTAAGTCAAATTAAGAGAAAGGGGAGTTGTGCTCCCAGCAGGACAATGAATGGCAGTAAATGGTCGGCATGCGGATTGCGTCAAATTTTTAAAATTTTCACCACAGCTTGTCATAAAAAACTTAAAATGATAAACTAACATAGTAATATCACTCTTTTTTTCCAGGCGGAGAATCTATCTCATATCCGGGAGAAGAAGCTATGGCTAAAAATTTTAAAAGCTACGGCAATACCTGGATTTTGGTTCTTCTCATATTGATCGGGGGACTGACAGGCAGTGCCGTTGGCGACACCCTGACACCTGTCCTGCCCTGGTTGAAGTCTACTTCCCAGATAGGGTTGAAGCCCTCAACACTGGACCTGGGGTTTCTCAACCTGACCTTTGGCTTTACCTTTTCCCTCGGGCCGCTAACCGCGCTCGGCATGATTCTGGGCTATGTTGTCTATCGCAGGATTTGAAATGAACAGAGAAATTATTCTTGCATCGTCATCACCACGCCGGGTGGAATTATTAAAACAAATAGGTTTACCTTTCCGGGTTTTTTGCTGTGAAGTGGATGAAACGCCGCCCCCGGGCTTAAATCCCGGCCAGTTGGTCGAACTGCTGGCTGAAAGGAAGGCTGCGGGCATTGCAGGTAAGGTTGACAGAGGGATCGTGCTTGGCGCTGACACTGTGGTCGTATGTCAGGGGCAGCTGCTGGGCAAACCATTGGATGCGGAGGACGCTGCCAGGATGCTCGGCAAATTGCAGGGCGGCGCTCATGAAGTATATACCGGGGTGGCCCTGGTTGAGGCAGAGAGCGGCAGACGTTCGGTTACTCATGAAAAGACAGTGGTTTATTTCAGGCCGCTGGGGGAAAATGAAATCAGACGCTACGCAGCAACGGGGGAGCCGCTGGATAAAGCCGGCGCCTATGCGGTTCAAGGTTTGGCCGCTGTTTTTATTCACAGGCTGGAAGGCTGTTACACCAATGTTGTCGGTCTTCCTTTAGCCAGACTTGCGGTAATGCTCAAAGAGTTTGGCTACGAGGTACTATAAGGGGTAGAATACAGAATTCAGAATTCAGTAGTTAGAATAAAAGTTTTTTGTATTCTGACTCCTGACTCCTGTATTCTTAAAGAATGCCTCCTGTATTCATAGGTTCGGAGTTGGTTATCTTGGATACCGCTGGTTACCGGCCTACCATGAAGGATCTTCCTGAGGATATGCGGCCGCGGGAAAGGTTGGCAAAGGAGGGAGCGGATGCTCTTTCTGAAGTGGAACTATTGGCGATACTCCTTGGGACAGGTTCCAGGCAGGCGACCGCACTGGATTTGGCCGCGCTGATCATGGCGCATTTTAAGAGCCTGCGTTCTCTTTTGGGCTCCACAATAGAAGAGTTGAGCGGGATCAAGGGTGTAGGGCCGGCCAAAGCATGTCAGATCAAGGCCGCACTGGAGTTTGCCAGAAGGATTTCTCAATATTCCGATAGCCCGCGCCCTGTGATTAAGTCGCCCGAAGATGCCGCAAACCTGCTGATGGAGGAAATGCGTCACTTTGACCGCGAGCATTTCAGGGCGGTTTTGTTAAATACCAAAAACCAGGTTATCGGGACCGATAAGGTTTCTGTCGGCACACTTAATTCATCAGCAGTACACCCGCGTGAATTATTTCGCAACGCCATCAAAAGGAGCGCCGCGTCAGTGATTCTGGTGCATAACCACCCCAGCGGCGACCCGACTCCCAGCAGGGAGGACCTGGATATTACCGAAAGGCTCCGGGAAGCCGGAAAGATTATTGGGATCGAAGTCCTAGATCACATTATTATTGGGGATAATAGATTTATAAGTTTTAAGGCCAAAGGATTCATATAAGTAAAGGCTGTTGGTTGGTTTTATGACAGCCGCAATATTAATTTTAAGAGAGGGGCCGGTAAATGCGCGTCGGTCTGTTTTCAAAAGATATGGGGATGGATTTGGGCACTGCCAACTCCCTGGTTTATGTCAAGGGGAAGGGGATTGTAATCCGAGAACCATCTGTGGTGGCGATCCAGAAGGATACCGGGCAGGTTCTGGCTGTCGGTGAAGAGGCTAAAAGGATGATCGGCCGCACACCAGGCAATATTGTTGCCATCAGACCTTTAAAGGATGGTGTGATTGCTGATTTTGACGTAACCCAGAGCATGATCAAATACTTTATCAATAAGGCTTTACGGGGACGCACCTTCCTGGTGCGGCCGAGGGTTGTCGTGGGGGTCCCGTCCGGTGTTACCGCCGTGGAAGAAAGGGCGGTGCGTGAAGCCGCCCTGCAGGCGGGCGCCAGAGAGGCTTACCTTATTGAGGAACCCATGGCGGCTGCGATAGGGTCAGGGTTGCCTGTGCACGAGCCGACCGGCAACATGATTGTCGATATTGGCGGCGGGACTACCGAAGTTGCTGTTATTTCCCTCGGAGGAGTTGTTACCAGCCGGTCGATCAGGATAGCCAGTGATGAAATGGACGAGGCTATTATCAGCCACGTCAAACGGACTTACAATTTAATGATTGGTGAACGCACAGCGGAACAGATTAAAATTCAAATCGGCACCGCCTATCCCACTGACAATGTGGAAACTGACGAAGTGCGGGGGCGTGATCTTGTCACCGGACTGCCTAAAACGGTTCAGATCACGTCAGTGGAGATTTATAAGGCGCTTTCAGAACCGGTATCCAGTATTATTGAAGCGATTAAGGCAACTTTGGAGCATACCCCGCCCGAACTGGCGGCTGATATTATGGACCGCGGCATTGTCATGGCCGGCGGTGGTTCCCTGCTGCGCGGTCTGGACCGCCTGGTCAGTGAAGAAACCGGAATGCCTGTGCACCTTGCCGACGAGCCTCTGCTGGCCGTGGCCTACGGGGCCGGCAGGGTCCTGGAGAATATCGACGTGCTGCGCAAAGTGCTGATCCAGCCAAAAAAACTAGCCTAGTTAGACGTGGGATATGAGACGTGAGACGTGAGGAAAAACGGGGCTATACGCTTTCTATAGGATATAAGTAAGATAAGTCGTAAGCCATAAGGAGTAAGGCGTATGCCAAAAACGGTTAAAACCTTAAGCCCAAAGGCTTTATCCAAAATAAAACGTAAGCATTAAAATAGTTTGACAGGTATAAGACCTATTAGGAACGCAGAATATACCTACGGCCTACAGCCTACGACCTACTACCTGTATCGCAACGGCTTGCTACCTGCTACTAAAACTATAGATGCGAATTGCTCGCATAAAACACCAAGAATATTTTTTGTGGGAGTGAGGTACGGGGTGCGTTGGGTTACTGCCAAAAGACTGCTTTTCCTGATTGTGCTGATTGCGGTCACCCTGGCGGCAATGCGCTCTACAATTCCTGAGCGGACCCGGCTGACACCCCTGGGATCAAAATTCAGGGATGTTATTGAGCCAGTGCAGACGGGATTCACCTGGGTGGGCAGGCAAGTGCATCACTTGATCTCTTTCCCGGTTTCCATGATCGGCGCAACAGCGCGCAGCCAGGCTCTGGAGGAAGAAGTAGAGCGCCTTAAGAGTGAAATTATCCAGTTGAATGAGTATAAAATGGAAAACCAGAGGCTGACCGGCCTGCTTAACTACAAACAGGTAATGGCCCAAAAATTCAACCTGATTACAGCGTCTGTGATCAGCAGGTCCCCGGGCAGCTGGTTTGGTATGGTGACACTAAACAGGGGCGCAAACGACGGAGTACAGGAAAATATGACCGTGCTTACTCCCGAGGGTCTGGTGGGACGGGTTGTTTCCGTTACTGCTTCCACCTGTCAGGTCCTTTTGATTACAGATCCAAGCAGCGGAGTCGGCTCTTTAGTTCAGGACACCCGTACGCCCGGCATTGTTGAGGGCGTAGACGGCAAAACGATGGTAGCCAGAATGATCCATATCCCTAATAATGCTCCAGTAGAAGTTGGCCAGGCGGTGGTTACTTCAGGCAGCGGCAGCGTTTACCCCAAAGGCATACCGGTCGGTGAAATTACCGCTATCCGGAATGAGCCTTCCGGCCTGTTCTTAAGTGCCGAAATACGTCCTTATGCAAGTTTAAGCAATTTGGAAGAAGTGTTAATCGTGACCTATGCTCAGCCTGAGGCCAATACCCCGCGCGTGGGAGGTCAGTAAATGCACTTGCCTTTTTACCTGCTCCTGCTGGTTGTCATAATTATTTTTCAGACAACCATACTCAATATCGTGGCTATTGCAGGGGTTACACCCGACCTTGTAATGCTTCTGGTGGTGTTGAGCGGCTTCCTCCTGGGTACCAGAGAGGGGGCTTTTTTGGGTTTCATCGGAGGAATTGTAGAGGACTTGTTTTCTGGCTGCTACATTGGTATAAACGCCCTCTCCAAAATGGCGGCGGGGTACCTGGCGGGCGCGGCAGGCGACCGGTTGTACAGGGAGAACATTCCTATTGCCACTGGAGTAACTTTTTTTACCTCATTGGCCGGTTTAATAGTAAATTACCTGCTGCTTTTATATCTAAAAATTCATGTCTCACCGTTATACGCTTTTCTAAGGGTGGCCCTGCCCACAGCCGCTTACACGGCAGTACTGGCGCCTTTTATTTTCAGGCGCATATTCCGTTACATCCAGCTTCGGGGCAGGGATCTGTAACAGCCGTGGGCCGTGAGAAGTGAGACGTGAGTATCCAGGTATTCCTTGCAGGATTTTTCTTTTTCACCCCAAATCATTTTTTATAGCCTAGAATCGGGTTCCTCATGTGTTACTTCCTGTAGGTTCGGATTTATCCGAACTAATTTGTGCAAATAAATTCGCACCTACAGTTTCGGTTGCCGATTATCTTACTGTAGAAATAGGATTGAACTGTTTTTTAATAGACCCAATTGGAATACCTGAATCCCACGTCCCACGACTAACGGCTCACGTCTCAAATCTCACATCCCATATGGGGGAGGGAGAGAAATGGAAAGAAATTATCTCGAGAATAAGATGAGAGTTTTCCTGATTATTGTCGGCGCCATTTTTATTATCCTGATCGGCAGGCTCTCCTACATGCAGCTTGTGCAGAATGACAAGTTTTCCACCCTGGCCCGGGAAAACCGGATCAGGCTGATCACGATTACCGCGCCTCGCGGGGAGGTTTTTGACCGGAACGGGATTAAAATGGTCGGCAACCAGCCGGTTTATACAGTTTCCCTGGTCAACCTCGGGAAAAAGGATACTGGCGGGGTGGCCGAAAGGCTGGCCGGCATCCTTGGCATTGACCCGCAGGAAATTCAGCAGAAGATAGACCAGCAGAAACGGCTGTACGAGCCTGTGAAAATAGCTACCATGGTGCCGCCGGAGATTGTCACCAGGATCGAGGAGCAGCGCCTTGAGCTGCCAGGTGTCGCCATCGATATTGAATCGCTGCGGGAGTACCCCAATGGGAACTTATTGGCCCACGTCATGGGTTATGTGCGGCAGATTAACGAAGAGCAGCTGGCTGCAAACAAGGATAAGGGTTACAAGCTGGGAGACAACTACGGGCAGTCGGGTCTCGAAAATACTTATGAACAGTACCTGCGGGGCCAGGACGGAGGCCGCCAGGTGGAAGTGGACTCGATGGCCAGGCCGGTAAGAGACCTGGGTGTAAAGGAGCCTGTGCCGGGCAACAACCTTGTGCTGACCATAGACCAGAGAGTACAGAAGGCGGCTGAGGAGTCTCTGGCGAGGGCTTCCCAGCAGGCTATCAAGGAAGGGTACGGCGAGGCCAAGGCCGGGGCGGCCGTGGCCATTGACGTGCGGAGCGGGGCGGTGCTGGCCATGGCCAGTTATCCCACCTACGACCCGGTCAAGCTTTCGGGTAATCTCTCGCAAAAAGAGTTTAACGAGATTTTCAACTCTCCCTTTAAGCCGATATTGAACCGTGCTTTATTGCCATACGCCCCGGGTTCAACTTTTAAAATGATTGTGGCTATGGCTGCCCTGGAAGCCGGTAAGGTAAACGTAAAAGATACCATTTTTGATCCAGGCTATTTTTTCCTGGGCAGAACATTCAGCGACTGGAAGCCGGACGGCCACGGCCGCGTCGATTTGATCAGAGCCATCAAGGTATCCTGCGACACCTATTTTTACCAAATTGGTTTAAAAGTGGGAATCGAGGACATCAGTAAGATGGCCCGTCAGTTCGGGCTGGGCCAAAAGACCGGCATAGAGCTGCCGGGTGAGGAAGAGGGTGTGGTACCGGGCCGGGATGCCAAGGTTGAACAAAGATTATTTGATAAAAGTGATGAGGACACGGCCAAGGCCAAGGAAATAGTAAAGCGTTATAATGATCTGCTGAGCAAGGCAGTCGATGAGAACGAGCGCAAGTCCCTTCAGCAAAAAGAATACGACGAGCTGCTGGAAATCGATTGGGAACTGGCCTGGCATGACTATGACACGATCATTTCCTCTATTGGCCAGGGGGACAACAGGTACAACCTCCTGGAACTGGCCAACTATATAGCTGCCATCGCCAACGGAGGGACCCGTTACAAGCCTTACCTGGTTCAAAAAGTAGTGGATATCAACGGCAAGGTAATAAAAGAAAACGGGCCTGTCGAATTGGGCCGTGTCAACGTTTCACCCCAAACACTGGCGGCAGTCAGGCAGGGCATGCGAGAGGTAACTCTGCCCCCTGACGGTACCGCTTACGGCTTTTTCGTGGGCTTCCCCCCGGTGGCGGCGAAAACAGGGACAGCGGAAGTGCCTCCCCATAGCCCGCACGCGCTGTTTGTGGCGTTTGCCCCGTATGACAACCCGGAGATCGCTGTAGCAGCTGTTTTAGAGTATGCCGGCCATGGCGGCACCATAGCGGGCCCGGTAGCCGAGGACATGCTCGCGGCTTATTTTGGGCTGCCCATCCCCGGCGAAAAACAAGTAAAAACTCCTTAACATTTATCATGATTTTCTGGCATAAAACGGGGTTCTTTTTGCCCTGTTTTTTGCTTTATATTAGCAGGATTTGGTTTTTAGCTGTAGAATTAACTGGTAATCATAGAACAGGAGGAGATAGCTTTGGCTTATTCCAGAGGAAACAGTCACAGTGATATCCTTTCAGGATTCGGTCAGGGCCTGCCCTTGGACCAGGAAGATCTGGTTGATGAAAATACTATTCTGGTTCAGCGGACCCTGCGCTCCGGCCAAAGCATCCGCTACAACGGAAACGTGGTGGTTCTTGGGGATGTAAACCCCGGAGCCGAAATATCGGCTGCCGGAAACGTTATTGTGATGGGGGCTTTAAGAGGTGTGGTGCACGCCGGCGCCGGCGGGGATGAGAAAGCGGTTGTTTTGGCTTTCAAGCTGCAGCCTACACAGCTCAGGATCTCCAACCACATAACCAGGCCGCCGGATAACGAAACCCCGGATGCCGATCACCCTGAAATGGCCAGGATCCGGGACGGGGTTGTTACCATAGAAGTGTTCCAAACCGGGCTGAACGATAGGGCCGGCGTAGGCAAGTAACACCAGGCAGCACATCTATCCGTTTTTATTCCTGTCTTGCAGGTTGCCCGTTTTTCCACATTCCAATGACTATATAAGAGGGGAGCTTAAATAATGGGTGAAGTATTCGTTATAACTTCCGGTAAAGGAGGGGTGGGCAAAACCACCACAACCGCCAATATCGGTACAGGCCTGGCTTCCGCAGGCAAAAAGGTAGTTCTGGTAGACGCGGATATCGGGCTGAGGAACCTGGATGTGGTTTTAGGCCTGGAAAACAGGATCGTCTTTGATATCGTTGATGTTACCAGCGGTAACTGCAGGCTGCGCCAGGCGCTGATCAAGGACAAGCGCCTGGAAGGGCTGCACCTTCTCCCCGCCGCTCAGACCAAAGATAAAACAGCGGTCAGTCCCGACCAGATGCGCACTCTGTGCACGGAACTGAAAAAGGAATTTGACTATGTGGTTATTGACTGCCCGGCAGGTATTGAACAGGGTTTCCGGAACGCCATAGCCGGAGCGGATAAGGCCATAGTGGTAACCACACCCGAGGTTTCAGCAGTGCGGGATGCCGACCGGATTATCGGGCTGTTGGAAGCCGCCGAGTTGCGCGACCCCAAATTAATCATCAACCGTATTCGCCCCAAGATGGTCAGGCAGGGAGACATGATGAGCATAGAAGACATTATTGATATCCTTGCCGTAGATCTGATTGGCGTTATTCCGGAAGATGAGATGATTGTGATTACCACCAACCGCGGCGAACCAGTGGTTTTGGACCAGCATTCACGCTCGGGGCAGGCTTACCGCAATATTAACCGGAGGATCTTGGGTGAGGAAGTGCCCATGATGAGCATGGAAGAGGATGGTTTTTTCAAAAAGCTGCGTAAGATTATCGGCCTGAATTAAGCCGGAAAGGGGGAAAAGCCATGTTGGAATTTTTAACTAAACTGTTTGGCAGGGACAGCGGGAGCAAAAACGTGGCTAAGGAGAGACTTCGTCTGGTCCTGGTACACGATCGCACCAGCATATCGCCCCATATACTGGAAGCCCTGAAAGCCGACATGATTCAGGTAATCTCTAACTACATGTTAATAGACGAAACTAATTTGGAAGTAAGCCTGGATTCCAGCGGCAATACAGTGGCCCTGGTTGCCAACATACCGGTAAAAGGGATGAAAAGGGCGTCGGGAGCATAAAAGAATAGGACGTGGGACGTGAGACATGGGACGTGGGATTGATATGAGACACGGGGACGGTTCTCCTGTCTCATTATAACTGCAGTACATACTTAAAGTCCCGCAGCAGGCAAACTCTGCACAACAAGTTGAACGTTACTTTTTAGGGGGCATTTCACTTAATGAGTGATCTGTCCCCTTTTCAATAATAAGGGGTAATTTCGTTATCTTTATTTATCCATTTATACCAGGGGTTTTAGGTCTGTATTTAAACAATCAGTTGTTATATAATAAGGGAGTGCGCTTAAAAATTTTAGAATGTGCAGACTGGAGTTCGTTAAACTGTGTTTAAGCAAAGCAGGTTGTTCAAAAAACTTGATCATACTTTACTTGCTGCCGCAGCTTTAATTATTATTTTCAGCCTGGTTATCATTTACAGCGCCACCAAGGGCGACCCGGATCTGAGCGGCGATTTCAGCAAACAGATCATTAACATATCAGTGGGCTTGATGGCGATGATCTTCATGCTCTATATCAACTACGAAGATTTGGTTAAGCGTATGAAAGTGCTGTACGTTGTAAACCTGCTGATGCTGGGTGCCGTATTGTTCGCCGGTGACGCTGCCATGGGCGCGCAGCGCTGGATAGAACTGGGGCCTTTCAGGTTTCAGCCTTCGGAGTTTTCCAAGTTGATTATTATTGTATGCTTTGCCGCTTACTTAAGCTCGCGAAAAGGCAAGTTGTACAGGTTTAGGGATTTAATTCCCAGTTTCGCCTTTATCGGCCTACCCCTGCTGTTTATTTTAAAACAGCCCGATCTGGGGACATCCCTGGTGTTTATGGCCATCATGTTCGGCATGCTGTTTGCGGCGGGGGCGCGCCCGCTGCTGCTGGTGGCTTTAATCGTGGGCGGGCTTTTGGTGGCCTCAGTCTGGATTTGGGCGCACTTTTGGTTTGAGGCCAACAGTTCCTTCAACCTATGGATACCCCTGCAGGACTACCAGTTAAAACGGCTGACTATATTTATTAACCCCTGGAAAGACTGGCTCGGAGATGGTTATCATGTGATTCAGTCCCAGATCGCCATTGGTCAGGGAGGGCTTTTCGGGCGCGGCCTGTTTCAGGGCAGTCAGACCCACGGCGAGTTCCTGCCCATTCGTGACACCGACTTTATCTTTTCTGTCGTTGGGGAAGAAACTGGTTTTATCGGGGCGGTTGTCCTTTTGTTCATCTATTTCATATTAATCTACCGCTGTATTTATGTGGCAATCAACGCCAAAGACTGTTTTGGCTTTCTGTTATCGGCCGGGATAATTTCTATGATAACTTTTCACGTACTGGTCAATGTGGGTATGACCACAGGCATCATGCCTGTGACGGGCATTCCCCTGCCGATGTTCAGCTATGGAGGCAGCAGCATGATTACTAACCTTGCCGCGCTGGGACTCCTCCTGAATATCAACATAAGGCGGCAGAATATAATGTTTTAAATAAAGCGGAAGAGGGGACATGCCTCCTGAAGTGAAGGAGGCATGTCTCTTTTGGTTTCTAAGTGAGCTTGTCTCAAGGATTTTTATAGACATATTACCTTATAAAGGAAAATATAATGAAGCAGACAATCTTTTACGGGGGGTAGTAACCTTGAAGGGTATCGATGTAAAAAACGGACCGTCTTTCAAACAGGACGACTGGGGCCCTTACTACCGGCAGCCACAGTGGAAAAAGCCAATGCGGGACGGCGTCGGCAGAAAAAACCTTTACCGGATCTCGATCGCCTTATTGATACTTATGGTTTTTCTTGCCCTGAGGGGGAGCAACAGCACCTGGGGGAACGGGGTCAGAGAAAACCTTAGGAGCGTCCTGACAACTGAATGGAACTACCAGCCGGTTATGGAAAGAGTAGTCCAGTTTGGCCTCCAGCTGGCCGATGTGGATTGGAACTTTTTCAGCAGCCCCCAGCCGGTAACCACAAAGTCGCAAAACAGCAGCACATCCCACTCGGCGCTGCCTCTCCCGGTATCAGGGAAGATTGTACGCGGTTACGGGATGGTCATCGATCCTGTTGACAATATGGAGCGGTTTCACGCCGGTATCGATATCGCCGCGCCGGTAGGCAGCCCGGTCAAAGCTGTATATGACGGTAAAGTGGCGCGAGTAGGCGACAGCCCTGTGCTGGGCAAGTATGTTTTAATTGAGCACGGAAGCGGCTTTTTCACACTGTACGGTGAACTGGGCAAAGCCGCAGTGGCGGAGGGGCAGCAGGTTAAGGCCGGGCAAGCTGTGGGTGAGGTTGGTAATACAGGTGATATAAGCGGCGGCGGCCTGCATTTTGAAATCAGGGAAAACAGCAAGCTGGTTGATCCTGTGACTAGACTGCAGCTGAATCAATAATATTTTTGCGAAACAATCGGAGGTGGCCGCGTCTTGAGATTATGCCGTATATCTGGTGTGGAAATCCATCTTAATAATGCTTTTCTAGCCCTGCTGGGGCTGTTCCTGGTAGCGGGTGTTTTAATGAAGGGTGTTATAGCTTTTACGATCGTTTTGCTGCACGAGCTTGCCCACGTCGCTGCCGCCCGCCACTTTGACGTGCATGTGTCGGATATCGAGCTTTTGCCTTTTGGAGGCGTCAGCCGTATCGGCGGGGAAGTGGTGCTCAACCCGTCTAAAGAAGTGTTTGTGGCTGCTGCCGGACCTACCGCCAATCTTATGCTGGCCGGATTAGGGACGGCCCTGCAAAGATATGGCCTGTGGGACGCGGACCTCGGGCCTTTTTTTCTGCAGTGCAATCTTTTAGTCGCTTCATTTAACCTGCTGCCCGCGCTGCCCCTGGACGGCGGCAGGGTCTACCGGGCTTTTTTGGCGCGGCGGGTCGGCTTTAAACAGGCCACATATAAAGCGGCCTGGCTCGGTCAGTTCTGGGGTGTTTTAATTGTGCTGGGCGGGACCGCCGGGCTGGCGCTGGGCGTGTCCGGGCTGGATGTCCTGATCACCGGCTTGTTTCTCCTTTATGCCGCCACCCGTGAGAAGAGCCTGGCGCCGTTCCATTTCATCAGGCACCTGACCCAGAAAAAAGAAGAACTGGCCGCTGCGGGAGTCCTGCCAGGCGAACCCCTGGTGTCACTGGATACCGTCCGTCTAGGTGATGTGCTGCGTTCATTTTTACCGCAGCGTTTTCATGTTGTTCTGCTGCTGGACCGAAACTGGCAATACCGGGGCGTAGTCAGCGAGGCCCAAATAGTCGACGCTCTCCTCAATCAAGGCATGGATATCCCCATTGGCAGTTTAATTAAAAAAAAGTCGTAAGCCGTAAGCTGTAGGGCGTAGGTATTAAGTCGTTGGCCGTAAGTCGTTAGCCGTAGGTATATCCTGCATTCCTATTTAGTTGTGGGATATGGGCCGTGGGCCGTGAGATTTAATTATATCCTGCATTCCTTTGGTGTTTTAATTTGTAGGTTCGGATTTATCCGAACACTCCAGTGGGGACATTCCTTGTCAGTAAAAGGAATACCATCGGGGACATTCCTCGTCCTAAAAGGAATACCCAAAATAGAGGTGTGTCCCCATTCCTCTGACGGTGTGTCCCCTGACCTTAGCCGACTGAAGTCGCACCTACAATTTTCCCACTTCCCACTTCCCACTTCTCACGTCTCACGTCCAAAAAGGGCTAGCAACTCTGAGAAGAAGGAAATCGCAAGTTGAATGTAGAACATTCTGTAACAAAAACTTCATTTACATCTTCTCACTTAATCATCACAAAAATCAGCGACTTCCATCTTCTCAGGCAATCAAAAATTTTGCGCCACTTAGTATAATTAACAGACTTTACTCTTATTGATCAGGTATTGCTCTCACTGATCATGTAGTTGTATTTGGCGCAAAACTTTTGATTGCCTAGTCAGAACCGTCCCCCTGTTTGGTCCCCCTGTTTGATAGCTGCGTCTGTTATCTAGATAATGCAGGTTTGTTTGGCCTGTTGTATAATGAAAGATAAGGAATATCTTGCCGTTGTTTTTTGGTTATACTATAATACTAGGCATTTGTTGCGGGGAGAAAGAGATAGAAAATATGGATTTGCTGGATCAAATTTTGCCTTTGGTGAAAAAACCGGCCCGCTATGCGGGCGGCGAGTGGAATGCTGTGTGTAAAAATTGGGGCGAGGTTGATTTGAAAGTTGCCTTTGCCTTTCCCGATGTATATGAGGTGGGTATGTCTCACCTCGGGCTTCAGATTTTGTACGGGATTGTCAACAGCCGGCCGGATGCTTTGATGGAGAGAGTGTTTGCCCCGTGGCCGGATATGGCTGAAAAAATGCGGGAACATGAAATTCCCCTTTTCGCACTGGAATCAAAAAGGCCGCTCAGGGATTTTGACGTAGTGGCTTTCACTCTCCAGTACGAGCTGAGCTTTTCAAATATTCTTTACATGCTGGACCTCGCCGGGATCCCGCTGCTTTCTGCAAGCAGAAGCGAGGAATACCCGCTGGTCATAGCGGGAGGTCCCTGCGCTTTCAACCCGGAGCCAATAGCTGACTTTATTGACCTCTTTGTGATAGGTGAGGGGGAAGAGGTAATAAATGAGCTGTTGGACGCGGTTGCCGGGGGAAAGCGTGACAAGCTGTCCAGAAAAGAGCTCTTGCGCAAAGCAGTAGAGATCCAGGGAGTTTATGTCCCTTCCCTTTACCTGGTCCACTATGGGGAGGACGGCGCATTTTTAAGGGTCGAACCTGCTGACAGCAGTGTCCCGGCCAGAGTAAAGAAAAGGGTTGTTAAAGATTTCGACCAGGTTTCTTTTCCGACCAGCCCGGTGGTGCCGTCAACCGAGGTGGTGCACGACCGGATGATGATCGAGGTCCTGCGAGGCTGTACCCGCGGCTGCCGCTTCTGCCAGGCGGGCATGATCTATCGCCCGGTGCGGGAGAAAGAGCGCGGGACGGTCCTCCGCCAGGCCCGCGAACTGGTAAGAAACACCGGCTATGATGAGCTCTCCCTGGTGTCTTTGAGCACCAGCGATTACACGCCGGTGCAGGAGGTTGTAAAATCCCTGCTGGACGAGCATGCCGCCGGCGGGGTAAGTTTGTCCCTGCCGTCGCTGCGGGCGGACCAATTTTCTGTGGACCTTGCCAAGGAAGTACAGCGGGTGCGCCGCTCCAGCCTTACCTTCGCGCCTGAGGCCGGCACCCAGCGGCTGAGGGATGTTATTAACAAGGGAGTTACTGAGGAAGACCTGTTAGCGGCAGCCGGAGCTGCTTTTCGGGAAGGCTGGCTGGCAGTTAAGCTGTATTTCATGATCGGCCTGCCCACTGAAACGGATGAAGACCTGGACGGAATTAACCGGCTGGCCAGGGAGGTTTTGTCCCTGGGCCGGAAAGCGGGTGTGCCGCGCGGCCGCCTTAAGGTGACGGTCAGTGTCTCATCTTTCGTGCCCAAAGCCCATACAGCGTTTCAGTGGGAGCCGCAGGCGCCTTTCGAAGCCCTGAAAGAAAGGCAGGCATACTTGTCCGGGAAGGTGCGGGACAGGGGGTTGACGCTTAATTACCACGACGCCGGGGCAAGCTTTATTGAGGCGGTTTTCGCCAGGGGTGACCGGCGTCTGGGGCAGGTCCTCAGCAAAGCTTTTGAGCTCGGCTGCAAATTTGACGGCTGGACGGAGTATTTTAACCTTGAGAAATGGCTGGAGGCTTTCAAGTCGGCCGGCCTTGACCCGGCCTGGTACGCCTACCGCAGCTACGGCTATGATGATGCCCTGCCCTGGGACCATATTGATCCCGGGATTTCCAAACGTTATCTGGCCCGTGAGCACCAGCGGGCTATGGAGGGCATAACCACTGGTGACTGCCGCACCGGTGACTGCCCTGGCTGCGGCTTGTGCGGCGCGCTTGAAATTGAACCTGTTTTAGCCGGGAGTGAGCGGGATGTTTAGATATAGAATAATATACGCCAAGGTGGGGCCTGCCAGGTAT
The DNA here is from genome assembly GCF_004369225.1 of Pelotomaculum propionicicum. Taxonomy (GTDB): domain Bacteria; phylum Bacillota; class Desulfotomaculia; order Desulfotomaculales; family Pelotomaculaceae; genus Pelotomaculum_B; species Pelotomaculum_B propionicicum. Next base: position 57,376 of record NZ_QFFZ01000005.1, read on the forward strand.
ATCTCCCACCTTGACCTGCTCAGGGTGTTTGACCGCTCGGCAAGGCGGGCCGGACTGCCGGTTGCCTACACCCAGGGGTTTAACCCTCATCCTAAAATGACTTTCGCGGCGCCGTTGTCTGTAGGCACAGCAGGGGAAGCCGAATATGCCGATATGGAACTTGCCAGGGATATAGATCCAGCTGTGGTGAAAAGCGCCCTGGCCGGGGCCATGCCGCAAGGACTGCGCTTAATCGAGGTCGACAGAACGCCGGAGGCTGCCGCCTCCCTGATGGCCTTGGTGGAGCGCGCCACCTACAGCGCCCGGGCTGAACTTGCCTCACCCCTGCGGGACGAGGTGCTGGCCAGGGCTATTGACTCATTTTTAGCCAGGCCGCAGATTATTATTGAGAGACAGGGCAAAGCCGGCGCAAAAAAAGAGTACGATATCAGGCCAGGTATTTTTGCCATGTCCGGCTGCGTGAATAATGATATAATAAAGATCAAAGCAGAATTAAAAACGGGGAGCAGTGGGAATGTCAGGTTCGAGGAACTGCTTGCCGCTTTTCTAAAAGAAAGCCGCCTGCCTCTGCGGGGAAGGTTATCGCTGACCAGAACCGGCCTTTTGTTCCGTGGAGCTGAGCAAGGCTAGAAAAGAAAATGGACCAAGGGTAATGTTTTAATGTTTATACAATGAGAGGAAAGATCTTTTATGCTGAAGGAAATTGTTGTTAATGTAGGTGAAGAAGAAACCAGGGTCGCTGTACTGGAAGATAAAATACTGGTAGAGATATATATAGAAAGGTCTATTAACCAGCGACTGGTAGGCAACATCTTCAAAGGGAAGGTTGAAAACGTGCTGCCCGGCATGCAGGCCGCCTTCGTAAACATTGGGTTGGAGAAGAACGCCTTTTTATATGTTGAGGATGCTTTGCCTTCAAATGCGCCGGAAGCGAGCGGGCCATCGGGCTACACGCTTGGCGCCAATATCTGTGATATTTTAAAACAGGGCCAGGATATAATGGTGCAGATAGTTAAGGAGCCCATCGGCACCAAAGGGCCGCGGGTTACTACCCACATAACCTTACCGGGCCGTTTCCTGGTGCTGATGCCTACCGTGGATTATATCGGTATCTCGCGCCGCATCGATTCTGAAAAGGAGAGAGAACGCCTGAAGGATTTGGCCAACAGGGTTAAACCTGAGGGTATGGGTGTAATTGTCCGTACAGTCGCGGAAGGCATTGAGGAAGAAGAACTGCGCCAGGACATCGCTTTGCTGACCAAGTTATGGCGCAAAATTTTAAGCAGAGCCGCCCATGGTACGGTACCCAACGTGGTGCACCGCGACCTGGAACTGGTGCAGCGTATTCTGCGGGATGTTTTTACCGAAGATGTCGACCGCCTGATTCTGGACTCACGCTATGAATATGAAAAAGTACTGGAGCTTGTTGATATTTCTGACCCCCGCCTGAAGCTGAAAGTATTCCTGGACGAGCGGGAGAATATCTTCACGGAATACGGCATCGAGCAGGAAATTGAAAAGGCGCTCAAACAGAAGGTGTGGTTGAAGTGCGGCGGCTACCTGGTCATAGACCAGTCTGAAGCTCTTACGGCCATTGATGTTAACACCGGCAAGTATGTGGGCACCACCAACCTGGAAGACACAGTACTTAAGACCAACCTTGAGGCAGCTTGTGAAATTGCGCGCCAGCTGCGCCTGCGTAAAATCGGCGGTATCGTCATTGTCGATTTTATTGATATGGCGCAGGAGGCACACCGCCATGAGGTGCTTCAGAAGCTGGAAGAAGAGATTAAAAAGGATAAAACAAAAACCAATATCCTGGGTATCACCCAGTTGGGCCTGGTTGAGATGACCCGGAAAAAGGTGCGGCCGAGCCTGTCCGAGGTGCTCCAGAAGCCATGCCCCTACTGCGAGGGCAAGGGAAAGGTGCTTTCTGAAGAGACCCTGGGTATCAGCTACAAAAATCAGATATACAATGTGGCCCGCCAGACTACCGCCCAGACCATCCTGGTGGAGGCCCACCCGGTGGTGGCCGCGCGGCTGATTGGCAGCGGCGGGGCAAGCCTGCGCGACCTGGAGAGCAAAACCGGCAAGAGCCTTTATATCCGTGGATCTACCAGCCACCATATCGAGTCAATCACAATCCGGCCGCTGCAGGATAACGAGGAAATCCACGCCAATACGCTTCCGGTGAAGCCGGGTGAGGTACTGGAGGTAAGGGTGGAGGAGCCTCATGTTACCAACTACCACGACGGTATTGCCAGGGTAAACGGGTTTATTCTGGATATTGAGGGAGCGGGAGCGCTGGTGGGGGAAACTATCCCGGTGGAAGTCAGCAAAGTTTACCGCACATACGCCAAAGCCCGGCCGGTAAGGATTTAGGACAAAAGAAGTCAGAAGACAGAATCCAGAATAAAAAATCAAAAAATCTAATTCTGATTCCTGACTACTGAATTCTGAATTCCTGAGGTCTACTTTGATTGTTCTTGACAAATTAGCCGTCTATGTTTAAAATACTGTATTGTAGGTGCTTGTGCACCTTTTTAGACACCGCGCGGGACTGGTTTATCAAGAGGGTTTGAATCCCAAACCCCACCTGTTTTCCGGCGAGTCCCAAATCTATGGGGGTGAGAACATGTATGCTGTTATTGAAACCGGCGGCAAACAATACCGTGTTCAGGTGGGCGACACTTTCAAAGTTGATAAGCTGCCCGCTGAAGCAGGTGAAACGGTAGAAGTGAACAAGGTCCTGGCTGTGTCCGATGGAGAGAGTTTGCGGGTAGGTACACCTCTGCTGGAAGGGGTAAAAGTAATCCTGAAAGTGCTAAAGCATGGCAAAGGCAAGAAGATTGTTATCTTCAAGTTTAAAGCCAAGAAGAATTACCGCCGCAAGCAAGGTCACAGGCAGCCATTTACCCAGGTTACAGTTGACGCAATTGAAGTTTAAACCAAAATTCTGATTAGAATAGAGAGGTGAATTACTTTGGCACACAAGAAAGGTGTAGGCAGTTCCCGTAACGGTCGTGACTCAAAACCCAAAATGCTTGGTGTGAAGAGGGCGGACGGCCAGTTTGTGTTGGCCGGCAGCATTCTGGTCAGGCAGCGCGGCACCAAGATCCACCCGGGCCGTAACGTCGGCATAGGCGGCGACGATACCTTGTTTGCTAAAATCGACGGGGTGGTCAAGTTTGAGAGGTACGGTCGTGATAAGAAAATGGTCAGTATAATTCCTAATCTGGCGGTTGTACTATAAAAAGAATAACATTAAGTAAGAAAGCGGTCTGACTTAGGCCGCTTTCTTATTGTTTAGGAAAGTATACTTTGACTTAAGAGAGAATATAGTCCACATTATGGTTAATATATGAGAATGAGATATTCGTCGAAAATCAAAGAAATACTCAAGTTAAAATGGTCCGAGTATGAGACAAAATGTTCAGTAGCTATCCGTGAATACGAAAGAGAAGCAGTCACTAAAGTTCTCAGATGTGGAGATCCTAAAAACGGATTTGCCAAATACTGATGCTTGGATTGCGGTAAGGAAAAGAAGATAGTGCCATTCACATGTAAAAGCAGATTTTGTCCCTCATGCGGCAAGGTCTATACAGATAAATGGGTTGAGAAGATGTTAAAAGAGATGGTCGATGTTCCACACCAGCTTGTTGTCATGAAATTGTCGAAGAACTGAGGCCATTCTTTTGCGAGTATCTTCTATAAAAATTAATGGAAAAATAAGGTGATAATTAGAGAGACTATAATACAAACAAATATGCCTAATACCCAATACAGGGGGTTCCGAATTTGTCTAAACCGAAAACAATAAATCGAAACGGATATTGATAATACTAAAACGATAAAAAAAAGTACTAAATTTGGTTCAGGATAAAAAAAAGTGTGTGAAGAATATCTCAAATTATCACCTACTTAAAAACTTTTAACTAAATATACCATTATATAGAGATATCTGCAAGATAAAAAATATTTATAAGTATAGAAGCTATATTCTATATGGTCGATTTTTCAGTATTTCATTAACCTCTTTTTAATCTACGAATAGCTCTTAATCTTTCAAGGTTTAAATAATAGAAGCTTGTTTTACAATAGTGCCGATGTCAAAATACCTACTATTTTTTTGTAGAAAAATAGTAGTATCTATCGGATTATGATGTAAAATTATGCATGATATAATAATTTTTACCATATATACTTATTATAAGGTTTTTTTATCTTGAAAAAAATTTTATTAAGACCTAATAAATAGCAGTAATTTCATAAATGCTTTGGGCTATTAAGATGTACCGGGAAATTGGAATGCTGTCAAATTGTGGAATAGAGGGCGTATGTAGGGAATAGAAACCCTGAAATTGCCCTCTAAGCCTTATTAGTATTAACTATTATCATGGGGGAGATGAAATCCAATGTGCTTTAAAAGTGGTTCATGACCAAACCAAGGAAGTCACATAACATCAACGTCACCTTGAATACTCACATAAGATATAATGACTTACCCTGCTACTTATTGTCCGTATATGGATGCTACATCATATTTGTGGAGGGACTCGGAAGGGGATCTCCTTGTAGCTAGTAGGTATGAATATGACTATAATTGTTATAATATATCGGCAGTAGGGGTATATGTCGCTGGAACTAGAGGTTATTATGTGACAACTGGTTTTCATTACATACAAGCTCCTTCTGGTTATACACCTCCATCCGCAATCGGTATAAGTAGTAGCGACACGATTTATGTTGACTGGTAATACACTAGAAAAAGAGCATATTGATATTTTTTAATTTATTTTGAAAGCCTGTGGAAAATAAATTTTTTCACAGGCTTTTTTATCTTCCAGGAAGATATTGTCAGTTTAAATTTAGGTGGATGTTTTGAGTTTTAAAGGGATAAAAGTCTGTTTTGTCGAATGTTTGGAAGCGACTGGCAAACGGGAGGTGATAGATTCAATGGATTTGGAAAAATTACTGGAGGTTATTCAGGTGCAGAGGCATGATTTTTTAAATCACATCCAGGTTATTTCCGGCTTTTTACAGTTGAATAAGTTTGAACAGGCACACGAGTACATAAAAGAAGTCAGCAGAGAGATGGCGGTGTTGAGTAAAACGTCCCGGATTAAAAATCCGGAAGTGACCGCCGCCCTTTTGACGGGTCTTAATGAAGCGTCAAAGTATCAAATAATGATAGATGTAGCGGTTGATTCCAGCCTGGCGGATTGCACGGTGCCGGGATCAGTGCTGGGCGTGGCCCTGGAGAATTGTTTTAACAGTTTTTTTGAAGTTATGTCGTCTCCCGATATAAAGGACAAAATAATTGAGGTTTTATTTGCACAAAGTGATAATAAATACACCTGCAGGTTTTTTAGCCAGTTTCCCCAGATATCAGATCAGTCCAGGTTTGAGCAAAGTCTTGCTCAGGCCGGGGAACTGCTGGCCCGGTTTGGCGGCCAGGCCAAAGTGACGTTTAAAGACGGAGGTGTGGAAATATTTTTTATCCTGCCGAGCCGGGAAACAAAAATTGGTTAAACTATTCTTAAGAAGAATACAGAAGTCAGGAGCCAGAATAGAATTAAGATTTTTATTCTGCCTTCTAAATAAAATGGCAGGTGATCCTTATTTTTTTTGATAAAGCTAAGATTTTTGTCAAAGGCGGTGACGGCGGCAACGGCTGTATTGCCATGCGCAGGGAGAAGTACGTCCCGGAGGGCGGCCCCTGGGGGGGGGACGGCGGCCGGGGCGGCAATGTTGTCTTTCGGGCTGACGAAGGCCTGCGCACGCTGGTTGACTTTCGCTATAAACGCCATTATAAGGCGGAGCGCGGCCGGCACGGTGAAGGCAAAAATATGCACGGCGCCTCGGGTGAAGACCTGGTTGTACGACTGCCCGCTGGCACTCTGATCAGGGACGCCGATACAGGAGAACTGTTGGCCGACCTGGTAGCACACGACCAGGAGGCGGTAGTGGCGCGGGGAGGGCGCGGCGGCAGGGGCAACGCCCATTTCGCTACTGCCAATCGCAAGGCTCCCAAGCTGGCTGAGAAGGGGGCGCCGGGTGAGGAGCGCTGGCTTGAACTGGAGCTCAAACTCCTGGCCGACGTTGGCCTGATCGGCTTTCCCAACGCGGGCAAATCAACTTTAATTTCCAAGGTATCAGCGGCCAAGCCGAAGATTGCCAACTACCACTTCACTACCATTACACCGAACCTCGGCGTGGTAAGGGTTGAGGAAGGACGGAGTTTTGTCATGGCGGATATACCAGGGCTGATCGAGGGAGCCCATGCCGGCGCCGGCCTGGGCCACGAGTTTTTGCGCCACGTGGAGCGGACCCGCCTGCTGGTCCATGTCCTTGACGTCTCAGGGAGTGAGGGCAGGGACCCGGTAGAAGATTTTCTTGCTACCAACCGGGAATTGATTTTATATAACCCGGTTATTGGCGCCAAGCCCCAGGTAATAGTGGCCAACAAAATTGATTTGCCTGGCGCGGCTGAGAACCTGCGGCGTGTTAAGGAAGCTTACGGGGAAGAGTACGAGGTCTTTCCTGTTTCGGCAGTTACCGGCAGCGGTCTAGAGCCCCTGGTTTATAGGGTGGCCGCGCTCCTGGCCGGCCTGCCCCCTGAAACACCGGTCCTGCTGGAGGATGCCGGCCCGGTGGTGCACCAGGCCGAGCCGCGTTTTACCGTATTCCGGCAGGAAGGGATCTTTTATGTTAAAGGTAAAGAGATAGAGCGCCATGTGGCTATGACCGACATGGATAATGAAGAAGCGGTAGAGCGGTTGCAGTGGATTATAAAGCGCATGGGGATTGAAGATGATTTAAAGGCTGCGGGCATAAAAGAAGGGGATACGGTTAAAATCGGGAATTTTGAGTTTGAATATGCGGAATAGCACGCAAATCATCGACCTCCCGGCAGTGTATGTCGGTTTACTGTCGCTTAAGTGATATCACAGGCACAGTTCTGCTTTGATCTAGAATATTCAGGTATGATATACTTTTCCCAGGTCATATTTTTAAGGTGTTGATATATGAGCGAAAAAAGAAAATTTAATTCCATCAAAAGGATCGTGGTGAAAGTCGGTACCAGTTCAGTTGCCCATCCCACAGGTAAACTCAACCTTTTTCAGATTGAAAGCCTGGTCAGGCAGTTGGCCGACTTGCATAATCAAGGCCAGGAGGTGCTCCTTGTTACTTCCGGCGCCATTGGCACCGGCGTCGGCCGGCTGGGCCTCACGGCACGGCCGAAGACCATCCCGGGCAAACAGGCTGCTGCCGCGGTCGGCCAGGGTATTTTGATGCACATTTATGAGAAGTTTTTTTCTGAGTACGGGGTTACCTCGGGCCAGGTCCTGCTTACCAGGGAGGACTTTTCCGACCGACGCCGTTTCCTGAACGCAAGAAACGCGCTGCACGCCATGCTTCAGTATGGGGTAATACCGGTGATTAACGAAAACGACACCGTGGCGGTTGATGAGATCAAACTTGGTGAAAATGATACACTCTCTGCCCTGGTGGCAAGCCTCGTGGACGCTGAACTGCTGATTTTACTGTCTGATATTGAAGGGCTGTATACAGCGGACCCGCGTAAAGACCCCGGGGCCCGGTTGATCCCGGAAGTCAAAGAAATAGACAACGAAATAGAAGCGCTTGCCGGCGGTGCAGGCAGCAAGATGGGCACAGGAGGCATGACCACAAAAATTCAGGCGGCCAAGATTGCCGCGCACTCCGGAGTGTACACGGTCCTGGCCCACTCGGGCGAAAAAGATATCATCCGGCGGATTGCAGCCGGAGAGCAGGTCGGTACGGTTTTCTGGCCTTTAGCCAATAAACTGGAAAACAAAAAGCAGTGGATTGCATACAGCTCGGCTGTATGCGGAAAAATATTAGTTGACGAAGGCGCTGCCACGGCTCTGGCCAGACAGGGCAAAAGCCTGCTGCCTTCCGGCATCACGGGACTGGAGGGTGCGTTTGAAATGGGCAATACGGTAATTATCACCGGGCCGGACGGTAAGGAAATCGGCAGAGGTATAACCAATTATTCCTCAGCCGAGATAAACCTGATTAAAGGAGCGCAGACCAGGGATATTGCCCGCGTCCTGGGCTATAAAGACTATGATGAGGTAGTGCACCGGAACAACCTCGTACTTGACCTTTAGCTAACCGTTTATTCTGGAGTCTGACTCCTGAATTCTGTATTCTATAGTTCCTGGTTTTACCTTGCTTTTATTTTAGACAAACAGTACAATTTTTCTATGAATAACGAAACTAGAAAAGAACACCGCCTGGGTGTTATGGGGGGGACCTTTGACCCGATTCACTACGGGCACCTGGTCGCCGCCGAAGGAGCCAGACACTCGCTCAGCCTGGAAAGGGTTATTTTTATACCCGCGGGCAGCCCTCCTCATAAGCCGGGCTATTTTATTTCAGAACCGAGGGACCGCTACACCATGACCTGTCTGGCCGTGGCCTCCAATTCTTTTTTCGAGGCCTCGACGCTGGAGGTGGACAGGCCTGGCCCTTCTTATACTATTGACACAATCCACGCTTTAAAACAGCTTTACCCGGAGCATCAAATTTATTTCATCACCGGCGCCGACGCATTGCTGGAAATTTTGACCTGGAAAGCCTTTGAAGAACTGCTGACAATTTGCCGTTTTGTGGCCGCTACCCGTCCAGGCTACCGTTTGTCCGAGCTGCAAAGCAAACTGAACCAACTGCCAGGTAATTTGAAACAAAATATTTTATGTATGGAAGTACCGGCCCTTGCTATTTCTTCCACCGACATCAGACAGAGGGTGCGGGAGGGCAGGCCAATAAAGTACCTCCTGCCGGAATCTGTTGAAGAATATGTTCTAAAAAAACATCTTTACAGGACATGAAATCTGGAAAATCTTTGCCTGGTTAAGATTGCATTAGGAAATTTCCTTCTGTAAATAATAGATTAAATCAAAGTATCTTGGAGAAAGAGGTGATTGGTGAATGGCGCGTACCTTGTATGTTGGAAATCTCCCGTGGGCTACCAAGGCCGAGGATTTAGCCGACGCTTTTTCAGCGCACGGTGAAGTATTAAGCAGCCGCGTTATAACTGATCGTGAGACCGGTCGTTCCCGGGGTTTTGGCTTTGTAGAAGTCCGGGATGAAGATGCGGATACCATGATCGCCGCGATGAACGGTACCGAACTGAACGGAAGGGTTATAACAGTAAACGAGGCTAAGGCGAGAGAAGATAGGGCAAGCGGCGAAATATCATAATAGAAGCTTACCAAAAATCTAAAACTTGACGCAGGTGTAAAAAAGTTTGAGCAATAAACAGCCGGTGATGGAATAATATTCAATAATAACCCGTGTAGAATAGACCTATGCGGGTTATTTTATTACACATAAAAAGGACACCGAAAGACTGTTGGCGAATAATTCTATTAGAAGGGAAAATATTTTCTGCCGGCTGGGTTTTTTACAAACCCACAGCCGTTGGAGCGGAGGGAAGGAAAATAGACAAGAATGTTGAAAGTTGCAGGCAGCGTTTAGATAAGGATAATTTTGCCCGTCACCTGGGCATTAACCTTCTGGAGATCAAGCCTGGTTACGCGCGCGCCAGTATGCGGGTTACTTCAGAGTTGCTTAACGGCGCCGCGCTGACGCACGGCAGTGCTGTTTTTGCCCTGGCGGATATTGTTTTTGCCGCGGCCAGCAACTCACACGGCTCCCTGGCGCTGGCTCTGAATGTAAGCATCAATTTTCTAAAGGCTACTTCAGAGGGCTCTTTGCTGACCGCTGAGGCGCGTGAAGAAAACCTGACCAGAAAGACGGGACTGTACCGTCTTGAGGTAAGAGAGGAAAGCGGTGACCTAGTGGCCCTGGCGGACGGGATAGCCTACCGCGTGGGGAATAAATAAGGAGATACCCGCTTAGAAGGAACTTTACCTTAAAAGAAGAATATAAACCTAATTACATAAATTGAGGGGGAGTGGCCTTGTCATTAAGTCCACAGGCAATTACCAACATTGCTGTGCAGGCTGCGAAAGACAAAAAGGCTTCAAACATCACCGTACTTGATATCCGTGAACTGACCGTAATAGCTGACTATTTTATAATCTGCAGCGGTTTTTCCAGTACCCAGGTCCAGGCTGTTGTAGAAAACATCCAGGAAAAATTGAAGGAAGCGGGGATGCCGGCCCTTCGCCGGGAAGGTTTTCGGGAAGCCAAATGGGTGCTGCTGGATTATGGTGATGTCATAGTCCATGTCTTTCAGGAAGCGGAACGGCAGTTCTATAATCTTGAACGCTTGTGGGGGGACGCCCCGGTGGTGGGTGTGCCGGTAAACATCTAGAATTAATTACTTTTTCTCTCTGTTGACAGATTAAAACGTATGTCTTATAATAAATCTCAGTTTTAGCTGACAAGGCAATGATGAGGAGCAGTAAGCAGTGCAACTCCGAAGAGAGCCGCCGGGTGGTGCGAGGCGGTGGGCCAAACTGCCGAAACTCGCCTTTGAGCCGTCTGGAGGAAGTATTAGTACTCCGGACCGGGTGCGCCGTTATCGCTGTAAGAGGGTAAAGATGGGGCTGTGGCGCAGTGGGAGCGCGCTTCCTTGGCATGGAAGAGGCCGCGGGTTCAATCCCCGCCAGCTCCACCATGATATATCTTTGCCAAAAAGGGTGGTACCGCGGGTTAAACCTCTCGTCCCTAAAAAGGACGAAGAGGTTTTTATTATTTTAGGGGAGGGGAATATGTGAGTGTAATTGATTTTGGAGGAATTACATTAGGCGAGCTGGTTGACCAGATTACTGAAGCCTGTCCCGACACGGAGGCGTTGGTTTACCCGGACCGCGGCTTGAGGTACACTTATACAGAGTTCCGGGAAGCCTGCAACCAGATTGCCAAGGGGTTAATGAAGCTGGGTGTAAAAAAAGGTGACAGCACCGCGATTTGGGCCACCAATGTGCCCGAGTGGGTGATCACCCAGTTCGGCAGCCCCCGGATGGGTGCGGTGCTGGTAACAGTCAATACTAATTACAAGGTGTTTGAGCTTGAGTACCTGCTCAAGCAGTCAGACAGTACTACCCTGATTTTAATAGAGGGCACTAAAACATCTGATTACATAGGCATGGTCTACGAGCTTTGTCCTGAACTGAAGGAATGCAAACCGGGCGAACTGGTATCGGAAAGGCTGCCTTATTTAAAAAATGTGATCCTGATCGGTGATAAAAAACTCCCGGGCATGTTCACCTGGGCTGAGGTCATGAAAATGGCCGAAGAAGTTGCGGACGAGGAACTGGAAGCCGTCATGGCTTCGCTGAAGCCGGATGATGTGATCAACATGATGTACACCTCGGGGACTACCGGTTTCCCCAAAGGGGTTATGCTCACCCACCGCAACTTGATCTTAAACGGCCTAGGCATAGGGGACAGCATGAAATTAACCCCGCAGGACAGGTTGTGCATACCGGTACCGTTTTTCCACTGCTTTGGCTGTGTGCTGGGTACAATGGCCTGCGTCACGCACGGGACCACCATGGTGCCGGTCGAAGTATTTGACGCCAGGCAGGTGCTGTGGACTATTGAAAAAGAGCGCTGCACCGGAGTGCACGGGGTGCCCACGATGTTTATCATGGAGCTGGAGGTAATGGAGAAGGAGAAATTCGACACTTCCTCCCTGCGCACGGGGATTATGGCCGGCTCGCCCTGCCCCATTGAAGTCATGAAAAAAGTTGTGGACGTTATGACTGCGGACCAAATAGTAATTACATATGGGCAGACCGAGTCCTCGCCGGGGATTACCAACACTACGACGGATGACCCGCTGGAACTCAGGGTTTCCACAGTGGGGCGCACACTGCCTGATGTGGAGATGAAAATTGTCGACCCGGAAACCGGGCAAGAAGTAGGCCCCCATACCCAGGGGGAAATTTGCGCCCGCGGCTACAACATCATGAAAGGGTACTACAAAATGCCCGAAGCGACCGCGGCCGCCATTGACAAGGACGGCTGGCTGCACACCGGCGACCTGGGTACGGTTGACGAAAACGGTTACCTGAAGATTACCGGACGCCTCAAGGATATGATCATCCGCGGCGGTGAAAACATTTACCCCAGGGAAATCGAGGAGTTCCTCTATACTCACCCCTGCGTCAAGGACGTGCAGGTGGTTGGCGTGCCGAGCGTCAAATACGGCGAGGAAGTTATGGCTTATATCCAGCTGAAGCCAGGAAGCCAGTTGACGGAGGAAGAAGTGAAAAAATTCTGTGGCGGGCAGATTGCCCGCTATAAAATCCCGAAATACGTGGCTTTTGTAGACGGCTATCCCATTACCGCCAGCGGCAAAATCCAAAAATTCAAGCTGCGTGAAATGGCTGTCGAAATGCTGGGCCTGCAGGACGCTGCCAAGATCGAAACAGCGTAACTGAGACGTGAGAAATGAGACGTGGGACGTGGGACTTTAGGGCTTGTCTTTATGGTCATGTGAGACAAGTGAACAGTTCCTCCACTTATGTGTAAGTACTTAGATGTAAGATCTGGGAAACTATATAAGCATTGTGCAAAGAAGTTTAAGCTAATACGTAGAAGTACAGAAGGTGGGACGTGAGGAATGAAGGATAGACTTTTGGGTATAAATGCTCAAAAGGAATGCCTGAACCAAACGTCCCACTTCCCACGACCAACATCCAATTTAATTTGCACAAATTGTTAAGATGTGAGATATTAGACTATGGAGTTAGACATTTTGGGTGCTGAGCGAATCAAGGGGGAACCAAATTGAAAGAAAAGTACAATTTTGATGAAGTTGAGAGAAAGTGGCAGGAGCGATGGGCTGAAGAAGACCTATACGCAGTACCGGACTTTTCCGACCGGCCGAAATACTACTGCCTGGAGATGTTTCCCTACCCTTCGGGCAAACTGCACATGGGTCATGTGAGGAACTACTCAATAGGTGACGTGGTGGCGCGCTTTAAAACCATGCAGGGCTTTCACGTGCTCCACCCCATGGGCTGGGACGCTTTCGGGCTGCCGGCAGAAAACGCCGCTATCAAACACGGCGGGATTCACCCGGCCCAGTGGACCATCGATAATATCAGCAATATGCGCGAGCAGTTAAAACAATTGGGTATCAGCTATGACTGGAACAGGGAGTTCGCCACCTGTGACCCGGAATATTACCGCTGGACAGAGTGGCTTTTTCTCCAGCTTTTCCACAGCGGACTGGCTTACAGAAAGCTCTCCGCAGTGAACTGGTGCCCCGGCTGCGCCACGGTGCTGGCCAACGAGCAGGTTGTAAACGGGGGCTGCGAGCGCTGCAAGTCAACAGTAGAAAAGCGCGAGCTGGCCCAGTGGTTCTTTAAAATTACAGATTACGCCGACCGCCTGCTGGGCGACATGGAGCTTTTGGATGGCTGGCCTGAAAAGGTTAAAATCATGCAGGAGAATTGGATCGGCCGCAGCGAGGGTGCGGAGATCGATTTCAAAATAGATGGCTCACAGGAGACTATCACTGTGTACACCACACGGCCGGACACGGTGTTCGGTGTTACTTACATGGTCCTGGCACCGGAACACCCGCTGGTGGAAAAACTAATTGCCGGCAGCAAGGACGAAGCAAAGGTCCGGGAGTTTGTCCGCAAAGTGCGCAACTTAAGCGAGATCGATCGCACCTCCAATGAGGTGGAAAAGGTCGGCCTGCCTATCGGGGCCTCCTGTGTAAACCCGCTGACCGGAGATAAGGTGCCCATCCTGATTGCCAACTATGTCCTGCTGGAATACGGCACAGGCTGCGTGATGGGTGTCCCGGCCCACGACCAGCGTGACTTTGAATTCGCCAGGAAGTACGGTTTCCCGATCAGGGTGGTAATCCAGCCGCCTGGTGCCGAGCTGGAACCTGACACCATGGAAGCAGCTTACGAAGAAGAAGGCCTGCTGGTAAATTCCGGCCGTTTTAACGGCCTGCCCAATCAAGAGGCGATCAAGGCTATTACCAGCCACCTGGAAGAAAAGGGGCAGGGCAGGTTCAGGGTAACTTACCGCCTGCGGGACTGGCTTATTTCCCGCCAGCGCTACTGGGGCGCGCCCATACCCATCATTTATTGTGATCACTGCGGTCCGGTGCCGGTCCCGGAAAGCGACCTGCCGGTGCTGCTGCCCATGGAAGTTGAATTTAAACCTACCGGCCAGTCACCCCTGGCCGAATGTCCCGAATTTGTAAACGCGGTTTGCCCGAAATGCGGCGGGCCGGGCAAAAGAGAGACCGACACTATGGATACCTTTATGTGCTCTTCCTGGTATTACTACCGCTACACCAGCCCGGGGGAAGACAGCGGGCCCTGGGACAAAGCCAAGACCGACTACTGGCTGCCGGTAGACCAGTATATCGGCGGGGTGGAGCACGCCATCCTGCACCTTCTGTACTCGAGGTTTTTTACCAAGGTGCTGTACGACCTGAAGCTGATCAGCAATCTTGAGCCCTTCACCAACCTGCTCACCCAGGGTATGGTCTTAAAGGACGGGGCGAAAATGTCCAAATCCAAGGGCAACGTGGTGAGCCCGGAAGATATTGTGGCGCGTTACGGGGCGGATACCGCCAGGATGTTCATCCTCTTCGCCGCACCCCCCGAGAGGGACCTGGAATGGAGCGACCAGGGTGTGGAAGGGTGCTTCCGCTTTTTGAACCGGGTCTGGCGCCTGGTTGAGCCCCTGCAGGATGTAATTAAAAATACAACCGGACGGCCTGCGGAGAACCTGGTGGGAGTGAACCGCGAAATGCGGCGGATTACCCACAAAACTATTAAGAAGGTAACCGAGGATATAAGCACCCGTTTCAACTTCAATACCGCGGTCAGTGCCATCATGGAACTGGTCAACGCGCTTTACCAGTTCAAAGAACTGCCGGAAACCGACCGCGATCAGGCTGTGCTGCGGGAGTCTGTCGACGCTCTGCTGCTCCTGCTGGCTCCTTTCGCTCCCCATATCACCGAGGAAATCTGGGAAGCGACCGGGCACCAGGGGAGCGTCCACATGCAGGCCTGGCCGTCATATGACCCGGCTGCCATTGTTGAAGATGAAATCACCATAGTGGTCCAGGTTAACAGCAAAGTGCGCGACCGCATGCTGGTCCCGGCAGGCCTGACAGCCGCCCAGATGCAGGAACTGGTAATGAAGGACCCCAAAGTCCTCAAGCTTACGGAAGGCAAAAAAATTGTAAAAATAATACCCGTACCAGGTAAACTGGTCAACATAGTTGTAAAATAACACCAGGCAAATCAGGAACCGTCCCCATTTGCTACAGTTTGCTACAGTTTGCCAGATTAAAAAAACTTTTTCATGCGTCAGCTCTGAAAATATATATTGGCCCTTGCAGATTTTTTTGCCGGGAGTTATAATACATTTAATTTTATATCCTAAAGTCTATGAAGGAGAAAAGTAAACTGGCCCCAGTCCTCCAGGGAGGGAGTGTCACCGACTGGAAGCATTCCCAGGGTATGACCTGTTGAAGTTCTCTCCGGAGACGCCGGCTGAAACCGCCAGGTGCGGCAAGTAGGCTTGGACGTATGCTCCCGGCGTTAAAAGGGAGGGGGTATCGGAATGATTGTTCCTGTACTCTTACCGAGGGGGTGCCATGGCATTTTGCCATGGACCAACCAGGGTGGTAACGCGAAAAGCTGAGCTTCTCGTCCCTGCGGGGCGAGGAGCTTTTGTATTTGCAGACGTGTTTTTCTGGTTATGATCCCCCCGCTAAGCATTCCCGTACCTTGTCAGAGAGGGCCGTTTTCGGCCAATTAGGGTGGTACCACGGAAGCCTGCTGCTCCGTCCCTTATTAAGGGAGCAGCAGGCTTATTTATATATTTGGAGGGAAAAAGAATGGTAGTGGTGATGAGTTTAACGGCTGAGCCGGAACAAATTAAGGCTGTGCAGCAAAGGCTGGAGCAATACGGCTATGAAGTCCATTTCATTCACGGGGTCAAGCGCCTGGTCATAGGAGCGGTTGGAGACCGTAAGGAAATCGCTTCTCTTGGTTTGGAAGCCATGCCCGGCGTGGAGAAGATTGTGCCGATTATGAAACCGTATAAACTGGTAAGCCGGGAGTCCAAAGGTAAACACAGTATGGTCAGGGTGAAAAACGTGAATATAGGCGGCAATGACCTGACGGTAATTGCCGGCCCCTGCGCGGTCGAAAGCAGGGAACAACTGCTTGCCGCCGCCCGCAGGGTGCGCCGGTCAGGTGCGAGGGTCCTGCGGGGAGGGGCATTCAAGCCCAGGACATCCCCTTACAGCTTCCAGGGCTTGGAGGAGGAAGGTTTGAAAATACTGGCTGAGGCATCTGAGGAAACCGGTCTGGTTACGGTAACCGAAATTATTGATGAAGCCAGCCTGGAACTGGCGCTGAAATATGTTGACATGGTCCAGGTGGGAGCCAGGAACATGCAGAACTTCCAGCTGCTGCGCCAGGTAGGCCGCTCAGGCAAGCCAGTGTTGCTGAAAAGGGGTTTGTCTTCAACCATTGAAGAATGGCTGATGGCTGCCGAGTATATTGTTTCGGAAGGCAATGAAAACGTGGTGCTTTGTGAGCGGGGAATCCGTACTTTTGAAAGCGCCACCCGCAATACGCTTGACCTCAGCGCCGTGCCGCTGGTTAAAGGGCTGAGTCATCTTCCAGTAATAGTAGACCCGAGTCACGCCACCGGAATGCAGAGGCTGGTGGCACCCATGGCCAGGGCTGCTGTGGCGGCGGGGGCGGACGGCCTGATTGTCGAAGTCCATCCTGACCCCTGCAGGGCGCTGTGTGATGGCCCCCAGTCCCTGACACCTGAAGATTTCGACTCCCTGATGTCGGAAATAAGGACAGTGGCGGCCGCAGTCGGGCGTGTTGTGAGGGAGGCTGTGTGTAGTGTATAGGTTAGGATATCTCGGCCCCAAAGGGACATTTTCAGAAGAAGCCGCCATCCTGTACCAGAACGGAAAAGAGGGGGAATTGCTTGCTTGTTCCTTTTTAGAGGAGATTTTCAACGGGGTTGCGGCCGGCAGACTGGATGAAGGTGTGGTCCCGGTGGAAAATTCGATAGAAGGTTCTGTCGGCGCCGTGCTGGACCTGCTGGCGGGGCCATATTACCTTTTTGTACGCGGGGAAGTGTTTCTGTCTGTCAGGCAGTCCTTAATGACCCGGCCTGGTGTGCAGCTCGAAAGGGTGAAAAGGGTTTTCTCCCACCCGCAGGCCCTGGCCCAGTGCCGCAGCTTTCTCCAGCGGGAATTGCCGGGCGCTCAAATGACAGAATGCACCAGCACAGCTGCGGCCGCCAGGCGGGTAGCCGCCGGCAGCCGCCCCTGGGCTGCGCTTGGGCCGGCTAGAGCTGCTGAGGAATACGGGCTTGAGGTGGTTGTACCGGCAGCCAACGACTACCAGGACAACGTTACGCGCTTCTGGGTGGTGGGAAAGGAGCAGCTGCCCGGAAATTTAGAAAAAAAGTATAAGACATCTATTGTTTTTGGTGTTGGGGACCGTCCCGGAGCTTTGTATGACATATTGCGTGAATTTGCAGTTCGCGGCATCAACCTTACCCGTATAGAATCCAGACCGGCGAAAAAAAATCTGGGTGACTACTTGTTTTTCATAGATTTTTTAGGTGGGCAGGTGCAGCAAGAGGTGCAGGAAGCACTGCGCCAGGTGGCTGCCATTACTCTGGGTTTAAAAATTTTGGGTTCATATCCCGCATAGAAGAGCCGACACGAGACAATTATATGGCTTCGATTGACCCATAACACAGGTTGCTTTGTTATGGGTCGTTTTATGGATAAGGTATTTATTATACAAATTTTTTCTACCGCGGGCCGCATCCCCGGGAAACCATGTCAGTCTTTGTGGCCAAAGGGGAGGCCAAAGACATATTGGAAACAAGTTCTCAACTCGAATATAGTTCAGCACAGGCCACCGGGTCATTGACCAGGGGGAGGACAGGTTTCTACGTTAACTTGAAAGAGATGGTTATTATGCGTGCAACCCCCGGGACTAACATAACCTTACCCCGGGTCGAAGTTGTCGAAAGCGGGGTCTCCCCCGGGCCGGGCAGGGAGAAGCCCAACGTTAACAAAGGAGTGGCGCTCAACGGGTCGGCCGTATTCAGAAAGGTCAATATGCTGGGATGGCTGGACGAGTCAGAGACACTGGGGCTGCTCTGGCTCAAAGGGAAAAACCCTAAGGGGATTATCACCATACCCTCTCTGACTGACCCTAATAGGGGTCACGGTACCAAAAAAAGAAAATTGTACGCTAAGCCAATTTTTGGTAATAGAATTCAATTTTGCTGTACGTTAGGATAATGATTTTAAACAAATATAGGCCAGTCGTAAGATATCGTCCCAATGCTCACGAATCTTTTTTTCTTTGATTCTATCACCTATTAAGGGTTCCAGATATGGGTATGTCGAAGGCTTCTCAAAAACATACATTTTCTTGTCGCTAAGATCTCGAATACGGGGAGCAAACCGGAAGCCCAACAGATGGAACATAGCGAACACGTGGTCAGTATAGCCCGAGGTATCCGTGTAGTGTTCTTCTATCTTCAGCCATTTTTACAAGCCCCAGGTTGATTCCTTCTGCTAAGATTGCCGCAAATAAAACGATTTTATCCTTGGCTTCCGACCTGGTATGCAGGTGCGTAAAATGTCTGCTGAACCCGGTCCAGGTGTCCACTTCCACGAGTAAATCAGTCAGTTTTATTCGAGGCAGCAGGCCATACGCGCGCCGGATTAGTTCTTCTACTTCATCAGGGACTATTTTTTGTAGGGGTGCTATTCGAAGCTTTCCATCCTGCAGGGAGGCGTCGGGGAGTTTGTTCTTTTTGATCAATTTAGAAACCACTTGCAATTGGTCGTGTAATTGCTGCTTCCGGCTCTCAAGATATAAATCAATATTGGTAGGCACTGCCACCGGCAAGTCACCCGCCTGGCACATTGCATCCCACGCTTCCGCAGTTAAAAGGTACTCTTCGAAATTCTTAAATTGTCGGCTCCCGGTTACCCAGACGTCACCGGAACGCAGATGGTTGCGCAACTCTGACAAAGCACAGATTTCGTAATAACGTTTATTAATCCCGTTGTCCTGGAAGACGTATTTCTCCCATCTTGGTTTAACAAAATCAGTTGGGGCCTGTGCTCGTTTGCGAACAGTCCAGACTAAGCGTTCCACCGCGTACATGGCGGGTATAACGATCTTGCGGGCCCGCATTTCCTGAACCAGCGCGTCAACCAGAACCATCGATTTATCTGTAATCATCGCAATCGGCAACAAGTAATCGCTAAGCTCTTTGTATTCTTGACGATCAAAAGAACGAAACCCAAGGGCTTTTCTAATTTCAGCAAGGTGTTCCCGGCGTGTTGTATCCCGAATACGAGCGTAATCCTTTATTAATACGGGAGAAACTTTTAACTGACCGGCTATATAGGACAAGACTCTATCCGGGACTTTTTCTTCCGCATTATAAGGTCTCCCAGGAAAATGCAGATAACCTATCTGAACTGCAAATCCCAGTCGGTTATGGTCACCGCGGCGGAGATTGGCGATTTCGATTTCCTCCGGGGACAAGGTAAAATAACGAGCGATATCTCGATCACTCATATCATTTGGTATCTCGGTAAACTGTTTCCTCTGTATCGGTGGCAAATCCGCTTACGGCTGACTTAACCCGCAAGCGGTGGCTCACGCTGTACCCGGAGGTTTCCAAGTGCTCCAGGTACATTTCCAGGGCCGCCTTGGTAAAATGCTCGGGATGAAAACGGCCACAGCTTCCCGGCCCTCGGCAATCCAAGAAGTGAATTGACGCAGGACTCTTATGTACGCATCCGTTGTTCTTTCGGATTTGCCGGCTAAATACTCTTGGTACTCGGCTAAAAGAGATTGATCCGGGTACAGATTTACCACCTTATTCATTGCTCATTCCTCCGTATAATATTTTCTGTTACGAGATTTTGGGGCTTATTTTGCCCTTTTTTGATAGTTATACCTACCATACCATAATAAACAAGTAACAGAAACCATAATCTATTACAAGTTTTCTGTTACTATTAAGTTTTTACGGTTTTTTACATCACGTAAAATGATCAAAAACATCTGAAAAATTTAGAAGGTCGAATATCCGAAGTGGTGCTTATTATAGAATGCGATCAAGACCAGGTGAAAATAGTGGAACATGTCCTTTGGGATAACCTTGCTATAGGGGTTAGCTAGCAGTAAGGCTCGATGAGGGCCAGGGGATGGATTCCAAAATACTTGAAAAATAGGCACCCCATTTATAACCACCAAGGAGAACGGTACCGGCCTGGGCCTGGCGGTCTGCTACAGCATTGCCGCGCGGCATAACGCTAAAATAGAGGTAGATACCGGTCCTGTCGGTACTACGTTCTATGTAAGGTTCAGGTGTGGACATTAAATGTTGCTGTAATAAGGGAAGGGTTTTTGATGTTGTGTCGCTGTTAGACGAAAGACTCAAGCAAAAATTGTAGATCGCTACGTAAAGAAGAATTTTCCTTAGCGTCTATTATTGTCAAAATGTTGGTGGTACAACAAGCTAACGTATAAGTAAACAGATTTTTTTATCGTTAACAATGTTTAGCGTATGAAACCGCGTTTTGTTAGCGGGGCTCCAAGGATAAGTTCTTAGATGAGGGGAGTAGCACATTTTTTTAATCGATGCCCAAAGACGATAATAATAATTCTAATTAATGAGACCGAAAGAGATTATTATCTTTCCTCCTGACAATACAACAATGTCTGAATTATCTGACGTTTGCCCCTGGTTTAAGATATGCTGGTATTAACCCTAATCGGTAAGGAGAGGGTCGGGAAAAAGCCCCCTCTTTTTTGATTGAATGCATATTTTTTAAGTATTTGTTAATAATACAATAAATTGAGAGTAGAGGTAAATATATGTTTAAATTGTTTTTAACGATATTACGACGAATTAATGGCAGGAAAACAAAGATAAAGGAAGGAGCCCAGTCCCATTGGGAAACAACGTTTGAAACGGAAAGGAGGCCCATTTCCTCCAGCCTTGAGAAGAATAAAGCGATCGTAAAAGAAATATTTGACCGCTGCGACGACCTGGTAATACGTGAAATAATCATCAGTAGGAAAAGTCCGGTTAGGGCACTGGTCGTTTATCTTGACCCGATGGTCAACCCCGACCTGCTGCAGCACAACCTGCTGCGCGCCCTGCTCAATGTGGACGAGGCGCCTTCCAATGGAATAACCATAGCTTGGCTGAAGGAAAAAGTTATCCCGGCCGGGGACATACAGGAAAAAAAACGGTGGGTAGAAGTGGGCAATGGTATTGCCAAGGGACTGGTGGGAATTTTCGTTGAGGGTCAGGGCAGCGTTCTTTTAACCAGCATCTTTGAGGATGTCAGCCGATCCATTTCCCAGCCCACGGCCGAACCTTTGATTAGAGGACCCGCGGATGCTTTTAACGAGGACCTGCGTACTAACATCGCCCTGCTGCGTAAGCGCCTGCACACCACCCGCCTGGCAGTGGAAAACCTGGAGATTGGTGAACTATCTAAGACAGCGGCAAGCCTGGTTTATTTAAAGGGCTACGTCACTGACGAACTGATCCATGAAGTTAAAGAGCGTATCCAGCGTATAAAAATAGACGGTGCTCACGCTGGCGGTTATCATGAAGAGTTTCTTCAGGATAACCCCTATTCCCTGTTCAACCCCATCGAGCCGACAGAGCGACCGGATAAGCTTTACGGCCACCTCCTGGAGGGCGCGGTCGGATTGATGTTCGAGAATACGCCTTTTGCCATAATCTTCCCGGTAACCCTTCCTTCCCAGATCCAGAGTCCCGAAGATTACTACAACCACTACTGGTTTGCTTCATTTATCAGGCTATTCCGATGGGCAGGGTTCTTTTTCGCTATTTTTCTGCCGTCGTTTTACATCGCGATCACCACTTACCACCAGGAACTGGTGCCCACTCCTTTGCTGATATCCATCATCGCCTCCCGCGAGGGGGTGCCGTTTCCTGGCTTTTTGGAAGCCCTGCTCATGGAACTGGCTTTTGAATTATTAACGGAGGCGGGGGTTCGCCTGCCCAGGGCTTTTGGCCAGACCATCAGCATCGTGGGGGGGATAGTGATCGGGCAGGCGGCGGTCAACGCCAGCCTGGTGTCGCCGATACTTGTGATAGTAGTGGCGTTGACGGCTGTTGCCACCTACACCATCCCCTCGATAACTTTATCGAATACCGTCCGCATGCTGCGGTTTCCCTTCATGATTGCTGCCGCCTTCATGGGGTTGTTTGGTGTGGTTGCCGGCAGCATGCTTTTAATCTTTCATTTATGCTCCCTGCGCTCTTTCGGGGTACCCTACCTCTCACCGCTGGCCCCGTTAAGCATGGGTGATTTGAAAGACACCTTTATCCGGGCGCCGGCCTGGATGATGATTATGCGGCCACGGCTGACCGGCTACGTTGAGCCTCAACGGCAGCCCCGCGGTCAAAAGCCCCGCCCGCCTGCCCCCGAGGGCAATCGCAGTCTACGCTGGGGAAGGAAGAAGTAATAAATGCTTGACAAAGGCCGTATAAGCAGCGTGCAACTGATGCTGGTTTTGTTCATGGTTGAGATGGCCACCGCTTTTCTCCTTGTACCGTCTATAGTAGCCCAGGCGGCAGGACCGGACAGCTGGCTATCCGTTCTGGGGGTCGCCACTGCCTACGGTTTAGCTGTGGCCCTGATTTGCGTGGCCCTGGGAAAAAGGTTTCCATTTCAGGTATTTACCGAGTACCTTCCCGAAGTCTTGGGGCGGGTGCCGGGCAAGCTTTTAGCCGCAGCCTATACAGTTGTTTTTATCCACCTTACCTCGGTGGTGGTGGGCGAAAACTCCATCTTTATTCATACCGTCTTTCTTCGGGAAACCCCTCCCCTGATTATCAACCTTATGATGGTAGGTGCCGCTGTTTATGGGGTATATCTTGGGGTCGAGGTGCTTGCCCGGGCGAACGAGATGGTATTTCCCATATTTATACTGTCGATCACCATATTATTAGCCTTGGTGGCCAGAGAGATAGACCTCGACCACCTGCGCCCGGTTCTGGCCAACGGCCCCCTGCCGGTGTTGAAGGGGGCTATGGTACCCGCCGCCTGGCGGGGGGAAGTATTCTTTCTCCTTCTGCTCTACCCCTACCTCAATCAGAAGAACGAGGCTCTGAAGTCAGCAGCGGGGACGGTTTTAATGTCCGGGGTTTTCGCGGCAACAGTTACCGCAGTAACGATAGGGGTATTCAGTGACCTGGTCGCCTCCCGCCAGATCTACCCGGTTCTCAACCTGGCCCGCTACATTTCGGTAGCGGGAATTCTGGAGCGCCTGGAACTGTATCTCATCATCATCTGGATGGCCGGGGTGATTATCAAGCTGGCGGTTTTCTACCACTCCTGCAGCGTTATGGCCGCCTCTACCTTGGGTCTCAAGGATTATCGCGTAACCGTTTTCCCGATCGCCCTGGCCACCATTGTCATAAGCGGAAGATTATACGAAACGGACTATCTAAAACTGGTGGAGTTTTTATCCAAGTTCTGGCCTTTCTATGGCTATACTGTAGAATTATTGATTCCCGGCCTGATTCTACTGGTGGCGGTGATAAGGAAAAAGGGAGGTAATCGGGTTGACTTTTAGAAAAAAATTTAAAATTAAAACTATAGTTGGCCTCTTTCTGCTGGTTCTGATTTCCTTAACCATGACCGGGTGTTGGAACCGGCGGGAAATGAACGATATAACACTCAGTACCGCTATTGGCATAGACCGGGTGGTGGTGGACGGCCGGCCCATTTTCCTCTTTTCCGTGCTCGCCGCGAGGCCAGCTGTACCAAGCGGAGGCGCCACGGCCGGGGGCGGCGGCGGTACTACTGGGCCAAGGGTCGCCGGCGTGGGAACGGTTATCTCTACTGAGGGGGAGACTGTTTACGACGCGATAAGGAACTACTCCATGCGCACCTCCCGGCAGCTTTTTTTGAGCCACAGCTTGGTAATAGTCTTCGGGGAGGAGATGGCCAAGGAAGGAATAGGCGAGGTGCTCGACTTCTGCAATCGCCAAAAGGATATCCGTGAGCGTACGTGGGTAGTGGTCTGCGAGGGTCTGGCCCGCGACGCCCTCCAGTCCCAGCCCGAGATGGAATCGATAACCTCTGTAGAGTTGAATAAGATGATACCCCTAAATCAATCCCGGGCCTCCAAGGTGGCAATAGCCAACCTGTTCCAAGTGACGCGTGACCTATTGACCCCGGGGAAAGAGGCGGCGGTTAGCAATATAAAACTATTCGTGCCGCCGGAAACCAGTTCGCCCATCCGCCCGACCGGACCAGCCCAGACCCCCGGTTCTCCAAGCGGGAAAGGCGGTGGTGCCGAAATTCAGGCTCAGAACAAGACCTTTGCCCTAAGCGGGGCGGCGGTGTTCAGGGGCGATCGGATGGTAGGCCGGATGGACGAAGAGGAAACCCAGGGTATGTTATTTATCAAAAACCAGGCTGACGGCGGTATTATACCCATTGCCTTCAGCGCCCCGGAGAAAAACGCCTCATTTCTTTATCGGGACGTGAAAGCAAAGGTTAAGCCGGTAATTAACGAGGACGGCAGTATAATGTTTGAAATCCGCATCAACGGCAAAGTAGAACTGCAGGAACAAAAGAACGCGGCAATCGACATAGCCGAGGAAGACATAAAACATGCCGAGGAATTGATAAACCAGGAGGTTGAGCGCCGCTGCATCAAGGCGGTGGCCAGGAGCAAGGAGTTAAAGTCGGACGTTTTTGGGTTCGGAGAAAAGATTTATCGATCAAAACCTAAAGCATGGGAGGAGATTCAGAGCCAGTGGGGAGAAATCTTCCCAACAGTTATAGTAAGCGTAACAGCAGATTTTAAAATCGAGCACCTCGGGTTAATAAACAAGCCAATAGTTATTCAATAAATACTCTTAAACCGTTGGCCGTTACCCGAAAATGAGAAGTAAACCCGATTTACTTGTGGGAGAAGACGAGCGGGCTGGTTCGACAGATATTTACGCACCTGCATACCCGGGCAGGAACTAAGGAATAGATCAATTTTATCTGCTGTAATCTCATGAGAAAGGAGCATTATTTACTACAAATTTGCTTAGCGTACATTTTTCTTTTTTTGGTACGGTCCCCCCTAATAAGAAAATGTCCATCGACATAACCCGCAGCAGCACGGAAGTGGAACCGCAGTATGACGGAGATTCAGTGTGGTTTAATGTAAACATCGATCTGGAGGGGGATCTGCTGGAACAGCAGTCGGCAGAAAATATCCTTGAGCGCGAAGTGCGAAAAGCAATTGAAGAAAAAATTGCCGGGGAAGTGGAAGAAAAGGTGGGAATAGCACTAGAGAAGGCACAGAGGGAATATGGGGTCGACGTCTTTGATTTTGGGGTGGCTTTTCACCAAAAGTATCCCGGAGAGTGGAAGGAATTGAAAGGCCATTGGGATGAGGTGTTTTCAAACGCCGAGGTTAATCTTACAGTGGAAGCTCATTTGAGGCGCAGCGGTTTGCAGGGCAGGAGGACAGCCGAAAAATAAAGCCTAAATAAGGCAAGGTGAGACAAGGGGATGAGACAAGGGGACGGTTCCGAACCGACAATTTGCGGATGACTTGTGAGGAATGCAGGATATACCCACGTCCAATGTCTCACGACCCACGTCCCATTTATGCGGGTTTTAGGCCGTACCGCTGGATCTTCCTGTAGATGGTGGCCCGGCTGATACCCAGAGCCCGGGCGGCCTTGATCTTCCCTTCGTCGGTCCAGCCATACCGGTCCAGGGCGGCGGCAATTGCTTCCTTTTCCAGTTGAGCCAGCTGCAGCAGCCGTCCGTCACCCGCGATGCCGTCCCTGGTCCTCTTTTTCGTTTCCTCACGCAGTTCCGGAGGCAGGCTCTCCAGCGAAATCATAGAGTTTTCTTCAAGATTTATGGCATATTCCACAGCATAGACTAATTCCCTGACGTTCCCAGGCCAGTAGTATTTGACGCATGCTTTTAAGGCTTCGCTGTCAAAGCCCTGGATATCTTTGTTCAGGAGCTTGCAAAATCTTTTCATATAAAATTCTAACAGTAACGGTATATCCTCAGGCCTTTCTCTCAAAGGAGGTATGATCAGGGGGATAACACTGAGGCGGTAGTAAAGCTCATCCTGGAAGAGGTTTTTACGCACCATTTCCTGCAAGTCGCTGTTTGAAGCCACGATAACCCGGACATCAACCGGGATCATCCTGGTGCCGCCAACTCTTTCAATCCGGCGGTCCTGTAAATATCTTAAAAGCTTTGCCTGCAAGTAGAGGGAAAGGCTGCCGACTTCATCGAGGAAAATTGTCCCGCCGTTGGCCAGCTCAAATTTTCCCTGTTTGCCGCCCCGGCGGGCGCCGGGAAAAGCTCCTTCATCGTAGCCGAAAAGCTCGGTCTCAAGCAGGTTCTCCGGGATGGCCCCGCAATTGATCGAAACAAAAGGTTTGTGGGCAAACGAGCTGGCGGCATGGATGGCCCGGGCGAAAACTTCCTTGCCGGTGCCGCTTTCCCCCATGATTAGAATTGTCGAACTGCCGCCGGATATTTTTAAGGCTTTGGCCTTTACCTCAGCAAATGACTTGCTGGTGCCGACCAGGTCTTCAAAATCAATCATTTCCTGGTTGCTCATGATTTCGTAAGCCAGTCTTTGTGTTTCTTTAAAATCACGGAATGTGGCCACTACCCCGGCAATATTGATATCATCTGCCTTGATCGGCCTGGCTGTGCTCAGAAGGTGAAGCTTCCGCCCTTCATAATTTATGAATACCTCCCGTGAGTTAAAGCCCTTGCCGTCATGCAGTACTTCCGTCAGCGAGGGCAGTATTTGTTTCGAATCAGTGCCAATCAGGTTTTCTTTTTTTGCCCCGAAAAGCCTTGCCGCCGACTGGTTGAAGTGGGTAATCAGTCCCTCATGGTTAACTGCCACGACACCTTCGTAAACAGCGTCGATTACCGCTTCAAGGCGGTTGACCATAACCATCCGCTCAGCCATGATTTCCCCTTCGAGCGCCTTGCTGCTGATCAGATCCGCCATACGCCCGATAAATTCAATCAGGGATTCCGTGTTTTTGGAAAGGGTTTCTTTTTGCTCGTCATTAAAAGCGATCAAGCTTACTGTTCCGATTACTTCACTATTAGCGGTTATGGGATAGACGATAGATGCCCGGTAAAAACAGCGGCCGGTGAGCGGGCAGGACAGGCAAATAGGGTGGAAGCCGGCCTCGCTGATAAAAATGTGGCTGCCGGTTTGCAGGACATGCTTGTTTACCAAGCCGCGCAGCAAACGGGAACCGACATCGTTCCTTACAATCCCGGTGCCGGCCACCCGCACCAGTTCGGTATCTATAAGCTCCACCTCGACCTTTAGTACGGTAGCTATGGCCTCGGCAATTTTCTGGCCGTTTTCGCTGACCTGGGCAAGCCTCGACATTATCAACAACTCCTAAGAAACTGTTGTAATTAATGAACAAAACAAAAAGCCCGCAAGGGCTTAATTGTAGTAAACCACCTATACAAATTAGTCATTAAGCCCGGAACAATACCGGACTTATTGGCTTCGCCGCCCGTTTCACTCGTTAGTTGTAAAGTTTTTGCCAAAAAGGTTTATTGGCGTGAATTTTGCCATTTACACTATGCTGCTTCCTTTAGAGCGCTTTCCCAACCTATTTCCAGCGCTTTTTGGTTTAATGCCTCTGTGCCTTTGGGAATACGGGACAGCAGGGCGGATTTTAAAGATTCTTTTGAAACGACACCTGAAATAGCCGCAAGCGCACCAAGCGCTATAATGTTGGCAACCATTTCTTTGCCCAGGGATTCTCTGGCGATTTGGGTGTAGGGCATTTTAAATGTCCTGGCCGTTGTGGCGGGTATTTCCTGAATGAATGTGCTGTCAACAATAAGCACGCTATCCTCGCCAAGCTCGCCGATATACCGCGCCAGAGCTTCCTGGCTCATAGCCAGAAGGACATCAGGCCTGGTAACTTTGGGATAGTCTATTTCTTCATCACTGATAATTACTTCGGCTTTGCTGGCTCCACCCCTGGCTTCCGGACCGTATGACTGGGTCTGGACAGTGTTCTTGCCGTCCCTGATTACCGCGTCAGCCAGGATCAGTCCCGCCATAATCAGTCCCTGGCCGCCTGTGCCGCTTAGTAGGATTTCGCTTGTTTGTGACAAAACATCATTCCCCCTTTATTGGTCCCCGGACCCTGTCTATTAACTGCTGATATACCTCGGTGTATTCAGGAGCCTCCGATTTATGGAGTTCTCCAATCAGGAATTTACCTTTCATCTCTTCCGGTTTTAAGTACCTTGATTTTTCTATCGGGACTCCATGCTCTTTCTGCCACATCAGCATGTCGTAGCCGCCTCCCATTTTATTGCGGCGCCCGTATGAAACCGGGCATGCCGTCACAGCTTCAATAACGCTGAATCCTTTATGGGAGGCGCCGGTAATAATCAGTTTGGTCAGCATGGCAGAGTGGTAGGTCGTCCCCCTGGCAATATAAGTGGCGCCTGCCGCTTTAACCAGTTCGACCAGGTCAAAGGGCCGCTCAAAAGTGCCGTAAGGAGCGGTGGTGGCGCGGTTGTCCTGAGGGGTGAGAGGGGAATACTGCCCGCCTGTCATACCGTAGATACTGTTGTTGAAAATTACCACGGTCAGGTCAATATTGCGCCTGGCCGCGTGTATCAAGTGGTTGCCGCCAATGGAGCTGGCATCCCCGTCTCCCATTAAAACAAAAACATTTACTTCAGGGCGGGCCAGCTTGATCCCGGTCGCGAAAGCAAGGGCCCTGCCGTGGGTAGAGTGGAGAGTATTGAAGTCGAGGTAGCCGGAAGCTCTGGAGGAACACCCGATCCCGGAAACTATCACGGTTTGATCCTGGTCATAGTTCAATTTATGAAAAGCGCGGACCAGCGCGCTCAGCACGATTCCGTTGCCGCAGCCGGGACACCAGATATGGGGCATTTTCTCCATGCGCAGGTATTTTTCAGCGTTTGATGGCATGTTGTTCACCTAAATCTCCGATTTTATTGCGTTCAAGATCTCATCTGGAGTTATCATTTCTCCAGTTACCCTGTTGATACCTGAAACTTTTGTTTCACTGCGCACAACCCGCTCGACTTCACCGATCAGCTGGCCCAGGTTCATTTCCGGTACAATTATGGAGCGGGCTTGGCGGGATAATGCTTTTATTTCTTTGTCGGGGAAAGGCCACACACTGATCAGGCGGAAAAGGCCGGCCTTTATGCCTTCTTTTCTGGCCTGCTTGACCGCTCTCCGCGCGGAACGCGAGACAGCGCCGCAGGCGACTATGATAATTTCCGCGTCTTCGGTCATTAAGGATTCGGTCATGGTTATTTCATCAAGATGGTCCATGATCTTGTCATTTAAACGCTTAATCAGGCGCTCGGCCTGGTCGGCTTTGGTGGTGGGGCCGCCGCTTTCATCATGTACCAATCCGGTAACATGGTAGCGGTACCCTTCACAAAAATTAGCCATGGGAGGGACGCCGTCCTCATCGGGTTTGTAGGGATAATACCTGGTCAGCCCGGCGGGAGGCTTTTTCCGGTCGATAACATTTATATCTGAGGCATCCGGCATGACGAACCGTTCCCTCATGTGGCCGATAACTTCGTCGGCCAGAAGGATCACCGGTGTCCTGAACCTTTCAGCCAGGTTAAAAGCCTGGACTGTCAGGGAAAAGGCTTCCTGCACCGAGGCCGGCGAAAGTGCGATTGCCGGGTGGTCACCGTGGGTGCCCCAGCGGGCTTGCATTATATCCCCCTGGGCAGACGCGGTGGGGATGCCTGTGCTGGGACCGTAACGCTGGACGTTTACCACCACGCACGGCACTTCTGTGATAGCAGCGAAGCCGAGGTTTTCTTGTTTCAGCGAGAAGCCCGGACCGCTGGTGGCGGTAATTGATTTGAGCCCGGCCAGGGAAGCGCCGATTATCGCGGCCATGCTTGCTATCTCATCTTCCATTTGAATAAACTTGCCGCCGACGGCAGGTAACTTTTCCGCCAGTATTTCAGCAATTTCAGTAGACGGGGTAATCGGGTAGCCGGCAAAAAAACGCGCTCCGGCAGCCAGGGCTCCTTCAGCTATAGCTTCATTACCTTGCATTAAGCGAGTGAGCGGTACAACGTTATTCATCTGTTTCCACCTTCAAAGATATGGCAAAGTCGGGGCAGTGACTTTCACACCTGCGGCAGCCTGTGCAGAGGGGCTGGTTAACTACAATGGCTTTGCCGCCGTTGCTCATGGCCAGGACCTTGGGGCAGAGCCCGGCGCAAATGCCGCATCCTTTGCACCATTTTTTATTGATTACTATTTTTTTGGGATAAGCGGCTGATACTGTTTCGACCATTGTCTTCACCACATTATTCTGTATCACATTGAGATTTATGCCTGCATAACTTACGGCTTTATCGTGTCTCATATTGAGATATATCTCAAATTAATACATCTTTTTTTATCTAATACATATTTTACTCCATTTGTACCCAATGTAAAGTAATTTTTTTTTTCAAAATCGGTAAATCATAAAATAAATCATCAAAAGAGGCTGGTGTCAGGCTTGATCTGGGAATATGTTTACCGCACTACCTTTGTATATTTCCTGGTTTTAGTGGTAATCAGGATGATGGGGAAAAGGGAAATCGGCCAGCTTTCACCTTTTGATTTTGTGGTGGCTATTATCATAGCCGAATTGGCCGCCATACCTATGGAAGCAAGTGAAATACCGCTGTGGCATAGTGTCCTGCCGTTGGTCATTCTGGGCGCCCTGGAAGTGCTTGTTTCCTATGTGACCCTGTTCAGCCGCAAGCTGCGGGGCTTCATCTGCGGGTATCCCCAGGTCATTATTAAAAACGGTTTCCTGCTGCGGGATGAGATGAGAAAGGCGCGCTATAACCTTGACGACCTGATGGCCCAGATGAGAGATAAAGGCATTGTGGACCTTGACGACGTTGAATTTGCGGTACTTGAGACTTCAGGGAGGTTAAGCGTAATTCTAAAATCGCAGCATCGCCCGGTGACACCCGCGGACCTGGGCATCTCCACGCCGTACGAGGGATTGCCGACTGTGCTGGTAATGGACGGCAATATTATGAACAACAATCTGAAAGAAGTGAATTTAGATGAGAACTGGCTTAGAGAGAAATTGGAAGAGCGGGGTTTTAGCCCGCGAAAGGTACTTCTCGCCACCCTGGGAACGGACGGCAGGCTGTTTGTTAATAGAAAATAGGACTCTTCAAAACAGAATTACCTGTGTTCAGTAGCATGTTCACAAGGTATCACGCCTCTAACTCCACCACGGGGGTTTTTTGTATCACCTTTCCTGCGGGGGATTAAATGAAAATGGGCGTGCATAACAGATTGGCCGGCCGCCACGCCACAGTTTATTCCTATGTTGAAGGCGGCAACAGTGGGATCTTCGCTCATAATTTTATTCCGGAGATGGATGATCAGATCTTCCGCATCGCGCCTTTCTTGTGCCGTCATGGTGAAATAATCCAGGGTGTGTCTGCGGGGGATGATCAGCATGTGCAGGGGGGTTACCGGAAAACCATCTGCAACCGCATATGCTGTTTCATTCGAAGCAATGATTGGCTCTTTTTTTTCAAGATCACAAAACGGACATTCCGGACCCTTTTGCGATTTTAATTCGTAAACCCGAAGTTTTGCTGTGTTCTTATGATCAGTGTGATCTTTGAAATTCACAAAAATGCCTCCTGTTTAAGGTATCTTTTTAGTCCTGCTTGCAGGGGGGCCAAAAAGGTTATAAATTAATTCCGAACGGGATCCGGTGCCAGTTTTTATAAAAATCTTTTTTATATGGGTTTTTACCGTGTTTTCACTGAGAAAAAGCTTACGGGCAATTTCAACGTTAGTATTGCCCCTGGCCACAAGTGCTGCTATTTCGATTTCCCTTCTGGTTAATTCAAACCCTACAGCGAATTTCGGGCTGATATCTCTGTGAGTATATCCTGTTTCAATTATTATCAGAAACGATATGTCTTTTTTCTCTTCTTTCCCCTCCAACAATATTGTTTTAAAGGGATATGACCTGTTTCTCAGGCACAAAAGACTTTTCCGGTAATAAGCGCCAGTGATCGGGCGGATCCTACGGCTTTTCACCAGATCCCGGCAAATCTCCTTTAAATAACTGTAAACACTTTGGCCTGTGGCAAGCTGTTTCTGTAAAATGTCACACGCTGGAATGTTAGCTTCGATAATATTGTACTTACTGTCCAGTTCACAGAGTCCAACCGTGGCCGACGATTCATTGTATCCCAGGAAAGTGTTATTCAAGTGGTCATGTAATAATTTGAGTATATACATTTCTCCATCACTAAAGTTGGATGAACCCGTGCTCCTGTGCAACGAGATTTCTCCTAAAAGGTTTCCTTCCTTCAAAATCTGTAAACAGGCAATATGGTATATCCCTTGGGGCAGTAAGAAATCAGAGCGGTGCTCGTTTTTTGCCCACTTGGCATAGTCCATGTAATCAGAGCTGCGGTCCACAGGTGGGATGTAGCGGTCCGAAAAGACAGCTTTTTTGTAGAGGTCCAAATCCTCGTAATAATCCTCATATTGTTTAAATTTATCTTTGTCAAGTCCAACGCAACAGGGTTCCAAAAAATGGTGTGTTTCGGGTTCCACCAGGAAAAAAGCGGCGCTGTCGTAAGGGACGAGCTGGGGCAGGTGTTCGAGAACAATAGAACGAAGCAGCTCAATGTCACGGTTAAGGTAAATTTGCTTGAGCAGGACATTATAAGCCTCAAATTGTTTATCATTGAGCATAATTTTTGCCCCCTGCCAAGAGGATATGTAAACAAGTATCTCGAATAATTAAAAACATTCGACAGATAACAGTTATTACCTCTAATTTCGCAATCGTTATATTACAAATAGAAAATATATAGAATTGGTTAAAACGCATGGAAATCGAACAACATGGGCTTGATCCCGTACCCGAGACGGAAAGAACAGCGACATGGGCTGATTTATTCATTATCTGGGGTGATATAAACCTCTGCCTCCCATCCTTTGTTGTCGGAGCCCTGCTAATCCCGGCTTTATCCTGGGGAGAGGCGGTGTCCGTAAATTTTTGGGGCAATCTGGTGGTGGGGGTACTTATAGTACTTGGAGGTTATTTCGGGACCAACACCGGCTACCCTGCAGTCATTTACGGCAGGAAAGTTTTCGGTTACCCGGTGGGGCAGTGGTTTTCCACTGCTTTATTGCTTGTTTCGACGCTTGGCTGGTATGCCGTTATGACTGCCATGACAGGTGAAGCGCTGGATATGATCATCAAGGAATTCACTGGTTTTTCCTCGCCTATTTTAATGATAATATTAGTTGGCATTTTAAACTCTTCTACAGCCGTGATGGGATATCAAAGGATCCGCTGGCTGGACTGGGTGTGTACTCCCCTGCTTAGTCTCCTTTGCGTCTGGCTAACATTTAAGGTGCTGGGCCTGATAACTCTACCGGTTGCCTTTCAATATCATCCCACAGGTTCCATTGGTTATGCTCAAGGGATGGACCTGGTGATCGGCGGGTTCATTTCGGGAGCGTTTGTTGCTTCTGATTTTTCCAGGTACGCGAGAAGCAACCGGGATAGCTGGTTCGGCACGTTTCCGGGGGCTTTTCTGGTATCTTTTTTGTTGGGGCTGCTTGGCATGATGTCAGTTGTGGCGACAGGTGACTGGAACCCGGTCACGGTTGTCCAGGACTTAGGCATGGGTATTCCAGCGCTGTTCTTCATCCTTATGGCAAACTGGACCACAAACCACAGCGTGCTGTATTCTTCGGGCCTTGCCCTGACCAACATGCTTCCTCGTCATGCCCGTTGGAAGAACACCTTCATATGCGGGGTAGCCGGTATTGTTTTAGCGGTAGCCGGACTGACAGATGTGCTCCAATCATGGCTTATGCTGCTTTCTTGTGTTTTCTCTCCTCTTATAGGTGTCGTTTTAACCGACTTTCTTATAATAAAAAGGACGGCCGGTCATACCTCTGTAAACGTGCAGGCTGTTATCGCCGTTGGAGCAGGGATATTTCTGGCTAAAATGACCCCGCCGCAGTATATCGCGTCTGCGGTGGGGCTGGTTTCAAGTTCTTTAATTTATATCATCCTCAAATCCCCGGCTTCCGAAAAACAAACAGGCCAACGTAAAAATCACCCGATCGGGTGATTTACGTTTTTAGGTCGAAGGTGTTATGTTTCAAGTATAATGCGGTGAAGGATTTAACTGACGATCTTTCTGTAATTTTGTAGCTAAAACACAGATTAAAGTAAAACTAAAAATGGGCGACTCTTGCAAAAGAGCAGAAAGGGGCAGGAAAATGCGGGCCAGATTGATAGTTACAAGAAGGGTAATATTGGCAGGGATAGTCTTTTTGATGGGTTTTGTACTTCTGAGTAATGTTCAACCAGTTCTAGCGGAGACTATTCTTTTCCAGGACACCTTCCAACGCCAGGAATCTTCTACGGTTGGACCACAGTGGCAGGAATATACCGTACAGGGGGGGCAATTAGGAGGTGCTGTTCCCCAGTCCGGAGACACACCCTGGTGTATCCGGGGGAATACGCTGTATTTCGAGGCCACCGGTCACAACAGCTACATCGAAGACTTTATCGAGACCACGGAAGAATTTTCGGTGGAAAACACAAGGGTTGAATTCGAAATTCGCGCAAAAGCCGGCACCAGCAAAGGGTATGTCGGGCCTACGGCGTTCTGGGCACCCAGCGCCAAAAATCGTGCCGGAGCTACAGGCGTTACAGGCGGTCCCGGCTTAATCGGGGTACAGGCCTGCTATCGCTGGGAAAACTCCGGCACGAAGGGTCTCGTGCTTCATCTGGGAGGCGGTTATCAGGATTATCCTGATGCGGTCTTCTCGGGGCTGAACCAGCAAGAATTTGCCAGGCATGTAATTACCATTAAAGACGGCAAGGTGACCGATGAATCTCCGGACTGCGGTTCTCTGACCAGCACCCTGGCACAGGCTATTGAACCAGGGGGCAAGAGGCATTTTAGTTTTGGCGCCCGTCTATACGACGATGGGGTGCCCCAGGTCATTGAAATCCGTAATCTGAAAATCACGTCCCTGGAAAACGTTCCTGAGACTATAGGCAATCAGGAGTATTATGGGGATAACAATATCCAAAACGGAAATAACGGTACATACAACGGAAATGAAAAGCCGTCGCAAACAAAAAATTTAATTAGTATTGTGGTAGATGGGAACAGCTTGATATTTGATGTGCCGCCTGTCATTGAAAACGACCGGATCCTTGTACCCGTACGTGCCATATTTGAAGCACTGGAGGCTCATGTCGACTAGGATGAAGCCACCCAGACCGTCACGGCCACAAAGCCCGGTACGGAGATCAAGTTGATTATCGGCGGGGGCGCCTATAAGAATGGCACACCTGTCATTCTGGCGGTACCGGCGAAACTAATCAATGGCCGTACAATGGTGCCCCTGCGGTTTATCGGAGAGTCCTTCGGGGGGCAGGTTTTATGGGATGATCCGGCTCAGACCGCTACAATTATTTCTCCGGCGAACTACGCCAGTAATATGGATGACTATTATCAGAAATCTTTTGTTTTTTTACAAAATCTTGTTAATGGTAATTTCAACGAAGCGCTTGAAGTTACAACAGATGATTTTAAAAACCAAGTCAGTACAACGGAGCTTTCAGAATTCCGTGGTTTTGTCTTAATGAATGGAGTAGGCCGGCTTGTTTCCAAAACCTGCGTCGATAAAGGCGGGGGAATTGTAGAAACGATAGGTGTGTTAAAGTTCACCAATGGTAATGCTATAGCGGTTCACCTGACTTTCAAAGATGGCAAAATCGATAACCTGGTTGGGAGGTAAGGATATGAAGAAGCTTTCATTCACGATAACAAGCATTTTATTCTTGAGCCTTTTCTTAGCTTTTTCTTTCAATGTTGATTTTGCAGTGGCTGTTGCCCCGGATATTGGTATCCCGGGAGCGAATGTGACCTTTGACGGTTTTATTGAGACGCCTGGTACGAACCCGGCAGAAGCTGCGCTGCCCGTATACAAGGAACTTACTGCTGAAGAGTCTGCTCATGTTCAACAGCTTATTTCGAATCTAAAAAGCAAAGCTGAAAAGTTGAATACGCTTAATACCTTATACCCTAATAAAGGGTTTGATCAAGTCGCAGCACAGCTTCTCGGGGAAATTAATGCTTTGAATGGTAAAAAATTTATGAATTATTGCCCCGAGAACGACCCGCTGGGTAAAATATCGGGCGCAGATAGTGCCACAGCTTCGGTGGGATTATTGAACACAGATACGATTAACCTCCACCCGGATTTCTGGAAAATGGCCAGTTCATCAAGTCCGGCAGATTATGAAACAGAGCAGGAATTGGTATTATTGCACGAGTATGCCCATACTAACCAGAATGCGTTGAGAAAAGTGTGGTTTTTGGACAACAGTTATATATATGGGGAAAACTCTGGCGAAGGGCTTTCTTATAAAAAAGAATATATGTGGGCGGTCATTTTAGGGGTAAATAAAGGTTTTGAATTTGAAAAAGTACTGGATCAGTTATCAAAACGTGGCCTTGTCACCTTTCAGGGTTGGAGCAAGCCGTACGAGACGGGCAATTTAGATGAAGCCCTGGGCTTGAAACAAATGAAAGAGATTCTAAAAGATGGACTTGACGCAGCCCTGCAGCAGAAACCGGGAGAGAAGCCGCCTGTCGATTCCCAGGTTAATTTTAATCTTCCTGAAGAACCAAATACCGGCGCCGACAGCCAGAGCATAATTAAATGGAAAGATGATTGCATTGCTCTTCTCAACAAAGAGATGGACGAAGATCCGGAGCGGGTTAAAAACAGAGATGAGTGCCTCGCCATTCCAAGGGAAGACAGGGTTATGACCTGTTCCAATTGCGGCACAACAGTATTGCACTGGTGGATCGAAAATTCCTGGTGCTGCCCGGTTTGCGAGAAGTGGACCTATCCAATCCAGCTGAAAAGGGCCGACGGAAAAACTTACGAAGAATACGCGAATGAGAGGAAAAAAATATACCAGGACAAGATGAATGAAATAGAAAGAATAGCTCAGGAACGATTGAGTTTGAGTCGATAACCTGTTCTTTGAAGGCACCAAGGGTCGACACCCGGTAAAATGTTAATCGGCCTCAAGGTTGTAAAGACAGACGGGAGCAAATGCGATATCGGTGCGGTGCTTTGACGAATAATTCTCAACAAACAACACAAGGTAGGTGGCATTTTTTGTAAAGATCTGCTTTTTAAAGGAGTGCAAAAGATGTTTTGTAGCCAATGTGGAAACAAAGTTAATCCCGGAGACCGCTTTTGTGGGCAGTGCGGCTTGGGGGTGGCAATGACGGCGCAGCCTGCTCCGGCCGGAGCCAGACAATTTCCGGCGGGTAGCAAGGAATCCCTGCTACAGGCTGTAGAGCAGGAACTGGCGGCTTTCCCCCAGCTTGTTGTGGAGCGCAGCAGTAAGACGGACCTGGAAATAAAAAGCGTGCTCGCCGACGCCCATTGGGGTGTCGGCAAAAAGAAGGTAGAGTACTCGGCCTGCTTGCTGGCCAAGGAAACCGAGCGCAAGGTGGTTTTCTGGGAGATGATCAAGGAAACCGGCGCCGGTATGGGAGTTTTCGGTGGATTCAAGGTGGAGAAATATAAAAGCGACGGCAGTACCAGATCCGGAACGGTACGGGAAGCGGGTTACGGTCCCGGAGGGAAAATAATCGATTATAACTGGGACTATGCCCAGACCCGCAGTATTGTGGAGGGTGTGGTCAGGGCAGGCGGCTGGAAATTTACCACGTCATTGCTGAAAGGCAAGGCGACATATTGACCAAGGGAATATGATCGGTAAGAATTTGAATGCGGGGCCAGGCAGATATGAAATTTTTCAGTCAAAAGACGTTTACCCCTATTATTTTGATGATTCTTGTTCTCTTTTTGGCCAGCCAGACCGGGTGTACGGAAAAGGCAGGCAATCCAACGAATGAGGCCAATCCTGCTACAAGATCCGGAAGTTCTGCCAAAGATGAAGGAATCAAAGCAGGGAAAATTGTTTTTGTGGACCAGGGAGATATCTGGGTGATGGACTTGGGTAGCGGTGAAAAGAAAAATATCACCTGCTCCCCGGAAAATGAGACGCGCCCCCGCTGGAGTCCCGATGGTAAAAAAATCGCCTTTACCCGCCAGGAGAGGCTTTTAAATGTTTATATAGTGAATGCTGATGGGTCCGGCCTCACCCGTTTGACCGGAGGCACCCCCGGTAGTGACTTTGCCCCTGCCTGGTCCCCCGACGGGAAAAAGATCACCTTTCTCTCCAGCCGGGACCGGCCTGACAGTAAATTTCCCAATGCCGAAATTTACCTCATGAACCCCGACGGGAGCGTCCAAACCAGGCTGACCGGAGGATTCGAGCTGGAGAACCCCGACTGCCTGTGGTGGTCTTTTGACGGCAGCCAGATTGCAGTCCATGAAGAGGGAACCGGGGGCGGCACGGGGATCTCCCTTGTTAACGCAGCTACAGGAAAAGTAGGGAGAATTGAGGCGCTGCGCGAAGCCATGAAAAAAGAGGGGATAAAGTTCAGCTTAATCAATTTTTACCTGTTCAATCCCCGCGACACCAATCTGATTGCCTGCTCCCTTTATGACATGAGTAAAGGAAAGGGCGACTCGAAGAACGGCGTGTATATATTTGATCAGGGTAGCGGCAGTTTAAAGAAAATCTGCAGTTATGATGCCGGTGCTCTGGGCTGGCTTAGAGACGGCACGGCCCTGGTATATTTGGAGAAGGGAAGGATCTATTCGATCCAAAAAGACGGGGCCGGGCCGGTTATGCTTGAGGATCTGACCGTGCAGGGACCCGGTACGGATTACAGCGAGCTTGACCTGTACTGGCCGGGAATGGCTCCCAAGTAAAAGGGGAGACAATGGTGCGGGAACACTCTGGGGTGACAAAAATGTTTTATTAAAAGGAGACTCACTTATGGGGTTTTTCTTTTTTTATATAATTAAGGAGGATAAAGTCGCTTTTGGTAGAATTAACCTAATAACTTTTCACTGGTTCAAATAAAGGCGGTGGTGCTGTGATCCAGCTTGATCGCAGGCAGCAGTTAATTGTTCTCCTGCTGGTGGGAGTGATCCTTTTTAGTGGTGGTTACAGGTTAGCCCAGATTAAAGAGAAATCCTCTGAAAAAGTAAAACCGGCGCTGGACTCGGCTGAACAAAACAAGGACAAGGAAGTGACTGTTCATGTTTTCGGGGCTGTGGCAAAGCCCGGCGTATACAAAGTATCGCAGGGCGCCAGGGTGATTGACGCGATCAATATGGCCGGGCCGACCGGTGAGGCGGACCTGGATTCGATAAAACTGGCAGCCAAGGTTACTGACGGGCAGGATATTTCTGTCCCGTCGAAAGCCGGTCTTGACCCCGCGGCGGTGGGAGTCACTCCGGGCACTTCAACTTCCACCGGTACCGGACGAAATGTTTTTACCGCCCCTGCAGGCGCGAAATCCGGCGCTGCAGCGGCCAACGGGCTTGTCAATATTAACACCGCCGGCCAGAGTGAACTGGATACCCTGCCGGGCATCGGACCCGCCCTCGCCCAGAGAATTATCCAGTACCGGGAGGCCAACGGAGCATTTCAATCAATTGAAGACCTAAAGAATGTATCAGGAATTGGCGATAAGAATTTTGAGAATATGAAGGACAAAATCACGGTCAGGTAGTAATAACACAAATATACTTTGATTTTGAGGTATGCTTCCATGGAAATCAACCCTTTGGTAAGAATACTGCTCATGGAGTACCTGACGGAAGCGCAGGGCAAAGAGAAGAAGACAGGCGGCAAACAGGACGGTGATTTTGCTGTCCTGCTGGCGCTGACCCTGGCTGGCGGCGGAATGAAAATGCCGCCTATAAGCCCCGGGGCGATTGGCAGCTATGGAACAAAGACTACCCGGTCATCGGCTGGCGCGCAAAACCGGAAAGTTTCAAGCGTGGCGGCGTCCAGCGGGCGTGTGCAAAGCGGCGGCGTGCGAGGCGGCGCCGCTGCGGCCGGCCTGGAAGGCTTGATTGAGAGTATTGCCGGCAGGTACGGGGTCGACCCGGCGCTGGTGAAGTCTGTGATCAAGGCTGAGTCAAATTTTGATCCCGGCGCCACGTCGCCCGCGGGAGCCATGGGCCTGATGCAGCTGATGCCGGGCACAGCGGCCTCCCTGGGTGTGCAGAACGCTTATGACCCGGTCCAGAACCTGGATGGAGGCGTGCGCTACTTAAAGCAGATGCTGGACCGCTACGGCGGGGATGCCAGCCTGGCCCTGGCCGCGTATAACGCTGGCCCGGGAGCGGTAGACCAGGCCGGGGGCATACCCAACTATAGCGAAACAAGAGATTACGTAAGAAAGGTCTTGGCCAACAGGATTGATTTTACAGTTTAAAATTGACCTCAAGCATTTCCCGATGGATGAGCTGTCAGTGATTGCGCATTGAAATGGAGTGCCCATGAACAGGCCCCTGGTTATTTTGACAATTTGTTTTATCGCCGGTATCCTGGCAGGGGAGTACACCCATCTTAATGCAACCATAGCATTAGCCCTGGCGGCTTTTTCTTTTTTGGCCGCCGCAGCCGGCCATGTGCTGGGCTGGCGGGAGAACAGGCTGTTAATTTTACTGCTTTTTCTGAGCCTGGGGCTGGGGTTATCCCGCCTGTGGGTGGAAGAGAGCAAGCCCCCCCTGGTTGACTATGCCGGCCAGCGGGTCGTCCTGGTGGGCTGGGTCTCAGAAGA
Organism: Pelotomaculum propionicicum; assembly: GCF_004369225.1. Taxonomy (GTDB): domain Bacteria; phylum Bacillota; class Desulfotomaculia; order Desulfotomaculales; family Pelotomaculaceae; genus Pelotomaculum_B; species Pelotomaculum_B propionicicum. The sequence goes on from NZ_QFFZ01000005.1 coordinate 98,258, forward strand.
GCCGGACGTGCGCGCGGACAAAGTCTATTACCTGCTGCAGGCACAGGAACTGGTCAGAGGTGAAGAGCGCATCTCTATCTCAGGGACGGTGCGGCTTTCAGTCAAAGAGGCCAGCCAGGTTTTCGCTTACGGGGATTTACTGAAGATATCCGGCCTGCTCAGCCGCCCTGATCCGGCCGGCAACCCGGGAGCCTTTGACTACAGGACCTACCTGGAGCGCCAGGGCATCATGGTCCAGCTTCTGGCCCGGGGCGACAGCGCGGTGCAAAAGATCGGCCTGGCCGGCGCAAGCCCCCTGCACAGCATTGCCTTAAAAGTTAAACATAAACTTGCTGACACGGCGACGGCTTCTTTGACCACTTCTCAGGCGGCAGTCCTTAACGGCATAATTTTCGGCACCCAGGGGATGATCGACAGGGAAACAAGGAGGACATTTTCCGAAACCGGAGTGGTGCATATCCTCAGTGTTTCAGGGCTGCATGTGGGGCTGGTGCTGGGCGGCCTGCTCGGGCTGCTGAGACTGTTGCGGCTGCCGCCGGGCTTTATTGCCCCTCTGGCCACCCCGCTGCTGGCTTTCTACGTTTTAATGACCGGGCTTAACCCGGCTGTGCTGCGCTCGGCCATCATGGCCCTGCTCCTGATCTGGGCCCACCACCTTGGCCGTGACCGGGACTGGCCTACCACCCTGGCTCTGGCCGCTCTGCTGATTTTGCTCTGGAACCCGCTGCTGATATATCACCCGGGCTGCCAGCTTTCGTTTGCCGCAACCTGGGGGATACTATATCTGGGTCCGGTTTTAACCTCCGCCTGCTCCGCATTATTAAAGGGACTGCCGGATAAAATGGCGCGGGCGGTCTCACTGGCCCTGGCGGTTCCTCTCGCCGCCCAGTTGGCCACCATACCGCTGGTGGCATGGTACTACAACCTCCTGTCGCCTGTTTCTATACCCGCCAACCTGCTGGCAGTCCCGCTGGTGGGTTTAATCATGGGCCTGGGCCTGTTGGCTACAGCCCTGGGCCTGATCTGGCTGCCGCTGGCCTCCCTGGTTAATGTTGCAACCGGGCTGTCCCTGGATCTTTTCTTGGCTCTGGTGGGCGCCTTCCAGCAGCTGCCGGGCGCGGTGATTTACCTGGCCACCCCGCCGGTTATTCTAATGGCTGCCTGGTATGCCGGGCTCCTGGCAGCGGTGCGGGCGCGCTCAGCCGGGAGGATAGCCGGGCTGCGGCAGGGCATAGCGGGCTGGCTGCCGGCGGTGGTCCTGGTTGTGGCGCTGGTCCTGATCTGGTGGCCCTGGTCAGGCGGTCGCTTCCTCACAGTCCATTTCATTGATGTAGGGCAGGGAGACAGCGTTCTGGTGCAGACCCCGGGTGGGCATAGTATTCTGATTGACAGCGGCGGCATGACAGGTGAACTTACGACAGGCACCGGTGTGGGCGATCAGGTTGTGGAGCCGTACCTGCGCAGGTTAGGCGTTAACAGGATTGACGTTTTAATCCTTACCCACCCCCATGAAGATCACTGCGGCGGCGCAGTGTCGCTGGTAAGGCATTTTCCTGTGCGGCTGGCAGTGGTTTCACCCGCGCTTGAAACGCCGGGCGGCAGTGAGCGGGACAAAAGCAGCGAAGGAGGGACGGTCAGCTCCGCTTATACAGAGCTGCTTCAGAAAATGCGCGACGATGGTATCCCGGTGCGCTGCGCCGCCGCCGGCGACAACCTCAGGCTGGAAAATGGTATAGAAATTGAAGTTCTGGCGCCACTGGAAACAGCCGAAGGGACAAAACCCGACCCCAATAACTGCTCGCTGGTATTAAAGCTTTCCTGCGGCGGCAGGTCTTTCGTTTTCACCGGTGACGCGGAGTTGGCTGAGCAGAAAGAACTGATTTTGCAGGCGGCGGACTTGAAGACTGACGTTTTGAAAATACCCCACCACGGCAGCCGCTTCTTGCTGCCTGAGCTGGTCGAGTTGGCGGACCCCGAGGCGGCGGTAATCTCAGTGGGCGCTCACAACACTTTCGGCCACCCGGCCCAATCCACGCTTGAACTGCTTGAGCGTACAGGCATCAATGTTTACCGGACCGACCGGGACGGTGCTGTAATAGTGCAGACAGACGGGTATAATCTGGAGGTGAGGACAGGTAAGAAAACTGGCTGGGATGTTAAGACTATAAATAGGAGTGACTTATAAAATGGCATTTATTCTAGTCCTGCTGGTATTTGGCTCTGCGGTGCTCGCTTTTATGATTGCCTGGCAGGTCAGGTACGTCCAACCGGAGTTTCTTTCTGTTACCCGTTTCAACCTGTACATGCTGCCCCTGATACTTGCGGCCAATATTGCCCTGGCCACTGCTTTTATCCGTGCTAACAGCCTGTTGAAGAACCTCCCCCTGCTGGCGGCGGCCCAGTCCTTTTTTTACTACATGTTTGTAGTGGGTTTTTCCATCCTCATAGTAGGGGAAAAGATTTCTCTGGGGCGCGCGGCGCTTGGTTTCGGGATGATGGCGGCTGGTGTGTGGGTGCTGAAAAAGTGATGCCTTGGCCCGAATCATGAACTTGAAAAAGAATAAATTCGTATTATATAATTAACATCATTTTTTCGCTAGTGGTATTAATATTGAAGAAAAAGTTTGGTCATGTCCGGCAAAGGCATGGTCACTTTGTTTTATGCGGGTAAACCTGCAAATGTGATTTAATATTATGAAGATTCATTATCTTTTTTAAAAACGAAATACTTTGACACTTAGAAGCACTGGGAGAAAACAACCTCGACTATAGCCGCAACCATTTAATCTTCTATTATGCTTTTTAACTTAATAATCTTGTAATTAAAACCAAAATTATTAAGTTTTTAAGAATAATGATATATTATTAGAGCATTCGTAATTGTATAATTTTAGCAAATTGATGGAATTTTGCAAATATTTAAATAATCTATGTGAAAGCACTAAAATGCAGAACATAATGAATGTTCAGAAGAAATTAAATAAAAAGTATATAATTAGTTAAAAAAATAATAAAGAAAGGAGTAAAATGTCCTGAAAACCATTGTGGAGATGAGGTTCACAAATGGTTTGCGAGAAGGAAAAGTTAAAAGGACTACCTGGAAGATCAAAATAAACCAGAAGGAGAAGATAAGAAACCATGCCCTACGATGCAACTAAATTAAAAGATTATCAAATTGCAGAGTTAGCTGAAAAGAATATGCCAACACCGTCATACTGGCAGGAAAAGCTTGGTTTGGAACAAGGCGAAGTGATCCCCTACGGGCGGATCTGCAAGCTTGATTTCATGAAAATCATTGACCGCCTTAAAAACAAACCGGACGGCAAATACATAGAAGTTACCGCTATCACACCCACACCGCTGGGTGAGGGTAAGACCACCACCACCATGGGACTGGTGGAAGGTTTGGGTAAAAGGGGCTTGAACGCAGGCGCCGCCATTCGCCAGCCATCCGGCGGTCCCACCATGAATATCAAGGGGACGGCTGCCGGCGGCGGCAACGCCCTGGCCATCCCGATGACAGAGTTTTCCCTGGGACTAACCGGGGATATCAATGATATAATGAATGCACACAACCTGGCCATGGTGGCGCTCAATGCCCGCATGCAGCACGAGCGGAACTATGACGACGCAGAGCTGGCCAAGCGCGGCTTAAGGCGCCTGGATATCAACCCAACCAACATAGAGATGGGCTGGATTATCGACTTCTGCGCCCAGGGACTGCGCAAGATCATCATGGGTATCGGCGGCAAAATGGACGGCTACATGATGGAATCCAAGTTCGGCATTGCCGTCAGCTCCGAGTTGATGGCCATTCTCGCCGTCGCCACCGACTTGAAAGACCTGCGGGAGCGGATCGGCAAGATTATAGTTGCTTACGATAAAAAAGGAAACCCCGTCACCACCTCGGACCTGGAAGTCGCGGGCGCCATGACGGCCTTTATGAGAAACGCCATCAACCCGACCCTGATGAGCACAGTAGAGTACCAGCCCGTGCTGGTTCACGCCGGACCCTTCGCCAATATCGCCATTGGCCAGTCTTCCATTATCGCCGACCGCATTGCCCTGAAGATGTTCGACTATAACGTGACCGAGAGCGGTTTTGCCGCGGACATCGGCTTTGAGAAGTTCTGGAACGTAAAATGCCGCTTCAGCGGCCTTACCCCCAATGTCTCCGTAATCACCGCCACCATCAGGGCCCTGAAGATGCACGGCGGCGGGCCGAAGGTAGTCCCGGGCCGCCCCCTGCCGGAAGAATACACCAGGGAAAACCTGGAGCTGCTGGAAAAAGGCATCGCCAACCTGCAGCACCATATTGCCACGGTCAAGAAAGCCGGCATCAACCCGGTCGTGTGCATTAACGCTTTCTATACCGACACCAAGGAAGAAATCGCCATGGTGCGCCGCTACGCCGAGCAGGCCGGAGCACGCTGCGCGCTTTCCGAACACTGGCTGAAGGGCGGAGAAGGCGCCCTCGAGTTGGCGGACGCGGTAGTGGACGCCTGTAACGACAAGGTTGACTTCAAGTTCCTGTACCCGCTGGAGATGCCGCTGCGGCAGAGAGTGGACGCCATAGCCAGAGAAGTTTACGGGGCCGCCGGAGTGTCCTGGACGCCGGAGGCGGAAGAGAAAGCGAAGCGTTTCGAATCCGACCCCGCTTTTGCCGGCTTTGCCACTATGATGGTGAAAACCCACTTGAGCCTGACCCATGATCCCACTTTAAAAGGCGTGCCCAAGGACTGGATCCTGCCTGTACGCGATGTCCTGGTCTTTGCCGGGGCCAAGTTCCTTTGCCCGATGACCGGCGCCATCAGCCTGATGCCGGGCACAGGCTCCGACCCGGCTTTCCGGAGAATAGACGTGGATGTGAACACCGGAAAAGTGATGGGGCTTTTCTAAAACATAGATCAGTAACTAACCAGTATTTTGGAGGTAATGTTGGAATGACCGAACTTTTACCGCCATGTACCAATGCCTGTCCCGTCAACACAGACGTGCGCGGCTACCTGGCAGCCATAGCCAGGCGGGACTACAAGGAGGCCTACCGCCTGATCCGCGCCAGCAACCCCTTTCCTTCCGTGTGCGCCTGGGTATGTCCTCACCCGTGTGAAGATAACTGCCGCAGGGCTGGTGTGGATGCTCCCTTATCCATCCGCAGCCTGAAAAGATTTGCGGTCGATGCTGCCGGCGCAAACCGGCAGCCGGACGAACGAGCCCAGCCAACCGGCAAAAAGGTGGCCGTGGTGGGCGCGGGGCCGGGCGGGCTGACCGCGGCCTACGATTTGGCCCGCCTGGGCCACCAGGCAGTGGTTTACGAAAGAAACCAGTCACTGGGCGGGCACTTCCTGACCTCACTGCCCACCTACCGCCTGCCGCGGGAAATGCTGCAAAAGGACGTCGAGGAAATCCTGGCGGCGGGGGTGCAGGCCCGCACCGGCATCAATGTAGGCCGGGATGTGACCATTGCCAGGCTGAAGGAAGAATATGACGCGGTCATTATCGGGGTAGGGCTTTCGGAAAGCAAGGGACTGCCCCTGCCCGGCTTTGCAAACCCCGGGGTAATGAAGGCGCTGACCTTTTTACACGAGGCCAACACAGGCGGTAAGCCTGCTATTGGCAGCAGTGTTATTGTCATCGGAGGCGGCGACGTGGCCATGGATGTGGCGCGTACCGCCGTCAGGCTGGGAGCCGGCGCCGTAACAGTTGTCTGCCTGGAGTTCCGTGACATAATGCCCGCGCATAGCTGGGAGATCGAAGAAGCCCTGGCCGAGGGGGTAAGCCTCATACCCGGCTACGGGCCGGTGGAGGTTTTGACGGAAGACGGAGCAATTACCGGGCTGAAAACCCAAAAGGTAAAATCAGTCTTTGACCAGGAGGGGAGGTTCAACCCCACCTACGAGCCAACCACTTTTCAAACTATTCCATGCGATACGGTAATTCTGGCCATTGGCCAGGGTGCGGACAACTCATTTTTATACGACAGCGGCCTGGCGGTTAATGCTAGGGGAAGCCTGGAGACAGACAGGAAATACCTGTCCACCAGCCTGAGCGGTGTCTTTACCTGCGGGGAAGTAGTCACCGGGCCGGGCCCGGCCATTGCCGCGGTAGCTTCGGGGCACCGGGCGGCCGCACTGGTAAATGACTATTTAAATGGAAACAAAACAGCAGCATGCGAAAAGGAAACGCAGGCCATAGGCGCTCTTCCTGAAAAAGTGGCGGAGCGGGTGCCCAGGCGCAGCCGGCAGGAAATGCCGGTGCTGCCCGCGGGCGAGAGAAAGAAAAACTTTAAGCCGTACGAACTGGGCCTGGATGAGGAAGCGGCAGTGCGCGAAGCCGGCCGCTGCCTTAACTGCGGCCTGGGCGCGCAGGTAATCCCGGAAAAGTGCGCCGCCTGCCTGACCTGCCAGAGAGTATGCCCCTACGACGTGCCGGTGATTGAGGGAATGGCCGGCATGCCGGTGGAAGGCTGCCAGGCCTGTGGTATTTGCGCGGCTTTCTGTCCCGGCAATGCCATTACCCTGGAGAACCTTGATGAGAAGGGCGTGACAAGCGCCATAGCATCTCTTGGCGGCGCTAAATCCCTGGTTGTATTTGCCGAACGCGGCACATGCGCTGATTTAAAAAAGGTTTCCTCCCTTGAAAACGTTCTGGTAGTCAGTTTATCCACAGTAAGGGCCCTGCAGCTGCAATGGATCCTGAGCGCGTTTGAAAACGGCGCCGCCGGGGTTGTGGTAGCCGGCTGCAGGGAGGGTGAATGCCGTTATGCAGGTGGTGACGAACTCCTGAAAAGTTTGATTGGCCGCGCTAAAAACCTGCTGGAGTCGATTGGCTTATCCCCGGGACGACTTTATTACTGCCTGCCGGAAGAAGGGGAAGACCCGGCGGGTTTAATAGCGGGTTTTTTAAAAGAGTGTTTATAAAAGTTAGAAAATATTCTTTTTAAAGGAGCGAGCAGGCTTGATTATAGCTCAGCAGAAAAACATACAGGATATTGCGGCCATGGTCGGTGACTGTAAGAAAGTGCTGCTGGCGGGCTGCGGCGGCTGCGTCACCGTATGCCTGTCCGGCGGGGAAAAAGAAACAGAAATCCTGGCTGCAGCCCTGCGCCTGATGAAAAAACAGGCAGGCCAGCCCCTTGCCACCGTGACCTATACAGCCACCAGGCAGTGCGAGCCGGAGTTTATCCCGCCCATGGATGAACTGGTGCGGGATGTGGACGCGGTGATTTCACTGGCTTGTGGCGTAGGTGTGCAGTACCTGGCGGAAAGATACAAGGATAAATGGATAGTCCCCGCCATGGATACAATGTTTGCCGGTGGTGCCACAGGGTTTGGCAGCTGGGAAGAAAAATGCGGGCTGTGCGGCGACTGCGTGCTGCATAGGACCGGCGGCATTTGTCCGGTCATCCGCTGCTCCAAGAGCATCATGAACGGCCCGTGCGGCGGCTCACAGCATGGCAAATGTGAAATCAGCAAAGAAGTGGACTGTGCCTGGCAGCTGATTTATGACCGGATGAAGGCTCTGGGCAGGCTGTCAGAACTAACTGTTATCCAACCGCCGAAAGACTGGTCGAAAGCAAGGGACGGCGGGCCACGCAGGATATTGAGAGAGGATTTGATCAAAGGGTGAAATATTTAAGCAAGCTGCAAAAAATGCTGGACAGCGGCCACTTTGCCGTTACTGCTGAAATAGGGCCGCCCAAGCATGCCGGCGCGCACAGCATCAGGCACCATGCCCAACTTTTAAAAAACCATGTGGACGCCACCAACATTACCGACAGCCAGACCGCCATCGTGCGTCTTTCCAGTATAGCCTCAGGCGTGCACATTCTAGATTGCGGCATAGAGCCGATCGTCCAGATGACCGTGCGGGACAGAAACCGCATCGCCATCCAGGCCGACCTGCTTGGCGCCTACAGTTTGGGTATGCGCAACCTGCTCTGCCTGTCCGGCGACCACCAGCAGTTCGGCAACCACCCCACCTCAAAAAACGTATTTGATATTGACTCCATGCAGTTGATTTACCTGATGAGCAGGATGCGGGATGAAAAGAAATTCTTCTGCGGTGAAGAGATCAAAGAATACGAGCCGCGGTTCTTTATCGGCGCGGTGGCGAACCCATTTGCCGATCCCTTTGAGTACAGGGTGGACCGCCTGGAAAAGAAAATCGAGGCCGGCGCGCAGTTTATCCAGACCCAGTGCATATTCGACATGGAGCGGTTTGAGCGCTTTATGGAAATGGTGCGGGCAAGAGGACTGGACCAAAGGGCGCATATCCTGGCCGGGGTAACTCCGCTGAAAAGCTGGCGTGCCGCCAAGTACATCCAGACCGGAGTGTCCGGCATGATCGTGCCCGACTCCCTGGTGGAAAGGCTGAAAAACGCGGCAGACCCGAAAAAAGAAGGAATCAAAGTCTGTATCGAACAGATCAAACACATCAGGGAGAATATCAAGGGTATCCATGGTGTCCACGTCATGGCCATCGCCTGGGAAGAGGTCGTCCCCGAGATTGTGGAAAAGGCCGGGCTGTACCCGCGGCCGCAGGTTGAGTTTAATCCGGAAGAAAATGATTGATAATTAATAAATATGATTTGCTGTTTTGGAAGGGGGTAGAGATATGTCGGCAGAACTCCTGGACGGAAAAAAAATAGCTGCTTCTTTAAGGGAAGAGGTTAAGGCAGAAGTGGCTATGCTAAAGGAGAAAGGTATTTATCCAAAACTGGCTGTTATTTTGGCCGGTGACGACCCCGCTTCGGTGGTATACGTCGGCTCCAAAGAAAAATCATGCAGAAACGTCGGCATCGAATTGGTCCTGCACAAACTGCCGGAAGCAGTGGCCGAAAGCGAAGTGCTCGACCTGATCAGCCGGCTGAATAAAGATGACAGTGTCCATGGCATCATGATTGAACTGCCGCTGCCCGCGCACCTTAACAAAAAGAAGGTGCTGGAGGCGGTGCTGCCGGTAAAAGATGTCGACGGCGCTCACCCGATCAACCGGGGTTACATATTAAGCGGGGGAGACGGCCTTTTCCCGGCCACTCCTCAGAGCTGCATTGAGATTATGCTGCGCAGCGGTGTGGAGATTAAAGGCAAGCACGCGGTCATCGTCGGCCGCGGCGAGACAGTGGGCAAACCGCTGATGTTTATGCTTTTGAACCAGAATGCCACCATCACAGTGTGCCATACGAAGACCCGGGATCTGGCGGAGGAAACCAGGCGGGGCGACATCCTGGTGGCAGCGGCCGGGCGCCCGAAGATGATCACGGCGGACATGATCAAGCCGGGCGCTGTCGTGGTGGATGCCGGCATCAATGAAATTGAAGGTGGTATCTGCGGCGATGTCGACTTTGAAAACGCCCGTGAAGTAGCCGGCATGATTTCCCCTGTGCCGGGCGGGGTGGGCAGCCTTACCACCGTCCTGATTCAGAAGAACGTCTTAAAAGCAATCAAGCTCCAGAACAAGTTGTAAAATAATTTGTTATAAGGAAGTGACCTGACATGAGCGATATGTTTGATTATGGCTTCAGAAAAATACTGGCTGTCGCGGCATCCGACTCGCCCACTCCCGGCGGCGGCAGCGTATCGGCCATGGTAGGCGCCCTGGGAGTTTCAATGGCGGCCATGGTAGGGAACCTGACCGTGGGGAAACCGAAGTACGCTGAAGTGGAAGCCGAAGCGGCGGAGCTCACCGGCCGGGCCTATTATATCATGGCCAGGCTGGAGAAACTGATGGCTGCCGATATTGCGGCCTTCGGCAAGTTCATGGATACCTACCGGATGCCCAAAAATACCGATGAGGAAAAGGCCAGGCGGGAAGAGGCCGCCCAGAAGGCCTTAAAAGCCGCGACCAACGTGCCCCTGCAAGTCGCTAAAATGCTGCTTGAAGCATTGTCGGTTACAGAAAAGCTGGCCCGCATCGGCAACAAGACCGCAGTAAGCGATGCCGGGGTCGCCGCCTATGTTTGTGAAGCCGCCTGTCGGGCCGTGCTGCTGAATGTGGATATAAATGTGCCGCTGATCAGTGACCCCGGTTTTGTATCCGGGGTTCTGGCGGAAAAGAAAAAAATTGCAGACGAGGCCGCGCGGATCAAAAAGCTGGCCGTAGCCGTGGTAAAAGAAAGGATGCTCTAGGAGTCATGATTCAGCCGGCCTCTTAGTTCACGGTTAATGAAAGAGAATTTTGCTTTTTTATCGGGTTCGGCACATGCTTCCTTGCTTTATTAAAGTACCGGACCTTCCGGATCGCTGCAGCGTAATATTACAATTTTAGACGGGGTGATTAAATGAAGTTAGCGGTTTCCGGCAAAGGCGGCGTTGGCAAGACTACCATCGCTGCCGCCCTGGTCCAGTTGTTTTCCGAGTCACACCGTTTGGTTTATGCCATTGATGCGGACCCTGATGTTTGCCTGGCAGCCGCTATAGGTGTCCCTGATGATATAGCGGACGAATTAAAGCCGCTGGTGGAGAAAAAGGATTTGATCAATGCCAAAACCGGCGGCGAGGGCGCTTTTTTCACTTTGAACCCCAAACTCAATGACGAACTGGATGATTATTGCATCAGCTGCGGCAACATCAAGTACCTGCGCATGGGAGGTATAAAAAGAGGCGGTTCCGCCTGTTACTGCCGTGAAAATTCGTTTCTCCACGCGGTGGTGTCCGCCCTTTTGCTGGGGGAGAAAGATATTGTCATTATGGACATGGGAGCTGGCATAGAGCACCTATCCCGCGGCACGGCCAGGGGTGTTGATTTAATGCTGGTTGTGGTGGAGCCGAGTCTAAACAGCATTAAAACAGCAGCCCTTGTCAAAAAGCTTGCCACGGACTTGGGCATAAAGAAAATACGGATCATCGGCAACAAGATAGGAAGCCAGGCAGAAAAGGACTTTATTTTAAATAATTTTAAGCCTGAAGAAGTTTTAGGCTTTGTAAGCCTGGATGCTGAAATAAGGGAGGGTGCGATGAAAAAAAGGTCAATTAAAGAAGTAAAAGGGGATTTCATTAATGAAATGACCCGGATCTATCAAAAAATGATAGCTGAAAGCAACTAATTATAGCTTATAAAATCAAATAACCTTTCAGATAATCAATAATTTTAAGATTCTTAACCAAGGAGGTTCGATAATGCCCAGATTCAAAGACCCCAGTCATACTTGCAGGCCGTCGGGCGCACCCAGGGTTGTTGATCCCAAAACACTTGGAAGAAGCGCCGACCCGGCAGTCCTGGAGATGATTGACTATGCAAGAGAAAAGGGAGTAATAACTTCATTTGACCGCTTTGTAGCCCAGCAGCCCCAGTGCCAGATTGGCTACAAAGGGTTGTGCTGCCGCTTCTGCATGGCCGGCCCTTGCAGGATTAAGGCTGAAGAAGGGCCAGGCAGCAAAGGAATCTGTGGCGCTTCCGCGTGGACTATCGCCGCCAGGAGCACCGGTCTGATGCTTCTGACAGGCGCCGCATCCCATAGCGAGCACGCCCACGTTATCCTGGAAACGGTACATAAAACGGCGCACGGCAAGGCGCCTGACTACAGCATCAAAGATGTGGATAAGCTGCGCCGCGTCTGCGCCCGTGTCGGCATAGCCACCGGCGGCAAGGATGAACTGACTATGGTTAAGGAATTATGTGAGCTTGCTTTTAAAGAATACAGCCGCCTCAAAGGAGAAGGTTTCTCCAACTGGGTGCGGACAACAGTCACCCCGGACCGCAATGAAAAATTCACCAGCCATGACATTATGCCCAGCGGTGTCTACAACGTCATCTCCGAACTGGTTACCCAGGCCCACGTCGGCATGGACAACGATCCGGTCAACATTATTTTCTCAGCCCTCCGGGTCGCGCTTGCTGACTATATCGGGATGCATATAGGCACCGACTTTTCCGACATCCTCTTCGGGACTCCCAAGCCGCTTCTTTCTGAAGCAAACTTCGGGATAATTGACCCCGACAATGTTAACATAGCCATGTACGGCCACAACCCGGTCCTGAGCGAACTCATCTGCGACGCCGCTGAATCCATGCAGCAAGAGGCAAAGGCCGCCGGGGCGAAGGGCATCCAGTTGATGGGCATCTGCTGCACGGGCAACGAAGTGATCATGCGCCGCGGGGTGCCTATTGTAACTTCCTATGCGTCAGCCGAACTGCCGATTCTCACCGGGGCGCTAGACGCCTATGTGGTGGACGTCCAGTGTATCATGCCTTCCATCCGCACGGTGGCTGAATGTTTCCATACCAGAATTATCACAACCTCACCTATTGTAAAAATACCCGGTTCTTATCATATAGACTTTCAGACGGAATACGCCATGGATAATGCCAGGACCGCAATACAGTATGCCATAGAAGCGTTTAAGCTCAGGGACAAAAGCAAATATCACATCCCCCAGGAAAGGCACAAGGTCATCGCGGGCTGGAGCCTGGAGGCGCTGTATGAGCTGTTTGGCTCGGTTAACCCCGACAACCCGGTCAGCGTGCTGACAGATGCCATTTTAGCCGGTGAAATCAAGGGCGTGGCCATGCTGGCAGGGTGCAACAACCTGAAGCGGTTCCAGGACGACAGCCATATTACAATCGCCAAAGAAATGATTAAAAATGATGTATTTGTCATAGGCACCGGCTGCGTGATGCAGGCCTGCGCCAGGGCCGGCCTCCTGGCGCCCGAGGCAATGGAGCTGGCCGGAGACGGGCTCAAGAAGTTTCTGGCCAGAATCAGCGAAAAAGCCGACCTGAAGGTGGGCCTGCCGCCGATGTTCCATATGGGTTCCTGCGTTGACAACACCCGCTGCAGCGACCTGATGATGGATATGGCGAAGCAGCTGGGCGTGGCAACCCCGAAAGTGCCGTGGGTGGCCTCCGCGCCTGAAGCCATGAGCGGCAAGGCCGTGTCAATCGGCTGCTGGTGCGTGGCCATGGGCATGCCGGTGCATGTCGGCGCGATGCCGCCGCTGGAAGGCAGCGATTTGATTTACAGCATCGTCACGCAGGTTGCGCATGATGTTTACGGCGGCCACTTTATATTTGAAATGGACCCTGCTATTGCAGCTCAGAAGATGCTGAACGCGCTGGAATACCGCACCTGGAAGCTGGGCGTACACCGTGCGGCTGCTGAGAGATTTGAAACTGCTCTTTGCCAGAACTACTAAGCGGTGGATCGAGAGGAGGAAAAGAGATGTCCGAGCAAATTCATTTTAATCAGATTTACGAAGGGTGCGTAGAACCGGGCAAGGAGCCGAAAAAGCTTTATCGCTCAATGTATAACGGCGCGATTACCGCTGTAAGTTACGCGGAAATCCTGCTCAGCCAGGCCATAAGAGAATATGGGGCGCAGCAGCCGGTTGGCTACCCGGACACTGCTTATAATATCCCGGTCATCCGCTGCATGAGCGGCGAGCAGGTCACCAAGCTGGGTGATCTGCCGCCGATTTTAAACCGGATGCGCGCGCAAATTAAGGAAGAAAAAACATTCGAAAATATGCTGCTCTGGGGTGAATCCACCTGGTACGCCGCCGATATCATCGAGGCGCTGCGCTATCTCAAGCATACTCCGGAAAACCCGATTGTGCAGCCGCCCTGGACCGGGTTTATCGGTGACCCGGTGGTGCGCCAGTACGGCATTAAGATGGTTGACTGGACCATTCCCGGCGAAGCCGTCATTGTAGGCCGCGCCAGGACCAGCAAAGATGCGAAAAAGATTGTTGACAGCCTCATGGCCAAGGGCCTGATGCTGTTCCTTTCAGATGAAATTATCGAGCAGCTGCTCGAAGAAAATGTGAAATTAGGGCTAGACTATATCGCTTACCCCCTGGGCAACTTTACTCAGGTAGTCCATGCCGCCAACTACGCCCTGCGGGCCGGCATGATGTTCGGCGGGATCCCGCCGGGGGAACGTGAAGCGCAGCGTGATTACCAGCGCCGCCGCGTTCTGGCTTTTATTATGTACCTGGGCGAGCGGGACATGGTCAAGGACGCCGCCTGCGCCGGCGCCATCTTTACCGGTTTTCCCGTAATAACTGACCAGTCGCTGGGGGAAGACGAGCAGATTAAAGACTGGTTTGTTTCAGAGCCGGACTATGAAAAAATCGTCCAGACCGCCCTGGAAATACGGGGGATCAAGATTACCGCCATCGACATCGACGCGCCGATTACCATCGGCCCGGCCTTCGAGGGTGAGACCATCCGCAAGAGCGACATGCACTGCGGTTTCGGCGGGCAGAAGACCCCGGGCTTCGAGCTGGTGCGCATGATGGGGCCGGATGACATTGAAGACGGCAAGGTCACGGTGATCGGCCCTGATATTGATACCATTGAGCCGGGCGGCATGCTGCCTATCGGCATCCTGGTCGAGGTTTACGGCCGGAAAATGCAGGAAGACTTCGAGCCGGTGCTGGAACGCCGCATCCACTATTTCATTAACTACGGTGAGGGCATCTGGCACGTGGCCCAGAGGGACATCAACTGGCTGAGGGTGAGTAAAGACGCCTTCAGCAAGGGATTCAGGCTCAAACACTTTGGCAACATTCTCTACGCCAAGTTCAAATCCGAGTTTCCTTCCATTGTCGACAGGGTCCAGGTGACAATTATGACCGACGAGGCCAAAGTACTGGAAATGCGTGAAATAGCGAGGGAATACTACGCCAGGCGCGACGAGCGGCTGAAAGAACTGCGGGACGAGGCGGTGGACACTTTCTACTCTTGCACCCTTTGCCAGTCCTTCGCGCCTACTCACGTTTGCGTGGTAGCGCCGCAGCGGGTAGGTTTGTGCGGCGCGGTGAGCTGGCTGGACGCCAAGGCCTCCTACGAGATCAACCCGCACGGGCCGAACCAGCCCATTCTCAAGGAAGGCATCATTGACGAAGTCAAGGGACAGTGGAGCAGCTTTAACGAATTTACTTATAAAAACTCACAGCGCACCATCGAGGCAGTGAACTTTTACACCATCATGGAATACCCGATGACCTCCTGCGGCTGCTTTGAGTGCATCCTGGCCATGGTGCCCGAGTGCAACGGCTTTATGGTGGTCAACCGCGAGCACGGCGGCATGACGCCGTCCGGCATGACATTCTCCACCCTGGCCGGCACCATCGGCGGCGGCGCGCAGATGCCGGGCTTTATGGGCATCGGCAGGTCTTACCTGTCTTCTCCCAAATTTGTCCCGGCTGACGGCGGCCTGGCCAGGCTGGTCTGGATGCCGAAAGAGCTGAAAGAAGCTCTCCGGCCTCAGTTGGAGCAGGCTGCTGAAGATGCCGGGCTGGGAAGAGACTTTATCGATAAAATAGCCGACGAGACGATCGGTATTGAAGGTGAGGAAATACTGCCGTTCCTCGAGGAAAATGGTCACCCTGCTTTGACCATGGACCCTCTCATCTAAGGAATTAAAAGAAGGAACCAGAAAGGAGAAAAAAGTATGGCACTATCGGGATTACAAATTTTTAAACAACTGCCCAAGACGAACTGTAAGGATTGTGGTCAGGCCACCTGCCTGGCATTCGCCATGGCCCTTGCCACCGGCAAAGCCAGCCTGGATCAGTGCCCGCATGTCAGTGACGCGGCGAGGGAGGTCCTTGATTCCGCGTCCGCGCCGCCTGTTGCGCTGGTGAAGATTGGTGTTGGCGATGAGCAGGTTGAGCTCGGCAATGAAACTGTGCTCTTCCGGCATGACAAACGCTTTGAGCACCCGTGCGCCATAGCCATACCGGTTTGCGACACTATGGGCGACGCTGAGATAGTCAGCAAGGTTGACGCCATCAACAAGCTGGTATTCGACCGGGTGGGGCAGACTCATAGAGTAGATATGGTACTCGTCTGCGCCTGCTCCGGCAGTCCCGAACGGTTTGTGGAAGCAGTCAAGCTGGTTGCCGGCCGTACCGCGTACCCGTTGATTCTGAAGAGCGAAGACCCGGCGACTATTGAAAAGGCGCTGGAAGTTGTCGCAGCCAAGAAGCCCCTGGTTTACAGCGCCAACGCCGCGAATTATCAGGCCATGGCCGCCCTGGCCAAAAAATTTGAAGTTCCTTTGGTGGTGCAGGGCGCAGGTTTGGATGAACTCGCCTCGTTAGTTGAAAAGGTTGCGGAACTGGGCTGCAAACAGCTGATCCTGGACTCCGGGACGACCGAATTGGGCCAGGTCCTGACCGACCAGACCCAGATCAGGCGTCAGGCGTTAAAGAAATTCCGCCCGTTCGGCTACCCGACCATAGTCTTTGCCTCTAATGAAGACCCATTCCAGGCGGTGATTGACGCCGGTGTATATATCGCCAAATACGCGGGTATAGTTGTCATAGACAGCGTAGACCCGGCAGACATCCTGCCCCTGATCACACTGCGCCTGAACATCTATACCGACCCGCAAAAGCCGATTGCGGTTGAATCAAAAATATACGAGATCCTGACCCCGGGTCCTGATTCGCCGGTATACCTGACCACCAACTTTTCTCTTACTTACTTCTGCGTCGCCGGTGATATAGAAGCGTCCAGAGTGCCCGGCTATGTCCTGCCTGTGGATACCGACGGCGTATCTGTCCTTACCGGCTGGGCCGCCGGCAAATTTACGCCGGAAAAGATATCGGAAATGATGAACACCTGCGGTATTGCCGGCAAAGTATCGCACCGCAAGGTGATTATACCAGGCGGCGTGGCGGTTTTAAGCGGCAAGCTGCAGGAAATATCAGGCTGGGAAGTGCTGGTAGGACCCAGAGATTCTTCCGGCATACCGAGCTTTATCAAACAGCGCTGGAACGCCTGATTTAACCCGTCCCTCACTCATGATTTAGAAAGGATTAACCGGTTATGCCGAACTTCTCAATAAATATTATTCCTGACCATAAGCAGGTCACTGCAAATGAAAAAGAAAGCCTCTATCACGCTATGGTAGTGGCGGGCATTCCTCTCAAAGCTTCCTGCGGCGGAAAAGGGACCTGCAGTGATTGCAAGGTGCTGGTAAGAGAAGGAAAGGTGGAATCACTGACAACCGGCATGCTGACTGAGGAGGAACAAAAGCAGGGGTATATGCTTGCCTGTCAATGTTTCGCACAAAGCAATCTGGTGGTGGAGGTCCCCGAGGAATCAAAACTGACTGAGCACAGGATTGTGCTTAGCAACAACCCGGCCGGCGGCAGTATTGCGCAAAATGGTGATGAAAGGATAGGCATACTGGAAGAGGAGCCTGAAAGAGCTGGAGAAGGCCCCGATATTCCTTTGTTTAAAAGATTATTTCTGAAAGTGCCGGAGCCTTCCCTGGACGATATGGAAGACGATATTGGCCGGGTAATACGTGTCATTCGCAAAGAGACAGGCGTCGAACTGCTGCGTCCCACTCTGAATGTCCTGCTGACCCTGCCCAATATTTTAAGGCAGGCCGGGTGGAAGGTGACAGTTTCCCTGGCTGAGGGGAAAGGCTACAAATCTGTTGAAATAACCGGGGTTGAACCTGGGCATATTGAACAGAAGTACTATGGACTGGCCGTTGATATAGGTACGACGACCGTGGTAGCCAAGCTGGTCGATCTGGAAAGCGGCCAGACTGTGGGGATCAAGGGCACATATAATAAACAGGCCGTTTATGGAGACGATGTTATAACCAGGATCATTCACACCAACGAATACCCGGACGGTTTAAGAGAGCTCCGGAAAGTCGTTGTGGAAACTATTAATGAATTAATCGAAGACCTGGCCAAGGAGCAAAGGATTAAACAGACTGACATCAGGACAGTGGTCTGCGCGGGCAACACCACCATGACCCACCTGTTCCTGGGCCTTGACCCGACCTATATTCGCCTGGAGCCCTACACGCCTGTGGTAAACAATATCCCGGCTGTCCGGGCGTCCCGGGCTGGTTTGAATGTCTATCCCATGGCCTGGGTCCAGTGCATCACCGGTGTCGCAAGTTATATGGGCGGGGATGTTACGGCCGGGGTGCTGGTTTCCGGTATGGCTTTCGCGGAGGAACTGACCCTGTTTGTCGACATCGGGACCAATGGAGAAATGGTGCTGGGCAATAAAGAATGGTTGATCTCCTGCGCCTGCTCAGCCGGCCCCGCCTTTGAGGGCGGCGGGATCAGGCACGGGATGCGCGCCATGCGCGGGGCGATAGAAAAAGTAAGGATTTCGCCGGGTGGCGCCAAAGTTACCTGCTGCACCATTGGCAACGTGCCGCCGACGGGTATCTGCGGCTCCGGTTTGATCGACTGCGTCGCCTGGCTGTACAAGTCGGGTATCATCGACCGCAGCGGCAACTTTGTCTCCGACGTGAAATCGCCGCGCATAAGAGATTCCGCCGAGGGTAAAGAATTTGTCCTGGTCTGGTCCGAAAAAGCGGGACGTTTTACGGATATAACCATTTCTGAGGCTGAAATAAAAAATCTAATCCGGTCCAAGGCCGCGGTTTATGCCGGCATACGCAGCATGCTGCAGATGGTGGGACTGCCGGTGGAGGCTATTGACAGGGTGGTCATAGCAGGCGGCTTCGGACGGTACATCAATATCAGGGATGCCATTGACATTGGCATGTTCCCTGACATCCCGCTGGAGAAATACTCTTATGTGGGAAACAGTTCCGTCAAAGGCGCCAAACTGGCTCTTTTATCGAAGAAGGCCAGGGATATGCTGGAAGAGATCGCTAAAAAGATGACTTACCTGGAACTCAGTATTGGCAATACCTTTATGGATGAATTTGTTTCGGCGCTTTTTATTCCGCATAC
Organism: Pelotomaculum propionicicum; assembly: GCF_004369225.1. Lineage (GTDB taxonomy): Bacteria > Bacillota > Desulfotomaculia > Desulfotomaculales > Pelotomaculaceae > Pelotomaculum_B > Pelotomaculum_B propionicicum. The sequence continues at coordinate 116,947 of NZ_QFFZ01000005.1, forward strand.
CGATCTGGGATTATTCCCAACCATGCAGAAAAGATAATTTATTTACAAAAGGAGAGTATGTTAGTGGCGCTGCACATAGCTATTGCCGGGAAGGGCGGAACAGGGAAGACTACCTTCGCAGCTATTACTGTCAAACTATTGATTAAAGATGGGGTGTCCCCGGTACTGGCTGTTGACGCCGACCCCAACGCCAATTTAAACGAGGCGCTGGGCGTTGAAGTAGAGGAAACTATTGGAGAAATTTTGTCCAAGATTAAAAATAATTTAACACCGCTGCCCGCCGGCATGACCAAGGACCAGTATGTGGAGTACAAGGTCTACCAGTCCCTTGCCGAAAGCGATGATTTTGACCTGCTTTCCATGGGAGCTACCGAGGGGCCGGGTTGTTACTGTTACGCCAATAACGTCCTCAGGTCTTATCTGGACAACTTGTCCAGGAACTATAAGGCAATCCTGGCGGATAATGAGGCCGGTTTGGAACACCTGAGCCGCCGTACCACCCAGAATGTTGATATACTGTTCGTTACCAGCGATACCAGCGCCAGGGGCGTCCGTTCCGCCAAAAGAGTTAAAGAGCTTGTCCGGTCCATAAACCTGAACATAAAAAAAATGTATCTGGTAATTACAAAGGTCGGTGAGGATTCTCTTGAGGCCCTGCAAGATGAAATTGACAAGACCGGCCTTGCATTGATCGGAACCATTCCAATGGATTCAAATATAGTCGAATACGACCTGCACAGCAGGCCCCTGGTGGATTTGCCCGGTGACAGCCCTGCTGTGGCGGCAGTTGCGGAGATTCTAAAGAAGGCGAATATTATAAAAAATTAAGTCGTTACTGAAAGGAGTTGTAAGACAAACATGGCTGTTGCAATAGTAAAGGAGAGGTGGACCAACAAAGTCCTGGAGATGACTATTGGACAGGAGCCTAACGCTGTCAAAGTCGGTGGAGACAGCACCCTGCCGTTTTTACACTTTGAAGGCGAAATGCCCAACCGGCCGGTGGTCGCCCTTGAAGTATGGGATATGGAACCTGACAACTGGCCTGCCATACTGACAGAGCCGTTTAAAGGGGTGCTGGACAATCCCGTGGCCTGGGCTAAGAAATGCGCCGATTACGGGGCCGACATGATTTGTTTGAGGCTGAACAGCGCCCACCCGGACCAAATGGACGCCACGCCGGATGAGGTTGCCGCGACTGTCAAGGCTGTGGCGGAAGCTGTGAGTTTGCCGCTGATTGTGGTGGGCTGCGGTGTTGAAGAAAAAGACGCTTTGATCCTGCCGGCCGCCGGTGAAGCTATTTCAGGACAAAACGCTTTGCTGGGCTGTGCCACTATCAATAACTACAAAACTATTACCGCCACCTGTATGGTGCACGGCCACAATATTATCGCCACCAGCCCGCTGGATATCAACCTGGCCAAGCAGTTGAACATCTTGATTAACGAAATGAACCTGCCCCTGAGCCGGATTGCCATGGACCCGCTGGTAGGGGCGCTGGGCTACGGTGTTGAGTATGCTTATTCCATCATGGAACGCGCCCGCACAGGCGCTCTGAACGGCGACAAAATGCTGGCCATCCCGATGATCTGCTTTGTCGGCCAGGAAACATGGAAGACCAAAGAGGCCAAGACGGAAGACAACGAGGAGTGGGGCGCCCAGGCCCGCCGCGCCCTCCTGTGGGAAGTCCTTACCGCGGCCAGTTTCGCCCAGGCCGGAGGCTCTATCTTTATCCTGCGCCATCCCGAGTCCTTAAAGCTTTTCAACAATAACATCGCAGCCATGATGAAACAAAACTCTTAAATATTGAATTATTGAAAGGAGTTTTAATAATGGAACTGATTGGTGAACATATTAACGGTATGTTTAAAGACATCAGAGAAGCTATTATAAATAAGGACCCCGGCCCCATCGAGCACTGGGCCAAACTGCAGACAGAAAAGGGCGCCCGCTGGCTTGACATTAACACCGGTCCCACCGTCGCCAAAGAAGATCAGCCCGCTGTTATGGAGTGGCTGGTCAAAACAGCCCAGGCGGTCAGCCCGCTGCCCTGCTGCCTGGATTCCACCAACCCCGAGGCCATTGAGGCCGGGCTGAAAGTCCACCGCGGCCAGGCCCTGATCAACTCGACCAGCGCCGACCAGTGGAAAATGGACATCTATTTTCCTTTAGCTGTGAAGTACAACGCCAAGTTGATCGGACTGACCATGAACGAGCAGGGAGTGCCCAAGGACGCGGAAGCGCGCGTCGCTCTGGCCATGGAGCTGGTGGTAAACGCCGATATGCGCGGGCTGCCGATGCAGGACCTCTATATCGACCCGCTGGCGCTTCCCGCCAACGTGGCGCAGGACCACGCGCCCGAGGTGATTGAGGCCATCCGCCAGATTAAAGTGCTGGCCGACCCGCCGCCCAAGACTACTTTAGGCCTCTCCAACGTGTCGCAGCGCTGCGCCGAGCGAAAACTACTCAACCGGACCTACCTGGTGATGTGCATGGCCGCCGGCCTGGACTCGGCTATCGCCGATGTGGAAGACGAAATGCTGGTAGATGCCGCGGCCGCGGTACAGGTGCTTTTGAACAAGGATATTTATTGCGACGCTTTTTTGAAAACCTTCAGGTCATAACCGGAGGAAAAGGTTACATATTGAATCACCCATTAACTCTATAAACCGTGGGCTTTTGCCGCCCCGGTTTTTTTGTTTTTTGAATTATTATTAATTTAGATATATAATATAGTCAAAAGTCAGAAAGGCGGATATTCAGATGTCTGAGATCAGGACAATTAAGTATGCAAAGGCATTTTCCGGTATGAAGAAAGCCCGTGTCTGGGGCAAAGGGCAGTTTACCATACCCGCTGAGATAAGAAAGCGCCTGGGTATTGAGGAAGATACCATTCTGGAAGTTTTTCAGGTCGGGAGGGCCATGATTGCAACGCCGGAGAAGCTGACTGTAAAAGCGCTGGCGGAAGCTGTCCAGAAAGACATGTCCGAAAACAATATCGACCTGAAACAGCTGTTGGCAGAGTTGAGAGAGGGCAGCCACGAGTATGAGACAGAGTAAGGTTTTTCTGGACAGCAGCGTGATCATTGCCGGATTGGCTTCAAATACCGGCGGCTCCAGTGAAGTTCTGGTTTTGGCGGAACTTGGCGTAATCATCCCGTGTATTTCTGAAGATGTGGTGAGCGAAGTAGTGCGCAACATTCAGAAAAAGCTGCCCGGGAGTGTCGCACTTTATATCACTTTGTTTAAGAAATTGCCTTTTAAGATAGTCGATTTCCCGGATCAGGATCTCGACTTTGCCAAAACAATTATTAATGAGAAGGATGCTCCAATACTCGCGTCGGCCATCTCAGGCAAGGTTGACTGGCTGCTGAGCCTGGACAAACACCTCTTAACAGTTAAATGCAAAGAAAATCTGGGTTTTGCTGTCGGTACCCCGGGAGACTTCCTTCAAAATTTTTCACCAGTATAAGCAGTCCGGCCACGCTTGACTCGTTGGCGGATGAAGGGGTGGAACGGTGTTAAAAGGAAGAAAATAATTGTTTTCATGTAGGATAATTGGATATTATGGTAAAATATATATTATAAAAGTGGTGCGAATTCATTCGCATTTTTTTCGGAGTAGGAAAATGTCAAGAACTTTCACGGTAGCCAAATACCAGCTAACCCTTGAGGCTGGAGAGCATGGCCTTTCCTTACCCCCATACAAAGGTTCGACTTTAAGGGGCGGTTTCGGCAGCGCTTTTAAAAGGATTTCCTGTTCAATGAGAGACGCTGCATGCAGGACCTGTCTCCTGCGGGCAAGCTGCCCCTACGCCTACATCTTTGAGACCGCGCCGCCGCCCGGGTCGGAAGCGCTCCGTAATTACGAAAGCGTCCCGCGCCCCTTTGTCCTGGAACCGCCGCCTGAGTCTAAAACTGTATATAAACCAGGGGAAACGGTTTGTTTTAACTTGATTTTAATCGGCAGGGCAATTGGCTACCTGCCCTATTTTATAGTGGCTTTTCGTGAACTGGGCGAGACAGGAATCGGCCGGATGCGAAAGAAGTACCGGCTTGCCGGGATCGAGGCGGTCAACCCGGTTAATGAAGGTGAAAGCGATATAGTTTACCATGCCGGAGACCAGCTTGTGCGGAATGTCGACCTGTCCCTGAATATCAATGTTAAAAATCAGATACCAGATATCCCTTTCCCGGAAGAACCGGAAGGGTTTACACCGGATGAAAGTGTTGCCTGTCAAAAGGAAACCACGCATGAATTTCCTGTAACGCAGCGTATAGGCCTGGAATTTCAGACCATGACCCGGATTAAGTTTGAAGAGAATTTCGTGCGCCGGATCGAGTTTCATATGCTGATCCGCAGCCTTTTACGCAGGCTGTCTTCCCTGGCCTACTTTCACCACGGCTGGGAGCTTGAGCTGGATTTTACCAGGTTGATAGAGCGGGCAGCTCTAGTGCGCATGGTCGAGGATAACACCCGCTGGGTGAACTGGGAGCGCTACTCCTCGCGACAGGACAACAAGATGAACCTCGGTGGCGTTGTAGGCCGGGTGGTATATGAAGGGGATTTTTCAGAGTTTATCCCTCTGCTGCGGCTGGGGGAACTGGTCCATGTGGGAAAAGGGGCGGTGTTTGGAATGGGAAGATATAGGATTTTAAGGGAAGACCTATTGACGTCTTTTATTGATGGCAAGGTGGACTCTTATTAACCCTCGCCGTGCTCATAGCAGGCCGGCGGAAGTAATTGAAAACCCTTGAAACTGTAGCAGCAGTTTCAAGGGCCTAAACGAAACCCCGGCAGTGGGGCACACACGCCGTTTCCTCAATTTCAGTATTACCATTTACTAAAGGGGTAATAACTTTAGCTTAATAATATAAGGCGAATTAGCCATTGTCAAGAAAAGGACGCAAGCTAATGGTAAATAATTGCTTTGCAATGCCATATTTGGCTTTTACGGGGAGAAAGGGGTATGGTTAGTTTCTCCCTTTGTAAAGATAAAGGGTCCGGAAAGTATAGATAGCAAAAGTAGTCCCCTTGTAATCGGGAGTTATTTATTTAATAACCCATAAAAATAACTTATTTTCAGTACCCTTCTTTACCCGGGCGTTATAAATTATGCGGGATTAGTAAAAGATATTACATTTATTGGCAGGTATAACTCCAGGTCACCACTTATACATTGAATTAAAGATTACCATTATTTAATAGTACCCATTACCATTACTTAAGGGGGTGACAGGGAGATGATACAATTTCTCCAATTGGTAGGAACCTTTTTGGATAAAGTTATTTTTTTAGCTCTTATTGCAATTATTATTTTTCTTCTTAAAAGGCAGATCGGAGGTTGAAAGATGTACGAACTAATCCGAAAAAAAGCATCGCAGTTTATGCTCAAACGTGGTTGGAAAGAATTAGTAGCCAAGAGCGGAGCATATCAACAAAGCCTATTCGAACATACAATGTGCGAGCTTGATGTTCTTTTACAGTTACTGCCAATTCTTCGCTTGCCAAACCACTACGATTTAAAGCTGGAAGAGGAGCAAATTCTGATCGTCTCCGTAATAGGACATGATATTGGCAAAGAAACAAAGGAATTTCAGGACTATATAAAGGGTCTGTCGCAAGAGAAAGCCTTACATATTATTACTGGTTTAACGAAGAAAGTAGTACCTGAAATTTGTGAAATTCTAGGTTTCAGCGACCTTCAGCACTACTCACACCAGATCATCGAAAACTGCATCAACCTTCACATGTCACGAAACCGTACCGATGCAAATCTCATCTTTTCAATCTTCCAAGGTATCGGCCGGTGGAAGGCCCTGGCGGATATTGTATATACACTAGATAACTTTTGTTCCGCCAGGGGTATGCTGGCCGCCCTTAGCACGCTGGAGCAAAGCAACCTGTCCATGCACATAAAACTGGCTTATCATCAGGTGGTTGTAAGAGGGGTCAGCACGGTTTTTTTACACAAGGCAGCGGTGGACAGTTTTATTAAGCAAGGTTGGAGCCCCATTCTTTTCTTCAGTGAAGGAACTATCTACGCTGCTTCATCAGCGAGTCAAATCTATGAACCGGCCAGGGAAACAATAGAAGGGCGACTGTTTCAACTTATCGAAGAGGTGACAGGCAAAGATGTTTCCAGGCTGATGGTAGGCAGCCCGGTGGCTAATATTTTGCCAAAGCCCGATCTTTTTGATTACAAGGAAACTGAAATCTATTTAAGAATCGCTGCCGGGAAAATAAAACGCAGTTCGTTTGCGAGAAAAAAATATGGAGACAGGGTAAAGGTAGTGAAATCTTACTTAAAACTGATCAAACCTGACGTAAAAGAACTTAGCCAAGAAACAGTTGACCGGCTTTCGGAGCGCATTGACATTGCCCAGCCGGAAATGGTTATCTTTAAATTTTTTAAAGCTATAATGGGCGAAAATTTAATTGGACGGGAGGGGGTGAGCATTGCCGCAGCAGAATACGAAAGAATGTTTGGGGAAGGAAGCTGGCGGAAACTACAGAGCACTTCCACATTAATGCCTGCCAGAGATATGGCCCACACGGTTGATTATTTCTGGAAATTACCTGCCGATCGGTTTGGCTATTCTGGTGGTAATGTTGGTGAACTGGCGGATGAAAAAAGGGACAGTCTTCTCATAAGCATCCTGAATGGCATCGCGGAAAGAGTTTATTCGAAAATTGAAACCCCTCCGTCCCGTTCCACTGTCAATAAAAAAATGGCGGCAGCTTTTATCGAGGATTTGATACGGCCATCTAAACAAGAAGACCTCAAGCTGCTGGTGGAGAAACAGTTAAAGGCTTACTCTCAATCAAAGCCATTTGCAGGTAAGGAAACAAAAAAGGCAGAGTATATCTGTCCGGTTTGCAACTTGCCTTTTGACGATGGTGTCAAGGCTTCAGCCGATTTTCTGAGCAACCCCCAGACTCACACGAACCGTGGAGTGTCACACGGCAAGTTTGATTATGTCATGATTTGCAGGACCTGTTACTTTGAGCGGATTTTGCGGCAACTCCTTCTTCAGGAAAAGTCGTCGGAAATGATCGTACTCCTGCCAAGAATGAATATCGGATACCAGGCAGGACAACTGCTGGTGGAGAGAGTTCAGAAGTTTTATGAACAGGCATGTATATTTATGTTTGGCAGCGGCGACCCTGACCGCCAAATGTCACTTTCCTTGACCCACCTTATTGCCAGGAACGTTTCAGGTCGGGAACTTTACCAACTAAGCGGCGAAGAAATCGCCGGGCTTTTAACGTACCGGCATTCCGACGAGACGAGAAAGAAATTAAGGAGGGATTTGGAAAAGAGAATCAAACACTTTTACGAAGGTTCTCTGGAACAGGCAAACCTGGAGTGGGCTACTGAGTTTCCAACCTGGGATGAAGCGATATCGGCCGTAATTAATAATCTTGTGGATGAGCCCGTGGTTACAGAGATTCGGGATGAAGTATACCGCCTTGGTCCCCAGTTAAAGACAGTGTGCCAGACACCAAACCTAATCCTGATCCCGTTAACTCAACCAATCATTTTAGGTAAGGACGGTGACGCGAACGCCGCCCTGCGCAGGTTATTTGTTTCTCTTTTCATTGGTTTGGCTCTTGACGCGACGGTTGCCATTATCAGCAACAATGACGGTTTTGATTTTGAAGGATGGGAGGGAGTGGCCCTTGTACCACCTGTGGCCTCTATCCGCAAGATGGTCAATGGTAACTGGATATCGCTTGAGAATGCCCGCAGGTGGTTTCGAGCGATTGGGGCGGCCAGCATTTTAACCCCGTCTACCGCCTACCCCGAACGGTCGAATCTGTTTGCTATCCTGTCCGAACCTACACCGGGACATATCCTGCGGCGAATTGAAGAGAAAAACAATGGACAAGTAAGCAATTATCATTTTGAATACCTGGATATCATCGAGGAGGTGTTACATTGAGACGCTTCATCTTTACTAATGTTGAACGGTTTCAGTACGAGAGCATTAAAGAAAAAATTGAGGAAATCAAAGATACCTTTGACCGTTATCTTGATAGTTACCCTGCAAAAACCTATAAAAGTAAACATGCCATTATGGGACCGGTAGGGAAGATCTTGCAGGAGATCAAAAAAGGCAAATGGGATGTAGAAAGTTTAAGCGGCTATGCCGTAAATGTCCACTTGCATAACCCCAAAACAAAAGGGAAAATCAGTGAAAGTGCCATAGCGGCGCTGGAGGAGGGCATTGAAAAGCTCTTGTCTCTCATTCGGGGGGAATCAATTGCCTCGCAGGATCGGATTTTGGAGCTGGTTGATTACGGGCTTTACTACCGTCAACGCAAGAAGAGTTTAGCCTGGTTGGAATCAGTAAAGAAGGAATGGGTGGAGTTTCTAAAGACAAAATACGGCACATGGGATAACTTGGCCAAGGCGTGGGGAGAGAAACCCAAAAAGGGCGTACAGGATATTGAATCTATCGGGTATCCAAGCAAAAGGGCGTACGCAGAGGCGAAAGGTCAGAAAAAGGCGGATATGGGTGAGTTTATCAAGCAGGCCGAACTAAAAGGCTATGATTTGGATGATGAGGAGGAATAAGATAATGAAACTTATCGAGCAGTATCTGGTGGATAAGCCCCAGCCATTAATCGGCGCGAAGACGATCCAGCTCATTGTTATGCGGGAAATCCTTGATTACACGGTGTTGAGAACCGAGGAAGACCGCCAGCTTAACACAGTGTATACACCGCTGTCAGTAAAAGAAGATAAGCCGACGCGCCGGGTGGCGTTTTTGGCCACCAAGCAAAAAGCCGCTGAGTCCCGGCAATTGGAGCAGATTCTAAGGACGGCCGCGGAAGAAGCGAAATTGTCTGTAACGGAGTGCTACCTGAAAGACAAACTTTGTATGAAATGCCCCCGGTGCGGGTTATATGGCGCTACCAGCACTGAGTCGGGGCAAAGTGACAGGGCCAATATAAAGCACCGTATTGAATATTCCACCGCTTTTTCATTGCTGCCTTATGAGAACATTGCCACGGTGACCACCTTTAACGCCATCAATGACAAAAATATCACCACAGGGCAGGCATTGGGCAGCCGCTACGCAGTGGCGCCCGCCACCCTTTTCCCATCCATTGTCACTTTAAAAAGCGTAACATGGATTGAACTGGTGCAGGCGGTTAAAACGCTGCTGGCTTGCAAGAGTTATGGGGCGGAATCGAGGATTGGCGGCGATGTGAGGAACACCATTATCGGTGTGACGGCGGGATGGGAAGAAGTAATCACCTCCCTGGAACTAACCTTAGAGCTTTATGATCGCCGGGATAAAATTACCCCCGCTGAGATCGCGGCGTTTATTAAGAGAGATTATGTGCCCAAAGCGGGAAACCCCGGCAAGGTAATTGTTTTGAAACCGGAGCAGACCGACGAACTTATCAAGGAATGCGTCAATACTGCGCTGGACAAGGGATTCCTGGAGAAAGCGTATAAAGACATCGGAGAGTACCGGGCCGTGCAGGTAGGTTAGGAGGGCAAAGGGATGCCAGACTCTATCGATCTTGCTGAACACGGGATCAGGTTGTTTATTTGCCGCCTGTTTAACCATGATTACCTGTGGTTTTCATCTTATGAAGTGAGCAAAGTGTCTTCCACCTATCCGGTTATTCATAATTACGCCCTTTCTTATTCACTTGCTGACTTTTCTTACGGTATTTACAGAGGTTCCACGCCTCGCTACGAGGAGGACTTGCCCGGCTTTCCTTTGTACGCCACCCCTGCGTACAGAGAAGAATACGATAAAAGCCGTCTTACTTACAATGCGGTCAATTCCCTGACCTTGCGTACGGATGATGCTCCACGGGGCATCAATTCACCGGGAATCGGCTGGCGGGTTTATTTGAACCCGGCGTGGGGAAAAGAGGATCGTTCAAAAAGCAGTTTTACCTGCTATGTTTTTACTTTTGACGGTTCGGTACCAAGGGGGGTAACCAGGTTGGGTAAAAAAGGTACGGCAGTGAGAGTAATTTGGGAGGAAATCACAGCGCCACAGGCCGTTTTTAGGAACAAAGCGATTCGCCCGGCCCATCCGGTCAACCCTCTGGATATTACCGGTCAAGTAGATAAATATGATCCTATAATGATTCCACCCCATATGCTTTTTCGCACGGCGGAAATTAAAGGGGACTGGTTTTGTTTAAAAAAAGAGCACAGGGTGCATATTCCTGAAAGAGTAATGAAGCGGGTTTTTGGGGGCCAGGACAAGTGAAAACATTGCCATTGACGTTGCCGTTGGTGCAACATCCTCTGGTCCTGACGCCGCTGTACCATCATCAGGCTGTCATGCTTGATGAATGGAGAAACCACAGCACTTTTCTGGTTGGAACCAAAACCGGCACCGGTAAAACCGCCGCGGCGCTCCTCCCAATTCTTAAATATAAAGAATCAGCGATTATGGTTTACCCGACCAATGAACTCATTCGCAACCAGGTTGCCGGTGTAGCAAACATCGCCAGACTGGAAGGCCTAAACCCGTGTATCTATGATCCTGAAACAACAAAAGAAGAGTTCGGGAAGGCAGATGTTTTGCTTGTTCATGTCGACGCCGCTGCCCTGGAAAAATGGGGAAGAGAAAAAGGGTGGGGAAGCAAGTGGAAGGTTTTAAACCGGCTGCTGGAAAGCAATAAAACTAAAATTATTTTTACAAACCCAGATATATTATTCCTGATTTTTGCCCTTCGCTACCGGGGGGAAGCGCTGGCTGCCCTTCATGGCTACCCGACCCTGGTGCTTGATGAGTTTCACCTGTATCAAGGGGTTGAATTTGCCCATGCCTTGTTTATGGTCCATTTGGCGAGACACATTGGAATGTTTGAAAGGGTGGTGCTTCTGAGTGCCACACCTGATCCGGAGGTAAAAAAGGTCGTAAGAGATTTTTTTGCCCCGCTGGAAATTGATTTTTCTACCCGGTCAAGATATGTCGGTGAAGAGAAAAGAACGGCTGTCCATGAGGTCGAAATCATCCCATGCCCCACCGGGACGGATCCCGTGGAAACAGCGGTTGGCACCATTCTTTCACTGAGAGAAAAGTTAATTGAATTGGGCAAGAAGGAAAACGAGCCGGATTATATTCCGGCGGTGGTAGTGCTGAACTCGGTAGTTAACGCTATTCGACTGGAAGACCGTCTGGTGGAAGAAGGCTTTTCTAGGGATGAGTTGTTGATCGTTAGAGGGCTTTCTCAACGTGATATCCGGCAAAAGCGGCCGGAGCATCTCCTGGTTATCGGCACATCTGCGATAGAAGTGGGTGTGGATTTTAAATGTGATTACCTGGTGTTTGAGGCTTTTGAAGCCCCCTCGTTTATGCAGCGCTTCGGCCGGGTAGGCCGCCACAGGCCGGGGACGGCTTACGTCATATGTCCGGAAAATGTCAGGTCCGGTATTGAAGGATTGGATACGGAAGTTACCAGAGATGAATTTGAAACAAAAGTATACGACTGGTATGTAACTCCAGAGTTCAGGCCATGGTTTATTAATACTTGGGGCGGGCTCATAACGGTATATGCCCTTATCAATAATATTATTTCAAAGATTCAGGAGGACTATCAAGGAAGCCCTGAAAACATTTTGGTGATAAAAAACAAACTGGAAGATATAGCGGAAAAATATGCGGAGAAAATTCACTGCGAGAGGCTTTTAGCATCTATAAGAAGCCAGTTTGCAAAGGCTGGGCAAGGTATCAAAGAATATAGATGGCTTAAGGTATACCAGGAACTGAGCACTTTTCGTACATCGCTGCCCAGTATTCCTGTTTACGATTATGCGGAAAAAATAAGAAGAGGCGAACAATATGCGTCATATAATGTTGATTTGATTCCGTTGTTACGCAGGTCGGAGGGGCTTATGTTCGATCCAAGGCTTGGGATGGTAACGGTTAAAGGCTATGGGAAATATAAAAAAGTTTCGGTAATTGGGATTAGTTCTTATTTGGGTAGCTATGGGAGGTTTTTTCAAACCATTAATTTCCCAGAGCTTTCAATAATTCAAAACGACCATTGTACTCCGGTTTCTCATATCATGACACTTAAAAACCACATTTTTACTATTGTTCCCAAAGACTTGGTTGAAGTTGACTGGAGATTACCTGTCTTACACTGTGGCCAATCTTTGATAGCTTTTGATGGGGCTGCGTTGCTTCTTAATGAGTTGTATCTTAGAAGTAAGAATAGATTTAAAACTAATTAATGGGACTGAAAGGGTGGTGGTTTGCGCCCAGTTCACGGCCGGCTGCCGCCGTTGCACTGTAAAACCCGATAACAAGGGGACTGAAAGTTAGTCCTTGCGGTAAAATGCTCGAATTTTGATCTCTACTAATAAGTACCCGCAGGATGTAGTATTTATGAGTGAGAATATTTAAAGTAAAATATATATTCCAACCAGGGAGTGACTGGCATGAAAAGTATCAACGACTACGTTAAAGACCTCTCCCACCAGGATGTGCAGGTAAGAAGGCACGCTGTTATTCAGTTGCGCTACTTCGGCCCGGAGGCCGCGCCGCACTTGCGGGCAGTTGTCGGTAAAGACAGCGATCCCTTTGTGCTGGCCGGAGCCATAAACTCTCTGGGTTGGCTAAACGATATGGAGTGCGTAGATGATCTGCTGCAGGTCTTGTTTCAGGGAAGTGAATTCTGTGCTGAGGATGCTGCCTATGTACTGGGAGAGCTTGGCGACGAGTCTGTGCGCGAGCGCCTATTGGAAGCGGTACGTACCCCCGGGCAGAGGAACCGCCGGCATATATTAAGAGCGATGGGGGCTTTTCCCGGGGGAGGCGTGGAGGAAGCGCTCATGAAGACACTGGCCGAAGTGGGGAAAGAAGATATCGAGGAGGCGGTCGCCTGTGCCGAGGCGTTGGCCGAGCTGCAATATTACCGGGCAGTGCCGGAAATTATTGAACTGTACAATGATAATGTTGTTAATGATGATGATGTAGCGGATGATTTGATAAGTTGCCTGGCGGCGCTGCTGGGTGAGCCGCGTTTACTTACAGGCATAGGCGCCTTTGAGATTGCAAGTATAGCCGGGCCGGTCTTTGACAGCCTTTTTGACGGCGAAGAGAAGAGCGAACCGGCTACACGGAAGGCTTTTTATAATAAGTCTTCCCGTCGACTATGCAAATTGGTCAAGGAGCCTCTTATGAAGGCAGCGGTAAGCGCTTGCACCGAGGTGGGCATTCTGGGCAGGAACGATGAGATAAGTGAGGAAGAACTCCTGGACAAGCTCGTGGAAACCAGGCTGGGCGCTTGCCTGTATTTCATCGACTACCTGAGAAAGAAAGGCACACCGGAAAAAAGCAACCGCTTCGGAATGTTGAGAGAAGAACAGCAGCTTGTCCTGTGCGCTGTTATCGCGGCTCTGCGGGAGTTGGACAGGCTGAAGATGGAAGCGAGAGGAGAACTGGACCAGGTCGCTTATCTTGTGGAGGAACTGCACTTAAGGTACACGTCAACGCCGCGCCGGTTGATTAAAGAGGTCGCCGGATTCGGCGAGCGGGCAGTGCTGCCGCTCGCGGAACGCATAGTAACTTTTATAGAAACTTCTGAGGGCGCGTATCCAGGCTGGTGCCTGGCCGAAACGCTCGGCCTTATCGGGACGCCTGGCGCGGTAGATGGCCTGCTTGGAACTTTTTCAGATGTGGAGATAGAGGAAGAGTGTACAACTTCAGCGTTTTCAGTACAGAACGCCCTGGCCCGTTGCGGGGTAGCGGCTGTCGACCGGATTATCAATTATATCCAGTCACTGGAAGGAAACGGAGGCTGTGTGGAAGGCGGCTGCAACTGCGGGGAAGAGCCATCCTTTGATTCGGGCGACGAGCATATTTATGACCCCTGGCCCGGTATTTTTGCTTGCGGCGCTCTGGCAAAAATACGCCACCCGAAGTCTTTTGAATTTCTCCTGGGCCGCCTGACCCACTATAATGAGGACGTGCGACGGATGACGCTGGAACAACTGCAAGAATACGGCGATCCGGAAGCTATCTTTATGGTGCGCCGGCTTCTGGACGACGAGTCCGAAGGAGTGGCTTACGCAGCCAGGAAGGCTCTGGTTGAGCTCTGTGACGCCAACGGGATAAAAATGGAGGGACTGGATAAAATACGGGATGAGTTGGATGAAGATCATTTGTTTGAAGACTACTTTGATGTCTTGGAAGATGAGGAAGAATGGTCACCGGATGAGTTCTCTTTCGATTACAAAGGGAATAGGGTAGTCTTTCATGATCTTGAACTAAAATCTGAACCGCTGGTAAAGCCGCCCAAGACCGGCCGCAACGAGCCCTGCCCCTGCGGCAGCGGAAAAAAGTACAAAAAGTGCTGCGGAAAAGATCACTGAAAATAAATTATTTATCCTTTTGTGTAACAATTCCGGTGCCCACGGGTTTGGTTCAGGGTGTTTCAAAAGCACTAAAGGTGTGAAGTATTATGTAATAAAAGGAAGGTTAAAGCAGTCAAAATAGAGGATATTGGAGATATTTAAAAGAACATTTAAGTAAATTTTAATTATCAGCCATTAATTTTACCGAATTCTATGCGCGGGTGTTGACGTTATGAACCTCTTTTCAGTTGTCCCGGACCGTTTTTTCAGTGTTCTCGCCAGTCCATTAAAAGAGCACTACGCGGGGATCCTGTTTAGAATCTACGACCAGTACCTGCTGACCAGCCTGGGTATGGAGCGGGACGTGGTAGTCGACGTCATCGTCGATTATATTGAAGAATACTGGGAGGAAAACGGCCAGTTCGCCGGCGCCCTGGAGGACGAGATCTGGGAGGAATCGCTGGACAACCTCTCCGGCTCGAGGGAGCGGGCGGCCTTTGTCCTGCGCAGATTGGAGGCTTGCGGCTGGCTGACGACCGAAACCTACAGCAACTACAGGCAGTACGTCAACATCAACGACTACGCCATTAAAATACTCGACACTCTGGACAAGATCCGTAAAAACCGCCAGGCCGAGTACCAAGGCTTCGTTTACGCCACCTACACACTGCTGTATTCGGAGGAAGTGAACCGGCAGGCCAACCTGGCTCTGGAAAAGGCTTACGAGCAGACCGAACTGCTGCTGAACGGCCTGAAGACATTAAATCACAACATCAAGCGCTACATTGAGCGGGTGCTGGCTGAAAAGCAGCCGAAGGACATACTTAGAATCCACTTCGAAGACTACAAGCAGGAAATCATCGACCGCAGCTACCACCGCCTGAAGACGTCGGACAACGTCTCCCGCTACCGCCCCAAGATTATCAAGAGGATCAGCGAATGGTACAACGACCCGGCCTGGGTGGCGGCCACCGCCGGGCTGGACGTAAAAAGGGGCCGCTACCCCGATCGCAGCACAGCGGAAATGGAGACATATTCGCGCCTGGACTACATACGCCAGGCCTACACAGAGATGGACGAGTTGCTGGAAGAGATCGACCGCCGCAACAGCCAGTACGCCAACGCTTCATTCCTGCAGTTAAAGTATATTCTCAATTCCAGCAAGGATGTGGAGGGCCAGTTGATGGAGTCGCTCAAGTACCTGGCCGGGCTGCTCAGGGAGGAAGGCTACCGCCGGGACCAAGGCCTGCCGGGAGATTTCGGCAGGCTGTTCAGCCTCTTCTCACAGTCGTATGTCGACTACTATTCTCTTTATAACGCCAGGGAAGCAGCCAGGAGCCACACGCCCGCCGCTTTCCGGGAACTGGCCGGGCCGGGCGGGGAAGAGCGCCGGAAAGCCCTGCGCAAGTACCGGGAAAAAATGGCCCGGCGCATGACCAGGGAAAGGATAAACGCATTCGTTTTGGAAAAGCTGGGCGGCAAAGATTCCATTCGCGCCCGCGAAATGGGAGTTGAAGAGTTGGAGGATTTTTTAAAGCTCATCTATGCCGCCGCCTATGGCAATTCACGCCTGGTCAATTACCGGGTCGACTTCAATACCGGCACGCGGGTGAGCAGTGGTAACGGGCGCTTTGAGTTTAAAGACGCGCTTTTTTTACGGCGCCGGCCCCGGCCGTAAAATCTTAAAGGAAGGAAACGTGAGCCGTGCATCCCTGGGAGCGCTTTGAGCAGATGAGCGTCAAGGAGCGGGACGAGTTCGCCAGGATAGTCAATAAACTGCTGGCCAGCACTTTCATCACCCGCAGAAATGAGGAGAATAAGAAGGATTACTACTTTATTGAACGCAACGAGGAGCTTTTCCGCCAGTATTTGCGACTGGCCGGCTGGACCCTGACGGGCGACCGCAGTTACAGCGTCTACCAGGCGGTGAGCGACTTTCCGGCGAACCGCCTCCACTTGAGGCTGGAAGAGTCTATCATCCTGCTCATTATCAGGCTTTGTTACGAAGAAAAGCGCAAGGAAATAAACCTCACCGACAACATCCTGCTAAAAGTCAGGGAAATCCAGGACAAGTACGCGGCGCTGAAAATCCGGGCAAGGCCCATAGACAAGAAAAGCCTGAGGGAGGCCGTCAGCCTTTTCAAGCGCTTCAACATCCTGCAGCCGCTGGACGGCGACGTCACGGATCCCGAGTGCCGCCTGGAGGTCTACCCGACCGTCCTTTTTGCCGTGCGGGTGGACGACCTGCGCAGCGTTTACGACAAGCTGGAAAGTTACCGCAACGACAGTTCCCCCGGAGAGGAGGACGAGGAGCCGGACAATGAAAGAATTGACCAGAATTAAGCTGATCAACTGGCATTACTTTGAGAACGTGACCATCGAGATCAAAGGCAGCGCGCTGATTACCGGCGACAACGGGGTCGGCAAGTCGACTATTCTGGACGCCATTCAATACGTGCTGGTGGCAGACCTGCGCAAGGTCAAATTCAACATATCCGCTTTTGAAGAAACGAAGCGGGACCTGGCCGGCTACATCCGCTGCAAGACCGGCAGCGACACGGAGGGAGGCCTGCGCAGCCTGCGCAGCGGAGATATTACCTCCTATGTGGCGCTGGAGTTCTATGACGGCGTCAAGCGGCGTTACTTCCTGCTGGGCGTGGCCGTTGACTCTTACTCCGACGGCCGCACCTGGGACAGCAAGTTCTTCAAGGTGGAGGACTGCCGCCTGGAGGACAGCCTCTTCCTGGCCGGCAGGCGCCCCCGCAACATCCGCGAGCTGAAAACGGCGCTCAAGGAATACAAGTCCAGGTTTTACGCCACAGTGGAGGAGTACCAGAACGACCTCCTGGTCAAGCTCGGCAACCTGCGCAGCGACCGCTTCTTCCACCTGCTGGTCAAGGCCATCTCTTTCAAGCCGATTACCGACATCCGCCAATTCGTGTATTCATACGTTCTGGAGGAAAAACACGTCAACATTGAGGTGATGAAGGAAAACCTCCAGCGCTACAGGGAATACAGCGACCTGGCCGCCCGCACCAGGGAGAAGCTGGAGTTCCTGGCGGGCATTATTGATAAAAACAATGAGATCGTAAAAGAACAGGAGAAAGTGCTGCTGCAGGAGTATCTGATCCGGCGCGGCGCCCGGGACCACGCTTGCGCGCTGCTGCGGGCCAACCTGGAGGAAATGGCGAAAAACGAACAGGAACTGCAAAGGGCCGGCGTAAAGCTGGAGAAGGCCCGCGAAAACGAAGATCGCAGCAAGAAGGAGTACGAGAGCTACCGGGATGCCCTGGCCGCCAATTCAGCATTTCAGCTGGTGGAACGGCTGAAAGGGGAAATCGGCAATTTAACGCGCGGGCGGGAGGAATTGCAAAAGCGGCAGACCTGGGTCAAGACGGCGTCCGCCGGCGAAATGGCCCGCCTGGAGCAGTTGCAGTCCGCGGGGGGCGGACTTCTTTCACCGGACGAAAAGATGAATTTGCGGGTGTTGGGCGGATTCTTCCGCAACCTGGCTGAAGGGCGCCTGCCGGAGGCCGGGGAGAGCGCGGCTGTTGAAGGGCGGCCTTTTCAAGCGCAACTGGCCGGCGGCCGGGATGTCCTGGAAAAGCTGGAGCAACGCTTGAGCAGCCGTATCTGGGAAGCCGGGCTGCGCCAAAGGGAACTGGGTGAGGAGGAAGAAGTAATTAATGACGAATTGGCCGGCCTGCACAATAAAAAACATAAATATGACCAAAAAGTAAGAGAACTTCGAGACTTAATTTCAGAAAGATTTCAAAAAGAAAAAGGGCTTACAGTTGAGCCCAAAGTGCTCTGTGAACTCCTCGAAGTGCCGGACGAAAAGTGGCAGGACGCCGTGGAAGGCTGGCTCAACACCCAGCGCTTCGACCTGATCGTCGAACCGGAGCACTTTGACTTTGCCCTTTCCGTTTACGAAAGATACAAAAAAGAGCGGCGTATCTCCGGCGTGGGACTGGTCAACACGGCCAGGGTGGTGAGCTTCCTTGACAGAATGGAACCCGGCTGCCTGGCGGAAGAAGTGCGCTCGGAGAACCGCTACGCCCTGGCCTATGTCAGGCAACTGATGGGCAACGTGATCAAGTGCGAGAGCGAGCGGCAGCTCAAGCAGCACCGCCGCGCCATAACGCCCACCTGTATGACGTACGTCAACAACACTGCCAGGCAGATCAAATTTGAAGTTTATGAAACGCCCTTTATCGGAGAGCGCGCCTACGCACGTCAGATTTCCCGCAAAGAGTCCAGCCTGGCCCGGGTAAAGGCGGAACTTGAAGAGTTAAGCTGCGAAGTGACGGGACTCGAAAGCCTGCGCTCGCTCTGCTCCGTCAGGGACGGCCGCTACGTCCTGCTGCAGGAGAGGCTGGGCGTCTTCGGCGATCTGACTGCCGCGGAAAAACTGCTTGACGACAAGAAAAGGGAACTGGCGGCGGTGGACACCTCCGGCTTCGCCGGAATCCAGGTGCGGATGGAAGCGCTGAAGAACCGCATGGAGAACCTGCGCCAAAAGATTGAAGGGTATATAGCGAAACAGGCGGAATTGAAAACAGCCATCGAAAGCCTGCAGCAGAACCGTCTTGTTCTTGAGCGGGAGGCTGCCGGAGCGGAGGCTGCGCTGGCGGAGTTTGCGGCCGGCCATCCTGAAATAGTTGAGAAAGGCGCCCCGCGCTATGAGAAGGAGCTGCGCCGCCGCACGCCGGATAATATCGCGGCCAGTTTCCTGCACAACCAGAAAAGCCTGGAGGGCCTGATTGCCAACAAGCGAAACGAGCTTGTCGCTTTAAAGGTCAAATACAACAGTGACTATCACTTTGGCGGCAGGGCGGAGGCTGAAGAAATCGCGGAATACCTGCGTGAGCACAAAAAGCTGGCCGAAAGCGAACTGCCCGAGTACGAGGAAAGAATCAACCAGGCCAAGCGCGAGGCCGAGCAGGAGTTTAAGGAGCATTTTATCCACAAGCTCAGGGAGAACGTGGAAAATGCCAGGACCGAGTTTAATTTCCTGAATGACGCGCTGAAAAACGTGTCCTTCGGCAGCGACAGCTACCGCTTCCTGGTTGAGCCTTCGGTCCGCCACCGCCGCTTTTACGAGATGATTATGGACACCGAACTGGTGGAGGGAGGGGTTTCCCTCTTTGATTCCATCTTCCAGGAAAGGCACCGGGAGGCTATGGACGACCTGTTCGACAAAATAGTCAACACACCGGCTGAGCAGCTGCCGGAAAATGTGGCCGTTTACACCGACTACAGGACTTTCCTGGACTACGATATCAAAATCACCGACTACAACGGCGAGACCTCCACTTTTTCCAAGGTCTGCCGGGAGAAGTCCGGCGGCGAGACCCAGACACCCTACTATGTCGCCATCGTGGCCTCATTCGTCCAACTCTACCGCGCCAAGGTCAACCGTGACAGCATCCGCCTGATGATGTTCGACGAGGCCTTCAACCGGATGGACAGCGACCGGGTGGAGAACAGCCTGCGCTTCATCAACGAACTGGGCATGCAGGTGATCATCGCCGCGCCCACCGACAAGTGCGAGTACATCGCGCCGCATGTGCCCACCACCCTGCTGGTGCTGCGGGAAGGCCACTACAGCTGGATCGAGGACTACAAGCAGCTTAAACTGGCGGAAGAGGGCGCGCCGGAGAAAGATGCGGGTGAGACGGTGGCTTAACAAAAAAAATATTAGCAAATGGGTGAGATCGAAAATGAGAGATAAGGAAAAAATTAATGAAAAGAAACAAAACTATTTTTTTGTTTGATAAAAGTTGTCTTAAGAGGAATGTTTGCAGTGAGGATGAAAACCACGTATGATATTTTAAACGCCCTGCTGGATAGATACGAGCGAAGCGCCACAGGTAAAACAGAGCTTTCCCTGGAAACGGGAAATGCTGTAAACATGCTGCCAGGCGCGGGCCGGGCGTCCGGGGAAAGAAGTGATGGTACCGGGCCGGAAGGACAGTTCCCGGAAAAGCGTTTGGAGAACGTCGAAAAGCCCGCGCGCAGAATCTGGTTTCACTTCAACCGTAAAAACCTGCCGGCCTATTTTGACGATACCAGCGCCCGGCCAAAGTCGGAGATTAACGAGTCCTGCCTGGTCCTGGCCGGCCGGGGCCTGATCGAGATCCGCTGGGTCAAGCACGAGGAAGGCAACCTGATTGAAAAGGTGGCCTTAAACACCAAGGCGGTGGGAGATGCCTACCGCTACCTGGGACGGAAGCCGAGAGCCGCCGCCGCCAGTGAGGTGTGCGCGCTGGCCCGTACCTACTCCGCAGGCGCGCCCTCGTGGGCGGCTTCTTTTTTTAGTTGCATGGCTGAGCGCCTGAGCCGGGGGGAGAGCGTGGCCCGTTACTTTGACATCGGGGACCTGGAGCGGGTGGAATTATTGTTCAAAGCGGTCCGGGAAGCAGCCGTCTTAAAGGATGAAACACCGCGGCGCGTATTCAGCCAGCGGGTACTGGGCGACAGCAAGGCTTTCGACAGCGTGGCCGGGTCGCTGGCCCGCGCGGCCAGGGACTTTCACCCGGCTTTCCGGGCCGGTGAGGGAGAAGGCGAGGGCGAAAGAGAAGGCTGGGAACAGAAGGAAGTCCTGGCCGAACTGGGCCTGGTGGACAACCCGCAGCACCTGTTCATCAGCGGCCCCCTAAAGTTTTCCGTAGAAGGCCGCGTTGTCGATACCGAGGTTTTCACCCCGGACCTTGGCCTCCCCTCCGAAATGGTGCGGCAGATGGAGGTTTTGGAAATAAGCGCGGAGCGGGTCATCACCATTGAAAACCTGACCGCTTATTACGAATTTATTAAAAGACACCCTGGACGTTTTTTGACCGTCTACCTGGGCGGCTACCACAATTCACCCCGCCGCCTCTTCCTGACCAAGTTGCGCGGCTACCTGGAGGCTGCCGGCAGGGAGGTTGCCTTTTACCACTGGGGCGATATCGACTACGGCGGATTTACCATCTTCAACCACCTGCGCGGCAAATGCGGGTTGGAACTCAAGCCGCTCTGTATGGATGTCGCCACACTGCGGCGCTATGAGCAGTTCGGCCTTCCCTTCGACCGCGCTTACGGCCAAAGGCTGCGCCGCCTGCTGGAGCAAGAGGAGTACCGCCTTTTCCACGAAGTTATCCTTTACATGCTGGAGAAGGGCATCCGCCTGGAGCAGGAATGCGTGGAGGTGGACAGATAGTTCCTTACATATGAAGGGCGGAATATAAACATTCAGGGAATTTATGCGCGTTAGTCGCCCAATACCGCATTTTTTACTAAGCAGAGAGTCAAAAAGGCTCTTTTTCTCATTTTATTAATGTAAAATTATAGTATTATTTCTATTAATAAGAGGAATTTTACATATTATTCTCGAATACTTAATAAATTCTTTGCGAGGGTTAACGATATGATTACGTGAGTTTGAAATTTACTTCCAAAATAAAAAGCGCAGGATGGAGGCCGTCCGCACCGGGTTCAAAAAGGCATGGCAGGAGTGTGACTACGCATCATTAGTGTGGCTCGTAAGATTCCCGAGAACGCCCTCCAGGAGGATCCCAAGCTCCTCATGTGGTACAACCAAGCCCTGACAAGGACAGGAGGTGAAGCATGAACATGCAGATAACACCATTAACCCCATTATGGACCGGAGACGCAGAAAGAAAAGGAGAGCGTGTTCTGGAGACGGGTATTCTGGGTTCATTACGATGGTGGTACGAAGCTTTGATTCGTGGACTCAAATACTATGTCTGTGACTCAGGTGGCGGAACATGCGAATATAGGGAGAAAGAGAAGTTGGCAAGTATCTGCCCTGTTTGCCAGCTTTTCGGCTGTACTGGATATAGCAGGCGGTTTCGCCTCCAGGTCGAGGGCGGAAGTGGTGCTGGGCCGCTCCTGAAGGTGAAACTTCGGAATCCGGGGAATAACAAACACCTCGGCTGGCGAATTCCTGCCATTGTGGCAGACCCATTTACCCTGTCGTTCCTGCCCATGGGTGGTAGCGACATGGGAGATTTTGAGGCTGCCGTCCTTCGCTGTATCCTTCACCTGATTGAGCAATACGGAGCTCTAGGAGGCAAGACGAGCCAAGGACAGGGGGTTGTAAAGATCAAATGGGCCGGTAACCAGTCAACGAAGATGGATTTTGCCTTATTGTGTGAAGAACTTGCCAGATGTCCTGCTAATCAAGGTAAGAATCTTAACCGTATGCCGGACCTGAGAAACCTCGTTGGCGCCACGATACTACTTGATGATAACACATTGAATGCTTCAAGCATCTGGCAAGCAATCTCACTCACAGCAAAAAAAGAGAGAGAACTGTGGACTCCGCCTGCTGAGTCTAAATGGGTTCCTTCCTCCCCCGCAATACGGGCATTTTTACGGCAGTGGTTACGCGAGACTAGTAATTTCCCGGGATTTAACGAAAATCTTGTCCACGAACGCCATCGGCTGATGGGTACTACCCAGCAATGGGGTGACCCTCGACCACGAGAAAATAGAGATCGTCCTAAAGGTTCCGACGTCTTTGTCACACATTTTTATAAACTTGAAGGTCGCTGGACTATGCGGATCTTTGCATTCATCCCAATAGACGGCAACCAGGTAGAAACAGCGTTCCGCGCTTTGTTGTCGGACCCTTTCAAGTTAGAAAAGTTCATGGGACAAGTTGTTGGTGGCTTACGTCTACACGTGGAGCCCTATCCGGCAGACATTGAATCGATGTTCAAAGTGGGGGGTTGAATATGCCAGCGCAGCACATATTTGACTGGTACCTTGCAGAAATGGCCAAGGATGCCCAGAAGGATATCGAAGTTGAGAAAAGGAAAATAGGAGATACTCTCCTTATAGCAGCCAAAACGGCAGGCGATGTGTGGAAGCCCGAACTTGACCGTTTCTTCCCGGGCGCGTCCGACCTTGACAACCTCCCTGATGGTTCCTGGTTGCTCAGGTTGAGCTTTACCTTGGCAAGGCCCTTCACCAGCAAAACGGAAAACGAATTCCACCATTATGAAGAACGAGAAGTGAAAAAAAACCCCCTAAAGAAAAAGCCTTTTGAGGTTCATAGCCCCATTGTTAGGGATCACACAACGGGTTGGCCCATGGTCAAGCCGACGACCTGGAAGGGGCATTTAAGGTTCGCCGCCGAGCTGTTGAGTGGGGTAGATAAGAAGATTCTCCTTCAGTTGTTTGGTTCCAGCCGCGATGATGAGGGACAGACTGGCCGCTTGCACTTTTTTGCTACATTTTTTACAGGTAATACGGAAAAAGAGGTCATCACCTCGTTAGAACGCGACACAAGGACTCCCAATGATCGCGCCCCTATCACCGTAGAGACGGTTCCAGCAGGCTCGGAAGGTACGTTCTGCCTCCTCTATGTTCCCTGGCCCAAGGGTAGTAATTGGAAATCGGTTCAAGTTGCGCAAGATCTACAGGTAGCAATGATGGCGGTAAAAACCATGCTACTGGAATACGGTTTCTCAGCCAAGAAAACTGCCGGATGGGGGATAGTGCAAAATAAGCTGACAAAAGGGTCGCTGGTCCTGAAAGGTCCCATCTGGCCTGAACCGGGAGTTTCTAACGAGGGGTCTCTAGAACATTTCGAGGAGCCACAGGAAGAATTCCATAAGTATATAGATGACAAAGGCAACGTGAAAAATGAATACCTGCAAAACGGTCAATTTCTTAGTAGGTCCCAGTATAAAAGACGCAGGGAAGGAGACTCTGCCAATTTCGAGGCTTTCAAGGCATGGTACCAAAAATCGGGGAGTACATGGGCTGCTCGACGTGCTGGTAAATTAGAGTCTGCTCCAGTTACTGAAGCAAAAAAAACTAAAACATACCAAGTGTGCTATGTTACAGATTTGGTCGGACTTGGGGAGCAGCTGGCCAGTACAATTGCAGCCGGAGAGGAGGATGCAAATGCCTAATCTTCTATCCAACATTGAAAAACAAAAGGATGCCATCCTCCTGGGCGAGATCGGCGCCCTTTTACACATGTTCGGTAAGGCATCTTCAGAGTTTTTACAGGCATATTCGGTGGAGGGTGGAGCACAAGATACTCACCAAGACCCGAAAAATTTTCCAGAACTTTGGTCGCGGCTTAATAGACCTGAACTAAAAGATATTTTTTCTTTCCCATTACACGGTCAAGTAGAAAAGCTGAGGGGAAGCTTTACCGATTTTATCGGGAAATATAAGGGTAAAGCTCCAGATTGTATGCTGCTACAGCTTTTTAATACCTGTCACGGGAAGACGTCTTCTGACGAGAAAGGGGTAGTACGAAGGAAACCATCGATTAACGATATGTGGATTTCCACACCTTTCGGCTACAACAAGGACCGGAGGATCGATCCGGCATGTATTGACACTATGCGTATTGAGATGGATAAGAAACTGGCACGTGCTCTTGACCTCTACCTTAACAATTCCTGCGGTATAGAAGACTTATGGGAAACGGCAGTGCAAGTTCTGCAGCCCGGATTATCTCAAGCCCTTGGAGAAACGCGATTGCCGGCCAACGACGTAAACCTCTGGGCGCAATCTAGAGGGGTGGCTTCACTTTTTAAGCCGGTTCTGGTCTCGTTGGCCATAGGCAAGGACCCGTGTCCAATGAAAAACGGTAAATACGATTACAACGACGTACGATGGCGTCTGCTCGGCGTGGGCTGGAACGGGCTTGGTTTTATCGAGTGTGGTCGCAAACCATCCGATATCATGCACCGGCAGGAGATTCTAAATACTGTGACCAAAGAAGTCCGGCGGGTGATAGAGGTCGAATTTCCCCTGGGAAACCTGGTCTATCGGGACTTGAGCGGGCTGTTTTTCACGTTTCCCGGAGTTACAGACGATGACGTGGCAGAAGAACTTGTCCAGGAACTTGCCACAAAAATCGTTCCGCTTATTCGCAAGCATTCCAATGATGAGCTCTGGCCTTTCCTTACCCTCAGCAAACCTCGTCGCACCATGACAATGATTGCTAAAGAGATGCAGAGCCGCGACGGTTTGGCGGCAGTACCCCGGGTGGCGACTATTCTGTCGATAGAGAGAGAAGACTCATCCAGAGAAGAGCACCTTCTTATGGATGGATCTGATCTCACAGGTCCCGCCACTGGCCAGGATGTCTGTTCAGTTTGCGGGTTCCGTAGTAAACCTGCAACCGACGAAACCTGTTCTATTTGCTGGGAGCGACGTCAGGACCGGCAGTATGAGTGGCAGTCAAAGCGGCAAGGGCAGACCATTTGGATAGACGAGGTTGCCGATGCCCGCAATCGTGTTGCTCTTCTTACCATCCGCTTCGATTTATCGCGCTGGCTTAGCGGGGAGCGGCTGATGACTGTTTTTTCTCAGAGTTATAATGACTGGTATAACTCCGCGAGGCTACAGCGTATCCTAAGAAACCCTCAACAGGCACGAAAACTCAATACTCTCCTGAATTCATCCGCGGTAGCACCGACCGTTGAAGCTGTTACAGGCATTTTGGAATTCATATTGGCTGATCCGGTTAAAGATACTGGCTTTAAAGTACCATTGTTAAATACCTTTTTTGAGGATATTGACGCCTCGCCACAACCGGGGGAGAACAATTATATCCTCCGATTCTTGGACAATTTGCGAGGTAAAATCAATAAGGATCCTTCATACTCCTTAACGGCCGAAGATTTAGCCACTTCGATTTTCACCCAAAACCCTTCTCCAGGACGGCTTGCCAGGATATGGGAGGAAACTGAGGAGTATCTGTGGCTTTGGCTTTCCCGGGTGAACAGTAGTATATTTCCGATTAAGCCCCAACGATTCATTTTCAAAACCTATTCCGCGGTAGACGGAGTACGGGCAGGTCAAACCTACCGTATCGTTGTACCGGGCCTTATACCGAAAGAGATGGTAGTTCTTTGTCTTGATAATGGTGGACAAGATTTCCTTACTGTCGATTCGCTGGCAAAGTTCCGATTGGAACGGGATGACGTCCGCTTTCAAGGATTGTCGGCTGTTCAGCAAGCAATTGTTGAAGGTGGCATAATCTCATGGGTCGATGAGGAAACAAGCGAGCAACTGAGTCAGGCAGTTTCTCCCAGCAATCCCGTCAGGATAGATGGAAACCGGTTTGCAGTCGAACCATACCTTCCTTATACTGTTCTTGCCTTCTCGCCGGTTTTCTGCCAGGTACTATTCCCGGCGGACAGCATTCCTGCCGTATTGAAGCAGCTTTTAGCTCTCTATAATGAACGTTTTCAAAAAGTGCAAGGAAAACTCCCTATACACGTGAACTTATTGGCCGCCAAGCGTAAATACCCGCTCTACGCGCTTTTGGATGCCGGGCAGCAGATTCTTAATCACCCGTCTTTTGGAAAAGGACTAATGTTGTCTCCCTGGTGGGAAACATCCAGCCTGTCGGGGGATCCCTTCTTCAGCGCCTATCCATCCAAATCGGCAAGTAACGGTAAACATAACATTACCGAGCTTACAGTTGTAAGCGGCTCACAAGCGATCTGGATGACACCGGGCTACTTCGATTTCGACTTACTAGGCTCAACGGCCGATCGCCACAGGTTGAATTATGAAGGCAGGAAAGATCATTGGCCCGTCCGGCCGTCAGTTGGTTACGGCCGAATCCGTCCGAGGCCGTTTCCCCTTCATTACCTGCAAAGAATGTTTGAAATATGGGATGACCTGTATGAACTCAGCCGTGCGCAGCGACATCAACTTGAAGATGCGCTGCGGACCAAGTTGGAGGAATGGGTACAGGTAGGAGAAGAGTATATGTCTGTATTCGTGAGGTTTGGCAGGGTGGTTCTACGTGACGCATATGGCGATAAGTGGCAGAAACTTTCTGTTGAAACAAAACGCCGATTAGAGGGTTCATTGGAGGACGGGCTATTATTAGAGACATTGGAGCTTTTCCAGCATGTAATAAAGGAGGGTTCGCTTAATGAATGAGCCGAAGCAATATCTGGCCTTGTGTCTTGACCCGGTGCATGTCGGCACTGGCGGTTACCAGTTGGGGCGGGTTGACATGAGTATTGTACGGGAGCCGGCGACGGGGATTCCGAAAGTTCCCGGCACCTCACTGGCCGGTGCAATTAGAGCTTATGCCGAGCAAGCGAAGGAAGAAGATGCGAGTCTCCCCGACATTGATACAGTTTTCGGCACGTCCGAGGGCGAAAAGGGGAAACAGGGAATGGTCCGTTTCTTTGACATGCAGGTGGTCCTCTTTCCCGTTAATTCGCACCTGGGGACCGTTTGGGTGAGTACTGCGGAAAGGTTACTGGTTTGGACCAAGCTATTTTCTGGCGTTGGGAAAAAGGACTGGCCTAAAGGCCCTCAGGACGAAGATAAATTTATCCCGTTGAATGGTCTAGAAAGTGGCAAACCGCTCCAGCTCGGCTGGCTTCTTTTGGAAGCCGATGCGGCGAAGGTTACCGATGTTGGTGAAGTATTACCCCAAACACTTACGTTTGTGAAAAAAGTGGCCATGGTATCAGACAAAATGTTCTACCATCTGGTCAATGACCACCTGGAGGTCAGGACTTCGGTCAGTATAGACAGAGAAACCGGTGCTGCTAAACCCGGGGCCCTGTTTACCTACGAGGCCATCCCACGCGGTACCGTCCTGGGATTTGAAGTGGCCATTGATGAGCGACGCAGCGGTGGTGTAGGAGTCGAAGACGTTAATAAACTTCTCCGAAAGGCGTATAGAGTGCTCAAGCTTCTCGGCATCGGTGGTATGGGGACTCGGGGATTTGGGCGTCTTGAAGTTTTGTGCAACGATAATAATGGGGGAATGCCAGTTGATTAATCTCGATTTCCTCTGCATGAAGACGGCTCAAGAGATGATAGAGATCGAGGATACACCAAAAGAAAAGGAAAACGTGGTCACCAAGGGTCTTGGGGTGCTATTGGAAAATGGGCCTTATGGGCTCATCCTGTATCTTGAAACCAATGCGAAAGTACGCATTGGCAAGCATTATATAAAACACCTTATTGGTTTGTGCCGACACGCTCAGCTTAAATACTTGGTAGTAACCGCGCCTGACAATACTGATTTTGGGCAAGTTACCAAATGGCTGCAGGACTTGGCTGTTAATATTGATAATTATTTATTTGTTAAACGTTTGTGGCAGCAGACACTGACCTATGCCCGATACCATGCCAAAGCGCTTGATGTGGATGAATCACCAGCGGCAGAGGTGAACAGTCGATGACCTGGCAGCGACTGCTTTTATGCTTTGAACTGCAAAGCCCACTCCATATTGGGTTTTTACCAAACAGGCCCGGAACTGTTTTAGCTCCAACCCGCGGCTATGTTCCAGGTAAAGCCGTGTGGGGAGCCGTTACAGCAGGCTTGACCCCAAGATTGTGCAAATCACCTACGGCCAGGCAATTTCGGCAAGTTGGAGAAGAGATAAAGCGGCAGGTGTTTTTCTCCTATTTTTATCTCTCTGACGGAGAGCAGATCTTTATTCCGGCATACACCCCAAACGGTCTGAAATGGGATAATTACGACGACAGGGCATTCCGCGCTATGTTCTTGGAATCATATGTTTCTACTCGCATTGACGACCAAGCAGGAATCGCCGCAGATTCGAGCCTACACGAAATCGAATTTATCCGGGACCTTACCGGTTACCGTGGAGAGGCGGTGCGGAGAGTTTTACTGATCGGCGCCGTTTGGATGATTTGTGCGTCCGGGGTTTTGGGACATCCGCTGACAATCTGTGATGGATCGATATTGTGTGGGGATATTAACATCTTCGAAGGACTCACCATTGGTGGTGAGAGGAACTATGGCTTTGGACGGATAGATCGCATAGAAGTCCCGAAAAAGTGCCGGGCGAGGGCTGAGGAGATATGGAAATCTGCCCCTGATCAAGACATACTACTTGATTATGAACAACCCCTCATCGGACATTTACCCTATCGCGCAGATTGCGTGTTCTTTGGAGATATCGAAGTGCTTGCAGGGCGAGAGTACCGAACTACCGATACAGATGCCCCTTTTATCAATCCGGGCAAGCATATTTTCAGCGAAGGCGCTCATTTTGTTCCGGGGACCAGAGTTTGTAATACCGGAGTTAACCGTGTTAGGATGGATTCTTGGGGGCGGCTTTTCTGGCAGTAGTCGATTACACCAAGTTCTGAAGTATCCTATAAGGATAATCACATAGGCTTGAAGGTAATGCAATTTGGCAATTGGTCATGGGCACAGAATATGGCGAGATAGATATCATAGACATCCAAACACTATGGGGTGATACTACCTACAGCGTCTAGTTGTCCAACCATGACTCCGTCGTCCGTGTTCCTGCTTCCAGACTCAAGCCTTTGGAGAATGCTAGTATAGGATCACCGGACAATATTGCCTACGTGGCTTCTGCCGTACAGGTGGTCTATACGCTGGTTCAGGAGGATGTTCTGCTTATGACCATCGAAGCCTCCCTCATCCCGCTGCCATACCGAATCCGGGCATTGTCCCGCGCCATTTTTTCGAGAGCTTTGTAGCGGTGAATATCACTATAAACTGTTACTATACCATATAGCGTCTGGATAAAAATACCTCTCCCTGGAAATAATACAATCTGAAGGGGGAGGTTTTTTGTATTATACAGTTCTGATTTCAACAAGCTGCTTCCTTAACTTTTTCGGAAAATTTTTCTGTATCAAACAGTTTAATTATTATCCTGTTATGAAAGGCGCGGTGGCTTGAAATGGAACTACTCGTAACCAACTACGGCTCCTTTCTGGGCAAGAAGAGCGAGCGGTTAGTGCTGAAAGAAAACGGCAAGGTTGTAAGCGAAATCCCTTTCCACGACCTTGAGCAGGTGATCATCGACACGCCCGGCGCCAGCCTGTCCACGGACATGATCAGGGAGTGCGTCGAGCACGGTGTCCAGATCAGTTTTCTCACCCCTTCCGGAAAACCGTTTGCCAAACTGGTTTCCCCGTACCTTACCGGGACGGTGATTACCCGCCGCGAACAGCTAATGGCCTTTTTCGACGAAAGGGGCGTTTCACTGGCCAAGCTTTTTATAGAGGGAAAGCTGAAGAACCAGGTCAATGTTCTAAAATATTTTTCAAAATACCGTAAAGGTGTGGACAAGGGCCTCTATGAGATCCTGCATGGTATTATATGCCAGATAGAGCAAATATCGGGCCAGCTTAAAGAAGTTAAAGGCAAATGCATAGACGATGCCCGCGGACAGTTAATGTCCATTGAGGGACGCGCCGGGAACCTCTACTGGCAAGGCATCAAGATGCTGACCGGCGATAAGATAAGCTTTCCCGGGCGGGAACACCGGGACAGCGCCGATCCGGTCAACTCCCTGTTGAATTATGGCTACGGGATGCTTTACAGGCAGGTGGAAGGCGCTTTGATCCTGGCAGGCCTTGATCCTTTCGGCGGTTTTCTGCATGTTGACCGCCCTGGAAAACTTAGCCTGGTCTACGACTTTGTCGAGGAGTTCCGGCAGCAGGTGGTGGACCGGGTGGTAATTGCGATGGTAAACAAAGGTTTCGCGATAGATATGGAAGAAGGTATGCTTTCAAATAACACAAAACGCGACCTTTCAGACAGGATCAGGGAAAGACTGGAAAGCCAGGAGAAGTTCCAGGGCAGAAAATACAAACTGCGGACGATAATTCAAAGCCAGGCCCGCCGTGTAGCCACTTTTCTACGTGGGGAGGCCAAATACCGGCCCTTTGTCGGCGGGTGGTAAAATGAAAACCATTGTAATTTACGACATCGAAGAGGATAAAGTCCGCACCAAGATATTTGAAGCCTGCAAGGATTACGGCCTTACCCACATTCAGTATTCGGCCTTCTTCGGCGAACTGAATCACAACCGGAGAGGTGAGTTAAAACAAAGGTTAAGGAAGACTCTTGGCAGGAAGAACGGCAAGATTTTGATTTGCCCGGTTTGCGATAAGGATTTAAAATTGCTGGAAGCGATTGTTGTTGAGCCGGGGGCTGTCCTGGATGCTTAAGCTTCGAGTTACCGATATAAAGCAATATATTTACTGCCCGCGAATTATTTATTTTACCTATGTCTGCCCGGTTGAGAAAAAGATCACCAGGAAGATGCAATACGGCCGGGAGGCCCACCTGGAGCTGGACAGGCTGGAAAAGAGAAGAACCTTCAAGCGCTACAACTTTAAAGAAGGGGAACGGAAATTCCATACCGGTCTCTATTCCTTGCGCCTCGGTCTGGAAGGCAAATTGGACATGCACATTGTGGCGGGGGGAGAAATTTTTCCTGTCGAATTTAAACACAGTTCACAGGGGCCATCTTTAAATCACAAATACCAGCTTGTCGCGTACGCCATGCTGTTGGAGGAGGCTTACAACAAGCCTGTGCGTTACGGTTTTATATACATTGACGACGGTAAGGTAATTCCTGTGGAGGTTACTCCGAACGCCCGTGTTTTTGTTAAGGAAATGTTGGAAAAGATACGGCTCATGGTATCAAAGGAATCGATGCCTGATAAAACGCTGCAAAAGGGCAAGTGCATCGACTGTGAATATCGCAATTTTTGTGGAGACGTGAGGTGACCTTGGTTCTATGTATTTTTTAACCGACGAAGAAAGAAAGCAGCTCTTAAAGAATCTGCTGCCGCGTTCCAGGCAAATGGAAACAGCTGAGGAGCTCCGGGGCTGGAACTGGCACCAACCGCCGTTGGCGCCTGTATACGACATAAAACTGGCTCTTTACGAGGTGGCCAACTCTTACTGTAATACCGGCCGGGATCTTTATCTCAGAAGGGTAGACAGGATCAAGGCAAAACCTAATTTGGCAATGATCAGGGGTAAAATTTTTCACGAAATACTTGTTCGTGTCCTCGTAAGGGCTAAAAGGCTGATTTATGAAAAAGGAGTCGGCAATTTTCAGGAAATAATTAAAAAATTGAACACTCCTCTGGATTTGAGTTTTCTTTCGGAGTACCAAAGCCGGCTTCAAGAAGACGAGTTTGTAGAACTTCAGAGAAAGTCCGCTATTATTGCCGCCTTTGAAAACGCCAGGGTTTCCGCGCGGATTCAGGAGATCCTTATTAAACAGCCTTATATAGCCGAAGATTCCCTTGCCGCCCTGGCGATACCGGTGGTTGTGGAGCAAAAGTTGGACGGAACCTTCCTTGGGCTAAGCGCAAACCTCAGCGCCGACGCCTTTACCTTTTCCGAGCCGATGGTACTGGATTTGAAATTCGGTGAGCCGAAGAAGTTTCACCGGCTAACCACCACAGGTTACGCTTTGGTTATGGAAGCGATTCACGAGTTTCCGGTAAACCTGGGCTGTCTTGTATATGCTGAGTTTAAGGGCGACCGCCTGGTTGTGAAAAAAGACATTCATATTATTGACGATGAACTCAGGCAGTGGTTTATTGAAGAGCGGGATAATAAAATGAGAATGATCTATGAGGAGATTGATCCAGGTTATGGAGAATGCCGCGATCATTGCCCCTATATTTTGCAGTGCCGGGGGTAAAATAAAGAAGGGTTAAAGAAGGGTTTTTAAAAATAAACTTGAATTCTCAAATAGATGTAAAAAACTTGGATTTTCGCAAATGAAGGGGGTTTTGATGCAGAAAAGGGTCTTTCGAAAAAAAGGACGTACCGAGCATTTCTTAGCATCTAATAAAACCAGTAATACCAATGGTTTCAAACGAAGTTCACGGTCGGTTACACTGCCGCTCCCGATAACAAGGGGACTGAAAGTCATCCTTTCTGCCCGTTCGCCCGGGCCAGGCTAGAGTTACACTGCCGCTCCCGATAACAAGGGGACTGAAAGACGGACGAGACGCAGTAGTGGGAAAAATACCTGATATAATGTTACACTGCCGCTCCCGATAACAAGGGGACTGAAAGAGGGTAAAAAGCAGGTGGTTGCGGGTGCCGTATGGCCTGGTTACACTGCCGCTCCCGATAACAAGGGGACTGAAAGCGAACTCCAGCACACTTTTGCCTTGCGCTTTGTTTTCGTTACACTGCCGCTCCCGATAACAAGGGGACTGAAAGCATAGATATTGACAACCTGACTGTCGTCCTTCCAAATGGTTACACTGCCGCTCCCGATAACAAGGGGACTGAAAGCAGTTCAAGCAACCAGCGGTGATATACTCATCCCCCTGTTACACTGCCGCTCCCGATAACAAGGGGACTGAAAGTTTTCCATTTTACCACTTGATATATTAAAATAATATAGTTACACTGCCGCTCCCGATAACAAGGGGACTGAAAGAAGAAATATCGTATAGATTTTGTTGACGAATTAATACGTTACACTGCCGCTCCCGATAACAAGGGGACTGAAAGGAAATAGCAACATTTACAGGAGTAATACTTTTAATAATGTTACACTGCCGCTCCCGATAACAAGCCCAGCGGTAAAATGTCAAGCACCAATTTCGAGAAAACTGGAAAATATTTTGTCCTGGGAAAGCAAAAAAGGCAATAAAAAACTGATCCCAGATACTCAACTGGTAATAACTGGGCAACCAAGAAGGCGGTCACTTATAGGAGGCGATCAACCACCCCTCTTTCTAGGAATATATAGCTGGTTCGTGCGCAGCAAAGCATAAACCAGCCGGACCAGTTTTCTG